>NZ_BSPV01000003.1:0-855986 GCF_030161215.1 Vibrio algivorus
CTAGCTTTTCACCCGACGTTAATGCGTTGTACATCAGCGGAACCGCTTTGTTTAAAGCAACGGTGAATTTGAATGGTTTGTGAACACGTTGACCTGAAGGTTGACCAGATTGTGGATCGGTTGGAATCGTGACAGTGTGGTCAACATGTTGAACCAGCATCTCATCCTCATGGCCTTCTACATAAGAATCACCAATAGAATCAGCAGTACATGCGCCAGCAGTGATGTTGCCTTGAGTCGCGCCTTTGATTGATAAATAACATGGAGTTGGCATTACTAATATCCTTTTTTCGTTGCTGTAAATTAATGAGGTCAATTAATTCCCTCGAGTAACACCAACGGTATGAGCAATTAATATGCCACTTTATATAACCAACAAAATCAACAAATTAAGCTTTAACAAAAAAGAAAGTCAGGCAACTTTTTGCGTACTACTACGTAAAAAGTTGCCTGGTCATATACCCAAGCAACTACTACCCAAGCAACCACAAAAAAACCGCCAATAAATAATCTATTGGCGGTTTTGTATTAGTGAAATATACCTAAAACAATAAGGATATTTAACTTAATCTTGCAGGTTTAAAGGCACATATGCAGCTTTATTGGCGATCGTTTCTAAAATATGCATAACCACAAGAGCTTCATTTTTCTCAACGGGTGGGCTTAGTCGTTTACCATCAACCCAATCTTTAAAGTCATTATAGAATTGAGTGTAGTGTTGGTAGTCTGCAGGCACTTCTTCTATTCTATTTTTAAAGTGGATTTTGCATAGGCTTTCAGGCGTATCATGACCAAAGGTTGGTGAGTCTAAAAAGATTCCTTGCTTTAAATCTCTTTCTTGCTGGTCAATATCGTACTTCTCTACCGTTGCTTCTGTACCATTAATAATCCAGCGTGGCGGATGCTTAACGATTAACTGAGAATGACGTACACGAATGCGTAAATTGCCGTAAATCAGCTTAATATCATAATAGTCTTCTGGCACCGTATCCGAATAGGTTAAACCTTCACCAATGTAAAAATTCTTTTGATTACACACATCATAAATAATGCTGTCTGGCTCACCGTAAAGGCTGACAACTTGGTCGATAAAATGCACCGCATGGCCATATACACTGCCAGCATATTTATCACCTTGATTATCAGCACCATCTGGTCGGTAGTGAGTGTGATTTGATTCTATCTCCATCACCTTACCAAGATCTTGACGTTGTAAGATCTTCTTAATCGTAAGAAAGTCACTGTCATAACGGCGATTTTGATACGGCGTGATTTTAACTTTATGTTGTTCCGCTAATTGATAAAGCTCTTTAGCTTCCGCTAACGTATTGCAAAATGGCTTTTCAACAATCACATGCTTACCCGCCAAAATACATTGTTTCGCAAATTGATAATGAGTACTTGGCGGTGTTGTCACACTGATCGCTTCTACATCACTTTTTAATAATTGTTCAATATCATCAAAGCGTTGCGGCTCAGCTTTGGCTTGGTATGGCATCTCAAATGATTTAGAGCCTCGTGTATAAAACCCCACAATATCAAATTGACCAGAAGCCTCTACAAATGGCATATGGTAACGGTTCGTACTTTTTCCATAGCCAATAAAACCTAACTTCATGCTTCCCTCTCTAAACTGCTTTTGATTATGACTCTACTTTCGCATTCTATCGCACAATCTAAATATCCGAATCATCATTTTGATAGGCATCTATATTGGGTGCAACATCTTGCCCACCTAGTGCTTGATACAGGGCTACTTGAGCGACAAATTGATTGTAACGATTTTCTAACAACGACGCTTTAGCATCTCGTGTGTTTTCTTGAGAATCGAGTAAATCCATTATGGTGATTGATCCATATTTATAGCGCGAAATATAGATCCGTTCAGCTTGCTCCGCGGCATCGTATTGCTCTTGCAAGCGATCTTGTTGATAACTTAACTGCTCACGAGCAGACAGCGCATTTTCTACATCCTGAAACGCCGAATACAACACCTGGCGATAGCTGACTATCGAAGATTGATAATCTACATCCGCAATATCTTGGTTGTTTTGCATATCATTCCA
Source organism: Vibrio algivorus (assembly GCF_030161215.1). Lineage (NCBI taxonomy): Bacteria > Pseudomonadati > Pseudomonadota > Gammaproteobacteria > Vibrionales > Vibrionaceae > Vibrio > Vibrio algivorus. The sequence goes on from NZ_BSPV01000003.1 coordinate 2,067, forward strand.
TTGCAAAAATGGCAACGTTAAATCTGCCCCTAGACTGCCAATCGGGTTAGATAACAATTCTTTTAATTCTTGTGATGAACCCCCTAAAGCGCCTGTAAGCGTTAAAGTCGGTAAATATTCCAAATCAGCAGAATCTTTACTGGCGAGGCTAGATTTAATCTCATAAATCGCCGCTTTAACATCCGGCCTTCTGATCAATAAATCCGCCGGAACACCTGATGACACTTCTGGTAAAGTAATATCGGGTAATTGCTTGACGGTTTTTGTCATATCAAGTGGTGGTTGATTAAACAAAATCGCAAAAGCATTGTTTGCCTCCACTAACTGTTGATTAAACTGACTTTGCTGTGCTTGTAAACTAGCAAGACTACGTTTAGCTTCCAGAACATCAAGCTTGGTCACAGCGCCTAATTGATATTGGCGAGTAATCAAATCTAAGGTTTTTTGTGCGTCGGCTACATCCGTTTCACTTAATGCTATACGCTGCTTTAAATATCCAATTTGCCAATAAAGTGATGCCGTAGTGGCCACCAAACTTTGCGCGGTACTCTCGCGATCTTCAAGGCTTGCCATTGCGGCCCATTTGGCTTGATCGGTATCGGCAGAGATTTTCCCCCACAAATCTAATTCATAACTGACCGATAAATTAGTGCTATAGCTGTCGGTTGAATCACCGCCATCTAACGGTTTCGATACACCAGCAGAGGTAGTTGAGCTTAACTGGGGATACAAATCATCATCAGCTAAACCCATTTGTAGACGAGCCTTTTTTACTGTGAAGGTCGCAAGGGTTAAATCATTATTGGTGATCAACGCTTGATCAATAAACTGATTGAGGATGGGATCGTTAAACGCGTACCACCACGGATCGACTTTCACATCCTGCGCAAGATGCTTTTGCTGCCACGCTTCCGGTACTTGTACTGGCGGCGCTTGATAATCGGTCCGAGTTAATGTTCCGCAACCACTCAAGACCATCGCGCTTAACATTAAGCTAATTATTTTTCTATTCATCATCATTAATCTCGAGATAACGCATCGACAGGGTCAAGCTTGGCAGCATTTCTCGCCGGTAAAAAGCCGAATACAATGCCAATTAAAGTAGAGCACACAAAGGCTGAAACAATGGAGGTAACGGAGTAAATCATTTGGAAGCCTCCGCCAAAAGAACTTAACAAACTACCAAAACCAAACGCTAATCCTATCCCCGCAATACCACCACATAAACAAACTAAAACGGCTTCAATTAAGAACTGACGTAAGATATCAATTTGCCTTGCACCGACTGCCATACGCACGCCAATTTCTTTAGTTCGTTCGGTCACTGACACCAGCATAATGTTCATTACACCAATGCCACCCACCACCAATGAAATCACCGCAATGGCAGAAATCAGCAGCGTCATTGTCGCCGTCGTTTTCTCAATATTTTGACGGATGGTATCAGTATTAATAGTGAAGAAATCTTCTGTTCCATGACGCATTTTTAGCAAATCAATAATGCCTTGCTCCGCCGCGGTACTTGGAGCATCTTCATCAATTCGAACCGTAATACTATTCAGATAACGTTGCCCCATCATACGACCCGACATAGTGGTATAAGGCACCCATACTTTTAAACTATCACTATTACCAAAGGCGCTTTCTTTCGCCTCAGTAACACCAACAATTCGAACGGGTAAACGACCTAAAAAAATCACTTTGCCCACGGCATTGGTATCAGGAAATAGCTCTTTGCGAGTATTATCATCAATCACCGCTTCTTGTGCTAAAGAGTCAATACTGTCATCTCCCCAAAATTGTCCATACGCCAATTCATAACCTTTAACACGGAAAAAATCAGGGCCAACCCCTTCGACAGTCGCGGTAACCGCTTCATTGTCATAACGAATCGTTAGGTTTTTATTGAGTGATGGCGTCACACTATCGACATAAGATAAATGCGCCAAAGCTTCAGCATCGCTGCCTGTTAATGTTCTGACTCGGCCAGAACGACGATCACCAAACCCCGTGCCCGGTCGAATATCAATGGTATTGGTTCCCATTGAAGCGATATTAGATAAGATTTGTTTTTGTGTACCGTTACCAAGCGCAACAACAGAGACAACCGATGCAATGCCAATAATAATTCCCAGCATAGTTAGAAAAGTACGCATTTTATGGCTAGTCATCGCCAATAGCGCCATTTTTAGGGCATCTATTAAGCTATCCCAATGCCACCAATGTGATGCGGAATTTCCTCGCATATTTAAACTCGGATGGCTTGTATCTTGAGTTGCTTTCGTTTGAGGTTCCGAGTCTTGAATATTCGGATCTTGGCTGACATTTACCGTATCAGCGATGATCTCTCCGTCTTTAATTTCAATAATGCGATCTGCAAAGTGGGCCACATCCATATCGTGTGTGACTAAAATAATGGTATGCCCCATCTGATGCAGCTCTTTTAGCAGTGCCATCATGTCTTTACCACTTTGGCTATCCAATGCCCCTGTAGGTTCATCGGCCAGAATCACATCACCGCCATTCATCAACGCTCGTGCCACACTAACACGCTGCTGTTGCCCTCCACTTAATTGACTGGGCTTGTGAGTTAAACGCTCACCGAGTCCTAAGCGCGTTAATAACTGTTCTGCACGTTCACTACGTTGTACATGAGACACCCCAGCATAAACGGCTGGCACTTCAACATTCCCCGTTGCCGTTAAATCACTTAGCAAGTGATAGCGCTGAAAAATAAAGCCAAAATATTCACGTCGAAGCTCGGCAAGTTGATCTGAATCCATGGTCGAAGTGTCTTGACCATTTATCCAATACTGACCTTCTGTTGGCTGATCTAAGCAACCTAAAATATTCATTAACGTCGATTTACCAGAGCCCGACGCGCCGACGATAGCCACCATCTCACCTTGTTGGATCTCAAGGTTAACTTGTTTGAGTACCGTTAATGATTCTTCACCACTTACGAAACTGCGCGATAATTCTTCAATTTTTAACAATGGTTGAGTCATGGTTAAAATCTCATCGGTGGTTTACGGCCTTTAGTGCCAGTTGTAGCAGATGGCATACCGACAATAACTTCATCACCTTCTTCAAGACCTGATAATATCTCCGCGTTCACTTTATTATTAATGCCCACCGTAACAGGCTTGCGAACCACTTTATTATTTTCTAAAACTGGCACCATAAACCGATCTTTGCCTTTCGCTTTTTTCAACACTTGAGCGGGGACTAATAACGCACCTTTAGATTCATTAAGAATGATTGACACCTGTGCCGTCATCCCAATACGCAACACCCCTTTCGGATTTTTCACATCAAATAGGGCGTTGTAATAAATAGCATCTGAATCCGTCACCGTTAATTGGCTATCATCGCCGGTCATAATAGTCGGCCCCGGTTCAATCGCACGTAATGTGCCTTGGTATTTTTTATTCGGCTGACCCAAAATACTGAAATACGCGGTTTGACCCGGTTGAACGTGAATCACATCCGCTTCGGAGATTTGCGCTTTAATAGTCATGGTATCAAGCTGGGCGAGCTCAATAATGGTAGGAGTGGTTTGGTTGGCGTTAACCGTCTGGCCAGTTTCAACTGAGGTATAAACAACCGTTCCATCCATCGGTGCACTGATGGTGGTGTAGCCTAGATCCACCTCGGCGCTATCAACATTAATTTTTGCTTTCTCGATTTCGGCAGTTAATTGGGCTAAATCGGCTTGGTAGATCGCCAGCGTCGCTTCTGCGCTTTCGTAATCAGCACGAGAACTAGCCTCTGCTGCTAACATACCCTTCTGACGTTTGTATTCATATTGCGCTTGCTTGATTTGTGCCTGCTTTGCTCGATATTGCGCATTCAGGCTATCCAAAGATGCTTGTGATTCTTTAAGATTATTTTGCTGGGTCAGGCTATCAATCTGAGCAATCAAATCCCCTTCTTTAATCTCATCTCCTAGTGACACCGCCAGTTTCTGAATTTGCCCCGAAACTTGAGCACCGACATTCACCAACTTAGCTGCTTGCAACATGCCATTGGCTAGCACGGTATTTTCAATATCACCTCGTTGTACTTTTTCGGTGGCATACACTGGTGCAGTCTCAGACTTACCATAATAAAACCAACCTGCTGCTCCAATCAGAGGAATAGCAACAATAAGAATCCAGCGTGTTTTAATTTTCATCAGCAAAAGGAATGTAAAGAAGACATAGCTAAGTTATACCGATTCTTTCGCGATCAGCATAGAGCAGGGGGTGTAAAGAAAAGTAAAAGTCGGTAAAGGAAGGATATATACCCAAGTACAAACGTGACCATTCCCTCACTTCAAACATAAATCATCTACTCAAGCGACCTGTTAGCCAAAGGTCGAATAAGCACTTTTGAAATAACGCATTAGGCTTTAATAGCTAAATTATTAATAACAATTACTCAAAATGGAAGAGGGTTAATTATGTTTTCCTTACTACGTAAAACTCGAATCGGCCGGACATTTATCTGTACGGCTTCACTTGTTTCTACCTCAATGTTATTCGCATTTTCTGCCAATGCTGCCGATCCAATTGTGATCAAATTTTCACACGTGGTCGCCGACAGCACTCCCAAAGGGCAAGGTGCATTACTGTTTAAACAACTGGTCGAAGAACGCTTAAAAGGCAAAGTCGAAGTACAAGTTTATGCCAACTCCTCTTTATATGGTGATGGTAAAGAAATGGAAGCCCTACTGCTTGGCGATGTTCAGTTTATCGCACCTTCTTTAGCCAAGTTCGGGCAGTATACTAAGAAACTGCAAGTCTATGATCTACCCTTCTTATTCCAAGATATTAGCGCGGTTGATAAATTCCAACAAAGCGATACTGGTAAGTCATTGCTCAAATCGATGGAAAATCACAACATCACCGGGCTTGGTTACTGGCACAACGGTATGAAACAGCTTTCTGCTAATAAACCTCTACATGTCCCGCGTGATGCACGAGGTCTTAAGTTCCGTGTGCAAGCATCTGATGTGCTAGATGAACAATTTAAAGCTATTCGCGCTAACCCAAGAAAAATGAGTTTTGCCGAAGTCTACCAAGGCTTACAAACCGGTGTAGTTAACGGTGCGGAAAATCCGTGGTCAAATATCTACTCGCAAAAATTCAACGAAGTCCAAGACTACATCACTGAGTCTAACCACGGTGTATTAGATTACATGTTGATCACCAATACCGAGTTTTGGAATGGCCTACCGGATGATATTCGTGATCAATTATCCAACATTTTGGATGAAGTAACTGAACACGTTAACTCTAAAGCGGGCGAGTTAAACCAAACTGCTAAGCAAGCGATTATCGATGCTGGCACCTCTGAAATTATTCAGCTTAAACCAGAAGAACGTGCTGAATGGGTCAAAGCAATGAAACCAGTTTGGGATAAGTTTGAAGACGATATTGGCTCAGATGTAATTGAAGCCGCCCTTGCTGTCGGTAATTAATCATCGAATTCATTTAAAATAAAAGGCCAGCCAATGAATGCTGTTCATCATTTATGGTCAAAGTTAGAGGAGGGCCTCGTTGCCTTCCTCTTAGCCGCCATGACCTTAGTGACATTTACTTATGTCGTGCTTAATAACCTTTACACCCCTTTTTATGATCTATCTGATTGGTTCTATGCTCTGGAATGGTCAGCCACCAGTAATGCTTTTTTATCGATCGGTGATTTCTTTATAGGCTTGGCCCAAGAAATGACATGGAGTACGGCATTAACTAAAGCTTTATTCGGTTGGTTAATCTTTATTGGTATGTCTTACGGCGTGAGAATTGGCGGACATATTGGGGTCGATGTAGTGGTCAATCTACTTTCTACTCGCAAACAGAAAGTAATTGGAATTATCGCTTGTCTTGCTTGTTTAACCTACGCAGCCATGATGACCTACGCCAGCTATGACTGGGTGAGCACCTTATTCCACGCCGATATTTACGCTGAAGATCTGGAAAAAATTGGCATTAAAGTATGGTATATCGGTGCAGTAGTACCTGTTGGATTTGCCCTGCTTTGGATTCGTTTTTTTGAAATTTTCATTCGTATTCTACGCGGCTTACAACTAGGGCTAGGCATTGCTGATGAAACCAAAGACGCCATGAAACATGCGATGGCCATGATGCCAGAAGAATCACAATCAAGCGACCAAACAAAGCCAGCACAGCAGGATAAGGGCAAACCATAATGACGATTCTTTTTCTGTTTTTTAGCTTATTCCTACTGATGTTTATTGGTGTACCTATCGCCATTTCTTTAGGCTTATCCGGTGCATTAAGTATCTTATTTTTTAGCCAAGATTCGATTCGTTCTTTAGTTATCAAGCTGTTTGAAACCTCTGAACACTACACTCTGCTCGCCATTCCTTTCTTCTTGCTTTCTGGAGCATTTATGACCAGTGGCGGTGTGGCGAAAAGACTCATCGATTTTGCTAACTCTAGCGTGGGACACATCCGAGGCGGTCTGGCGATTGCAGCAGTTATGGCGTGTATGCTATTTGCCGCACTTTCTGGTTCATCACCCGCTACCGTTGCCGCGGTCGGCTCAATAGCAATTGCTGGTATGGTTCGCTCTGGCTATCCGAAAGAGTTCGGCGCTGGGATTGTATGTAATGCCGGCACCTTAGGCATATTAATTCCGCCTTCGATTGTGATGGTAGTGTACGCAGCCGCTACGGAAAGCTCGGTTGGTAAGCTCTTTATGGCAGGCGTTATTCCCGGTACCTTACTCGGGTTAGGTTTGATGGTCGCCATCTACATTATTGCACGTAAGAAAAATCTCCCCGCTATGCCAAGAGCTAGCTTAAAAGAATGGTTATCTAGTGCTCGTCAAGCAGCGTGGGGATTACTGTTAATGGTGATCATTTTAGGTGGGATATACAGTGGAATGTTTACCCCCACAGAAGCGGCTGCCGTTGCTGCCGTATATGCTGGGTTTATTGCGTTGTTTGTATATAAAGACATTACCATCAAACAGTGCCCGAACGTATTACTGGAAGCAGCTAAACTGACTGTGATGCTGATGTTTATCATTGCTAATGCGATGCTATTTGCATTTGTTCTTACTACAGAACAAATCCCTCAAACCATTGCCGCTTGGATGATTAACCTCGGGTTATCACCCTGGATGTTCTTATTATTGGTTAACATTATTTTATTGCTGGCGGGTAACTTTATGGAACCCTCAGCGATTATCTTAATCCTTGCGCCCATTCTCTTTCCCATCGCAGTCGAACTTGGCATCGACCCAATTCACTTCGGCATCATCATGGTGGTCAACATGGAAATAGGCTTAATCACGCCCCCCGTAGGCTTGAATTTATTTGTCACCTCCGCGGTCACCGGGATGCCACTTAGCGCCACCATCCGAGCCGCTCTACCATGGTTAATGATCTTGTTGGTATTCTTGATGATTATTACCTACATACCCGCAGTATCACTGTGGTTGCCAAATGCATTGGGAATGCCTTAGCTGTCAGTGCATAAATAAAAACGTGCCGGCGGGTTGGCACGTTTTTATATTACCCAGAATTCATTAATGAGCTTATTAACCAATACTTAATAGCTGAAGTTTTTCCTACCTAAAAAGCCAGTAATAATAGCTGGCACTCCTGCAATGAGAGCCTTATTTAAAGCTCATTTGCAATTCTCCGATACCCTTGTACCAGTTCATGATTGGCCGATACCACAGACTCTGAAAATGCTGAGTATTCCGGCGGTACTTTCGAAATGCTTTCTAAATCAAATTGCGCACCAATATTCGTCATTGGCGGTACGTGGAAGTTTTCTGGTAAATCAAGCCCATCCACTACACAGTTGTGGCGAATAACACATCCACTACCAATCACACTATTAAATACAACTGAATTAAAACCAATAAAAACATCATCACAAACTTCACATGGGCCATGAATAATAGAGCGATGAGCAATAGATGATCGTTCTCCAATAGTCACCGCAGCTCCTGCTTTAGAATGGATCACGACACCATCTTGAATATTAGTATCACATTTGATGACAATCGCTTCCATATCCCCCTCGTCATTCACCTCATCGGCTCGGATTACTGCATAAGGGCCAATAAATACGTTATCTTCAACAATAACTTTTCCACAAATGATCGCCGTAGGGTCAATGAATGCAGTTGCCGATACTTGTGGCATGTGACCTGTCGGGTTTCTTCTTAACATAATTACTTCCTTATTTATTATCTGAAATTGGTATGGTTAGTGGAAAATATAAATTAACGATTAAACGACAAATGTATTGCACTAATAAGTGCCTTACTGACTATCATTGCAATTCGTTAAGCAACAATACCTACACTTGCTTCGGTAATGGTGCTTTCATTCATCACTCGCACATTTTTTATCAATATTACTGGCATAACCTATCAAGCCCTCCTATTAGATAAAATCCAATGTAAGCAATAAGCGTCGCTCATTTGGTTCTACTGCAGGGGAACGATGAATGAGCCCGTTATCCTCATTACCTTCCCAACCACTCCCTTTTAGCAAAGCAACATCACCTACTTGCACTTTTTGAATCGAATTTTCATTACGGTACAAACCCGATAGATGATCAGGTTGGCCAAGGCTTCCTGCACCAAGCTTGGTACGATCAACCCCTTTATTCTCAAGCCATTCCGTTGCCGGACCAACATAAGTTGTAACTAGTCGACAAGGCACATGATCAACGTGAAATTTAGGACACATTGGGCTATCTAGGCGAGTCAGTCTCAACCCCACTTCTTTTAAATCAAACAAGCAACAGAACATATCGACAATCAAAGCAATATCTTCACCCAATGCTTGGGCACACGCATAATCTTCTAATCGAGTGCAAACCCAATCTGCCGTATTATCTGGCGTCAGACTTTGAACCAATGGTAAAGGTTTATCGTCTTGGAGCATTTGATCGATATCTTGCATCATCTGCTTTGGAAGCGTGCGTTGCCATATCGCAATATTCGATTCAGGCTGATAGATATCGGTCAATATGCTCGGTGTATTATCTATCAATGACGAGGATATTGAATCAACAGGCGCAGGGCTTTCGACTATTTCTAAACTCATTCTTCCGTCTCCCAAGCAGCAAATGGGTCTGCTAAGGTTTGCCAAAACTCTTTCCCTGCTAGTACTTCTTCTTGCGTTAACAAACAATCCTCTAATGCTTGTAGTAATGCCGCTTTGTCGAGCCCTTGCCCAATGAACACCAATTCTTGGCGCATATCACCAAACGACTCAATCCAATTTTCTTCAATGGCGGCTATAGATTCAGGGTCGGTCGGCCATTGTTCCTTAGGAATCGCACTCCAAAACAGTCCGGCAAAACCATAATCGGCAATACCACCAGCTTGGTTCCACTGCCCAGCAAAATCAGGACGGGAGGCTAACCAGAAGTAACCTTTAGAACGAATCAATTTTCCAAAACGAGAAAGGTGATGCAAAAGCTGATGAAATTTTTCAGGATGGAATGGACGGCGGGCATGATAACTAAAGCTGCTAATACCATATTCTTCCGTCTCGGGAATGTGCTCACCTCTCAACTCTTTAAGCCAGCCTGCTGCTTGTTCCGCACGTTCAAAGTTAAACAACTCGGTATCCAATACATCAGAAATATTCACTTGCCCATTTTGGATAGCAATAATACGTGCGTGAGTATTTAAGGTTTTAAGAATCGCCTCCAAACGCTTAATCTCATCAGCCTTTGCAAGGTCGGCTTTGCTGATCAAAATAACATCGGCGAACTCAACTTGATCTATCAGCAAGTCTGAAACACTGCGGTGGTCTTCCTCGCCTAAATGTTGTCCGGTTTCTTGGAGAGATTGCGCGGCATCGTAGTCACGCAGGAAGTTTACGCCATCGACCACTGTCACCATCGTATCTAAGGTCGCGATATCAGAAAGCGATACGCCATTTTCGTCAGCAAAAGTAAAGGTTTCCGCAACAGGAAGCGGCTCAGAAATACCGGTTGATTCAATGACTAAATTATCAAATCGACCTTCTTTAGCTAGTTGTGAAACTTCCACAAGTAGATCTTCTCGCAAGGTGCAGCAAATACAACCATTGCTCATTTCCACCAGCTTTTCTTCTTTATGGTTTAGTGATACTTCATTTTTTACTGTTGCGGAATCAATATTAATTTCGCTCATATCGTTCACAATCACCGCGACTCGCTTACCTTCGCGATTATTGAGGATATGGCTAAGTACTGTCGTTTTTCCCGCACCAAGAAATCCCGATAAAACCGTCACGGAAATTTTTTTCTGATTCATTTACCCACTCCAAAGCTCATCTATTTTATGCTTTCAGTTAACCATCTATGATTCATCGGATCTTAAATTTAAGAGACACAGATGGCCCGATTGAATTTTTGGATATGTTATAACATAACAATTAGACTTCAAGATCTATTGTCTAAAAAGATTGATGAGCAAGTAAAAGCCCACCGATCTTGGGTGGGCTTCGTTGTTATATTTCTACAATTTAATTTTGGTCATTACCTTTTCAAATCAATCTGATACACCGCAAAACCGACATCATCTTTGCTGACTTTTCTCATTGGATACTGCGCTTTGTCTTTAATGAACTTAGTCGCCACATCGCTTGGTGAAGTTTCAAACTGGATTTTCAAGTCTGCACTTGTCTTAATCGGAGCAAATGACCAATTGTTATCCGCACTGGGTGTCACTTCACCTTTTTGTTTGCTCACACGAGAAATGTAGTCTGCTAAAATGGTGCGGTTTTCATCTGGTGAATCAAAGGCCACGTGATCGGCACCTGTTCCTGCAAACGTACCACTGTAGGCGCGGTAGTTATTGGTTGCCACAATAAAGGTTTGCTTTGGATTAATCGGTTTACCTTGGTAGGTTAACCCAACAATGCGATGTGAATCTTTATTGATAAGCTGACAATTGGCATCGTATCTTGCTGGTTGAGTGATATCGATTTGATAGTTCACGCCATCGATAACATCAAAATTATAGGTGCGGAATTCATCCCAGTTGATCAAAGACTGAACTTTGTCGCTATTTGGATTTATTTGGTTAAATTGTCCGGCCGAACACTCCAACCATTCTTGTACTTCTTCACCTGATACCTTCATCGCAACCAAAGTATTTGGGTATAAATATAAATCTGCCGCATTACGGAACGTTAACTGACCGGCTTCAACCTCAGTAAAGTTTGAAGGATCATTTTTGCGTCCACCCGCTTTAAATGGTGCGGCGGCGGCAAGTACTGGCAAACCATCTAAGTTAGGATCGCCTTGGATAAAGCGTTCTACGTAATCTTTCTGCGCGAGATTAACAATTTGAACCGTAGGATCGTCTTGTACTAATGATAAAAAGCTATACATCACATCATTAGCTTTACCGATAGGCTGATTAACAAACTTACGCGTTGCTTGGTGGTCGCTGTTTATTGCCTGTTTAATTTCGGCATCCTCTGCCGCCAACGATTTTTGTTTATTCGCATCATAAATTGGACGCGCGACTGCTTTACCATCAGCAACGCCCCATTTACCGTCTTTTTGCTCTAGCACTAAATCAATGACCCCAACGTGACTCCCCCAGCGGCCGGGCATTACTGATGGAATTCCATTAATCGTGCCTTTTACAATATCGGCCCCTTCTACATTCGCAAAGTCTTTACTTGGGAAAACCGCATGAGCATGGCCAAAGGTAATGGCATCAATACCCTTCACTTTTGTTAAGTAATAGACCGAATTTTCTGCGCCTTGTTGATACTTTTCAGTTGAGATACCAGAATGAGGGATCGCGACAATCACGTCAGCACCTTCGGATCTCATTTTAGGAATAAAGACTTCAGCAGTTTGTTTAATATCGTTAACTTGAACTTTACCAGTTAGGTTTTTCTTATCCCACACCATAATTTGTGGTGGTACAAATCCAATATAACCCACCTTAATATCATGCGATTTACCATCAGTATCTTTAAATTGATAGTCCTTAATCACGTAAGGATTAAAATAATTTTTACCAGATTTAGCATCGACAATATTGGCATTTACATAAGGGAATTTTGCGTCATTAGTCGCTTCAGCAAGAAAGTCTAAACCGTAGTTAAATTCATGGTTCCCAAAGTTTGCCACATCATAATTAAGTAGATTCATTGCCTTATAAGCGGGATGTACATCACCAGATTCTAACCCTTTGGCCGCGACATAATCGCCCATTGGACTACCTTGAATTAAGTCACCATTATCGATCAGCACACTATTCGTCACTTCTGCACGCGCTTGCTTAACAACAGTCGCAGCTCGTACTAAGCCAATTTGAGCCGATGGCTTATCTTTGTAGTAATCGTAATCCATAATATTGGCGTGAATGTCGGTGGTTTCGACGACACGAAGCTTAATGGTATCGGCAAAGGCAGGGTTAGCTATACTGATCATCCCGACCAGAACAGAAAACGAAATAGGGTGACGAACAAAATTCATGAAACACTCCGGTGTGAATTTTTAATAATAAGAGTTGTTAGTTAAAAGTGCTGATCGACTTATCAATCAAGCGCAATAATATGATCTCTTTGATTAAAAATATGTGACAAGAAACAAGTTTATTCCGCCTATTTGATTAACCAGCGAGGAAGTTATCACGTTAAGACTCTGACACTAGCTCGGTAAATGTCTCACGCCAATCACGTAATTTTTCATGGTAATGTTCAAGCTGTTCATCCGACATAGCTTGGATGACTTGACTCACCATTTGAAATGTCACCTGACGATTGCGCATTACCTTGTCAGTAAATTCAGCCGTATAAAGTTGCTCGGGGTTTAGCGTTGTATTCAAGAATTTTTGTTTGAATTCAAGAGAGGAGTTGCGTTGTAAAAATAGCACCTGTAATTCGGCTTTATTGGTTTGTTGTTGCAAGAACCAGTCTTTTGCCATTGCTGGGCGATCTAAGCTCCACTGCTGAACCCATTGTTTTTGTTGATCAGATAACCCCCCTAGCCAAGTCTCCAAAGCTTCAGTCATTCGTTCAGCAGATTTTTCATGCATTTCATATTCTGATAAATCTTTGTAATCAGAAAATTCATCACGGTATTTTTCATCTAAAGAAGCAAATAATTCATCAGCCTGATCTTGATCGAGCGTCATAAACAGCTCATACATTTCCGGCATGGCTTTTTGAGCAACTTCAGCAGAAAAACCTTTTAAAAGAAAGAATTCCATCTCGACTTGTTTTGGCGTAATTTCTTTTGGTTGTAAAGTAAGTAGCCTATCAATATGTTCGATATACTTAGGCAATTCTTGATCTCGATGCCACTGACGAACGTCAATCACCGATTGCTTTACCATGTTTTCTTGCGCATCATTAAGCGATAAATAACGGTCGAGATATTGTGTGGCTAACCAATCAAGTCGATTATAAAAAAACTGAGTTGAGCAGCCTGTTAGCACGAGCAAAGTAATCACAATAATCAGGCGTTTCTTCATAATAGCGAACCTATTCAAAAATAAGACAACGTAAATAGTGTAGAAGTAAGATCCGGTTTTCCATACTGTTTTCTGGATGTTTATAGAAAATCTAACCTAAGGACATATCATGAACACGACCAATACATTTCCAATTGGTACTCCAGGCCAATCGTGGGGCGACATAGAAAAACGTCAATGGCTTGAACAAACCACCATCAAACGCTCTTACTCTGAAGAAATCGTGCCCAAAATCCAGTCTTTAAGTAATGATTTTGAGGTGACTCAATATGGTCAATTACAATACGACAATAACCCTGTCGGTGAATCTCGCTACCCTCTATTTGTTTTGAAATCGAAAGCTTGGAATGACGCCAACCCAACGATTTTAATTACCGGCGGGGTACATGGTTATGAAACCAGTGGCGTTCATGGTGCTTTGTTGTTTGCTCAAACCAAAGCGGCACGTTATCAAGATAAATTCAATATTGTCATTGCGCCATGTGTCAGCCCTTGGGGTTATGAAACGATTAATCGCTGGAACCCAGATGCACTTGATCCAAACCGTAACTTTGTGACGAACAGCCCTGCGCAAGAATCTGCCGCGGTTATGAAAATGGTCGCCGATCTTGGCGTATCCATTTTGGCGCATATTGATCTACATGAAACCACTGATACTGATGAATTAGAATTTCGCCCAGCACTGGCAGCGCGTGATGGCATTGAATATGTAAAAGGCTCAATTCCAGATGGTTTCTACACCGTAGGCGATACTGAAAAAGACGATAATGCCTTACAAAAAGCGGTCATTGATTCAGTACGTAAAGTGACGCACATTGCCCCGGCAGATGAGAACAACCAGATCATCGGCTCAGATGTTACACAAGATGGCGTGATTAATTACCCATTAGTCAAACTAGGCTTATGTGCAGGTTTCACTGATTGCCAATATTGCACTACCACCGAGGTGTATCCAGACAGCCCGAAAGTCACTGACGATGAATGTAATCGCGCTCAAGTGGCAGCCATTACGGGTGCTTTAGACTACATACTGGCACAGTAGCTTGTTTTTTCAATAAACAACATTCACCAATTATTTAATAGGAAATAGGCTATGGCTGACATTCATTTTGAAGAAAAACTCGATCGCATCGACTATGCCACCGTGGCGGTTTATCGCTCGTGCTTTTTATTGTCAGCCATTGCAATTGCTTTGTTAGGCTTTGGGCTTGAACGATATGGCGTTCCACTACTAATTGTTAGTGCATTAATTGCCAGTGCTTGTGTACATCTTTATGACAAAACCATTCGCTGGTTTATTCAAAGTAGCGCCTTATTTTCGGTTTGCTTATTAATCGCGAATCTATTTACGCCGGTTGCCGTTGGAGCAAGCCTTGCTGTATGGTGTGGACTTTCAATTAAAGAATATTATTGCTTCCGTATTCGGCTGATTCGAATTACACCACTGGTATTAATTCTATTCTGGATTTGCTTTGCACTGCCAATTTGGTTGCCGGTTTTTTATCTCGCTACTGGTCTATCTTCTGTGTTGTTGTTTACCATTGGTATTGCCAAGTTTAGACAACCATTTCACTTTGATATTGGCGATAAAAGTAAGTTTCAGATATAGCCTTTCAATTCTAGCCTCCCGATGCTTGACCTTCCCCTAGTGGGAAGCTTTATAATTGTCACTTATTCATTGAAACTTATTTATATGCATTATAGCGAGTCGCCTGTTCACTATGTTTTTCACTAAATTCTGTTTAGCTGGACTTCACTCTAAACTTCAACATTCGGTTATATTATTGATAACCCTTGTGTTTTCAAGTGTGAGTGTTGCCACGCCAATATCTGCGACTCAAATGACTCAAGTCGCCGCTCAGAACATGACACACACCACAGCGGTTGAATCTGATTCTCAACATCACGCTTCACCTTGTGCCAATATGTCTAAAACGGGCTTAGTCGCTGACTTCCCGTGTTCTGATTTTGCCAAACATAGCGATGATCACTGCGCCTCTTGTGCGCCAATTTATGCTACTTTGCCAACATCTCTGGAGATTAAAAGCAACTCATCGGCTGCTTCAGAATATAACGATCATACCGAATCTATCCCCTTTTTAACTCTGCCTAATTTGTCACGTCCTCCTATTCAATCTGTTTGGTTTTAATTCAAAACATCAACACGATTAAAAACTTAACTTTTGAATAAATACTCCCCAAAACGGGAATATTAGGAGAATACAATGAATCTACGTTTAACAGTCACTACGCTTTTAACTGGCGCATTCGCCGCGACTTTATCTTTTTCAACTTTGGCAAATGAAGCTGATAAATTTGAAGGATTAACGGCCCCACAAGCGCTAGAAAAAGCGCATGAATATCACGGTAAAGGCACGGCATCGATTCAAGTGATGCCCGATGTGATCGTGGCAAAATTTGATGATGACAGCCAAATTCAGATCCCAACCAAAGATCAGCATTTATTATCTATTGCGCCTTATGAAAACCAAACTCATCCATGTGGCTACCACGTACCAACAGGCTGCCAAGGTGAAATGGTTGAAAAAACCATGATGATCAAAGTGGTCGACTTAGATAATAAGAAAGTACTGAAATACGGTCAGGTCACCACGCAAAAAGACGGTTTCATTGATTTATGGATGCCAAAAGATCGTAAAAACTTAGAGGTGACCTTTACTTATAAGGGTAAAACTAGCACAGAAGTATTAAGCACTGAGGATAAAGCTAGAACCTGCATTACCACGATGCAGCTAATCTAAACTTTCCACTACTCTAGATTTAGAGTTGTTTAAAAGCTGAATACACAAAACCCACAGATTTAAGTCTGTGGGTTTTGTTCATTTCTGGCAGATAACATTTCTTTAAATGCGGAAATGATAAAAAGATAGCAAGCAAAGCGATCCAAAATGCCATACGCTACGTATTGGTTAAGTTGTTCTAAATCTCTTTTATCCAAAACCTGAAGTTAAATAAAAACTCACAAGGAAATATTTATGCTTTATCCAATGGCAGCGATGGTGTTGCTGATTTTTATTGTTGGCTGTGTGACACTGAAAGTTCGTCTCAATAGCGTGAAGACCAAACAAGTCAGTGTGAAATATTTCCAGCTGATGCAAGGGGAAAACCTGCCAGAGATGGTGATTAAAACCAATCGACACCTTGCCAATTTGTTTGAAATGCCAGTGCTATTTTATGTAGTGTGTACTTTGTATATAAGCCTACAAATTGATAGTAACTTTGGCGTTATTGTTGCGTGGTTATTTGTGGTTTTCCGCTATCTACACAGCTACATTCACCTTGGTACCAACAACGTTAGGCATCGCATGCTAGCATTCTGGGCTTCATTTATGTGTGTTCTAGCGCTATGGATTAATTTATTAATTCTCGCTTAATCAACACGATATGATTTAAAACAATCAAGCCTTGAATGATCATCTCACTCAAGGCTTGATTTTTATGGTTAATCGAGTATCGCTTTGAATTATTAATCATATCTTCTATACCCAAGTGACTTCAATATGCAGAATTCAGAGCTATCATCCAAACCTTTAGGCAAGGAAGATTGGCGAAGGAATGTAGGCACCTTTCAAACCAATCTGACGCGGCATAAAGGTTTGAATGAAGCTCCCGAAGGACAAGTTAAAACAAGCTCTATGCTACGTTAAATTGAACAGAGATAGAATCACTATGGTCATATTCAATTTGCCTTGCCTAAAGCTTGTTTTATTCTTGCTGAAACTCGCATCTTGAAGTTACTTGGGTATATATCTAGAAACTTTAAAATGAATAGCAAAAACATGTCTTCCCAAAAAATAGTTAGTACTCAAAACATTTAATGAAACTATTCAATTTTATTAATGTCCTATTTTTTCCGTCATTTCAAAGGCAATATGAACACTAAATAGCCTATTATTTAATGATTGAATAAGAATACACACAAAATTATCAGCCTATTCAATCTCATAATGTCAATTTATCAAGAACCAGGAGATAGTATGAAACCTTGGTTAGCCACTTTAGCTGCCGCAGCCACTCTTATTAGCAATCCTTTATGGGCGGCAGACCAAAGAGATTACCACTACACTGATGGTCACTTGCATTACGTTAACTTTTTTCAAGAAAGCGAAGGCATGACGAAATTGCTCGCTAAAATGGACGAAGGCAATATCGATCATGCGATGATTTCTGGCATTAGCTTAGTAAAGAAATGGCATAAAGATGAGCCTCAGCGTCCACCTTACTATATGGGAGATGACGCTAAAGTTTATTGGTATAGCGCAACAGATGAAATCGTCGCAAGAGCCGTTGAATCATTACCCAAAGAACAACAATCTCGTTTCCACCCTTTTCTAACTGGCTTCAATCCAACCGATATGAATGCAGTTGATCACATTGAATTAATGTTAAAGTGGCGACCAGATTTTTGGCAAGGTATTGGAGAAGTTTTTACTCGCCATGATGATCTCACCGCCTTAACTTATGGTGAAACGGCACGCGCAGACAGTCCAGCATTAATGAGGGTGTATCGCTTAGCCGCTAAACATGACTTACCAATCATGCTGCATTCAAACATCACCTCAACACGAGTTAAAAGCCCTATATTCCTACCAGAAATGGAAAGCGCGGTAAAAATGAACCCTAAGACACGCTTTATATGGGCTCATGCTGGCACTAGCTTATCCATTAATCGCCGAATTCATATGCAGTTCTTATATAAAGAAATTAGCCGTATGGTCAAAACATACCCTAATCTTTATATTGATATGTCTTGGAGCTTATTAGATGACTATTTGCTTGATGAAAATGGGAAACCAGATGTCCATTGGATTAAATTAGTCGAGTCCTACCCAGACAGGTTCTTTATCGGTTCGGATGTGGTTGGACAATTTGACTCACTACCCAAACTCGCCAGTGATTTTGACGTTTTCCTTGATGCTTTGCCGGCAGAGACCGCCAATAAGGTTGCTCGAGATAATTTCTTAGCCTTGTTGCCCAAAAAACATCAATCAGCAAAAAATAACTAACGAAAGATCTAAACTAAAAAGCCACTAACGACTGATTATCTAATCGTTAGTGGCTTTAATTTTTATGCGTAATACTAGTTACTAGGCCACTTTACAACCCTCAAGATTAAGCAGCATTCGCTTCATCTCTAACCCATGTGCAAAACCAGTCAAGCTACCATCGGCTCCCACAACTCGATGACACGGAATAATAAGTGGAATGGGGTTACGCCCTATTGCCGCACCAACCGCACGTACCGCTTTGGGATTATTAATCTGTTGTGCGATATCCATATAACGACATGTACTACCCGTTTGAATTTGGTTCAACGCATGCCAAACACTTTGTTGAAAATCCGTTCCTAGGGGCTTTAATGGCGTTGTAAAATCAAACTCTACTCGCTTGCCTGCAAAGTATTCAATCACTTGTTCTCTCACATCAGTAAAGCGCGTTACATCTTCTATCCAATCGGCTTCAATCTGAAAGCCATCTTTTTTTCCGGCTCCCGTTTCTAGATGCAATATATGTAAGCCATCGCTACTGCCCACTAAAGTGACATCACAAGCTTGTGTAGCAAAGGTTTGGTAGTACCAAGTATTATTAGTTTTGGTTGCCATTGAGTTAATGCCCTAATCCATTCCATAGACATAATGTAGCGTAAGCTCGATATGGTTGCCACGCTTTTGCTTGCTGTAATACGGCTTTTCTCACTGGGTATTTATTTTCTGTTGCTAACGCTTTTAATACCCCGAGATCTTTATCAGGAAAACTATCTTGAATGCCTAAACCACGCATTGCCAAATAATTTGCCGTCCAAGGTCCAACGCCTTTTAGTGCAATCCATTGCTCAAAAAAATCTTCAAAGACTTGCGCCTTATCCAAAGATATCGTGTCATTTTTTAGCGCACGAATCACCACTTGTAAGGTAGAGATCCGAGATGAGGTTAACCCTAGACCATCAAAACTATGGTTAAGTAAATCATCACACTGAGGAAAAAAGAAGTCGATGCCTACGGGAAAGCTTTCTGGCGTCGTTAATTGAGTAGAATGTGCGATGCGCTTGGCTAAGGTCGTTGCCGCTTTAACCGATACTTGTTGGCCTAAAATCGCACGTATGCAAAACTCAAAAGAATCAAACGCTTTAGGCATGCGGGGAACTCGATTATCAACAAATCCTCGCTGTAACACTGGATCAGATTGCAACTGTTGATCGATCACTTGCATATTGGTATCAAGGTCAAACATAAAACGTACACGTTGCTGAACTTCATCAAAACCATACTCATCATCACACACAACTTTTACTGCTAGTGTGTTTTTTGTCGCTTGGTATCCCACTTCAAAATAACCATTCACATAATGTTTGATATCACCCACTGTCGGCTTTTCAAAACGGAAACTACGAACATATTTTCCTTGAGTGACACACTCTACACCTTCGATAATACGCGGGCTAAGAAAATCGAGCATAAAGTTATAATCAAAGCCTACCGGACAAGTGATATGGAAATGACGCTGCTGTATATCTAAAGGGTTTAACGATGACATTTGAATCCTTGGTGGTTGACGAAATATTCAATCTGCTTAAGTATTTCTTTTATTTTTGCTGAAACTCGCATCTTGAAGTTACTTGCGTATACTACACTTTTCCTTAATGTTGATTTCTCATGGCTTTAAAACCCACTATATACAAGTTCCGCATCGCACTTACTGATATGAATCGTGATTACTATGATTCTTTTAACCTGACTATCGCACAGCACCCTTCAGAAAGTGAAGAGCGTATGATGGCTCGTCTCGTCGCATTTTGTCTTAATGCTAGCCAAGATCTTCAATTCACCAAAGGCCTATCAAGTATTGAAGAGCCCGATATTTGGCTAAAGACGTTAGATGATCAAATTGAGCTTTGGATTGAAGCTGGTGAACCCGATCCAGAGCGCATCAAAAAAGCCACGCGCCTTGCCAAACAGGTAAAAGTATATAGCTTTAATACCAAATCAGATGTGTGGTGGAAACAAAATGAATCTAAATTTGCTCAGCTAAATGCCACTATCGTGCGACTAGAGCATCAAGGTATTCAAGCATTCAGTCAAATGACTGCCAGAACCTTAGATTTAGGGGTAATGTTGTCGGGCAATACGGCTTATATATCAAGTGATGATAAGCAATGTGAAATTAGCTGGGAAACGTTGCAAGAATAACGACGTAATGTAAGTCGGTAATGGTTTTTTAATTCACTTGTTTGTTATGATGAATCTAGATACCCGATGAACTCATTTTATATTAAGGAACACGGATGCTTCGCTCATTGATGGTTCGACTTTTCGCTATTAGTTTTTCTTTTATGCTGGCTTTTTCTAGCCACGCCAACACCGATGAAAGGCTCTCTGACTCAGATGTCACTCGCTATTTTGTGTGCAGTTACCTTCATACCGAAGACAGCTATAAAATCGGTGCTTATTTAATTAAAAATTATGAAACTCAATGGTATAGCCATGGTGAAACTTATAAAGCCTTAGTCAATAACAGGTTAGCTGAAATTTCTCGCGACCAAGGCGTGTCTAAGTTTAAAGCGGAAGATGAACTATCAACCAAATATAAATGTAATAGTGCCTATATCGATTTGATTGGGTTAAGTAATATTAAAATTTAATATCTTAGGAGAAAATGATGACTGCGAAAAATACTCAAGGACTAGCCCTATACCACTTCGAAACTTGCCCATTTTGTCAAAAGGTACGTCGTGCAATGGTCGAACTAGGTGTAGATCTTGAGCTACGTGATACTCGTAAAAACCCAGACTACCGTGAAGAACAAATCAACGGTGGTGGTAAAGGACAAGTGCCATGTCTGCGTATCGAGAAAGCCGGCGAAGTAACTTGGATGTACGAATCAGACGCCATTATTGATTACATTAAAGCGCTGTAAGTTTATATACCCAAGTGACTTAGGTAATACATTGAAAAGCTGAACGATATATCGGTCAGCTTTTTTTGTGCCTTGTAACACAAGTTTTCGGTATTCACTTTTGAATATCCAACACTTGCTTTATTATGCCGCCCACTCCCCAACATCATCAAAAGGACACTAACATGGCCGTTATTCGCTGGATCCTTGGTCGCATCATTTTATTACTCAACTTTATCTTTTCACCACGCGGCGTAAAGCGTACCCCAGAAGCTCAACAAGTTATCAATGAGCGCACTCAACAACTCGCACTTTACCAATTTGATGCTTGTCCATTTTGTGTCAAGG
This sequence comes from Vibrio algivorus, assembly GCF_030161215.1. Classification (NCBI taxonomy): domain Bacteria; kingdom Pseudomonadati; phylum Pseudomonadota; class Gammaproteobacteria; order Vibrionales; family Vibrionaceae; genus Vibrio; species Vibrio algivorus. The sequence continues at coordinate 23,799 of NZ_BSPV01000003.1, forward strand.
TTCGCCGTGCAATGAAACGCAATAGCTTAAATATCGAATTAAGAGATGCCAAAACCGAACCACATCGTCAAACACTGCAAGACGGCGGTGGTCGTGTGAAAGTACCTTGTTTACGTATTGAAAAAGAAGGCGAAGTGACCTGGATGTATGAGTCGAATGACATCATTCAATATTTAGAGCAAGAGATCGCACAAGCGTAAATTAGTTTGTTGTTAGCCGAGTGGGGTTTATCACTCGGCTGATAGTTTATACCCTTTCCCGCTTTCCCCTAAATCACATTATTTGCCGCAGTTGGCCCTGTTTCAGAGTCCATCGAAAACCATTCTGTTTCGGCTTGTGAACCACAATGCTTCATTTTTGCTAAATTGAAGCTTGGCACCTCAAGTAAATACAAAGCATCTCCAAACTCTTTTAAACCAGACTGACAGAACGATTGAATGAAAGTATTCGTTTGTCCCGTGCTTAGCTCACTGACTGATTGCATATCAGCAAAAGTAAACACCAATATCGGCACGTACTCATACCAATCAACATTGCAATGAAAAACGTCTGGATGCTCTTCATCCCACGTTTGGCATTGCTTTAAAAACACCACAAATGGTGAATGGGTTGGCTTTGAGGTTGGTTGCCAATCTTGCCATTGCTTTTTGCGGCAATCGTACTGGCGCTGAATTTGGGTTGCAAAGATAGTTATCATCACGCTACCTTCAACTTTGTGTAGATTCACTGCACGACAGTATGGTGAGATGATCCCATGAGATAACACTAGAAAATATTGCTGAGAACTATCGTAATGATTAAAAAACAATCGAAGTTGATAAGCGTCTGATTGGGCATCCAGTGCACAATAAATTGGAAAGTCGAGAGCTGTGTCGAGCAGCTGACAGTGACGCTTTACAGCTTGCATTTCTTCAATTTTTGGTGAAATTAAGGAACTAGGGATAAGTAAATCAGATTGTGTTAGAGAGATTTGCGGTAATGCGTTTTGAGAAAGTGAGTTTACTTGAGTACTCGGAGGTTGTGAAAGCGAAGTACTGCAACCTAATACCGTTATAATCAATAATAAGACGGCAGCTTTCCAATAGCTAAAATCAGGCGTAATTACTCCTTTCATCACGCCCTCCTAAACCTAGAACCTATCTAATAAGAATAGTTGGTATTTACAGGTTTGTAGACTCTATAATCAAGTACTTCAGTTAGGTATAACTAACTTGTGATGCTCTCTTTTACCTTACCAAGTAAAGTAAACACTCCCACTAATACTGCGCCAGCAGCCAGACCAAGTATACCAGTCGTAACAAATGGTAATACTGAACCTATAACTGGCAAGTTAACAACAGATTGAATCATCTCACCTGTCAAATGATGAACCGCTGGAATGGTATGTTCGATTATGCCACCACCGACTAAAAACATTGCGACTGTTCCGACTACGGTTAATACTTTCATTAACTTAGGTGCGGTGGCAACGAGAACATTACCAATTGAATTCATGAGGCCTTGACCTTCACTTTTACGTTGTAAGTAAAAACCTAAATCATCAAGCTTGACAATCCCTGCCACTAAACCGTAAACCCCGCACGTCATAATAAAAGCAATTAAACTCACCACGACAATTTGCGTCAGTTGTGGGTGTCCCTGAACAATACCTAAAGCAATCACGATAATTTCTAATGAAAGAATAAAGTCTGTGCGTATTGCGCCTTTAATTTTCTTTTTCTCGTAGGCCACTAGGTCTTGTGGGACTGCTTCTGCGTTCTCTTGTTCGGTATGATGGTGCGGCAAATACTTTTCGAAAACTTTTTCTGCGCCTTCATAACAAAGATATAAACCACCAAGCAGTAAAACCGGCATGATCAACCAAGGGGCTAACGCACTTACAATCAATGCCGATGGCACTAAAATCAATTTATTACGAAAAGAGCCTTTCGCTACGCCCCATACCACAGGAATTTCTCGTTCTGCTCGTACACCCGTCACTTGCTGGGCATTTAACGCTAAGTCATCACCAAGTACACCGGCTGTTTTTTTAGCGGCCACTTTAGACATAACGGCAACATCATCTAACACTGATGCAATATCATCTAATAACGTTAATAAACTTAAACCAGCCATGTTGTACCTTCTTTAATTAACCCTAACCCAAGTAACTTTATCATTGAATTAATAGACTAGCCTAGTACCGTGAAACCAATAACATTTCCCCCTCGTCTTTAAAAACAAAAACATATCACCTAATTAACAAAAACTTCAAAAATGAGCAAATAAACAACAGTAAATATCAATAAAACTAAATTTGGCAGATTAAAATCACATTATTATTGGTTATTTTCGATATATTCAGAAACTTCATGTAAAGTGCAGACCTTTAAAATTATCGGCATCTTTTTTGAGACCGGTAGGAATTTATACCCAAAGTAATTGGAGTGGCAGTGAGGCGACAAGTGAATGAACACTGGTAACAAAACTGCAGTTTTAAACACGACGGGTATACCATTCCAAATGTATAACATTAATTAGAGGCGACAATGACGTATCAGCCAACGCGCTTACCCAGTTTGACACAAGTCTTTATTTCTCTAGGGCTGTTCTTATTACTGGCATTCTCTTTTACCGCTAAATTAAACCTTCCGATCCAACTCGCACTTTATATTGGTTGGTTTATCATCATCGGTTTAGGTATCTATCTTGGCCATAAATACAAAGACTTAGAAAAATCGGCTTTAGACGGAATTTCAAACGGCTTAGGCGCTGTTCTGATCTTATTGGCCGTTGGTGCACTTGTCGGTACTTGGATTTCTGGTGGTATCGTTCCAACCATTATTTATTATGGTCTGAAAGCTATTCACCCTTCTATTTTCCTTTTAGCAACTATGATCATCTGTTCATTAACCGCTCTTGCTACGGGAACCTCTTGGGGCTCGGCAGGTACTGCCGGTATTGCAATGATGGGGATCGGACAAGGTCTAGGCGTTCCTGCTCCTATTACCGCTGGTGCAGTACTTTCTGGCTGTTACTTTGGTGATAAGATGTCGCCACTTTCTGACTCTGTGATCTTGGCATCTTCAATGTCCAACGTAGAAGTCATGGAGCACATCAAAGGCATGCTTCCAATTGCATTAATCAGCTATATCATTACTGGTGTGCTGTTTACCGCATTTGGCTTTCACTACGCTGGCAAAGTTGACATGTCTCAAGTTCAAGGTGTGATCATAGCTATGGAGCAGCAATTTACTATTACCCCACTCTCCTTTGTGCCAGTGATTATTGTGCTTGGTTTACTGGCGATGCGTATGCCTTCATTCCCTGTGATTAGCTTTGGCTCACTACTGGGTATTGTATGGGCAGTCTATGTGCAAGATATTGATTTCCTTACTGCGTTCAATACAGCATGGGCACCTTACAGCATTAGCTCTGGCGTTGATTTTATTGATGCAATCTTAAACCGTGGTGGTATGTCTTCAATGCTAGGTTCGGTGGCTGTGATTATATTTGGCCTAGGTTTTGGCGGACTACTTGATAAGGTCGGTCTATTAGAAACGGTAGCCAAACTGTTCGAAAAACGCATTCAAAGCGCCGGTTCTCTTGCATCAAGTACCATTGCAACAGCCTTTATGGGTAACGTATTTGGCTCGGCGATGTATGTGTCTTTGATTCTGACGCCTAAGATTTGTGCCAAGAACTATGACCGTTTAGGCTATCAACGTAAAAACCTTTCTCGTAATGCCGAGTTTGGTGGCACATTAACTTCAGGCATGGTGCCTTGGAGTGATAACGGTATCTACATGGCAAGTATTTTAGGTGTGGCGACTCTCTCTTATGCACCTTTCATGTGGTTAAGCTTTATTTGTATCTTCATGACAATTCTATGTTCTTACATGGGTTGGTTTGTCGATAAATGTGAGCCGGTTGCACAAGCAGAGCAAGAAGAAACGGTTGAGCTAAAAGCACAAACGGCCTCCTAATCGAGCTTAATCCCCTAAGTCACTTGAGTATAAAATAAAGCACTTGGGTATAAAAACAGAAATGCCGCTAACTTATTAGCGGCATTTTATCGCTGTCACTTTTAATTAATGCATCAATACAATATTAACGACGTTTATTCGCTAAAAATGCATCTTCTGAAATTTCGTTGCCTTGCTTATCTTGAACCGTGAAAACATAATTCATACCGGATCCGGCTACGTTACTCACCACAAGCACACCATTCTCATCGGTCATTGCTTGTTTAGCGCCAAAACCTTTAATTTCTACTGGGTAGTTTGCTAACGGTTCACCATCCTGGGTTACCTTAACTACCGCTTGATCGCCAGTGAGAGAACTCACACTGAGATTCATTCCGTTCGAAGTAGAAGCTATTGCTGCTGAACTGATCACTAAAGAAGTGGCAAGCAGTGTTGTAGATAATAATTTCATAATTAGCTCCTTTCTTAAAACAAATTCTTGATTGAATTTATTTACGAAACTAATAATAGCGTGATTTCCATCACAATAAATTGCATAAACCTGCACTAGATCATCTAAAAATTTGAACAAGAAATTGTGAACTATTTTTTGATGCTTCTACAGCCCTTGTCTGGCCTCGATTTACAGAAACTAGAACTTCTCAATATAAAATTAGGGAGATAAAAATTCTTTCACACCCCTAACTTAGGCTCTGAATTTTTGACGGTATACTAACGAATGTTAATGACTAATCTATACAAAATGAGAACAATTACGTCCATTTTCTTTGGCTTTATACAGCGCCTCATCGACACGCTTCACTAGGCCACGCTTTTCATCACCACTAACAATAACGGAAGCACCAATACTGACGGTGACTTTACGATCATCAAGAATGTTGTCGCTTTCTACTGCTGACTATCTTAAAAACCCCTGAAACTTTACAGTTTCAGGGGCCTGTTCTTATATTTCACTGTAGAGAATTTGTAATTAAATCAAACCATAAGTGAAGTGCAAACCATAGAACACCGCGCGACTGAAGATTTCCGCAGCGATCAGTGCAACAACCGCCAAAATGCTATAAAAACGCACTTTATTATTAGTTTGATGAGCAGAAACCGCCCACAAAACTGCAGCAATCAACATCAATACACATTGCGTCATGATCATGCTTGAGTGAGCTTGTAACTCGGTCACACCTTGATGCACAGACGTCACCACGGTTGAGAAATCAAGTACTTGTGCAATCAACACAATGTAATGAACCGCAATTAATAGGATGCCCACGATAGCAATGATTTTATTGGCTTTAATGGTGCTGCCATTGAACGCATTCAACAACACGTAACCAAACAGTAGCCCCGCCGTGATCACGGTAAAGGTGAAGTTCAGTGGCGTATAAATGGTATCCCATAACGGCACGGTATTGATTAGGTACACCTTAATCATAGCGGCCATAAAAATCACACCAGAAATCGCACCAAGATAACGTAAAGCAGTACGGATGGTTTTGCCAAACCACGCTTTACCTAACGCGGTAAGGACTTCGGCAAGCCAGTACATTCCGGCTAAACCAAAGAACAAAGAACCGGTTAAGATCTCGTTAGATAACCCAGAAGCACCAACACGGTTTAATGAGTTAAATGCACGTAACGGGCTCCCTAAGTGAGAAGTCGACGCACCAAAACCAATCGCCATAAAACCTAATACAAAAAATAGGCTTTTGATTGCAATATCATTGAGTTTGGCTTCATCGTTCACACAGGCTAAACGGGTCGTGATCAATAAATAAGCGCCAACTGCACACTGAGCTAAGACAGTAAAGACCACTAATGGTAATTCAACAAAATGCATTAGATTACCTCCTTCGGATTTTGTAAGAAGCCAGAGGTATCGCCTAATGGCTTAGCATTGGGGTTTAACTTAACGATCAAGTTCGGGCTGGTTAAACGAGAGTCAGGTAATGGCGCACAATCGGCGTTGTTACCGTATTTAGCACGTAACTCGTTAATGTCACCAAATTCAATCGCACGTAATGGGCATGAATCGACACAGATTGGCATCAAACCTTCAGCAACGCGCTCATGACAACCATCACATTTGGTCATGTGACCTTTTTCTTCGCTGTATTGTGGTGCGCCGTATGGACAAGCCATGTGGCAATATTTACAACCAATACAAACATCTTCGTTGACCACAACCAAGCCATCTTCATCACGCTTATGCATGGCACCTGATGGACATACTTTGGTACAAGCCGGATTTGAACAATGGTTACACGCAATCGATAAGTAGTAAGAGTACACATCTTGACGATAAACGCCGTTGTTCTCAGACCAATTACCACCAACGTATTCATAGATACGACGGAAATTACGTTTCACATCCAAGTCTTTATTGTCTTTGCACGAAAGCTGGCAAGTTTTGCAGCCTGTACATTTGCTTGAATCAATATAGAAACCGTATTGTTTCTTGACTCCAGTCGATGCTGCTACACTCATGCTTTTACTCCCATGCTTTTCAATAGCTTAATTTCTACAAGGTTAGTGTGTGATGGATTTCCTTTTGCTAAAGGCGTTGGACGAGCCGTCGTCAACACGTTGATAGAACCGTTCATGTCCGTACCATCGCGGTTAGGGGCATACCATGCGCCTTCACCCAATGCCGTGGTATTTGGAATAATGCGTGGTGTCACTTTGGCACACACTTGCAATTGACCAAATTCACTGGTGACTAACACTAAATCGCCGTTCTTGATGCCACGAGATTCTGCATCAATTGGGTTCATCCAAATTTCCTGAGGCGCAGCCGCTTTCAACAACTCTACGTTACCGTAAGTGGAGTGCGCGCGAGCTTTGTAGTGGAAACCCGTCATTTGTAGAGGGAATTGTTTACGTTTTGGTGAATCCCAACCATCAAAAGTTGGATGGTATTCAGCAATTGGAGTGATGTATTCATCGTCTCCTAGTACCCATTCTTTTGCAATCTCAGCCAATTGTTCTGAGTAAATCTCGATTTTCCCAGACGGCGTGGCTAATGGATTGGCTTTTGGATCTTTACGGAAGTCTTCATACGCCACATGTGGACGCTCAAATTGCTTCTTATAGATACCTTGTTTACGCATCGCATCATAATCCGGTAAATCAGGATCATTATTTTGCTTAACGGTTTGCTCGTACATCCATTGCAGCCACTCTTCTTGCGTGCGGCCTTCTGTGAACTCTTGCTCCAAGCCTAAACGCTTCGCCAGATCCGACATCATGTCGTAAATTGGGCGACACTCGAAACGCGGTTTAATCGCTTGGCTAGCAAAAATGAAGTACGGCATAGAACCTGCGGCACCATCCATACAGAAATCCGATTGCTCAGACGTGGTACAGTCCGGCAGGATAATATCGGCGTATTTAGCAGAAGAGGTCATGTGGTTATCAATCACCACAATCATTTCACACGCTTTTTCATCTTGTAGGATCTGATGCGTACGGTTGATGTCAGAGTGTTGGTTGATAATACAGTTACCCGCATAGTTCCAAATGAACTTGATTGGGTTTTGTAGACGCTCAACTCCACGAATGCCGTCAGTTTTGTCGGTCATTTCATGAGCGCGGTAAATCGCATCCGTCCACAAGAACATTGGGATAGACGCTTTCACTGGGTTCTCAACACGAGGGAAACGTTGGAATGGGTAACCATGGTTGCCTTCACGCATACCCGTACCACCACCTTGTAGACCCACTTGGCCACGAAGCAGTGATAACATACCAATCGCTTTACAAGCTTGCTCACCACTGGCGGCACGCTGTAAGCCCCAACCTTGAGTAATGTAAACACGGTTTGCGTTGCCGATCTCACGACCTAACTTGATAATGTCTTCCGCAGGAATCCCAGTGATCGGTGCCGCCCACTCAGGTGTTTTGGCGGTTTTATCGTTACCATTACCTAAAATGTAATCTTTGTAGCTCGCATTTTTAGGTGCTGAAGCCGGCAAAGTGCTGGCGTCATAACCGACACAATAAGTGTTTAAGAAGTCTTCGTCTGCTTTGCCTTCAGTAATGATCACATGCGCCAGAGCAGCACATAATGCGGCATCAGTACCGTGACGCAATGGAACCCATTGATCTTCACGACCGCCTGCAGTATCTGTATAACGAGGGTCAATGATGATGGTGCGAGTGTTATTTTTTTGCTGCGCTTCAACCAAGTTATGCACTTGACCACCGCCAGACATACGAGTTTCTGCTGGGTTATTACCAAAGAACACCGCTAAGTCAGCATTTTGGATATCATCAATGCTGTTATTATCCATCCAGCCGCCGTAGAAGAAATCGCCCATACGCGCGATCGCTGCGGTTGAATAGTCACCATAATGGTTTAAGTAGCCACCGTTGAGATTCATTAAACGCGCGATCAACGTCGCACCTGGATCCCAACTTTTCGTCACGGTGCCACCTAATGTGCCTGTACCGTAGTTCAGGTAAATAGCATCGTTACCGTAATTTTTGATCGTATCATTCAGACTGCTTGCAATGGTATCAAGCGCTTCATCCCAGCTAATGCGTTTGAATTTACCTTCACCACGTTTACCTACACGTTTTAGTGGGTATTTCAAACGATCAGGATTATAAACACGGCGACGCATTGAACGGCCACGTAAACAGGCACGCACTTGGTGGTGATCATTGAATTTGTCTAGACCGGTGTTATCGGTTTCAACCCATTTAATTTCCCCATCGACCACATGCATACGCAATGGACAACGGCTACCACAGTTTACGGTACATGCCGACCATACAATTTTTTCATCTGGTTTCGCTGGAGCTTCAATCGCAAGCGCTTTCTTGCTAAACGGTAATGTTAAGCCACTAGTTACCGTTGCTAAGGCACCTAACGCGGCACTACCTTTTACAAAGCCACGACGTGTGACTGCGAATGCGTCGTTCTTATTTGTCTGTTTATTATTAACTGACACGACTTTTCCTCATTTTATGCTTCGAGTGATGGCCGCGATTATGAACCTACCCCTATAGTAGTACCTTGTTCTAAATCAAAGTCTACTGACTCTATTCAACGTATATTACGTGCCACTTAGAATAAAACGTTGAGCACAATTTAAAATGACGAGTTTTTACACAGAATCTGCATTAATCACTAAAATTCTTGGCGCGTTAATCTATTTCCGACCAAGTGAATTTAGTGACAATGGTTTAGACAGAGTCTTAGCTTTACAAGTTGAATCACAAGAAAGCAGCTCTTTGATTAAAACGTTCCAAAACGTACTTGACCAATTTAACCGTGCTGATATTAATGCGCTAAATATGGCGCATGATGAATTTTTTTCAGGTATTGGTGATATGCCAGCACCACCTTGGGGATCGGTATATTTAGATCGTGAGTGTGTGCTATTTGGTGAATCTACGGCGGAATATAAGCAGTTTTTAGTGCAGCAAGGTTTTGAGTTTGAGACTCACAACAACGATCCACTCGATCATATTGGCTTAATGCTAATGACATTAGGGGCATTACTTGAAAATCAAACCACTGCTCAACTCTCACCAGAACTAGAAGAGTTACTAGGTCATCACCTATTACCTTGGGCTCCTCATTACTTGAAACAGGTTAAAGCATTGATTAACGAGCCAGCTTATGCACAAGCTATTTCACTTACGCAAACCTTATTAAGTGATCTACAAACGGCTTTTAACCTACCCGTTAAACCAAGACAGATTTACTTTAAGGTTGCGCAGTAATGTATGTACCTTTCAAACGAATCTGACGCAGTGTAAAGGCTTGGATGAAGCTCTCAAAGGGCAAGTTACTTGGGTATAAGCCAATGATTGAACGTAAAAATAAGACACAAGAACCGCAACCCAGCCGCCGAGCCTTATTTACTGGCATGGCGAAACGCAGCTATCAAGCGGGACAGATTGCAGAAAAAGTGCAACGAACTGTGCCACGTCCACCTAATGCGGTCGATGAAGATATTTTCACTCGATTATGCAATCAATGTGGCGAATGTGAAAAAGTTTGCCCAGAGTCTGTTATTCGTATGGACAATGGCTTTCCAACGTTAGATGTCGAATATTCTCATTGTACCTTGTGTGGTAAATGCCAAGTCGCTTGTCCAACGATTGCTTTATCTAATAAACAGCAAGATACCGGGCTGCGAGCAAAAGCATCTGAAACTTGCATCAACCTTTACGGCTATTGTGAGTCATGTGCGTCATCTTGCTCAAGCCAAGCGTTAGAATGGAAAGACAGCCAAATTCCAATTATCGATACAACCAAGTGCACAGGTTGTGGCCTTTGTAAAAGTGATTGCTTTATTGGTGCGATTCAACTGAACTAACCACCATTTCTGTAAACATAGCCCTCAAAATAATCCCAAGATTCGAGAGTAAACTTCTTGGGGTTATTTAAACCTACAAAAAGACGTCATTTAACCGTCTCCCAACATAATTAATCAAACCCTGTCATTTAACCTATCGGTGTAACAGAAATTTGACACTTGACTAGGAAAAAACCTACAAATACACCTTTGTTATTATCAATTGAGCGATATAATAGTCACTCTTCAAACCGTCATTTGAAAATACATTTTGTCGCTTCATACCTGCCCTTTGAAATTGGATCGTAATAGGATACACACCCCGTATGCTCAGCTTTGTCAAAACCGCTTGTTCTCGATTTAAACAAGCCCCTCGTTCTATTCGAATTACGTCCTATTTAGGCATAGCTTATACGACTTATGCTCTGATATTGGGGTTAGTGGTCCCTGCAGTGGCTCAATCAAAAGTACCAACCACACTTTCCGAATTACTTGGCAGACAAGTGATTATTGAAAAAGTCCGCATCAACCCATTTTTATTACGCTTTAGAGTCGATGGTTTTGAAATTAAAGAAGCGGATGATAGCCAATCTTTTGTCAGCTTTGAGCGCCTAGATCTACAAATTGGCTTCTGGCGTAGTGTGCTGCACCTCACTCCAAGCTTAGAACACCTTTATTTACAACAACCTAATGTGAACATGGTACGTGTCGATAACCTTGGTAACTTCAACTTTACCGATATTATCGATTCTGTTGCTCAAGCTTCAAAACCAACAGAAGAAACTAAAGATACCGATAAGTCTTCTACTAGCCTTCCTCCAATCCATGCGCGTGATATTCAACTTACCAATGGCCAATTCGATTTTATCGATAATCCAACTGGCGCACATTTAAAATACCAAGGCTTAAACATTCGTTTACCACAATTAGATTCTCAAGCCGAAACGATTGTAAAAAGCAACGAGAGCCAATCGACCGATTCAAGTCAAGAAAACCATTTCGCCATCAATGTCACAGGCGCAGATAACGGTTCGTTAGATCTTGAAGGTAAGTTCCAATTTGAACCTTTTGCCATCGAAGGTAAATTGGGCATGAACAATATTACATTATCGAATTTCTGGCCATTTGCCGAAAAGCAACTGGATGCCAAACTAACTAACGGTAAATTCAACTTCTCAACTGAATTCCAAGCTAAAAACGAACCAACACGTTTTGACTATTCCACCAGCAATGGTCGTTTTGAACTATTAGATCTCCATTTCACTGACGGTGAAAAAGACAGAATCAAACTGCCACGCTTAACATTAGATGCTATCGCCCTTACTAATAAAGAACATACGGTTGATATCGGTTCACTTACCTTTGATGGATTGTGGATTGATGCACTATTCGATAAGCAAGGACTTGACCTACAACGCTTATTTACACCAAAACAAGAAGCGCCAAAACCTACTGTGAGTGTAAAAGCGGCGGATACAGAAGGAAATGAGCCAGAAGAAGTGGGACAACCAAGCGTAACGGTCACCAAGCAACCCAATCAAAACGACACAGGTTGGATTGTACGTTTACACAAATTCGCCATGATCAATAACGACATTAATATCAACGAGAAAATGGTCAGCAATGGTGTACATTGGCGCATCAACCCTTTCAACATCGAAGCCAGCAATATCATTAGCGATCTCTCACAGCCGATTGATTACAAAATTAATTTAGAAGTAAACTCATGGATAAAAAGTCCACTTGATCACACTCGAGGTAGTTTTGCTAGCCAAGGTAAAATCAATGCCAAAGATCTAACCTTTAATGGTGATATCAACCTAGATCAACTAGAACTAAGTCAATTCCAAGCCTATATCGACCCATACCTTAATGCGCGTTTGCAAGATGGTAAATTATCAACCAAAGGTCAATTCAGCGCGGACACCCAAGGCCATGCAAACTATGCTGGGAAAGTGAATATTACAAGCCTGTTAGTACGTGATAAATTGGAATATCAACCATTGATCAAATGGTCAAATATGGCGGTGAATAACTTATACTTCGATCTCGCCCAAAAGAGCATCAAAATCAATTCGATTAATGTTAAATCTCTTTACAGCAAAGTATTGATCGATAAGCAACAGCGCACCAATATTGGCAGCTTAGTCAAACCTCAACCAGCTTCGACATCACAAAGCAAGTCAAGTACCCCAAACAGCAAGCCCTACTCTGTAGATATTGGCAGCATTAATATCAGTAATGGCTCAGCTTATTTTGCTGACTACTCATTAACACCAAGCTTTGCCTCTGGAATTGAGTCACTTAATGGTTCGATTAAACACCTATCATCAACTCCAGGCACCAAAGCAAGCGTAGACTTAAACGGTAAAATCAATAAATACGCACCCGTTACTTTAAAAGGTGATATTAACCCATTAATTAAAAACCCATATTTAGACTTGGATTTGATCTTTAAAAGCGTGGAACTGACCTCGGTAAATCCATATTCAGGCACTTATGCAGGTTATTACATTGATAAAGGTCAGCTATCTCTTGATCTAAAATATCAACTAGAAAACAATCATTTAATTGGTGAAAACCACATGGTGATTGACCAACTAAAACTGGGCGAACCAAGTAATTCAGATCTCGCGACTAGCCTACCGTTATCATTAGCCATTGCACTACTGCAAGATCGCAACGGCGTAATTGATTTAGGTGTTCAAGTGACCGGTGATGTTAACAATCCAGACTTTAGTTTTGGTAATGTGATATGGGGAGCATTTGCCAACGTCATCACCAAAGCGGTTACCTCACCTTTTTCGATGATTGCAGGCCTTGCTGGCAGTGATGAAGAACTAAATCACATTCTCTTTGATGCAGGTAAAGCCACGATTACCGAAGAACAACAAGGCAAGCTAGATATCGTTGCTAAAGCACTACAAGAAAGACCAAAACTACAACTCAGCATTGTGGGGTCCGTTCAAGAAGCTGAAGATACCAGAGCGATTGCGGAGCAAAAACTGCAAACCTTACTACTTAAAGAAAGTGGTGATGATGCAATTCCAGAAAATTTAACTGCCGATAACTTCCCTGCTGATAGTGATTTATCAGATGCTTTAGAAGATCTTTTTAAGGCCCAATTCAATATCCGTATTGGTACGGAAGAAGATAAAGTGGAAGAACAATTAAAAGCAGAAACCAACCAACAAGATATTGACGATGACGTTTTAGAGCAAGCACTCAATGCCAGCATGTATAATCAACTGGTCGATGCACAAGAAGTTAACCATGATGAACTCGGTAGCCTCGCAGTAGAACGCGCACGCGCAATCAAAGCTTATTTAGTTGATGTTCAGAAAATTGAACCGGCTCGCGTTTTCATTCTAGACAGTAAGACAAAACTGAAAACCGAAGACCGAATTGCTGAATTATCTTTAGATGGTAGTTGATAGATAACCCATTCAGCTACGGTTAACTCGATAATAAAAGCTCAAATTTCAGATGAAGTTTGAGCTTTTTTGTTTGATAGCGATCACTTAATTATAAGCAATTGTGAAATATGTTCGAAAATCTTTTCCCAAGTCGACTCTGAAATGCCAAGTGCAGAAGAAGCGGTAATACCTTCATAAATTAACATCAACAGCGAAGCTAAATCGGGTTGAAGTATTCCATCTTTTTCCAGCCGATTAACTAAGTCATCTTCTCGCCTCTGCTTGTAATCTCGAACATATTGGACGATCTCTTCATCTTTTCCTTGGTATTCAGACAAGGCATTTAAATAAAAACAGCCACCATGGTTTTGCTTCTCAAACCAATCTTTTAGTGCATAAAACGGCACTAACGACCATCTACCTTGCGAATGAGTCTCATCCAACCGCTTAATCTCTTGCCAATATCTAAGCTCTCTTTGCTCCATAATCGCCAAAATCAACGCCTCTTTAGTCGCAAAGTGCTTATACAGCGTGCGCTGAGTAGTATTAGCCTGTTCGGCTATTTTGGCGACACCCGTTCGATGAAAGCCCTCTTGATAAAACAAGATCTCTGCAGATTGGAGTAAGTCATCTTTCTTTGACATTTATGCCTCACAATGAAAGTATAGTGATCACTATACCCAGATTATCAACTCAACATTATATTGCAAATTTATCTAAAGGACTAAAGAGATGAAACAAGATAAAACGATGAAAGCCGTTGTAACAATGGAGCAAGGCGGTCTCGATAAACTTGTCTATCAGGACGTAGCGATTCCTGAACTTTCCGATGGAGAGGTTTTAATCAAAGTGCTTGCTGCCGGAGTCAACAATACTGAGATTAATACTCGAATGGGCTGGTACTCTGGCGATGTAAACACCTCAACCAATGACATGGCCGACCAAGGCGACTTTAATGCTTTAAAAGATGGCGGCTGGAGTAAAGAAACCCCTTTCCCTCTAATTCAAGGAACGGATTGCTGCGGTATTGTGGTTGATACTGCAAACGACATACACAAAAATCTTATCGATCAACGTGTCATAGTCAGATCTTGCATGAGAACTAGCGGCTTTTACGATTTCGACAACATCTGGATGGCATCGGATTTTGATGGTGCCTTTGCCGAATATGTAAAAGTACCGGCAAGTGAAGTTTTTCCGGTTCAATCTCAATGGAATGATGAGCAACTTGCTAGCATACCTTGTGCGTACGGCACTGCGGAGAACATGCTACATAGAGCTAACGTGAAAGAATCGGATACCGTTTTAGTCATGGGAGCTTCTGGTGGCGTTGGTTCAGCAGCCGTTCAACTGGTTAAGCGTCGTGGTGCAACTGTTTTTGCTGTGGCTTCAAAAGCTAACCACGCATCGGTGCAAACGTTAGGTGCTGATAAGATTTTAGACCGTAATGACAACCTCATTAAGGCTCTAGGGGAAAACAGTGTCGATGTCGTCATCGATAATGTGGCTGGTGAAAACTTTGGATTACAATTAACAATACTTAAACGCGGTGGACGCCTTGCAACATCAGGAGCTATCGCCGGGCCAGTTGTCAACATCGACCTTCGAAAGTTATACCTAAAAGACATCACTCTAATTGGAACAACCGCATGGGATGAACCCGTATTCCCTAACCTAGTTCAATACATAGAGAAAAACGAAATTAAGCCACTAGTTGCGAAAACCTTCCCTCTTAAACAAATCGCTCAAGCACAGACTGAGTTTTTACAAAAGAACCACTTTGGGAAGTTTGTATTGATACCTTAGATTTGCCGTGATAGTGAGATAAGCGAGAAGTAATAAAACTACTTCCCCGCTCTCACCATCTCAATTATCTTGGTGGCTTTCTCGAAATGATCCAACTGATGAGTTTGAATCCACCAAGTAGCGGCTTCCATTAAAAGCTCTGGATTATCATTCTTATTGGCAAAGAAAGCATAAAATGACACGCCGACATTATCGCCTTTCTGTTCTATTTTTTTCTTACAAACCGCAATAACCTTCTCTCGTAATGAGTCTCGCATTAAAACTCTTCCTTTTTAATCATCAATTTAGTTTCTTATTAACCAAAAATAATCACCAGTACGAGAACCACTAACGCAATGATCCCAAAAACTTTCATAGCCACTTTTAAGTCACCGCCACCATTTGGTGCTTGATTACAACATCCCATTGGTTTGTCCTCCACAAAATAAAAGCTTTACCAATTAACCGGATCAAATGATAAAGCTTCCCGTTACTAGAAGGTCAATGTTTGTGCCGTATTATTTTCTTAGTGCATTGAGCTTGGCTTGAGTAATGCCAAAAATACTGCCCACAGGATAGGTGAAATCATCTTCCAACTCTCCGGCTTCTATTCCGGTGAAAATCGACAAGGCTTGAGTAACATGCTCAATTGCCCAAATATGAAATTCGCCTTTGTGTACTGCTTCAACAATATCTTTACGCAACATCAAGTTGTGTACATTCGATTGTGGAATGATCACCCCTTGAGTTGAGCTTCTACCCTTAATCGCACAAACATCAAAGAAGCCTTCGATCTTTTCATTCACTCCACCAATTGGCTGCGACTCACCAAACTGATTCATCGAGCCTGTAATCGCGATATCTTGCCTTAATGGGAGTTTCGAAAATGCAGAAACAATCGCACACACTTCCGCCATCGAGGCACTGTCTCCATCGACACCACCATAAGATTGCTCAAAAGTGATATGAGTAGTCAGTGGGATTTTGGCATTGCGGCCAAGGATAGAAGCTAGGTAGGCAGATAAAATCATCACACCTTTAGAGTGAATACTGCCACCAAGGTCAACATTGCGTTCAATATCTAAAATATCACCATCACCAAATGCTGTGGTAGCGGTAATACGATTGGGTGCGCCGAACATGTGGTCGCTGGTTGATAACACCGACAACGCATTCACCTGACCAACCGCACTACCTTCAGTTTTGATCAAAGTAGTGCCATTGGTGAAAGTTTCCATCACGTTATCTTGTAAACGACTCACGCGCATTTGTTGGTTATTCAAGGCTTGCTCAACATGCGAAGCTCTAATCAGGCTCGATTTAGCGCCTCGTGCCACATAGTTAGACTCACGCAATAGGTTGGCTATATGTGCTGAATGAAGTGACAACTTATTCTGATCACCTGCGTTACGTGAGCTGTGTTCAATAATCTTAGCAATCGCTTTTTTATCACAATGCAGCATGTTGTTGTCATGCACAATGCTGGAAATAAAGCGCGCATAATGCATTTCTGCTTCGGGGGTACGCTTCATTTCATCTTCAAAATCAGCCGTAACCCGGAACAGTTCGCTGAACTCTGGATCGTAATGCTGCAGCAATTGATAGGTACGATAATCACCAAACAGAATGATTTTCACATCTAGCGGTATAGGCTCTGGATCTAACGAAACCGCGCCGGTTAACGTAACCTCTTTTTCCAGAGACGTTAAGCTCAACTGACGGGCACGCAATGCTCGTTTAATGCCATCCCACACATAAGGTTGTTCAAGTACCTTAATCGCATCCATCAGCAATACACCGCCATTAGCTTTGTGCATACTACCGGCACGAATTAACGAGAAATCGGTAAACACGGTGCCTTTGAACGTCGCGGTTTCCACGCAACCAAATAGTGAATGATAATTCGGGTTGTCTTCGACTATGATTGGAAACGAATCTTTGGCTTGGCTGACTAAGACATTAATTGAATAACGACGCGGTAATTTGCTATCTAAAGAAGCCGAAGCTATCTCATTTTGTTCGTTCGATTCTTGTAAGAACTGATCGACATTTTCAACAATATCTTTTTGTAAATCGGTTAAATACTGCTTAATTTCTGGGTACTTAGAATAACTTTTTTTCAGTGCTTTGATCAGATGAGAAAACACTTCGAGCGCAGTTTCATCGTTAAGCTTTTTCATCTTTTCGCTAAACGCTTCTTCCCATTCAGTCAGCTGACGGATCATGCCGCGCAACTGAATTTCTAACGCATCAATTGTACTGTGGAATTTTTCCTGATCTTTTTTACTTAATTCCAGAAAGCTTTCTTCAGTATGGACTTCTTCTTCATTTTGCATGGCGATAAACTCATAGTCACCTTGCAAGGTAATGGTAAGACTTACCCCTTTCTCTTTCGCTATCTTGCTGATTTCTTCAAGCGCCGATTGCTGTTTTTGATTAAGCTGATTTTTCAACTTTTCCGAGCGCGTGAAATACACTTCATTATCAAACGCCAACGGAATCGCTTTGACCAGCTTCGCCAGTAGTTTTTCCATATCTTGACGAAAGGCTTTGCCGATACCGCTTGGCAGTTTAAGTACTTTCGGCTGTCGGATATCTTCAAAGTTGGCGACATAACACCAGTCAAACACTTGCATATCATCCGGTTGATGTCGGTTTAAATAGCGTAAAATCATGGTGCGCTTACCTAGGCCATTTTGCCCAGTCGCATATATGTTGTAGCCCTTGTCTTTAATCGACATCGCAAATTCCACCGCTTTTTGCGCGCGTTCTTGACCGACGATTTCATCAATCGGTGGAATATCTTTGGTCGATTTACAAGGCAGCTGTTCGAGTTCAGCAGGGTGATATAGCTTGTCGCTTGATAAGCTGAGGGAGGAAGAATACATCGTCATAAGCAATCCCTACTTTAAAGTTTGTTATTAGAGAATAGCCGATTTTCATTTCAATTTGAGTGATTTAAATACCTTTCCTGTTTAAACGCTCATAAAACATACAATGAAAATCATTCACTTGAACAAGTTTTTCGAACAGACTGCTCAAATAATTCTTACTGTGATCTTGATCACTCTTGATATAGTCACCATATATACCCAAATAACTTCAAAGCACTTTCGCTTGCTGCTTGCATTAGGAATAAAAATAATGACTCACCCAATTATCAAAGATCTAGAATCTCGCTATACGGCTAAACGTTATGACGCTAGCAAAAAAATCTCTCAAGAAGATATGAAAACCCTGATGGATGCGATCCGTTTATCGGCGTCGTCAATTAACTCTCAGCCTTGGAAATTTGTTGTATTAGAATCCGATGCAGCGAAACAACGTTTCCACGATACATTCGCCAATAAATTTCAGTTTAACCAACCGCATGCCACTAGCGCATCTCACATCATTTTGTTTGCTCATAAGCTGCAATACAGTAAAGCCGATTACGAAAAAGTTATCGACCAAGGAATTACGGATGGCCGTAATAAAGCCGAAGAAAAAGAGCAAGCGTTCGGTGCTTTCGCATTCGTTGACTTAAATACCAATGATCAAGGCTACAACGATGAGTGGACTAAATCTCAGACTTATATTGCCCTAGGTAATGCTCTTCATATATTGGCTCGCTTAGGTATCGACTCAACCACAATGGAAGGTATCGATTCAGAGCTTATTAATAAAGAATTTGCTGCAGAGTTAGACGGTTACGAGTGCCACGTTGCTTTGGCGATTGGTTACCACAACCCAGAAGAAGACTACAACGCTAAGCTGCCTAAATCGCGCTTATCAGCAAAAGAGGTTGTGATTACGCTGTAATGTAATCTCACCCTAGCAAAAGGTAGCGCTCGTTGCCTTTTTTGTTTTACACGATCTATTCCGACAAATTCTGTCACTATCACTTTTGTTAGTTTCCGTCACACCCTATACTTGCTCACAACCTCGTTAATATATTGATAATAAAGCAGGAAGCATGGGTATCTATTCTCAACTTGAGCACGCATTAGTTAAACGCATTGATAGCGAACGCATTATTACTCAGCAAGATAAATGCCTTGCCTATGGCACCGATGCCAGTTTTTATCGCTTAGTGCCTAAGTTGGTGTTGAGATTAAAAGATTTAGAAGAAGTGCTGTATGCCATGCGTTGCTGTCGAACGCTGGAGCTGCCCTTCACGTTTCGCGCCGCAGGTACCAGTTTATCTGGCCAAGCGGTTTCTGATTCTGTCTTAATCACTTTAACGGATAGTTGGCGTACCCATCAGATTCACGATAATGGCCAAAAGATCACGCTACAACCGGGGGTAATTGGTGCCGATGCTAATAAATATCTAGCACCTTTCTCTCGTAAAATAGGCCCCGACCCGGCTTCTATCAATGCCTGTAAAATTGGTGGTATCGCGGCCAACAATTCCAGTGGCATGTGTTGTGGCACCGCGCAAAACTCTTATCAAACGCTAGAAAGCATGAAAATTGTATTTGCCAATGGCTCAATTTTAGACACTGGTAACCCAAGTAGTATTAAAACTTTTAAAAAGTCGAATGCAGCATTTATCAGTAAGATTGGCGCACTTGCTCAAGAGACTAAAGCCAATCACGAGCTAGCACACCTTATTCAGCACAAATACCGTTTGAAAAATACCACGGGATACTCAATTAATGCTTTAGTCGATTTCAGTGATCCAATCCAAATTATTCAACACTTGATGATAGGCTCTGAAGGGACATTAGGCTTTATTGCTGAAATCACTTACAACACGGTAGAAGAACATGCAAATAAAGCCTCTGCCCTGCTGGTATTTGAAAATATTGAACAAGCGAGCCAAGCGGTAACCGTTCTCTCTAATTCTCCTGTTGCGGCGGTTGAAATGATGGATGGGCGATCTTTACGTTCGGTGGCTAATAAACCAGGTATGCCTAAGTTTATTCAAGATCTAAACTTAGAAGCCGCAGCATTATTGATTGAATCTCACGCCAACGATCAAGAAAAATTACAACAACAATGCGATACCATTTTAGATCGTGTTGCTTCATTTGACATTATTGAGTCAGTTCCATTTACCTCCGATCCTAACACTGTTGCAGGCTTATGGGATATCCGTAAAGGTTTATTCCCCGCGGTAGGAGCAATAAGAGAAACGGGCACAACTGTCATTATTGAAGATGTGGCTTTTCCGGTTGAGCACTTAGCGCAAGGCGTTCGAGAACTTCAGCAGTTATTTGAAAAATATGAGTACTCTGAAGGCATTATTTTCGGACATGCATTGGATGGCAACTTGCACTTTGTGTTTACTCAAGGATTTGAAGCTCAAACAGAAATTGATCGCTACGGTCAATTTATGGATGAAGTCACTCAACTGGTTGCAGTGAAGTACCAAGGCTCACTCAAGGCAGAACACGGCACTGGCCGTAATATGGCACCCTATGTGGAGCTTGAATGGGGCCAACAAGGTTATCGCTTAATGCAAGAAATTAAGCAGTTATTTGATCCTCAAGGTTTGCTGAATCCTGGTGTAATTATTAATGATAACCCTCATGCCCACTTAAGCGATCTCAAACCTATGCCGAAAGCGGATGAGTTAGTTGACCGCTGCATTGAATGTGGCTTTTGTGAGCCGGTTTGTCCTTCCCGTACTTTAAGCTTGTCGCCGCGCCAGCGCATTGTGCTATATCGAGAATTACAGCAACAAAAGCGAGATGGAAAAGCCACTGCACCTGAGCTGGAAAAACTGTTTAACTACCAAGGCATTGAAACGTGCGCAGCTACAGGGCTATGCGAACAACGTTGCCCAGTTGGGATAAATACGGGTGATTTAATAAAGAAATTACGATCCGAGCGACACACAGATAAAGCGCCTCTCATTGCTCATTGGACTCATAAACATTTCAGTACCTCAACAAAACTGGTTAAACATGGGCTAACTATTAATCATATTATTTCTAAGTTACTGCCCAATGATCTGATATCCAAAGTCGCCAATGGTACTCGTCGATTAAGTGGTCAGCGTCTGCCTTTATGGCTACCAGAGATTCCAAACGCGAACCACCATAAATTACCGATGGATACTCAAAAACAAGCGCAACAAGATCGATTTAAAATCGCCGATGTTCAACATCGTAAAGTGGTTTATTTTCCATCATGTATCAGCCGAACCTCTACATCAAACCATACTCAGCAAGCACTGACCGAAGTCACGATGTCTCTGATCACCAAAGCGGGTTTCGATATTATTCTCCCTAAAGATTTGGATAATCAATGCTGCGGTATGCCTTATAAGAGCAAAGGGTTAAACCAATTAGGCGACAGTAAAGCAAAAGATTTAGAAGACAGCTTATGGCAGGCGAGCCACCAAGGCTTATACCCTATTCTAATGGATACTAGTCCGTGTGTTAAACAAAGCTTGGCGCAATTTACTAAGCCACTACACTTGTTTGAACCTTCTGAATTTGTCATGAGACACGTCACGCCTCACCTGAACTTTGAACCGATTAATGAAACCATCATGCTGCATGTAACTTGTAGTACACGCACACTAGGGTTAGAAAACATCATGGTAGAACTCGCACAACGCTGCGCCAAGAAGGTGATCATACCTGAGCATATTCAATGTTGTGGCTGGGCTGGCGATAAAGGATTTAACACCCCAGAGCTTAATGCCGCGGCGCTCGCCCCACTTAAAGAACAAGTTCCCGTGCATTGCAGGCGAGGCTTTAGTAATAGTTTAACTTGTGAAATTGGTCTGTCGCACCACAGCGGAGTGCCTTATCAATCGATTTTATATTTGGTGGATGAGGCGACGGGGTAAGCTAATTCCCATCAATTATAATCTCCTATTGTTAAAAAGCTCCGCTTCTCAGGCTACAGAATTCAAGCCAGAGAGGTGGAGCTTTTTTGTAAATAGAGGCGAAAATTTATCGTTTGAGTATCATCACCTAAGTGCCAGCAACTAAAGCAGTGCATCAAGTTCTTGATACACTCCACCATCACTTTCATTAAGTGTATAAGGTGTATTTGGATCAAAGCTAGTTACCTTATAACCCTTAATTACACTACCTGATCCAACAGCA
The DNA here is from genome assembly GCF_030161215.1 of Vibrio algivorus. Taxonomy (NCBI): domain Bacteria; kingdom Pseudomonadati; phylum Pseudomonadota; class Gammaproteobacteria; order Vibrionales; family Vibrionaceae; genus Vibrio; species Vibrio algivorus. Next base: position 46,319 of record NZ_BSPV01000003.1, read on the forward strand.
TTCAGTGTGTTAAGTATCTTCACATTTTCTAAATACATTTGCCCACCCGAAATCGCCATAGGAGCTTCTGCTGTCGAATTCTTAATCGTATAAACACCAAGTGGGCTTATATTACGGCCATACATTCTTGGATCAACAAGATAAGAATTCGTTATGGTTAAGTCGACATCGCCTTCTAAGTCAGGCCATGCTGTAGACACTTTTGAGTTATGTAACGTTAATGAACTATTCCCACAAGTCCATGTTTTATCTTCTACGACTTCCGCCTCTGCACGACCTGTTGGATTTCCTAGCGCATCTAAACTACAACTATGATCTGTCATTGATGAATCAAAAGAGTCAGGATTAATTTCCCACCCTAATCCAAAACCATCGATCGCATTCTCAATCGTTAAATTCACTTCCTGCTTTAGTGCGATATCTTGTTCGTAAATATAAGAATCTGTGATATCAAAGGTCGTGTTCAACCACATGTCATCTAAATTCAAATCGCTCCAAACTCGGTTTTTGGCCAGCTCAATGGTGCTATCACCTGACATTGGATACATTTCTAACCAAATACTATGTGATTGATCGACATGTATATCTGCCCCATTTACAGAGTTTAAAATTGTCATATGTACAGTTGAATAATTAACGGCAGAATACGTCACTGGCCCATTAATGGTTATCCACGGCGTACCTTGGAAGTGGTCAAATTGAATCACACTATTCCCCAAGAAATCCCAAGCAACCCAGCTTCCAGTATGTGAAAAGGCATAGGAGTCCGTTATATCTAATTGACCCGTTACTTTAAACCTAAGTTGCTCTTCAACATTTTGGTCCCACAGCAGTAAACAGTTTGTAAAGCTCAAAGAACCTTCGATGTTCAAATCATGAATCTGGTCATCGGTCGCCCTGATATAAATAATTTTATTTTCATAGCTTTGGCTTTCACCAGCAGCAATATTAAGTTGCTCAGGGCCAAGTACGATTTGCTCACGATTATCTGTCGGTTTTGGTTCATAGCCCCCTATCCCATTATTGAGATTTTGATTCCATTGTGGCGCATTAGGATCGTCACTATTAACAATATAATCAAATGGATTTTCCATCGCATACTGTTCACGATTATCACTAGTCACTGTATTTTGTTGCCATGGATATTCATTGTTTCCACAACCCGAAATAACCAAAGCGATAGCCATATAAATGACAAAAATCGGATTAAATAATTTTCTTTTAAACACAAACATTAAAACCTATAGCGCATATACCCAAAGTAATTGGAGTTGCAGTGAGTCGAATGAACGCCGACAACAAAGCTACAGCTTCAAGTATGACGGGTATACAACTGATTAAATTTAATTAAAATGACTTTGGAAATAATCCCATACACCAAAAGAAAAATGCTGAAAGATATCAATACCCAATGCAGACTTAATTAAATACATCACTAAAACAGCAAATGAAAATAGAACAAAAACACTCGCAAGAATAAACAATGACTTAAGTACCATAGATAAAGTACTTGAACGACTTGAAGTCTTACGACGATCCTTACCTAATAAAAAGACGGCATAATAACGCCAACGACCAACACCGATCACTGGCCGAAAATCAACGTAGTGGTCATTTCTTACATTATTAACGGCAACGGCCATTTCAATCGCGTCTCGTTGCTTACTATCAAAGCTATCAAGAACCTCTTGAGGTATTGCTCGCATCACACGAGAAATCACCTGACGCTGTTCTTCGGTATACTTTTGCTCCACGCTTATCGCCTCTTTACAACAATCAATGCTATATAACTTTATCAAAAGAATTGTCGACTCTACTTTTCACCAGCCGCAAGCAAGTAAACATCATAAGTTTGCTGCGCTATTAAATCCCAATCATACCTTTTGAGATATTCATCGTAAGACACCGGAGCTTGACCAACTTTTTCTCTCAACATCTTGGCTAATCGTTGGCTGTCACCAGTCGGGAAATAACAACTATCAGGTAGGTGAACGGCTTTATTAGCTGAAATATCACTAACAATAACCGGCAAAGAAAAAGACATCGCTTCTAATAGGGCAATAGGTAAACCTTCACTGAATGAGGGGAGAACGAAGGTATCTGCTTGTGAAAAGATACTTTGTAATTCATCACCTGATAAAAAACCGGTCAACACCACACCTTTAGTATTTCGAGCAGATTCTTTTAACGATTCACTGTAATCCGTCGGGTGATCATTATCACCGACCAAGACTAACTTTTTATTGATCCCACTACGCTTGTAGGCTTCTAATAAAACGTCTAAGCCCTTCTCTTGAGAGAACCGACCAACTGCCACGACATAGTCTTTCGATTGCAAACCGTATTTTGATAAATATTCAGCCACTTTGTTTTGTTCGGGCAACTGTGGCGGATTAACACCATTAAAGATGAGATGGCAGTTATCACGGCCATATTTTTCTTTCATTAAGTCTTGCATGAAGTCTGAAATCACAATCACTTCGGTGGCAAAGGTCATGGCAAATTTTTCACCTAATCGTAGGATAAACTTCGCTAACTTGCCCCATTTCTGGTGGTCATAATTTTGGCTGTGATGAGTAAACACCACTTTCTTACCAAATAAGCGTAATAACGGAGTAACTAAACCCGGGCCGATTGCATGCACATGAACAATATCCGCTTTGCTTTTTACCGCATAAAGCGCAGCCAGCAATGAGTGGACAGGCGCTTCAAGAGACTTATTCTTTAGTGTCGGCAAGGCTTTGAGTTTAACGCCTTGGTAAACGCTTTCACTATAAGAAACATAGGGTTTACGGGCAGTTACGGTGATATCTAGACCATATTTATCAACCAGTAATGGATACAAGGACTGACAGTGTGACTCAACCCCTCCAAGAAGGTCAGGGATACCACGTGTTCCCAATACCAAAATTGATTTATTCACAATAAAGCCCCGTTTAATTGCTCACACTTAATCACGATGACTGGCATAAACTATTGAGCCAGTAACGAAGTGTATAGATCCATAAGATCGGTTTTATGTTTTTCTAATGAGTACTTTTCTAACAGTCTTGCGCGTGCTTTTTGACCCATTTCCCTGACAAGGCTTTCATCATCCGCCAGTAATTGCATTTTATTAGCAAGCTCATCAGCATTACCGGCTTCAAATAAGTAACCTGTCTCACCATCAATAATTTGTTCTGGAATACCACCAATATTGGCACCAATCACTGGTTTGCCATAACTCATAGCTTCAAGCACTGACATCGAGCAGTTCTCATTCACTTCCGAAGGCACAATAACCGCTTTAGCATTTTTTATAAGATTAAGTAGAGTCTCTCCAGTTTGAAAACCTAACAGTTCAACATTTTTATATTGCTGTTCAATGTGTTCAAACAAAGGGCCAGTACCCAATACTTTTAATGGACTATCTGCACTCAACTTCTGATGTGCTTTGGCAAGAGTTTCTATACCTTTTTCTTCAATTAATCGCCCACAATAAAGAAAATATCCGCCATCCTCACCTATTTCAGTAGTAGAAGTGTCAATACCATTTGGGATTATATTTATATTCGCTGAAGGTATTTGATGTAAAAGCATGGCTTTCATAAATTCGGAAGGCGCAATAAATGCATCTAAGCTTTCATACGTTTTTTTAATACGATGAAAAAGGGTTTCCAATGATAATAAAAAGCTTCTCGGCCAAGAACCGTCTTGCCATTGGTATTTGAACAAGCTGAGATAACGGCCCGATATTTTCTCTAGATCCACCGTTTTTCCAGCGGCTAACATTCCGTAATTAGGGCAAACTGAACGGTAATCATGTGCGGTTAACACAGTCTTACACCCTAAGTCTTTTGCTACTTTTATAACTGACGGAGTGATCTGGTGGTAGATATTATGAAAATGAACAATATCTGGCTTCTCTTGTTTAATCAGCTTTTCAATTTGATCACAAGCATACTGATTATGTATAAAGTTAAAGGCCACTTTTAAACTATTGAAGATTGAATGCTTGCCATGGTAATCAACATTTTCAACAAAAAATTCAGCTTGTTTTGATGGCAGATTTTTCTCATGTTGCATAGAAAAATCCATCACCTGGTGACCTTCCGTTTTCACCATTTCTCTCTCTTGAAAGAAAACGGTCTCTGCACCACCATGAGGAAAAAAGAATTTATTAACAAACAGTACTTTCATTACATCACCAGCCACTAAGAATTTTGTTGTTGTATAATATATTTAATATCTGCAGCCACTTGATGCCCAATAAAAGCATAAGAGCGGTTACTTTTAATGTATTGATAACCCGCTTCTAATTCATCATCAGACATGGGTTTTTGTGCTAGTTCAATCATAGCTGCCGCATAAGCTTGGCTTGAACCATCGGTCACTCTTCCACAACTTGATTGCTCAATGACAAACTGTTGATCTGGCGAATCATTACAAATCATTGGCTTTTTCAATGCCATGTATTCCATCGCTTTGGTTGGCGTAGATACATCTAATAATAAGCCACGGTTCATAAAGCCGATCACCATATCAACTCCTTTAAGATAAGCCCACGCTTCTTCGGTTTTGACCCAGCCGGTTATATAAAAGTCTTCCGTTAAACCTAGTTCATCAGCTGTTTTTTGAAGGAATTCTCGGTCCATCGTCACTTCAGAATCACCTACAAAGAGTAACTTTAAGTCCGGTACAGCTTCTTTAGCTTGCTTAAATGCTTCTATAATCACTTCTAATTTTCGTAAACGATCTAAACTACCTAAATAGCCTACAACGGGAGCATTTCCCCAACGCTCGATATGCTTGACTTGGGTATTTGATAAACTCTCTATTTTATCGAAGTCCACTCCCATCGGAACGACAACCATACTGTCAGGATCGATGCCCTTTCCTTTCATATAGTTAAACATGAAGTCACTTTGCACATACACTCGATCAGAATGCGGTAGGATAATGCGATAAAGAATAAATTCTTCCAGTAAGCCTCTAGCTAAAATAATTGGCCGTTTCCAACTAGGAATATTTTCACTTTTATCTTTAGCTCGCATAGTTCGACTTTCAGCATAAAGAAAAGAAACCCAATAGGTGGTCGGCAACTTGATTAACTTAGCAATTAACATGCACACAAGCCCAACCCAAACCATGTCGCGAACCTGAATAAGCCTAAAACCCGCTTTCTTGGCATGAAAGGTAAGTTTGATAGCATTAAAGAAATAAACTAATGAATCTAAATGGCGATTACTGGTCTTCTTACTGGTTAATAGTCGAGTACTGTCATCTTCTAAATGAAGTGTTTCTTTATCTGGCATACCTACGATCGTAGTATCGACACCTTGTTTTGGAAGCTCTTTTGAATACAGCACATCAACATCAGGACGATAAGATGGCAACTCTTCTGGTACAAAATTGATTACCTTAATTTTCTTATTCATGCTTAGACTCCTTAAACACTCTAGCGGGGTTGTCTGCCACAATTGAATTAGCTGCGATATCTGATTTAACGGCAAAGACTTTTTTAAATATCCCTTTTAGGTAAAACAATGACACCAGATGGAAGTTAACAATAAACAGTCTCATCATTAAGGCTGAACTTAAAGCCAACTCCTTGTTGATAGTTTTAAGCATAATAAGTCTCTAATTTTGTCAATGTGGCTTTCCTAATAATCAAAATGGCACCTAGTGCAAAATAGAACTGGAACTGAAAAACGGGGATTAAGGCCAATAATGGGGAATAAGGTAAAGTAATAAAACCAACAATAATAAATGCCCTAAAAGCGGATTGATAAGAAAGTAACTTAATATCAGCAACCGAAAGGTCCTTAACTGAAAAATATGGCTGGGGCTTCGAATATTTAAAAATCAAATAAACAACTAATATAAGCAATGCTGTACCAATCAAGCCTATTTCCCATAAAAAAATAGCAATCGCAGTTGACCCTAGACCTAAATTAAAATGTTTCGCTAAAAAACCAGGATCAGCCCCACCAGCATTAGAGCTATTTAACCCATAACCGAACAACTGACTAACGATTCCATGCGCATCTGAATGCTGCCCCCAAAAATACAACGCGGTCAATCGACCTAGCTCATCTAAATTTCCATCAAGCCCCGCCACAACAAGTGTTGGATCAAAAATATATTTAGTACTATCTAAAAACATATCAAATACCCCCATATTGGCTTGGTATTGAGTAGCATAAGTTAATGTCGAAACAACAATGATGATTAACAATAATATAACCGCGCCTAAGAATAGAAATAATATTGTTTTTGTACTAATTACTCGAACTTCTTTTATGTAGCTTGAACTAACATAGACATAAAGGAAAAAAATGGGAGCTAATAATATAGCGAATTTAACTTCAGCTAAGGTACAAATACTCAGCCCTATCACAACATGTACAGTAGCCGAAAATAATGTAGTTGCTCCATTTTTAAATTCAGATACTTTCATCAGCATAATAAGTAAGCAGAATAACCCCATGGAGGCACCATTCCCCCCCGCAATCATACTTCCACCAAAAGTGCCCACTACCGAATCAAATTTGTCCATCGGGCCTTGTGCAGCAACACGAGCAGGAACTACCACGATAAACTGATAAAGTACTAGTGGTATTTGAGCATAAAACACCCAATATAATTTTTGACAAATTCTATACAGTTGCGACTCACGACAAAAACCTAAAAACAAACAAGGTAATAACAAAGAAATACCAATGCCATTTTTAATACCAACAATGGTTGCTTTAATTCCGACTTGAATAATGGACGGTATTAAAGCCAAGCAAAAGAACCCTAAAAATAAAATGAGAATAGAAATTTCTAAGTGATCGAGCGGTTTAAAGTTGTAACGTGTCAGCAACGGTAATAAGGCCACCATTCCCATCGTCATGATAAAAGGTAACCAAAGAAAGGCCTGTACTTCCGTGAAATACTGAGCTGTGCCGCTAAATATTAGCGTTATAAATACATAGACTTGAAAAAAAAGTCCTGTATTCATTTCTCACAAATCCCGTCACGCAATTTAGTCGCATTTTTATTGATCTTGAGATAAACCATAAAGTATCGGCCAGCCGTCAACGTTGTGAAAGCTAACAGTGATAATGCGTAATCTTTATGGAAAAATGGCAATAACACAAATGCTAAGAGGACAATCAATAACTGTTCACATTGAATGCGTAAAAACGAGCTTGGGGTACCAAAGATCAGCTCTACTACCGTTAATGGCACAAAGGCGAGCATGGCAAATACGTAAGGTAGCATCAAGCGCGAGGTTTCTACTGATTGTATCCATTGATGATTACCAAAGTATTCCGTCACTAGAGGATATACAAAATAGATTCCAGCGACAGTCATTGCGGCTATTGACACAAGAAATAGACGAACTTGCTTAAACTCGACGTAATTAAATGTTTTATTACGAAAGTCTTCTGACCATTTAGAAAAAGTATAATTTCTAACAGATTGACCCAGTATCAAAACTGGCGATAAACAGAAGCGATTTACCACCGCAAAGTAACCAGCCACAAGCGGGCTAAACCAGTAATTAATCAGTACAGTAGGTAATTGCAAACTTGCATTTGCCACAACCTCGGCAGTCCCGATTCGGGATAAATGATCTTTATATTTAGAGAAAAATAGTTTTTGAGTTCTGTACTTAAAATCTTGTTTAGAAAAGTAACTAAAATCCATCCCTTTATACAGCCAAGTAGAAATTAAAACCAAATGAGAACATGCCCAAATATAATAAAAATAGTCCACTTTAGGTGAAGCGAGCAAAGAAAGGAAAACCACTAATGGTACTGAGATACGTTGTATTGCCAAGGTATTGAATGCCTTATGACGTAAAAACATATATTCAGATATAATCATCATGGAATAACTGACGGTTAACAGGTATACCGACACCACTGGAAGGGAAAAGAAAAAGCTCACTCCAAACACATAAACTGCACTCACACACCATGACTGCAACATGCAAAAAATCACCGCCTTTCCCACTTCATTCTGTTCCACTTTAGGTAGTAAAAAATGAGAACCATATAGTGAAACTTGGGTACCAATCATCACAATACTGAGTGTCAGAGCATAATTACCGACATCTGCCATTCCAAATTGAGAGGACATCAACAAAATAGTAAACGCCCCAAACGCTTGAGATATCACAGAAGACGCCCCAATAATGGAAGCACCTTTAATCAAACTCATAGAATAATATCCTCAACCGTAGGCAAGTTTAAATTTTCGTTTAGCTCTAAATGCTTATCATCAACCTTATTAAGAACACCACCTAACATTTGGATATCTTTTAGCTGCTCTAAACCTTCAAGTAAAATATTGGCAGAGTTATAATTTGACTCGATGACTAATATCCCAGCATCAACCAATTGGCTAATTAAAACCGTATCTTTATGATCTGAAATAGCAGGGGTATCAACAATAATGTAGTCATACTCTTGACGTAAATCTTGATATAGCTCAGATAACTTTTGATTGGTTAACACCACTAGTGGTGAGCGAGATAAGCTCCCCATAGGTAGGAAATCAAACCAAGGTTGTGTGGTTATAAGGCTCTTCATCGAGTTATCGCCATATAAGGCGTCAATTAATCCTTTCTCATCTTCAACACCAAATGATTGAGTTAAGCTTGGTTGCCTTAGATTCATATCAATCAACAACACTTTAAAATCAATCGCCATTGACTTAGCAATTAAGCTTGATATCAAGGATTTACCTTCTGCTTGAGTTGACGATGTTACCGCTATAACTTGAGCCTCACTCTTGAGCAATAAAAGCTGACTACGTACCCCCAAAGATGCGGCTTCTAAAGCAGGATATTTAACGCTATTTTCAAGCGCATCTTTTACCGTCATTTTTAACATATCTTTGGTTTCGGGTTTATAGCACTTAAACTCTCCCAATACATTCAACCCTAGACGCTTGCCAATGTCCCTGACCGTCATGATCTTGTTATTTAATGCAGCAACAATAACGACCAACATCACCGCAATTAATAACGACATGATAGCAACGACAATAATTAATAGTGACTTATTGGGCTTAGTTGGGTTTTTAGGAACCATAGCAGCGTCAATCGACTTAGTAGTTGACTCTGTAAATTGGTTATTCACTTTCGTCTCATTCAAACGCTGCAGTAACTTGTTATATAAAGAACGAGTATGAGCAATATCATCCATCATATTGTCATATTGCGTTTTTTGGACTCCTAATAAATGAAATCCTTGTGCATTTTTATCAACTTCCGCTTGTAATTGTTTTTCTTTAAATACAGCAGCGTTATATTGATCTTTAATGCCTTCTGCTATTTCTTTGATTAGTTGATTTGATTGGTTTTCTAAGATCACTAGTTGTGCGCGAGCTTGAATCACTCGTTCATGTTTAGGACCGTATCTCTTTTCTAAATCAGATAATACCGTTCTCTGATCGGTTAGCATTTGCCGTATATTTTCAATATTTGGATGACGAGAAACATCAGGAATAGACATAAGATCAATTAAATCACCCTTTTGATATTTACGAACGATATTATAAAGGGATTCAATACTGATTCGCTGTGCTCTTGCTGTGGCTAAATCTTCAGACAACAAAGTTAACTTTTTCGATGGCAGGCCATCTACACCATAAAAATTAATCAGATTTTCACGCTTCAAAAAAGCATTCAAATCTTTTTCTTTTTGCTTTAATTGAGCATGAGTATCATCAACCTGTTGTTGCAGAAAAGCGATTACCTTTGAATTTGCCTGATTATTATCCTCAATAGAAAAATCAATAAATACTTTTACAATACCGTTAGCAACATCGGCTGCATATTGAGCATTTTTTGCTTCAAAACCAATGCTCACCAATTGAGTCTTTCTGATTGGTAGAATACTCATATGCTCAAAGACATACTTAATACTTTTTTCTTTACGTTGCTCTATGGAATGACTATTAATATCAAGGCCATCAATAAATTCAGGCTTTTCATATAATTTTAAATCCTCGACAACTTTCTCAACAACACGACGAGACTTTAAAAGCTCATATTGAGTCTCGTAATACTGTCCGCGAGTCGAATCAAAATCGACTGTTTTTTCAAACGTCGTTGAATTAATTAATTCTGCTTTCAATAAAATAGATGCATAGGACTCATATTTTGGAGTCATCATTAACACAAGCGGAATAGACAATCCTGTCATCAACACAGCGAAAAGCGTAATTTTCCACCAATTTGTTTTTATAGCTTTAAACAAACGAGAAAAATCAATAATGCTTTCCAACTTATTTCCGTCTTCCACAAACAATGAATTCATTTAAACAACCTAATTTAGAAAAAGCTTTGCCCAACAATAACGACATCTCCAGGATATATCACTTCAGTTTCGGTGACATCTTCCAATAATGTGCCATTAGCGCGACGAACATTGATATCATCCCTATCCGCTCGGTCAGTGAATCCACCCGCTACTGCAATGGTTTTTTCTAGAGTAAAACCCGGCTGATATTCATAACTACCCGGTGTTTTTACTTCTCCTGAAACGTAAATGGGTCCAAATTCCAACATAATTACCGTGACCATAGGGTTATTCACATAACCATCTTTTAGGCGTGCTTGGATTTCATTCGCAACTTGAGTAGGTGTTTTGCCTTCTAATTGCAATTCACCGATTAAGGGGTACATAATTTTACCGCTTTCATCAATTCGTATCTTCATCGACAAATCGGCCTCGTTATAAACGAGAATTTGGATCTGATCGCCCATCCCTAATAGGTAACGATTACTATCACTTTTAGGCTCTTCTGCAAGAGTAACGTTAGCCATAAAACTCATCACAAGCACACTAAGCAAAAGGTATATTTTCTTCATATTAAATTCCCACTTTAAGTGATAAGGACACTTCATTTTGCTCATAACCTAAGTCTCTTTTATACTCAGATCCCGCCATATATACTGGATCGGTACGATCATCACTTGTAAACAATATATAACGATATAAAAGACTTAACTCCACATTGGGTCGAAATAGATAGCCTAAACGGAAGTCTAAGTAGTCATATTGTTCTTTATTATCTTTGATCTGATATTCATCGTTTATATGATTATATGTAATATCACTCGATACGTGGCCTAAGAACTCATGCGTCCAAGTCACGCTATTTTGATAAGACTGAATATAGTCCCCAGTATTATCGTTTTCTTTTGCTTCACTCGATGATTTTACAATAAAGGTTGAGTAATTTACTGGCTTCCATTGATACATTACACTCCAGTTGACACTAGAACTGCTACTGCTTGCCAGTTTATTGTCTAAATAGTAAACCCGAGCTTCTACCTTAGATTTTCCTGTGAACTGACTGATAAAAGAAAAGAGAGCAATATACTCATCGTTATCTCGTTCAGGATCGAGGTAATCAAAAGTCTTATACATTAAGGTGTAGTCAAATCGAGTGTGCCCTGTAACCTGATGGCGGAAGTCAATACTCGCTCTCGTTTCGACTGATTCTTCATTTTTTAAATAGTCCTGAAATACCGGATCGTAACTATCCAATACATCGTAATCCAACTCATTTCTTTGAAGTTCAAAGATTAAATTCCCTTTCCCGCCTTTTGCCCCATAAGTATATTGGGCAGCTAAATTACTGCTCTGCGTATTTAGTTCATGAGTAATATTAAAATCACTAAAGGTAGCTTGTTTGTCAGAGGAACCATCTGAGTAAAAATAAAAACCTTTTGTCGCACCAGAGCCACGAGCTTCATGACCTAACTTATAACTTGCGCTCAAATTGAGGTGATGGCGGATACCCAATTCCCAGTCAAAAGTGCCATAGAAAAAATGGTCATTGTAGCTATCGTCTTCAACTTGCTGATCGTTATACTTCCGGTAATCACCTTGATAAAACAGGTAAAAATCTTTGGTGTTTCGCTTACCAGCAATCGATAGCTCCGGTTTTACTGCAACATAGTCCGAGCCAATAACTTGGTAATGCTCTTGATAAAATACATTATCATTGTACCCATACTCTGCCGTTAGGTTGCTTTGGTACTCTAAACCTAGCCAATCAATATGAGTGTTAGAGGAAAACTCGGCAAACGACGGCATAGTAAAAAAAAGCAGTAGCAGTGCATACCATTGCTTTTTCTGTAATAAAGCGATGCTACTGCTCACCCTCATAGCAAACCTTTAATAAGCCGTTTCGCTGACAAAACCTTTAAAAATAGTCAAAAAGATAATTTTAAAGTCATACATGGGTGTCCAATTTTGCATATAGCGAATATCGTATTCAACACGCTTGACCATCTTATCGACAGTATCCGTTTCACCTCGATAGCCTTTAATTTGAGCAAGCCCAGTGATGCCCGGTTTCACTTTGTGACGAATCATATAGTTATCAACGATTTTTCGATACTCTTCATTATGAGAAACCGCATGAGGTCTAGGCCCGACAATTGACATCGTCCCTTGTAGAACATTAAAAAATTGAGGTAATTCATCTAAAGAGGTTCTGCGAATAAATGAGCCAAATTTAGTCACTCGAGGATCACCTTTCGTTGCTTGAGTAACAACAGCATCATTTTCCATCACTTTCATTGAACGGAATTTCCAAACTTTAATCTTTTTGCCACCTAAGCCATATCTATCTTGCTTGAATAATACCGGACCAGGAGAACTTAATTTCACCCCTAGTGCAACACAAGCCATCACAGGTAATATCATGAGAGTGATTAAGCTACCGACAAGAATATCAATAACCCTTTTAATAATGCCTCCTAAGCCTTCAAATGGAGAAGTAAACACACTAAAAGACTGCACCCCACCAACGTCTCTTAGCTGAGCACTCGATAGATGGTAGCTATATAAATCAGGGACTATCATTATATCCACCGTACTATCAGACAAAATACGCAAGAAATTTCTAATACGATCTCGAGCAACCATAGGCAAAGCAATGTAGATTTCATCTACTTCATTATTTTTCGCGATGGTAAGTAGGTCATCAATCTTCCCTTGATAACTTCCTCTCGTTATATACCCAAATCGATTCTCAGCTCTTTCATCAAAGTAAGAGATATTATGTACGATAGAAGAACCATATTTCGCTACTAAACCCTTTTCAACCGACAGCCCAATTGGTGTCATCCCAAGAATCGCAATTCTCGGCTTTGATACTTGTACTCTTGTTAGAACAAGACGACTGGCTAAGATAATCAGATAGGACCATAAATATTCACTATGGACGATGCTTTCTTTTGCTAACACATCAGCCATTCCCGGGAGAGTTTCAAGTGCATGACGTAAAGCCCACAAAATCGCCACTAAACAAATTGAGTTGAAGGTAAGCTTTAATATGATTTTTCTTTTTTTATCGTGAATAGAGAGATCATAAAACCCTGTAAAGGTTCCAATTGATAAAAACATAAAAGCAATTACTAGAGCAACAGCAATATCTAAAATAGAAATTGTTTTCTCGCTAATACATAACAAACCTATGTATGTTAAATTTATAGCAACGAAATCAAAAAGCCTCATCACAGAGGTGAAGCTATCTTTATAAACTTTAACAACGTTATGATTCATTATTTCCCACCAAAATAAAATCCCTTATTTTTATAATTATTAACATTGAATCATTTAATATCGACATTGATCAATCGATACCAGTTATTACTATTTTCGTTATCGATCGCAATTTTTATTTTAGCATTGCGTGATCCTAGGCTTACCAAACCAACTTCTAGTTGGTATTTTCCCGGCTTCAGAGTCTCCGGTAATCTGAATTTATTCGCTAAACTATAGACGGTAGGTGCATCACCATTATGCTCTGCCGGTAGCCATTGAGTGATATCGTTATTAGCTTGAAAATAAGCTACTACATTGTCCTGACTATCAACTAAGCGCCACACTACCGGATAGTTAGTATAACTTGGCGCACTGCCTTTATTAACCCAATCAGACTGAATAGCAATAAAGCTACCCGCTCTGAATTTACTTTGCACAGTGAGATGCTTTAGCACTAACCTGTAACCAAGTTTTTTTCTAAACTCATCCAATGCTTGCTGATATACAGGTGGGATCTCACTCGATTTAAGGTTAAAAAGTGAAGCGTGTAAATCAAGTGCCTTATCAAAGGTTTTAATTACCTTTTCTTGAGTATACACATTCGGCTGTTGTGCCCACTCTTGCATGGTATAGCAAATCTCAAAATCGACCGGGGCGTGTTTCCAACGGGATAGAATTAAAGGATCGGAAGTGTTTTCGATATGCGACAACGTTTGAGGGTAAGCATCTTGCATATGGTTCCAACCAGGTGTCCAATCACCGAAGCAATCCGCACGCCAACCTAAGCCTTGACGAGTCGCCATACCAGAGAAATCATCATCGGTTGTCCCTAAATCAATGGTTAACATTGTATTAGGAAACGCAGCTTTCATCATATCAATATAAGCCTGCAAGTTTTCTGCCGTGTAACCATTCGCTCCCAACGTTGAAGCGTTATCGGCGGTATGAGAGTACAGGTGTCCTTCCCCCCAAGTACCAACTAAACCAACATCTAAACGTAACAAATTAGGATTCGAGTTATACCGAGCGCCCATTGCTTGAAGAAAGTTATTTAAATGATTCTGAAAAATGGGGTCATGGTAATCAGGGACAAAACTATTATCGTCAGCGCAAAAATCTTGAGTTTCTGGGTCTAATTGTTGCTTCAACCAACACGGAATTCCGAGCACCTTCTTATACTGCCGTGGTGCACCAGCATAGTAAGTTTCATCTTTACCAGCCAGAGTCATAAAGCGAATAACCACTTTCTTATTCAGTTTTGCGGCATCTTGAATAGTTTGGTCGATAAGTTGGAAGTTATATTCCCCTTTTTCCGGTTCTAATTCTTCCCAATACCAGCGAAAATACACAACAGAAGTCTCAGGATAACTTGGAATATTCCAATAGGGATTATCTTTGATGTTAATCGTTTGGTGATCAACGATCCCTATATCTGGGTTCACAAGAATTTGGTCACTTTCGACTGGAGAATAATCAATAGTACTAGCACAAGCAGTATTAAAAAATAAAAACATGAAAGGTGGAATCAAGGTAATTAACACCGTTTTCATTGATAATTTAAATAGGTTCATTACAGTACCATTGACCAGACAGATTATCGGACATAAATGTGCAATTTATGTTCGATATTATATACCCAAATAACTTCAAGATGCGAGTTTCAGCAAAAATAAAACAAGCTTTAGGCAAGGCAAATTGAATATGATCATAGTTATTCTATCTCTACTCAATTTAACGCCGCATAAAGCTTGTTTTAACTTGCCCTTCGGGAGCTTCATCCAAATCTTTATACTGCGTCAGATTGGTTTGAAAGGTGTCTACATTCCTTCGCCAATCTTCCTTGCCTAAAGGTTTGGATGATAGCTCTGAATCCTGCATCTTGAAGTCACTTGGGTATAGTCTATTTCTGGTCATCATGAAATGCTATTTAACAATAGAGCGCCACATAAACTCTAGTTTTATAGGTATAATTTACACGCGTAACATAGATTAATCCTTATTCTAAAGTGTACAATAATAGACATATTTAATTAGTCCTCTTTAAACACAGGATCCTGTTTTGAAATCACTATTAAGCAAATTTACAACTCAAGATTTTTGGCGAATGGGATTAATACAACAAAATCCGATATCCATTATTGAACACGGCCTGAAAGCATTTGATATCCAATGGTTCAACTTTACCGAAAAAGATTTCGAGGCAGATCCATTCATTTTCATGATCGGTGAAAAACGCTTTATTGCTTATGAAATTTTTGATTACTCCCATGGTAATGGAAAAATTGAATGCGTGGATTTAGAAGGAAAACGCTATCCTTTCTTTAATGATATAAACACCATCACCGGACATAAATCATACCCATTCATCTTCGAAGAAGCCGGCGACATTTATTGTATTGTCGAAACATCCGATTTGAATGAAATCACGCTCTACCAATTTAATGGTTCAAAATTCGTCAAACATAAAACGTTACTTAACGATGGAAAGTATATCGACTCCAATATCAAAAAAATAAACCACGTTTTCTATTTGTTTACCTCCACCTCTGATGCCCCTTTCAAGCAGCTATTGTTCTACTCTGATACATTACTCGGTGAGTACCAATTACACCCTTTATCTCCTATCGCAAATGATATTAGGAATGGTCGAAATGGCGGCCCAATCATCGAAGACAATGGTCAGTACTACCGTGTAGGACAAAACTGCCAACAGACTTATGGTGGTAGTTTACAAATAATGAAAATAACAGCGATTTCACCAACTGAATATCAAGAGCTGCACTTCAAAGATCTAATGCCTGTTGAACCCTTTTCTGATGGTATTCATACGCTCTCCTATTGGGGCGATACTACGGTTATTGATTCTAAGAATATTCTAGTAAAATATTCTAATATCTATCGAAAGATAAAATATTTATTCATGGTTAAGCTAGGTATTGAAAAACCTTTTTTTGATAAATAATACCAAATCCAATAAGTAAGTTATCTAAAGGCAGGCGCTGTGCTATACTCCGCCCTCGCGTAATTTGACGCACTCCACTGATTTAATTTTAGAGTATATGGTGAACACATGAGCCAACAAAATGAACTACAACAACTGAATAATCGACTCGATAAGTGCCGCCATAAACTTGAAGCTGCTCAAAAGCGAGCAGATAACGCGATGATTTATCAATTTGAAACTGAAATTAATCAACTCAGCAAAAAAATCGCTCAGCTTAACCACAAAAAAAGCTACGATTTAAATAAAGAACGTAAAGCCTTACTCGCGATGCCTTTTAGTCGTGCATTAACCAAAGAAGAGAAAGCCGACCAAGGAAAACTGAAAAAATCAGTAAAAGGCCTTGTTATCGTCCACCCTTTGACCAAAATTGGTAAAGAGTTAAAATTAGAAGAAATGACTGGCTTTGCTCCTAAAGAGTTTTAAGCAAACCATATACTCAGTGACCGTCGAAGGATGATACTACTCACGTTTATCATCCTTTTTTGTGCCTTAATTTTATATATATATCGAAGCAAGAAAATCACTATGAACAAAAGCTTTATTACCAACCTTATTTCAATTGTTTTATTAGCGATTGGTTATCAGACACAAAACACCATTGTCCTCTATGCTGGCTTATTTGCCTTTTCAGGCGCGGTAACTAACTGGCTAGCCATTCACATGTTGTTCGAAAAAGTACCGGGGTTGTATGGCTCAGGCATTATCCCAGCTCGTTTTGAAGAGTTTAAAGCAGCGATTAAAAATCTCATGATGATGCAGTTTTTTACAAACCAAAACATCGATAAGTTCTTAAGCCAAGAATTGACAAGCAACGCATCGTTAGACTTAAAGCCCGTCATACAGAAAATCAATTTAGAGCCTAGCTTTAACTCTTTAGTAGAAGTGATCAGCCATTCTTCTTTTGGCGGAATGTTAGCAATGCTGGGTGGAGCGGAAGCGCTTCAACCACTGAAACAACCTTTCATTGAGAAAATGCAAGAATCTATGATTGAAATCAGTCAAAGTGACCAAGTGAAGCAAGCATTAAAAGAGCAGTTAGAGCAACCGTCGATGATGGAGGATATCCAAGCCAATATTGAGAATATTATTGATCAACGATTGAACGAATTAACTCCTAAGATGGTCAAAGAAATCGTTAAGACTATGATTCAACAACATTTAGGTTGGCTTGTTGTTTGGGGCGGCGTATTTGGTGGTCTTATTGGTGTGATTTCAGCTATTGTTAGCGCGGCTTAACAAAAACTGCATAGATAATAAAAACAAACTGGATAAGTTATGAAAAAATTTGAATTAAGCGACACGTTAATGGAGTACGAATATGTTGGGTTTTGGTCACGTGTTGGGGCCAGTATCATTGATAATATCCTGTATTCAATTGCCTTAATACTCATTGCACTACCAGGATTAGAGTCTTATCAACAAAGCGTTACCACTCAAACAGAGCACTACTCTTACTCTTCCTACACCACTTCATGGGCCGGTACCATGCTATCTGATACTTGGTGGAACTACATTCCGCTTCTCATTATCACAGTGCTATTTTGGAAATTCCGCGGCGCAACACCAGGTAAAATGCTGATCAAAGCACAAGTTGTCGATGCGAAAACCGGACAACGTTTGACCACCGTTCAATCAGTTATTCGTTACTTAGGCTACTTTGTATCGACTTTCTTATTTATGCTGGGCTTTATCTGGGTCGGTTTCGATAGTAAGAAACAAGGGTTTCATGACAAGATTGCCGGTACTGTGGTGGTTCGTCCAAAAGCGAATACTTTCACACCTAGTGCATTTAAAGACTAAGCTTGTACAGGCATTCCTAAGTCACTTGGGTATAGACTCAACTGAAGTTAGTATAAGCGAGCGAGTATGAACGACGAGATAAAATACCAGCCGATAGCTTGCTCACGGTACGATGAGTTTGAGGTTGCCTGTATGCATCATGATAAGCTTGAAATTCATTTACATGACAATCGTATACTTGTCGCCTCAGCCATTAATGTCTATTTAGAAAAAGAAACAGGAGAATGGCTCGAAGTAGAACTCACCGATAAAAATAAAACGAGGCAACGGATCCGCTTAGATCACATTGCCTCGTTTAAGAAAGTCTAAAGTAGGTTATTTTTCAGCTACTTCACTTCCCCATTTAAAGCGGCACACTTCATTACCCGGCTTCGGCATACGCGGAATATTACAAGATAAAATCAAAGATACTGCAGCCATTCCGGCACCAATATAAAACACCGCCGCAGGTGAATGTAGCCACAGTAAACCAAATGTCACCGGGATCACTACCGCAGCAATATGATTGATGGTAAACGAAACTCCAGCGGTAGATGCCATATCTTGTGGATCAGCAATTTTCTGTAAATAGGTTTTAACCGCTAATGCTAGTGCAAAGAATAAATGATCGACCACGTACAAACCCGCAGCAATATGTGAGTTTTCTACTAACGCATATCCAACAAACACACCAATTAATCCACAATATTCAAAAATCAGCGCCTTTCTTTCACCCACAACGCCAATGAATTGACCAATTTTCTTAGCAAACAGAAAGTTAAACGCATAGTTGATTAAAAAGAGTAATGTAATATCAGCCGCCGAGTAGTGAAATTTTTCTACCATCAAAAAACCGGCAAACACGGTAAAGATTTGACGCCTAGCTCCACTCATAAAAGTAAGCGCGTAATACAACCAATAACGCTTTCTTAAAATTAAGTTTTTATGCTGAATGGTTGTTGCTTCAAATTGTGGAAATGATAACCACATAAAGACAGTCACACTTAATGCCAAGCTGCCAGTGATTAAATACACATGCCAATAATCAAACTTCAAAATTTCTAACATGACCCACAATGCGCCGTAAGTCAGTAATGATGCAAGAGCGCCCACCGAAATTAACTTACCTAAAAACTCTGGCGCTTCTTCTTTACTCAGCCATTGTAAAGATAGCGATTGCTTTAAGGTTTCGAAGTAGTGGAAACCTATAGACATCAATAAGGTCGTCATTAACAGACCAAGTACTGAAGGAAAAAAGCCGGTGATAGCCACACCAATCGATAGCATGGCAAGCGCGACGATCATAAACTTTTGCTCACGAATGAACAGCAATACGAAGACCACGGTAAAGGCTAAAAAGCCTGGAATTTCACGTACACTTTGTAGCAAGCCTATATCTGCACCTGTGAAAGCCGCCTTCTCTACCACGAAGTTATTTAATAATGCCATCCAACTAGCAAAGGCAATCGGAACCACTATTGAAATAAGCATCAAAAAAGTTTGTGGCGTTTTCCAAGTTTGAGGCTGCTTAATTTCAAGATTATCTTCTTGAGAGTTTTCTACATGATTCATCGCTCATCCTTGATTCAATACAATAAAAAAGAGCAAGTGCAGAAAACACTTACTCTTTAGTCAACAAGCTAATTCTATTATTAGATACGATTAATTACTAGCAATAGTTTGCTTGTCAGAATTCTTAAGCGCTACTTGTTCAAACTGTGCATTAACCGCTTTCACGTGTTCTTCAAACGCGGCTTTCTCTTCTTTAGAAATCGATGTAGCCATCGGGATCTTCGCGGTTAAGAAATTCACTGGGCGGTTACGAATAATGAATTCATAATGTAAGTGTGGCCCGGTTACACGTCCTGTAGCACCAGATTTTGCAATCACTTGCCCACGATGAACCACCTGACCTTGACGAACAAGAATTTTGCTTAGGTGTAAATAGCGAGTACGGTAAGTCGAACCATGTTGAACCACTACATATTTACCTGCGTATGGGTGGTTAGTCGTTAACGTTACAATACCATCTCCTGCTGCCAGAATATCGGTACCAGTAGGGCAAGCAATATCAGCGCCATTATGCGGAGCATGGCGATGGGTTACTGGGTGCAAACGATTTGCATCAAAAGGTGAGCTAATACGGTAGTGTTGTCGTACTGGCCAACGTAAAAATGCTCGCTGTAAGCTATCTCCATGACGATCATAATATTGGCCATCGGCATGCAGATAAGCACTAATCACATTACCACGGTTATAAATACGGATCGCATCAATCTCACGGTTACCAGTTGCAACGCCATTAATAAATTGACGTTTTTGTAAGATCTCAAATTTATCACCCGCACGTAAATCTCGAGCAAAATTCAGTTTATCTTTTAATAGCTGGGTAATCTGTGCCGTTTCCGCACCTGAAATGCCATATTTATAAACGGAAGTAGAGAAACTACCTTGGATTTCACCTACCAATGGATATGTTTTCCATACACCCGGTAGATTCACTTCTTGGAAGGTATAACTTTCATCATCATTACGAGTAAATACCACACGATCAGCTAAAGTAAATTCAACTTCTAATTTAGTTAAATGTTCTAGATCTTCATCCATCCAAATTTTTAAGATATCACCCGGCCTTAAAGTATCTAATGTTAAGTGGTTTTGGTCAGTATCCATAACACTAAGCATGTCACCATATGGAACTCCAAGACGAACGAAGATACTACTTAAATTGTCACCATCTTGAATTTCATATGAATAAAGTGGAACATTTTCATCCACATAAACAGGCTTAGTGGCGGCAACCGCTTTGGCGTCATCTGATAAGATTTTGTCCATATCCATAGGAACTGATTTGCGCCCATCACCCGGTTCGGCAATTAAAACAATAATAAGTAACACGACAAAAGCCACACCAAGTATAAGCATCAATGAAAACTTAGGATGCTGGCGAAGTTCTGCAAATTTTTGTTTAGACATAAGATTTAGTTTCTATAGTTCCCAGAGTAGGGAGTTGTGTGAATCGACCTCAAGAGCCGGCTAAATATCAACTCGATAAAAATGATATGTTATAACAGACCATTTAAAATTGAAAAGTTCAAAAATATGGCGGCAAATGTAACGTAATATTACATAAAAAGCGAATTTAACCCGTAAATAACAACCGCCATTCGGTCTATATTTGTTAAAGATCAATCAATTAGTCAATTAGGAACCCAATAACTGATTAACAATAAAAAAGCTTAGTAGCCAAATTGCCACTAAGCTTAGTTTACTTTCAATCTGTACTTCGAGTAATCGCGGTTAATATTTCGGCTTCAGCATGCCTTCAGTAATAATAAAGTCGATTATAGTATCGAGCCCGACACTCTCTTTTAAGTTCGTAAACACATAAGGTTTAGTTGGGCGCATACGCTGAGTATCAGATTCCATCACCTCTAATGACGCACCAACATACGGTGCTAAGTCAATTTTATTAATCACTAATAAATCTGAACGAGTAATACCTGGACCACCTTTACGAGGGATCTTTTCCCCTTCAGCTACATCAATCACATAAATAGTTAAATCAGCAAGTTCAGGGCTAAAAGTCGCACTTAAATTATCCCCACCACTTTCCACAAACACCACATCCAGGTTTTTATGACGCTTCGCGAGCTCTTCAACTGCGGCAAGGTTCATTGAAGCATCTTCACGGATCGCAGTATGTGGGCAGCCTCCTGTTTCGACACCAATAATACGGTCGGCATCTAACGCTTCTGCGCGAGTGAGTATTTTGGCATCTTCTTGTGTGTAAATATCATTGGTCACTACCGCAATATTCAAACGCTCACGAATGGCTTTACACAATACTTCTAACAATGCCGTTTTACCTGATCCGACCGGACCGCCTATTCCAATACGTAATGGTTGTTTATAGCTTTCGCTTTGGTTACTTGGTTGAGACATTTTATCTTCCTTGTTTTGTCAGGTTTCCATTCTATTGATGGTGAAAATTAAGAACGGAATAACCTTGTATACTGAATTTCATGACGACTACTGGCAATGGCCACGGCAGGCGTAAAACTACCAATATCGTCATCTTGAATTTGATTGGCTTTTTTTATCGCTTGAGGCAACCATTCTGATAGAGCAATTAACGATTTTTGACCAGCAGTTTGTCCAAGTGGCACTAACTTTACCCCTGCCATCACAATGTTTTCCGCCCAGCTCCACAAGTAGCCTTGTTGCAAACTGTGTAGAGAAATCCCCCACGCTTTTGCTGCGACACAAAATCCTAGCAATTGGTTTTGCATCGCCGCTTTCGGATCATCTTCTGGCTGCCATTCACCTTTAATCGGCAAATCAAGCTGCTTTAGTAAAGTAAAAAGTGCCTTGCCTCGTTGCAGCTCTTCTGCACGAAGTTCGCTGGTTTCTCGACACGAATATAAATACTGACTCCAATATTCAATACTCACATCATCATCGATTTCCAATGCCTGATAGAATTTAGCTAAAATCGGCAGCTCTAACGTCACTAAGCTGTTATTGATCATCATTTCAAGCCAATCCATTAACTTAGCTTGATTACTCACCCAGCCAGCTTCAACCGCCCATTCCAAACCTTGTGAATAGGTAAAGCCGCCAATCGGTAAAGAAGGACTTATTAGCTGAAATAGACGAAAGCAAGACACGTCAGAGTGGCTATGATGAAACGAATCTCCAATCTTATTTAATTGATTAGAGGCCGACAATAAATCCGTCGTAATTACATCGGTCATAAACAATTAAGACGCCATCATTAGTGCTGCGCCAGAAACAGCAATACCAGCACCTAACCACTTAGTTGATAAGAAATACGCGATACGTTCACCGGTAAACAGGATACCAAACGCTGCGGCTAACATGCCTGCGCCAAATCCGACTAGCCCGCCTGTTGCTTCTACGCCATGAGCAAAACCGTGGAAGAATACCAAGCCAACAGAAGCAATAACTAAACCTTGAGTTAAAGATTCACGCGCTGAAAAAGTATTCCATATCCCCAATGCAACCACAAAAATAGATGCGGCAATCATTAACTCCACACCACTAATTGCGCCAAATAGACTTCCCGCTGCAAGCCCAACCGTTAAGCTAACCAGCGCTGCAATAAATAAAGTAGGTTTAGCCAGTGAACTTGATTTACTCGCCGTAAAGTGGCTAATTAACATGCCTAAACCCAATAACATCACTAAATGATCAAGTCCGGTTAGTGGATGTATAAAACCTTCAAAAAAAGCATTGCTTGAGCCGTGATCATGCATATGACCAACATGTGCAAACGCTGCAGGAGCAGCAAAAACAGAAGTAAGTGTGAGTAAGCGAACTAATTTCATGGCAAATATCCTTTTTGTTTGTTCTATTTTTAAATTCGATTTCAAGTTATATACTCAAGTAACTTGAGTGTATCAATGAGAGTGATCATGATGGTGGTGCCCACCCGAACGACCACCATAAGCGCCATCTTCAGGCTCAAATTCTGCTTGTTCTACGGTCACTTTGGCACCAAGGCCTATCACCATGTCATCTAACACATGATCATGTTGGTAACGCACCCAACCATCTGAAATTTGTAGAGGAACGTGGCGATTACCTAAGTGATAAGTCACTCGGTTAAGCAATAACGCATCTTCGCAATACACGCTAGAAACAGTTTCAGGCGCTGCGGTCACTTCAATCAATAATCCACATTCACTTTGCAATAACTGACCACCACGTAAAATATTACCGCGAGGTAAAAACAACCCCGCATCACGTCCATCTTCAAGTGAAACTTTTAAACGACTTTTAATGCGGCAATTAATAGGAAGGCTCAATACACCATCCACATTCAAATCAGCAATTTGAGTGCTATCTGTGACGATTTTTGTTAATTCAATCATGATTTTTATCCAATTATTGGTGTCTCGTAAGGAATCGTGTTCAGTATTGAGTGACTATCAACGACTCGTCGAAAAAGTACGTTATTCCGTACATGAGCCTAAGCGAAGAAGATACGGAGTCTCCTACCACATATGACTTACTCAATCGCTGTAGGAGATCCTGAATTGCGCTCCTACGTCGCTTTTCAGGATGACTCAGCACTCCTTAAGACACTGATTTTTCGAGTTACTAGCAGCGAAGCGTCCGAGCCTTCGAGATACGTTAACTAAAAAAGAAAATATCTTTGCGCCATTGGCAATATATCCGCAGGCTCACAAGTTAAAAGCTCCCCATCCGCTTTTACTTCATAGGTTTGAGAATCGACTTCAATCTTTGGTTGCCAATCATTGAGTTTCATATCAGCCTTTGAAATTGTGCGGCAGTTTTTGGCCACACCAATTAAACTACCCAGCCCTAATTGACCCGCAATGTCTTTGTCTTGCGCCAGTTGGGAAACAAATAACATAGAAGTTTTTTTCGAGGCTTTGCCGTAGCTACCAAACATAGAACGATAATGAACAGGTTGAGGCGTGGGTATAGAGGCATTCGGATCCCCCATTGGTGCCATTGCGATCATGCCGCCTTTGATAATTGCGCTTGGCTTTACACCAAAGAAAGCCGGTTTCCATAATACAAGATCGGCTAACTTACCTACCTCTATTGAACCTACTTCGTGACCTATACCATGTGTAATTGCTGGATTTATCGTGTATTTCGCAACATATCGACGCAAACGGAAATTATCACTTGGCGCTTCATGACCAAACTTTTCTACTTGAGCATCAAAGGCTTGTTGATCTTCTTTTAATGAACCGCGTTGTACTTTCATTTTATGAGCGGTTTGCCATGTCCGTAAGATCACTTCACCGACTCGTCCCATCGCTTGAGAATCCGATGAAATCATCGAAAAAGCACCAAGGTCATGCAAAATATCTTCTGCTGCAATGGTTTCACGACGAATACGAGATTCAGCAAACGCCACATCTTCGGCAATCGACGGAGATAAATGGTGACATACCATCAACATATCTAAATGCTCATCGACCGTATTAATAGTGTAAGGGCGAGTTGGGTTGGTCGAAGACGGCAAAATATTTGATTCACCACAGGCCCGAATAATATCTGGTGCATGACCACCACCCGCGCCTTCGGTGTGATAAGTGTGAATCACGCGATCGCCAATTGCTTCAAGAGTCGATTCAACAAAACCAGATTCATTCAACGTATCGGTATGAATTGCTACTTGAATATCGGTTTGATCAGCAACCGTTAAACACATATCAATCGAAGCTGGAGTCGTCCCCCAATCTTCATGCAATTTTAATCCAATTGCGCCAGCTTCCACTTGCTCAATTAAGCCTTCAGGCAAGCTCGCATTCCCTTTACCGAGTAAACCAAAGTTCATTGGAAATTCATCTAACGCTTCTAGCATTCGGTGCATATTCCAGGGGCCAGGAGTACATGTCGTGGCATTGGTTCCCGTTGCGGGGCCGGTTCCACCACCAATCATGGTTGTTACGCCAGAGGTCAGCGCTTCTTCAATTTGTTGTGGGCAGATGTAGTGAATGTGTGAATCAATACCGCCAGCGGTAACAATTGAACCTTCTGCCGCAATAATTTCAGTACCCGGGCCAATGATAATATCAACATTCGGTTGAACATCTGGATTACCGGCTTTCCCTATACCACAAATACGACCATCTTTTACGCCAATATCGGCTTTCACTACGCCCCAGTGATCCAAAATTACTGCATTGGTTAAAACAAGATCAGGAGTAAATTCAGACGCTAGTTGGCTTTGTCCCATTCCATCACGAATCACTTTACCGCCACCAAATTTCACTTCGTCGCCGTAAACCGTGTAATCTTTTTCTACCTCGAGCCATAGCTCGGTATCAGCAAGTCGTAATCTATCGCCAGTCGTTGGCCCAAACATCTCGGCGTAGGCTCTTTTTGAAATTTTTGCCATGCTATTAAATCCTTTTAGCGAACCGTTTATTTTTCAATATCAATCAAGAGAGCCCATTACTCGGCCTTTAAATCCATACACTTCTCGCTTACCAGCATATTCCACCAGTTCAACGGTACGTGACTGCCCGGGTTCAAAACGAGTCGCGGTTCCTGCGGGAATATTTAGCCTAAAGCCTTTGGCCGATTCTCGATCAAATTTCAAAGCATCGTTAACTTCATAAAAGTGATAATGAGAGCCAATTTGAACAGGGCGGTCACCTAAATTTTCGACCTTAATTTTGATGGTTTGGCGACCGGCATTCAGCTCAATCTCACCTTTTCCTGAAACAAGTTGACCGGGGATAAAAGCATTAGGATTCGCATTACTGGTTTTCATGATTGCTCCTTACACTATCGGATCATGCACGGTGATAAGCTTAGTGCCATCAGGAAAAGTGGCTTCTACTTGAACATCCGGAATCATCGACGGTACACCTTCCATCACATCATTAACCGATAAAATGGTGCGACCAAAATTCATCAATTCGGCAACCGTTTTACCTTCACGCGCACCTTCTAAAATTGCACTACTAATCAACGCCACTGATTCTGGGTAATTAAGCTTTAAACCTTTATCTTTGCGCTGCTGCGCTAACATACCAGCACAAAATATCAGCAATTTGTCTTTTTCTCTTGGGGTCAGTTCCATCTTTTACTCCGTAAAGGGTGCTAGTTACGAGTTCCTAGTCCCTAGAATTTCTTTGTTGCGGAAATCTTTTCGCATAACAACTTTTAATCTTTTAATCTTTTAATCTTTCAAATGATGATTTGGACTACTAATACAGTAGGGTAAAGCTAAAGTGCTAACGCCTAGAAACTAGGGACTAGCACCTAGAAACCTAGTTCCTACGTTGCCCAAATCCTTGGTGGCTCAGGCACATAGCCAAACCATTGATGGCGAAATTGTTGCCAAATCAATGCGAAAACTTCCAACATGGGCTCGGTCCATTTTCCTAATGCTCGAACCACGATTAACTGTTCTATTTGAGTCGCACCAATTACCAATTCATTATTTGGTGCATAGTCACGAAGCAAATCCTGTACCATTTCAAGGTCATCTTCCGATTGGGCGGTAATAAACAAACTCCCCATCATAGGGAAAGACTGTAAACCACTGTTTAATATTGATTTATCCCCTCCGAGCAATTGCACGTTTTCAGTGAGAATATTTTTTCCATCAACAAAAACTTGTGTCTTACCCCACACTCTCCCGGCCTCGAAGCACTCATTTAGTGCAGGTCGACCAAAACAGTGCAGCTCCCATCCCATAAATAGTGCATCAGTCTCAAGGTAAATTTCGGTATCAACTCGAACTTGCCCAGTAGGAAAGAAAATATTTTCTTGAGGTAGCCATTCCAAGCAACTGCCTGACTTAGCGGTTAAGATTTGTTTTTGGCGTGCTACTTTGCCCTCAGAACGATAAAACTTTGTGGCTCCAGGCGTTGTAACGAGAGCATGGGCCCCAGGGTAAGCAGTCGCTTTAATGAGCAGCTCATCGCCGCCAACTACCCCGCCAGGAGGATGAAGTAGGTAAATATGGCATACGTCACCTTCCGGGTAGAGTGGCCTTTGGATAGCAAGTGGCCCTAGTTGGGTTTTGTGCCCGACTACAGTTTTGTCGCCTCGGTCGGTAAACCCAAGCGTTAATTCTGCTTTCCAACCATCGCTTCGATTCAATGTATTTATTGGTGGTGTTTGCGCGACTCCCGCCATATTTAATTCTTCTACCGCTTCCATTGGTATGACTTCCATTTATTGCCGTCTATCATTTTATTCAAGCAATAACTATGCCGCCCTAACGATTTAACATTCAGAAAGTAACCATTTAACTTGCGGAAATTTTTCTATACTAAAAGCACGATTTAATACTAATGAGGAAAGAAAAATGCAGGGAACTTGCTTATGTGGCAGCGTGACTCTGACTACCAAAGATAAACAAAGCTTTGAAGTATGTCATTGTGGGATGTGTAGGCGATGGGGTGGTGGGCCTTTTATGGGATTTCATTGTGAAGATGGAGTGCAAATTGAAGGGGGAGAATTTATTCAAAGCTTCAAATCATCAGATTGGGCGGAACGCGGTTTTTGCAAACAATGTGGTACTCACTTGTACTACAAACTGATCCACGCCAATTTATACACACTACCTATTGGCCTATTTCAAGATCTCGAGAACTTAACCTTTAATGAGCAAATTTTTATCGATAAAAAACCAACATTTTATAGCTTTTCTGAACGCACCGCTGAGATGACAGAGCAGGAAGTATTCGAAAAATATGCGCCTTAAGGTAGTACTTTCACGGTAAGGAAGGGGGGAACCAACTTGACTTAACACCCTTCCGACCAAACCGCAAATTCATTACCGCTTGGTTCTTCAAAATGAAAGCGGCAACCACCAGGAAATTCAAAAATCGGCTTAATGATTTTGCCCCCATACTTCTCTACTTTACGACAGGTCGCTTCAATATCTTGACTGTAAAATATCAATAATGCCGCGCCATTACTGGTTTGACTCGCTAAAGATTCGCGATAAAAACCGCCGTCTAAACCTTGATTAGAAAACGCAGTATAGTCTGGACCATAGTCAACAAACTCCCATCCGAAAACCGATTGAAAGAAAGCTTTCGTGACCAGTAAGTCTTTCGCCGCAAGTTCGACATAATTTAACTTTTCATGTTGGTGCATAATCAATTTTATCCTTGATTGAACCATGTGATGTGACCGTGATTGCCACATCACTATTAAATTACAGCTTTAATGATAGGAGGTTAATAACAAATAATTGTACCATCTGCCATTTCATAACTCTTCTGGCCAGAAGCAGAACAATCGGTCTTGGCTGCCTCTGTATTCGTTTGAGATTTAGCGTTAGAATCTGACCCTGTACTCGCACACCCACTCAATAATAAGCCACAAATCAACGCAGCATAGACAGCATTTTTGTTCGTCATAACATATCCTTATTTGATTTCTGATCGAGAATATCTACGCACTTAACCAAGAGCGATATACACTTTTTATCAACTGACAATATCATTTTTTGCATTCATTTATGGTCATGGTCTAGTCAATTAAGTCTAGTTAGTCACGCTGGCTTTACCACCAAGAATATTTACCATTATTTAATATGTATATCCATTTGAGGAAATGGAATTTGAATGCCTTCTTTGTCTAATTCTTCTTTTATCGCTTGCAAAGTATCGTAGTACACTTTCCAGTATTCTTCTGATTTTACCCAAGGACGCACCGCAATATTAATTGAAGAGTTGGCGAGGGCTAATACACCAATAGTTGGAGCTGGCAAAGAAAGAATACGCTCTTCCGATTTAAGAACACCGGCGAGCACTTGCTTCGTTTTTTGCAAGTCAGCGTCATACGACACGCGAATTTCAAAATTGATACGGCGAATCTTATGTTTCGAAAAGTTTACTATTGGTTGAGACATTACTAAACGATTTGGTATCGCGACCATTTTATTATCGCCAGTAGTTAAAACTGTATGGAAGATTTCAATCGCCTGGACTGTACCTGAAACCTTTCCGACTTCAATGAAATCTTTACTTTTAAATGGACGAAATAGCACAATTAACACACCAGAGGCAAAGTTAGAAAGCGAGCCCTTTAAAGCAAGACCAACGGCAAGACTGGCAGAAGCCAGTACAGCGATCACCCCAGTCATCGCAACCCCAATGCTATTTAGTGCCGCAATAAATACCATCACTAACAAGGCATAACGTATAAAGCTACTAATAAATTGTACGACAGCAGAGTCAACACTTTTTGTTTCCAACAAATTGACCACACCTTTATGAATAAACTTCACTAAAAAGGTTCCGACTAATAGGATGCACAGTGCTAAAAAAATATTAATGCTATATTGGATCAATAAGTCCGAACTATGAGAAAACCAGCTAGAGGTCATTGATGTATTTACGGTATTTTGCGCGTGAGATAAAGGTTCAATATTGTGCTCTACAGCCATAGTAGATTCCTTACGTTATAGACTGTTATCACCATCATGAATGTTGACTATGATGGATAAGAAACTGGTCAGCACTATAAACATGCGACCTTATATTTGAGCGAAATATATAGACTTTTATTATTTTGAGAAACATAAAATTCACACGATTTGAAATAAAATTTAGCGTAACGAATTCTCTTTAACTCTACTTCTCAATCAAATAACAAAAACCCTTCACCAGACATTAGATCTTTTCTAATATCCTATGAAGGGCTTTGGTCTTTACTGATGGCGTTTCTACACCGTTAAATGCTCTTTTATCAACTGCTCATTCAAGGCTTCCATTTGCCCCTTAGCAACCGCTTTGCCTCGGTCAAGCAAACAGAAGTTATGGCCTACTTTGCGAGCAAATGGCAGTTTTTGTTCGACCAGTAATACCGTTAAACCATGCTTATCATTTAGCAGTTTAATAATATCACCGATCTCTTGGACAATATTCGGTTGAATGCCCTCGGTTGGTTCATCCAAAATCAATAAATCCGGTTCAACGACTAACGCTCGGCCAATCGACAGTTGCTGCTGTTGACCACCAGATAAGTCACCTCCTCGACGATGCAACATTTCCTTTAGCACGGGGAATAGTTCAAAGATAAAATCAGGAATTTTACGATCGCCACGCTTACGAATAGGTAAGCCGATTTCTAAATTTTCTTGTACCGTTAACATTGGAAAAATTTGTCGGCCTTGCGGAACATAGCCAATGCCTAAATGAGGACGTTGTTCGGTTGAAGCTTTTTTAATGCTTTCGCCTTTAAACACAATATCTCCACTCTTGATTGGATTCAGCCCCATAATGCATTGCAATAAGGTTGTTTTTCCTACCCCATTACGCCCCATCAATACAGTACATTTGCCTTTTTCAACCTCAACATCGAGATCCCACAGGATATGACTCTCACCATAGAATTGGTTTACACCTTGTACTTTTAACATCCTTATTCTCCCAAGTAGACGCGCTTTACTTCAGGGTGCGACTGAATTTGATCCATATTACCTTCCGCCAACACATGACCTTGATGCAGAACGGTGACTTGATCGGCAATCGAACGGACAAACTCCATATCATGTTCAACCACAACCACGGAGTGTTTACCTGCAAGAGATTTCAGTAATTCTGCGGTTCGATCCATTTCTTGATGAGTCATGCCTGTAACTGGCTCATCAACTAACAAAAGTTTCGGTTTTTGCATCAATA
This sequence comes from Vibrio algivorus, assembly GCF_030161215.1. Classification (NCBI taxonomy): domain Bacteria; kingdom Pseudomonadati; phylum Pseudomonadota; class Gammaproteobacteria; order Vibrionales; family Vibrionaceae; genus Vibrio; species Vibrio algivorus. The sequence goes on from NZ_BSPV01000003.1 coordinate 77,809, forward strand.
ACATGCCGATTTCTAACCATTGTTTTTGACCATGAGAAAGCACGCCAGCTAGCAAATTTCGACATTGTTCAAGGCCTATCAAAGAGAGAACACCATCAATCTCATCACTTTGTTCGCCCGTTAACTTAGCAGTAAACGTTGACCAAACCGAACGAGTGCCGGTCATCGCAAGCTCCAAATTATTCCACACAGTTAAGCTCTCAAACACAGTAGGCTGCTGGAATTTACGCCCCACACCCGCGTTGGCGATTTCTGCCTCTGACATAGTCAACAAGTTCGTCTTTGAACCTAACCATACTTGACCCTGATCTGGCCGAGTCTTGCCAGTAATGATGTCCATCATGGTGGTTTTTCCTGCGCCGTTTGGCCCTATGATGCATCGCAATTCTCCTTGCTTGATATACAGGTTTAAGTCATTAATCGCTTTAAAACCATCAAAGGAAACAGATACTCCTTCCATGTACAACATGATGTTGTGTCTAGTATCAATCAATGGATGGTTAACCGGTTTGAGAAAATCGAACACTTCATCGCGACGGGTAAATTTCTCAAAACCTTCGCCAACTTTTTTAATTGGTGTGACGACCGATTCTAGTGCGCTCATGAATGACTCTCCTGTGTCGATTGCTTATCTTGTTGGCTCGATTTTTTTGCCCATTTTTCTGATAAAGCGCCCATCACGCCTTTTGGCAAATACATGGTGGCAAGAACAAAAATTCCCCCTAATGCAAATAACCAGACCTCTGGGAATTCCACCGTAAACCAACTCTTGGCGTAGTTAATAATCAACGCACCGACAATTGCGCCAAATAAGGTGGCACGCCCTCCTAATGCTACCCACACTACAATTTCAATCGAGTTAATTGGGGCGAATTGTGCGGCGCTAGTACTACCGGCTTGAGTCACATATAACGCACCAGCAACCCCGGCTAACACTGCAGAAAGGACAAACACCCACAGTTTGATGCTATCGACATCATATCCAGTAAAGCGGGTACGTAATTCTGCATCACGAATCGCGATGGCTACCCGCCCCAAACGACTTGCTACGACTAAACGGCAAATCAAGTACCCTATGATCAGCGCGGCAATTGTTGTTACTAACAAACCTACTTTGGTTGTGTCTTGTTCTAGGCTGAAACCAAGTACATCTTTAAACCCCGTCAAGCCACTACTACCACCAAACCCCATTTCATTACGTGAGAAGGCCAGCATTAACGCGTAGGTCAGTGCTTGGGTCATGATCGATAAGTAAACACCAGAAACACGAGATCGAAACGCTAGGTAGCCAAAGACAAATGCCAATACGCCCGGAACCAACATGATCATCATTGCGGCAAAAGCAAAGTTATCAAACCCATGCCAGAACCAAGGCAGTTCTTGCCAGTTAAGCGATACCATGAAGTCTGGTAATAAAGGGTTACCATAAACACCACGATCGCCAATTTCACGAGTGAGATACATCCCCATCGCATAACCGCCTAACGCAAAGAAAGCGCCATGCCCTAAACTTAAAATTCCTAAATAGCCCCAGATAAGATCAACCGCCAGCGCCACCAGCGCATAAGACAGATATTTCCCCATTTGAGTCACGGTAAATGAACTCACATGAAAGGGGTTACTTTCTGGGACCACTAGGTTTAAAAATGGCACCACAATTGCAAGCGCCAATAAAAATACAATCGTGATTTTTCCGCCTGTATCTGAAGCAATAAAAGAACGACGGCTTGCAAAGTTCGACGTACTACTCATTGAATTAGTTGCTACTACACTCGTCATAACGCCTCCTTATTCTGCCGCACGACCACGTTGAGGGAACAAACCTTTCGGGCGCTTTTGAATAAATAAAATAATGAAAACCAGAACTAAGATTTTGGCGAGAACTGCACCAGCCCAAGGCTCTAAGATCTTATTGAATAAACCTAAACTTAACCCTGCCACTAGAGTGCCCCACAAGTTGCCTACCCCACCAAATACCACCACCATAAAGGAGTCGATAATGTAGTTTTGCCCCATGTTTGGTCCGACGTTAGTCAATTGAGAAAGTGCCACTCCGGCAATACCTGCAATGCCAGAGCCTAAACCAAAGGTCATAGCATCCACACGTTCAGAACGAACCCCCATAGAGCGAGCCATAGATCGGTTCTGCGAAACCGCCCTCACTTGCAAACCCAACGGTGTTTTTTTGAGAATGGCCACTAAACCAAGAAATACCATGAAGCAGAAAATAATGATGTATAGACGGTTATAAGTCAGGGATAACATAGGGTTAAGCTCTAATGCGCCAGCCATCCAATCAGGTGTACTTACCGAGCGGTTTAAAGGAGAGAAAATACTGCGAACCGCTTGTTGTAAAATAAGGCTGATACCAAAAGTAGCAAGTAGAGTTTCAAGCGGACGACCATACAGACGACGAATCACCGTACGCTCAATCGCAATTCCCACTAGCCCGGATACAACAAAAGCCGCTGGAATAGAAAGAAGCAACGCGGCCCCAATATTATTCGGCATTAATTGTTGAATCACATAAGTGGTATAAGCGCCGATCATGATCAATTCACCATGCGCCATATTGATCACACCCATCACGCCAAAAGTGATCGCAAGTCCAATACCCGCCAGTACCAGCACCGAACCTAAACTTAAGCCAAAAAAGACGGTTTCAATTCCACCGTAAAAGCTTTGGGTTTGTTTATATTGGTTTAGCGCCAGTTGTGCCGATTCAATCACTTTCTCATCAGCATCACTATTAATAACTTGAGATAGCGCTCCGTAAACCTCCTGCTGTTTAGACTCACTAATGACCTCAATCGCATCAATTTGTTCTGCAGTATTGGTGCTGGTTTTGAGCTGATTCATCGCTAGTGCCAACTCTAAACTCTTGCGAACATCACGATCACTTTCTACTTGTAACTGTTGAGATATTTTTTCAATAGTCTTCGGGGTCGTCGTGCCTAGTAAACTATTCACCGCAGACAAACGTACATCAGCATTACTCGCTGAAATATCAATACGCGCCAGTACATCACGAATATCAGAACGCAATGAGTTATTGGTTCTTACCTTTGCAAAGTCACGTTTATTTTCAACAGTGATAACATCATCTGAAAGCAACTTTTGAGCTTGTTGACCTTTATCTAAATCGTTAATAACAAATAAACTTTCATCTGATTTTAAATAATATAAATTTCCTTCAAGCCAAGGCGTTAACACTTTCTTAGCAATTTCTGCATCCGAAGATTGTGATAGCCATTCAATTGCTTCTTGTTTTACCGAACCTTTTTTCGATAACAAGGCAACCTGCACATCAGCAAGCGATTGAATAGAAGGTGTTTGCGCAAGCGAAAGCGCACTAAATAAACTCAAATACAGCATCAGCGTAAAGCTAATGAATAATGATATTTGAGACGGTAATTTTCTAAGTAGATATTGTTTTATTGTCATTATGTCCCATCCATGGCAATCAAAAATATGGCAGTAAAATATCCGTTATTTTTGAAACGGTTCCCGGTTCCCCCAACAAAAAAGCCTCATTGAGCGTATAAAACTCAATGAGGCTAAAGGTTTATTTGGCTTCACCACCTAAACATGCTTTAGTTTGCGTGTTGTAGCTGCCACACATAACTGGCTTAGTCCAATCAGAGATTAGGTTAGCAGAAGTTGGTAAGAAATCAGACCATGCATCGCCTTTCACTTCTTGTTCCGTTTCCCATACCACATCAAATTGGCCGTTATCTTGGATCTCACCAATCACAACCGGCTTAGTAATATGGTGGTTAGGAAGCATAGTTGCCGTACCGCCAGTTAAATTTGGCGTCGATAAACCAATAATAGCTTCACTTACTTTATCGGTATCAGTCGTACCTGCTTTCTCAACCGCTTTTACCCATAAGTTAAAGCCGATATAAGTCGCTTCCATTGGGTCATTGGTTACACGAGAGTCATCTTTAATGTACTTGTGCCATGTATCAATGAAAGTATCGTTCGCTTCTGAATCGACACTCATGAAGTAGTTCCACGCCGCCAAGTGACCAACTAGTGCCGACGTATCCATACCAGAAAGCTCTTCTTCACCTACCGAGAAGGCAATCACTGGAATATCTTCTGAAGATACACCTTGCGCGGCTAATTCTTTATAGAAAGGTACGTTAGCATCACCATTAATAGTAGAAACCACCGCGGTTTTCTTACCTTCTGAACCGAATTTCTTAATATTAGAAACAATGGACTGCCAATCAGAATGGCCAAATGGGGTGTAATTCACCATCACATCGGCCTCCGCTACACCTTTACTTTTAAGGTAAGCGGCTAAGATTTTATTAGTAGTACGTGGGTAAACATAATCAGTACCTGCAAGCACAAAACGCTGTACGCCAAGTTCATCAATTAAGTAATCAACCGCAGGAATCGCTTGTTGATTTGGCGCAGCACCGGTATAGAAGATATTTTTCGAAGACTCTTGACCTTCATATTGTACTGGGTAGAACAAAATACTGTCGTTTTGCTCAAACACGGGCAGCATGGCTTTGCGTGAAGCAGAAGTCCAGCCACCAAACGTAACGGCAACTTTATCTTTTTCAATTAACTCACGAGCTTTTTCAGCGTACATAGGCCAGTTTGATGCAGGGTCAACCACTACAGGTTCAAGCTGTTTGCCTAATACACCGCCCTTCTTATTCTGTTCTTCAATCAGCATTAAAACAGTATCTTTTAACGTGGTTTCACTGATCGCCATAGTGCCAGAAAGAGAATGAAGCACACCGACTTTAATGGTATCGGCTGCTTGAACGGTAAAAGCACAGGCACTAATTGCCGCTGTACCAGCCAACAGTTTTAGACGGGTTTTAAGAGATTTGTTATGCGTTTTATTTTGCATGATAGATATCACTCCTTGATAAATAACCAATTATGTATTGGTGGTATTTTCAATAGAGCAAAGAGCATGCCAGACAAATAAATTCGTTATTTTACAAACAAATAAATATAGATCCCCAAGTGAACAATATACAAACGGTCAGTTATGGTGCGTAATTTTCGAACAGTTCACCAAAAAGGTGATATTACTCGGAAGGCTTATGAGAGCGTTGAAATGATGCACTAGATTGGTGAAAGTGATCATGAAATTAGCTAAATCCGCAGCACTATAAAATAAATCACTCCATCAGTGCTCATCATTAATCTCAACTCCATAATATAAACATGGCATAATACCGACTAAATATTACTGATAAGACTAACACCATGACTGAACTTACTCTCACGCCTCAACAACAAGCCATCGCCACTTTTAAAGCTAACCTTCATCTACCTAATGGCGGTTTTCATAAGTTAATCGTTGAACTGGCACGTGAGTACTTACTTCCATTTCAAGAAGTGAGAAAGGTATTGAAACAGTCTCAAAAAGTCATTGAGAAGAAAATTAATCACCAGTTTGATGAAATATCAGATTACGACCTTACACAAGAAAACTGGCTCAACCTCATCCATATCTCTCTTAAAGAACAGGCAAAAAACAACCCACCTGTGATGGAGAAATTGCAGCAAAGCCAGCTTTATCAAGATGCAATTCAAACACTTTCGCAACCCATTAACGATCAAGCTCATCGTGAAACTGCGCGTGAACAATTAGCGATGACTTATGAAATAGAGGTGTATAAGCCTCTAACCGAAATGCTTTATACTTCGATTTTATATTGGAAGTTGCCAGATGATTTATACCAAATGACACCAGCAAAGCAGCAAGAGTTTGAAGGATATCCACAGCACATGGAAGCAGTTAGGCATTTATTAGTATTGAGTGAAAAGAATAATTTTAAGTAGGATAACAAATAAAAAACTAAACCAATAACGAAAAAATGCCAGTCAGAGTGTTCTCTGACTGGCATTTTTAATGAGTTGGAATTAAAGCTATTATAACTAATAACCTTGCTGCTTCGCCATTTTCATCGCAATTTGTGGCGCATTCCAGAGAGATGGCAACAAAATAAACGATACTGGCACGGCAGTGATCACAATGAAAGATTGCAGCGCAGAAATCCCACCTGAACCTAATGAAATCAAAATCAAGGCTGTTACACCCATCATCACACCCCAGAAGGTACGAATAAAGGCATTTGGCTCTGTATCACCACTCACAACGACACTAATGGTATAAGTCATTGAGTCACCAGTGGTGATGATAAAGACAGTTGTTAAAACAATGAACAAAATCGAAATCAACGTCGGCAATGGAAATTGTTGAGTAATAGCAAATAGTGCACCGGGAAGATTAAAGCCTTCAAATGCCCCACTGATACTACCAGGATTAGCAATTTCAAATGCTAGACCACTGCCACCTATGATCGTAAACCAGAAACAAGTTGCTAAAGGCGCAATCACACTAATAGTTCCAATCAGTTCACGGATAGAGCGCCCACGAGAGATACGGGCAATAAAAATCGCCATCATAGGACCATAACCTAAGAACCAACCCCAAAAGAAAACTGTCCAGCCACTGAGCCAAGCTTCATCACCACGATACGTCGCCATTGGAATAAAGTTATCAATCATGGTACCAACACCTTGAATGTAACCGTTGAAGATGAAGTTAGTTGGGCCAAAAACAAGAATATAAAGCATCAATGCCGCTGCTAAAATTACATTATAGCGACTCAACATTTGCATGCCTTTATCCAAGCCACTTAAAGCCGATAAGGTATAAAGTACAATCGCAAATAATACGATGATCATTTGAGTGGTAAAGCCATCAGGCACTGCAAATAACAAATTCAATGCATAGCTAATTTGCAATCCCAAAAAGCCAATCGGCCCAATTGTACCGGCAGCTACTGCAATAATGCAGCATGCGTCAATTAAAGCGCCTAAATGCCCCTTTAATGCTCGCTCTCCAAGGACTGGATAAAGCAAAATTCTTGGCTTAAGCGGTAGACCTTTATCATAGTGTAAGTGCATGACCACTATCGTCGTTAAACTACCGACAATTGCCCAAGCTAAAAATCCCCAATGCATAAAAGCTTGAGAAAGTGCATTTATCGCACGCTGTTGAACATCATCAGTCGCACCATAGATTGGTGGCGCACTCACAAAGTGAGCAATCGGTTCAGCAGCAGCCCAAAAGACCCCACCACCAGCTAGCAGAGTACAAAATAATATCGCCATCCAGCGAAAATTGGGTAATTCAGGAGAATCAATACCGCCCAAAACGACTCGCCCTGTACGCCCAATCACGAGAGCTAAACCAATAAGAAAAGTAAGAAGCAGTAAAATTTGCCAAAATGGACCAAACACTTTTACCGACCAAGCGAAACCGACATTCACTAAGTGAGACAATACTTCACCATCGAACAACGCTAATACGACGAAAAGCGCAATAAAGCCACCGCTATACCAAAGTACAGGATTATTCAGGCCTAATTTATCTGAAGTAGATACAGGTTCTTGAGTTTCAGGATTATAAGTCGCGGAGGGAGATTTTATCGAGTTGGTTAAATCAGACATTCTGACTCCAATTTTCTTTGCAAAACAACCATAAAGTTCTAAAGAGCTTTGCATTGCAAAGATGTATTTACACCCGATGTCATCCTTTCCAAACAGGCAGCGTATCTTTAACTGCTAGTAGCTTAACTCTAATAAATAGAATACAACCTAAGCGCAGTGAAATTTAGCCGCCTAAGGGTATAGATTTATGCCATAAGTGCAACCGAAGTGATTTATTTATTAAAGCTATAGATTCTCATCACTTACACATGCATAACCCGTATTCACCCCAATGTAATGATGATAAAAATTACAGCAAGATGCTGATCTAAATCACATAAAACACCAACAGCATCCAACAGAAAAATACAAATCCACTACCTCAGTCATCACATGAATATAAAAATAGAAAAAACACCAAACAATGAATTTAAATGAAATTTACCGATTATAACGACAAGTTAGCCACAAAAACCCAACAAATGGTCACTTTTCACCCAAACAGTAAAAACAAAAACCAATCGCTCAAAAAAGAAACAATACCATGCGTTTTTTCATCTTCAACATTCTAAAAACACCTTTAAAATTTACATATTTCAATATGTAAATTAACTATCAATACTTTCGCCTGCCTTTCAGTTAATGAGAGCAGAACACATGTTAACCATTGATTTATATATAAAATTAAAATCGCTTATTGATACCATCCATTGACACCTTCAAGATTTATTATCACCCACCAGCCTAAAAACTCTTAACACATTGATTAAAAGTGATTTATATCAAAAAACTTAAATGTCAAGATAAGTCAAAACTTGTCCTCAAAAGCAATTTTCAATGTCTCGTTACATACAATTTAAGGATTTTTTCGAGTCGGTATCGAGTTCTCACAAAATATAAGTGTGTATTACGCTATTTATCCTACAGTTGTTTCGCAGGAGAACAAAAGTTCCCACCTCCAGTAAAATTGAAAATTTAATTTTATAACAACAAGTTAAGGATAATTGATTATGGCTATAAATCGAAATAGCTTAGGGAAAAATGCCTTTAGGCTAAGTGCATTAACCGCTTCATGCTTAATGGCGTTTAACAGCTACGCCGCTGTCGATTGCGGATCATTAGACTCTTGGGATGCCAGTACGATTTACAATGGTGGTGACCAAGTACAACAAGATAATAATGCCTATAGTGCAAAGTATTGGACACAAGGTAATAGCCCTAAAGAGGCTGGAGAGTGGGGAGCTTGGGCTCTCGTCGATTCTTGTAGTACTGATACTGTGACCAATAAATCTCCAACGGTTGATCTCACGTCTCCAGCGGCGAGCGCTTCTCTCATTGAAGGCGATGAAGTGACATTGACGGCCAACGCAACAGATAGTGATGGCACGATTGCTCGTGTGGATTTCTTAGTTGATGGAGAGGTTATTGGGCAATCAACCAATGCACCATTCTCAGCTACTTGGACAGCAGTTGCAGGTACACACTCTTTTAGTTCAATTGCCTACGATAATGAAGGCGCTCAAAGTACTCAGAGCTCGGTATCTCTCGAAGTACAAACGTCTCAAACTGATGTCAACCAAGCACCAAGTGTTTCTGTCGCACTTTCTAGTAGCAGCGTAACCGTTGGTGAAGTGGTGACATTAAGTGCCACCGCCGCTGACTCAGATGGCACTGTAGATAAAGTCGACTTTTATGTTGATGGCAGCTTAGTTGGAACCGTCGCATCTTCTCCATACACTCTTAACTACACGACGACTCAAACAGGCTCTGTTTCTATTTTTGCTAAAGCGACAGATAATGAAGGCGCAACCACAGACTCTGTTGCGACAAGCTTAAAAGTTACAAGTGATCAACCGGTTGCTGCAACTTGTCACCCAGATGGTCTATATCAAACCGAAGGCGTGAATGTCCCTTATTGTAATGCTTACGATGAAGAAGGTCGTGAATTAATGGGTGCCGATCACCCTCGTCGTGTTATCGGTTACTTCACAAGCTGGCGCTCGGGCGATAACGATCAAGCCGCTTACTTGGTAAAAGATATTCCTTGGGAGCAATTGACTCACATTAACTACGCATTCGTCAGCATTGGTTCTGACGGTAACGTTAATATTGGTGACGTTAACGATCCTGAAAACGCTGCGGTCGGTAAAACTTGGCCAGGTGTCGATGTTGATCCTGAGCTCGGTTTTAAAGGCCACTTTGGTGCATTAGCAACTTATAAAGAACGTTATGGCGTAAAAACCTTAATCTCTATTGGTGGCTGGGCGGAAACCGGTGGTCACTTTGCTACTGACGGTTCACGCGTTGCTGACGGTGGTTTCTACACTATGACCACCAATGCTGATGGTTCAATCAACCATGCTGCGATTGAAAAATTTGCAGATTCTGCGGTTGAATTAATGCGTAAATACAAATTTGATGGGTTAGATATTGACTACGAATATCCAACTTCAATGGCAGGCGCTGGTAACCCTTATGACAAAGACTTCATGGAACCACGCCGTGAATACCTATGGGCATCATACCAAGAGCTCATGAAAGTATTACGTGAGAAAGTTGACCGCGCATCAGAAGCAGATGGCAACTACTACATGTTAACAATTGCAGCACCATCATCTGGTTACCTACTACGCGGTATGGAAACCTTTGATGTGACGAAATATCTTGATTACGTCAATATCATGTCTTACGACTTACACGGTGCTTGGAATGATCACGTTGGTCACAATGCTGCACTATACGACACAGGTAAAGATTCTGAACTTGCACAATGGAATGTTTATGGAACTGCCGCTTATGGTGGTATCGGCTATCTAAATACTGACTGGGCTTACCATTATTTCCGTGGCTCTATGCCTGCCGGCCGAATTAATATTGGTGTCCCTTATTACACTCGTGGTTGGCAAGGTGTCACTGGTGGCGATAACGGTTTATGGGGTCGAGCTGCACTACCGAATCAATCAGAATGTGCAGAAGGCACAGGTGAAGGCGAGAAGAACAACTGTGGCCATGGCGCTGTTGGTATCGACAACATGTGGCACGATACGGATCCGAAAGGCAATGAAATGGGCGCAGGCTCTAACCCAATGTGGCATGCGAAAAACCTAGAGAAAGGCATCTGGGGTTCTTACGCTGATGCATATGGTTTAGATCCACAAAATGATCCTAGTGATGTATTAACGGGTACTTATACTCGTCATTACGATGATGTTGCGGTTGCACCTTGGTTATGGAACGAAGAAAAGAAAGTTTTCCTATCAACTGAAGATAAAGAGTCTATCACTACCAAAGCACAATACGTTATCGACCAAGGTATTGGCGGTATCATGTTCTGGGAACTTGCGGGTGACTACAGCTGTTATGTACTCGATGAAAATGGCAACCGTACAAGTGTCGATCCAACGGAACAAGCTTGTGCATCTGGTAACGGTGAATACCACATGGGTAATACCATGACGAAAACTATCTATGATGAGTTTAAGTCTGCCACGCCTTACGGTAACAAAGTTGCAACTGGAGCAATGCCTGATCAAGTCGTAGATATTTCAGTCAGCATTGGCGGATTTAAAGTAGGCGATCAAAACTTCCCAGTAAATCCGAAAATCACTTTTACCAACAACACGGGGCAAGAGCTTCCTGGTGGTACTGAGTTCCAATTTGATATCCCAACCTCTGCGCCAGATAATGCCAAAGACCAATCTGGTGGTGGCTTAGCTGTAATTAGCTCAGGCCATACCCGTGCGGATAACGTTGGAGGTCTAGATGGTGATATGCATCGCGTTGCCTTCACACTTCCTTCTTGGAAAGTCTTACCTGCCGGCGAGTCTTATGAATTGGATATGGTGTACTACCTACCGATTTCGGGCCCTGCGAACTACACCGTAAATATTAATGGGCTGGACTATGGCTTTAAATTTGAACATCCAGAACTGCCTTTAGGTGATATTTCATCAAGCACAGGTGGCGGCGATAATGGTAACGGTGACGGAACTTGTGATAGCGCAGGACTGGTTACCTACCCTGACTTCCCTCAAACCGACTGGCAAGGTAACCCAAGCCACGCTAACCAAGGTGATAAAGTCATCAACGACGGTGTGGTATATCAAGCAAACTGGTGGACATCATCAGAGCCAGGTAACAACGCTGACTGGACAAAAGTCTGTACTCTATAAGCCTATACTCAAAGTAATTGGAGTTGCAGTGAGGCGACAAGTGCATGACTCCCCATGAGCATAGCTTGTCTATGTGATTGGGGCGAGTGAACGCCGACAACAAAGCTGCAGCTTCAAGTACGAAGGGTATAAACGCAAATAGATAAATAAAACCAAAACAAAACGCACGCCGATATCAAAATCGACGTGCGTTTTTATTTATATAGTTTTGCTCATTATTTAATCTTTCTTTAATGCCGCTGTCACTATCAACTCCACTTTTAACTCTGGACGAGCCAATTTCGCTTCACCACACGCACGAGCTGGTGCGAAGCCTTCATCAAAAAACTGATCCCAGACGGCATTCATCTCTTGAAAATCTGCCATATCCGCAAGCCAAACAATCGTTTGTAGTACATGCTGCTTATCGGATCCCGCTTCTAACAATAAAGTTTCCACACGACGTAATGCTTCCGCGGTTTGCTCCGCCACACTCGTTCCTGCAACACCCACTTGACCACAGAGATAAACCGTCTCGTTATGCACAACAATTTTACTCATTCTGTGATTCGTTTGTTGGCGCTCAATTGTGCCCATGACTACTGCTCCTAATTAATAATTAAAAATAACGAACTTTTAAAATTCAAAAAATAGACAACTCGCTAAAATAGTTTGATGGCAGAATAACGGATTGATAAAAGTATTAGTATACCCAAGTGGCTTCAAGATGCAGAATTCAGAGCTATCATACAAACCTTTAGGCAGGAAAATTGGTGAAGGAATGCAATCACCTTTCAGAACCTAAATCATATTTTTCAAAAATAATTTCAGCCTCGACATTTAAAATTCTAATCGCATAAACATCGAAAATATTAAGCTCAGCATTCTGTACTCATAACCTTAAACTTCAAACACTTACACTTATTGGTTTAAGGGTTTTTGTATGTAAAACACTCTACAATAATCACAATTTTGTTAATTACATCAACATGTGCGCCCTGTCTAACTTTTGCAATTCCATGACAAATTGTTTAGGGTACTAAACAGTTTGCAAAGCATTCGTGTATTAGTTTTGCAAAAAAATAGCCAAGGATGCTAAATAATGACAACAAAATTAGAAGTAAAAAACCTCTATAAAGTGTTTGGCGAAACACCCGATGAAGCCTTTGCTCTCATCGATAAAGGTTTAGATAAAGATGAAATTTTTGAAAAAACTGGCCTCACTGTTGGGGTAAAAGATGTTTCACTCTCGATTAACGAAGGAGAGATATTCGTCATCATGGGCCTTTCTGGCTCAGGTAAATCCACCTTAGTTCGACTACTAAATCGCCTAATTGAACCCACCCGTGGCCATGTATATTTAAACGGCAAAGACATTGCGGTTATTTCGGATGAAGAATTACGTAATGTACGACGCAATAACATCAGTATGGTTTTCCAAAACTTCGCCCTAATGCCACACATGAGCGTTATTGAAAACGCTGCTTTTGGCTTAGAACTTGCTGGCGTTGATTTGGATAAACGTAATGATGCCGCACGTAATGCACTTGCACGAGTAGGGTTAGAAAACCAATCAGACTCTTATCCAGATGAACTTTCAGGTGGTATGAAGCAACGTGTTGGCCTTGCTCGCGCATTAGCAACCGACCCGGATATTCTATTAATGGATGAAGCATTCTCAGCACTCGATCCCCTGATCCGTACGGAAATGCAAGATGAGCTTATTCGTCTACAAAATGATGACCGACGCACTATTGTATTTATCTCACATGATTTAGATGAAGCAATGCGTATTGGTGATCGTATTGCCATCATGCAAAACGGTGTGGTAGTACAAGTCGGTACGCCCGACGAAATACTGCAAAACCCAGCCAATGATTACGTGGAATCCTTCTTTAGTGGTGTAAACGTTGCTGATGTATATTCAGCCAAAGATATTGCGCGTAAAAAACCTGCCGCAGTATTTAAAAAAGGTGAAACCGATGGCCCTGCAGCAGCACTGCAGATTCTATCGGATCATGATCGCGATTATGGTGTCGTGGTTGATAAAGCCAATAAATACTCAGGAATAGTGTCACAAGACTCTCTAAAAGCAGCCTACAAAGAAAAACGGCCTCTTAGCTCTGCGCTATTAGACAACACCGTTTCTTTACATGCTGATACCCCTGTTAGCGAACTGATCAGTCAAGTTGCAGAAGTACCTTATGCAGTGCCTGTCATCGATAGCGACGGGACATATCACGGGGTTATTACTAAGACCCGTCTGCTTCAAACTTTAGATAGAGAGTAATTATTATGACAACTGAAACAACCGTAAGTGCAGCGCAAGCCGCTGATCCGTGGGCTTCAGCTGCCTCAACAACATCAAGTGATCCGTGGTCAACTGCCAGCTCTGCTGAAAGTACCAGCTCATGGCTGAGTAACGCGCCAACTCAGCCTATAGACCAACCTATTGATTGGGCCCATCCATTTAAAGATGCCGTGATCCCATTCGATCACTGGGTTGAAAGTGGCCTTAATTGGTTAGTCATGCATGGTCGCCCTGTTTTCCAAGCCATTCGAGTACCTATTGATTTTATTTTAACCTCATTTCAAACCGCCTTGGTATCAACACCATCGCTAATCATGATCGCATTACTCGTACTAATCGCTTGGCAACTTGCCGGTAAAAAAATGGGATTTGCAACCTTAGTCTCACTTGCCATTATTGGATTTATCGGTGCCTGGTCGGAAGCGATGGTGACATTGGCTCTGGTTCTAACATCAGTCTTTTTCTGCTTATTAATCGGCCTCCCCATGGGTATATGGTTAGCCCGCAGTCAATCAGCGGCCAGAGTCATTAGGCCAATACTTGATGCTATGCAAACAACACCAGCCTTTGTATACCTAGTACCAATCGTAATGCTATTTGGTATCGGTAACGTACCAGGCGTAGTCGTGACCATTATTTTCGCCCTACCGCCAATCGTCCGCTTGACCATTCTCGGTATTCAACAAGTACCCGAAGAGCTCATCGAAGCTGGTCACTCATTCGGTGCAAGTCCAAAGCAAATGCTGTACCGCATTCAATTACCACTGGCAACGCCAACCATTATGGCTGGTGTAAACCAAACCTTAATGTTATCGCTTTCAATGGTAGTAATTGCATCCATGATTGCCGTTGGTGGTTTAGGTCAAATGGTATTACGTGGTATCGGACGATTAGATATGGGTCTTGCCGCAGTCGGTGGTTTAGGAATTGTTATTCTTGCCATCTTGCTAGACCGCCTAACCCAAACCATTGGAGTCGCCTCACGCGATAAGAAAACCCGTTGGTATGAAACTGGTCCTGCATCATTGATTTATCGGTTAATCAAAGAGAAACCAAAATCTGGTGATATTAAAACTTCCTAGTCCCCTTTTAAATTCAGCTCCACCGCTGGAGCAACGAATGTTCCAGCGTTCATAAACAAGCGTAAAAAAGAAAAAACAGGAGAAATGATGAAAACAACACGGATGAAAACTTTACTTACGATGACCCTATTGGCTTCTGCAACTTCGTTTGCCGTCAATGCTGAAACCCTACCTGGTGAAGGCGTGAGTGTGCAACCGATTCAATCGACAGTTGCAGAGGAAACCTTCCAAACTCTGATCATTGATAAAGCACTTGAAAAACTTGGCTACGATGTAAAACCAATCAAAGAAGTGGATTACAACGTAGGCTACACCTCAATTGCCAATGGTGATGCAACCTACCTCGCGGTTAACTGGGCCCCATTACATGATGACAAATACAAGCAAGCCGGTGGCGATGATAAGTTCTATCGTGAAGGTACTTATGTCACAGGTGCGGCGCAAGGTTACTTAATTGATAAAAAGACCGCCGATAAATATGGCATTACTAATATTGGTCAATTAAAAGATCCAAAACTAGCGAAACTATTTGATACTAATGGTAATGGTAAAGCTGACTTAACTGGCTGTAATCCAGGTTGGGGTTGTGAAGCGGTTGTCGCTCACCAAATGAAAGATTTTGGTTTAGAAGACAGCATAGATAACAACCAAGGTAACTACGCAGCGATCATCGCCGATACCATTTCTCGCTACAAAAATGGTGAGTCGATTCTTTATTACACATGGACGCCTTATTGGGTGAGTGGCGTATTGGTTCCGGGCAAAGATGTTGTATGGTTAGAAGTACCTCATTCATCTCTACCGGGTGATCGTAGCGATGTAGACACGACACTACCAAATGGTAAGAACTACGGCTTCCAAATGAATGCTATGCACATCATTGCTAACAAACAATTCGCACAAGATAACCCAGCAGCAGCAAAACTGTTTGCTATTATGAAGTTGAACATCAACGATATCAGTGCTGAAAACTTAATGATGCAAAAAGGTCAAAATAAACCAGCAGATATTGAAGCTCATGCTAATGGCTGGATCAAAGCACACCAAAAACAATTTGATGCTTGGATAGCCGAAGCAAAAGCAGCCGCTAAATAATCATTACTCAAACGGTAATCTATCAAGCTGCCACTTTTGGCAGCTTTTCTTTTAGGCAATAACTAGAGCAAGGAAATAAACATCTATTCGTAAGACGTTAAGGCGATAAACAATTCATAACTTATCGCCCACTACGATTCCAATTACTTTGGGAATTAACGTAATTAATCCTTTTCGCTAATGAGGAATTAATGTATTTTCTGCTCTCCAAAATAGGGGCAATAATATGGATAAACACGAAGAAGTTCTCATCGCCATTCGACAAATTATTCGCGCGATCGATCTACATTCACGACAACTAAATAAAGAGCTTGGTTTAACTGGGCCACAACTCCTACTCATGCGTTCAATTCGTGATTCAGGTGAAGTAACGATCCGTCAGTTATCCATGAACACCAATATGAGCCAAGCGACCGCGACGACCATTATTGATCGCATCGAAAAACGTGGTTTAGTTCAGCGCCAGCGCAGCCAGCTTGATAAGCGTAAAGTGCATGCCTACTTAACCGAAGAAGGGGCAGAGCTGCTAGAAAAAGCGCCGCTACCGTTGCAAGATCACTTTATTCAGCGCTTCCAAAATCTCGACTCATGGGAACAATCGCTACTGCTTTCATCAGTCCAACGTATTTCAAAAATGATGAATGCCGCTGATCTTGATGTAGCACCGCTATTGGAAGTAGGTAATATTGCGCACCATCAAGGTACGCCGAGTAGTTAACAATTCACCCTTTAGGCGCTAATTTTATATACATCTATACCCAAAGTAATTGGAGTTGCAGTGAAACAATGAACGCCAGCAACAAAGCTTCAACTCCAAATACAATGGGCATACTTTAGCTCACAGGAGTAACCATGAAGTACGACTGGATTTTCTTTGACGCCGACGAAACCCTTTTCCATTTTGATGCGTTCAAAGGCATGCAACTGATGTTTTCTCGTAAAGGCGTCAACTTTACAGAGCAAGATTTTGCCACTTATCAAGAAGTGAATAAACCGCTTTGGGTTGATTATCAAAATGGCGATATCACGGCAGACCAACTCAAGCACACTCGTTTTGATTCATGGGCGCAAAGGCTAAACACAACGCCAGCAGAATTGAACTCAGCATTTTTAGAGGCAATGGCTGATATTTGTTCTGTTCTACCTGGAGCCAAAGAGTTAATGGAAGCGCTTAAGGGCAAAGCCAAGGTTGGCATCATTACGAATGGCTTTACTGATTTACAAGCGATTCGATTGGCTCGAACCGGAATGGATATCTACATAGATCAAGTGATCATTTCAGAAGAAGTAGGCACAGCAAAGCCTGATAGCATCATCTTTGAACATGCTCTACAACGTGCGGATAATCCGTGTAAATCAAAAGTGTTGATGGTAGGTGATAACCTATATTCGGATATTCTTGGCGGTATCAATTTTGGGATTGAAACCTGTTGGTTGAACCCACACGGTACAGCAGCAACCGATGGTATAAATCCACACTACACCGTGAGTTCATTAGGTGAATTGCAGGCGATATTAATGGCTTAATTCAGTAATCAATAAGCAGCACAACTTATCTTAGTAGCACTAATCTCGATTCCATGGATAGACGGTTTTAGTGCTATGTTTCTGAAAAAAACGGTAGTTATGCTGTATGTAATCATCTTTTTTTAGTGCGTTAAAATCCCACTTATTCAAATCTAGATTAAAGTAAAGATCCCTATTGGTTAATTGCATTTGTTCAAACTTTTTTCTTGCAACTCGATAGACCGCAGTATCAGAAGAGTTACATGTAAACGTCACCGTCTCACTGTTTTTACCATTAATACTAAGTAGTGCCTGATAAGGGCTTGAAGAATTACACGGTATTTTTTTTACAAAGGTAAAAAGAAAATATCCATTATTAGTAGTATTGAGAAAAACAACGAACTGGTCATGCGTATAAACTTGACGATAAATGAGTTGTTTCGAATGATTCTCACGAGCACTTTGTATTGCCGTGTTATCTAGACTAATCAGCTGATTATCAAGCCAAAACCAATTCAAGCTTTGATCCATAAACGTGAGCGAACGATATGAATGCCATGCCAAATAGCCTAAGACTGAAAAAGAAAAAAAACCAATAAGTAATATATATTTCAAAAATTTATATTTTGTCAGTCTCATTCTATTTACCTTAAAAGAACGAACGTAAACTAATAGATAATGTTTCTTTCTAATAACATTACTTTTTCTTGCTCAGTTTAACTAAAGTCTCATGCCAAGCAGCACTGCCGTCTTTCTTTGTCACATCATACTCAGCACAGAATTGAGAAATCGTCATATTGCTATCACCAGTCGCCAATTTTAACGCCAATTGAACTTGTTGAAGCTTGCTTTGCAGACGCAACACTTGTCCGGCATTAGGGTTCTTTTCTTTGGCGTATTTTAAGGCGGCATGTTTACGTTCAGCTGCTCCCGCTCGGCGATCGGCTTCAGACAATAAGTACTTCAGTTGGGCAACGCTCTTTCCTTTTTTAAAGGCGGGATCGATCAACTCAACACATTCATCAAATGATGGGTTGACTACGTATGGATCAATTTTACGAGCTTGTTGGCGCATCCACTCGAGAGCAAGTTTTTCATCAGACATAAGGGAATCTTTACTAAACAACAGAATTGCATGGTATCGCTCAATAGCAAAGCGTTGCAATAGAAAATTAGTGACCCGTACATCAAGCTTTCTTTACATACTTACCCGATACCAACATTTCACCAATGCCTTGCAACTTACAATCCAACTCATGATCTTTGCCTTCAATAACACGGCGGATCACGCCTTTGGTACCGATCTTTAATACTTGCGAAGTACCAGTCACTTTTAAGTCTTTAATTAACGTGATCTTATCGCCTTCTTCTAATAGCGTTCCGTTCGCATCCTTTACTGTAAAGGCATTATCTAATTCTTCTTGCGGGTTCCATTCATAGGCACATTCAGGACAAATAAGGTGATTCTGATCTTGATAAACATATTCAGACTGACAATTTGGACAAGCAGGTAATGACATTATAATTTTCTCACTATATGGATATTCAGGTGATAATAATGGATATTAACTCATTTTTAAAAACTGCTGTTGAAAGTGCTTTAGCAACGCTTGTAACCGTTTAGGTTTATAGCGATCTTTATGATAAATCACGGAAAGGTTAACGTCGGGGATTTTCCACTCAGGCATCACTTCTACTAGCTTTTTCTGCTCTATCTCGGCTTGGCAATACAGCTTCGGGACTCGAATTAAACCACAACCTGCCAGCGCAGCATTAATCAAAGAGCGGCCACTTCTCTATTTAAATTGACCCCAAGCTGTGTCACCTGCATCGGTCAACTTTAAGGTTCGAGTAATGCGGATTAACGCACCATCGCAGATTTCACAATAGTCACGCCAATAATCCCTAATAAAGCACCTGTCAGTTTATCAATATAATACGCCATTTTGGTGAAGCGCTTTCTTACTCGAGGAACCGACAGAAAATAGATCACCGCAGCATCCCATGCAAAAACGATAACTGTCATCCAAATACCTAAACCGAGCTTAAAACTAAAACTCACATCATTAGTTAAAACAACCGTAAACAAGCTCAAGTAAAACAATAGATTTTTAGGATTTAAAATACCCGACATAAAACCTGTAAAGAATTCAAACCAGAATGTACTACCTGTCGATTCTATTTCTGAGTCATCGACAATGTCTAAATTTTGATACGCGCTCTTTCTTGCTCTCAAAGCTTTATAAGCGAGATAAATAAGAAAGCAACCGCCAACCACTTTAAGTGTAATCATGATAGGAACAGAAGCAGCCAAGATCGAACCAACCCCAATGAGGCATAATCCGATATAAACAGCATTGGCAATCGCAATTCCAAAAGCGACACCAATAGCATTACGACCCTTATTACGAATGGCACTTTTTACGACTAATACAAAATCGGGACCAGGGCTTAATAACGCCAAAAAGTGTGCGAGCGCTACGGTAATAAAAATACTGGTTAATGTGACATCCATGTCCACAGGTTCCTTTTACAAGATCTTACGAGCTGAAAATATAAAATTTATACTGCGCTTGGTACACATTTTAGTCAACTATCTCAAAATAAATCCATAATCAAAAACAAGAATACGTTCACCAAAATATATGACCACCGTTCATGGTGGAGGTTTATCCAGTGGTGATTCTAGTCATATATACCCAAGTAACTTCAAGTTGCGAGTTTCAGCAACTTGAAGTCACTTGGGTATATTTATCGATCTTCTTATAACTGTTATCCTACGAGCATAACGAGTTAATAGAGTAAAAATAATGATTGACGATAACCTAATAATTGAGACCCTAGACGATTTGGAAGCGTTCCTGCGCTTAGTAGAAAACGGGGGCCTTGGGCTTGAAAATGTCACTGGCGTGGCATTAGCAACCAATAATAGTAATGGTCGCCCATTTGTTGCGGTTTTAGATGATAAGCACCAGCTATTACTTGGTCGCTGGGTCACTCAAGACGTATTTGATAACGGTAAAGATATTGTACGTAACGGGCCAAAGAAAGCACACTAAGCCTGTGATGTTCCAATGTTAAAATAGGGCTGACTGATTCCGCCCTATTTTTTATCTGAATATGGCACTATCCGACCTACACCACTTTCACATCTTTTTCGCTTTCTAAACGCTGCTTCAAATACTCCACAAACAACTGAGTGCGGGTATGTTCATAATCCAATTTAGGATAGTAGGCATATACACGAGTATGATCTGACGTGACATTCGGCAATATTCGAACCAACTCACCACGTTCAATTTCTTCTTGCAGCATTACTTGGTTGGATAAAATAATTCCCATTCCCCGCTTGGCACTATGAAATAACGCTTCTGGATTGGTCGTCGAAAAGTTACCGGTTAAGCGTACTTTTTTGCTGCGTTCACCTAAGGTTGTTAATCGCACTTCTCTATCGACTTTTTCGCCCCAAATTAACATATTGTGATGGATTAAATCAGCAATAGTCTGCGGCTCACCATATTGCTTTAAATAACTTGGTGCAGCATAGAAGCCAGATTGGTAGTCAATTAATGGTGCAGCACGAAAACTGAGGGTATCAAGGTTTTCAATTTCACGACCAATGTAAATATCAAAGCTAAGTTCCGGCAGTTGACCGGGAAGTGTGGTGATTAATTGCACTTTAATGTGTGGATATTGATGTAAAAAGTCATCAACATAGCGCATAAAAAATTTAGAACCTAGCGCGAGCGTTGCGCCAACTCTCAATAACCCAGTTGGAGTTTGGTTAATAGAACGAGTTTCATCGACCAGAGATTGCCATTGCTCAACCTGCGCTTTTCCGCGATGATAAAACATCGCGCCCGCTTCTGTTTGGCTTAATGAACGAGTCGTCCGTTTGAGCAGCTGCACACCGATTCGCTCTTCTAAAAAATGTATGCGCTTACTTACCGCTGAAGTGGTGGTATTCAAACGACGAGCAGCCTGATTAAAACTGCCTTCTTCAACCACTCGAATATAAGTTTTTACCGATTCAATCCAATCCATCTCTCACACCATTGTTTCCCTAATAGACTCAATCCCTTTCCTATAGAGTCTATTATCATTTTATATTCACCAAAGTACACTAGCATAATTAAGTGACGCTAGGGGATAGCATGAAAACAGAAACGATAAATGCTTTTAAAAAAACGCCTCTTCTACTCGCGATGATGATCATCGCAACGGGTCAAGTTGGTGTAAGCATTTATCTGCCCTCTTTGCCTTTAATCAGCCATGATTTAGCGGTTTCTCAGGCGCAAGTTCAGTCTATCGTGACCTTCTTTTTAATTAGCTTTGGCTTGTCACAACTATTTTATGGGCCATTATCCGATGCCATAGGTCGGCGCCCAGTATTTCTAGCAGGACAAGGCGTTTATCTTTTAGGTACTTTGATTTGTGTGTTATGGGCGACCAGCTTTGAAGCTTTATTATTTGGACGTTTTCTGCAAGGTCTAGGCGCCGGTAGTGCATCGGTACTAGGCCGTAGTGTATTACGCGATAGTTATAACGGTCCTGATTTAACCAAAGCGTTATCTTATCTCTCTATTACCGCTTCTATTTTACCGATCATTTCGCCAGTGTTTGGTGGCTGGGTCGCCTACCATTTTGGTTGGCAAAGCGTGTTTAGTGCTGTACTGATGTATTTAATTGCCATTGTTACACTCGGCTGGAAAGTGCTACCAGAAACGTTACCCTACCCTAAAAGCCGCTTTAATCCGATAAAAGTATTAAAGGGTTATGGTGAACTCATTACCTGTAAGCAAGTTATTTCAAGTGCTAGTTATAATTGGATCAGCTATTTAGGCGCGGTTGTCTCACTGTCTGTTTTACCTTTCTTACTGCAAAAACAACTTGGTATGACGGTATCTGATTACGGTGAAGCGATGATCATTCCATCAGCAGGATTATTAGTTGGTAGCGTCATGGTTAACCGCCTGCATAAGTATTTCTCGCAAGCTCGCTTGTTGTGCATCGCATTTAGTTTAATGGTGATTGCAGGTGTTTGGCTACTTGCTATGCCTTTATCCGGCTTTCATTTAATCAGCGCATTTACCTTGTTAACTGTCGCACAAGGCATGAGCTTTCCAATTTCGATGTCACTATTATTAGAGCCACATCCAAATCGAGTTGGTGCAGTATCTGCATTATCCGGGTCCATTCAAATGTGTATTGCCGGCTTTTTTGGAGAATTCTTAGTACGCAATTTTGTTTCAAGCCAAAACGATCTTGGCATTTTTTATTGCTGTACTGCGATGCTCATGATGACGGTATTGGTGCTAAGTCGACGCTCGCAAGCCACTACCCAAACGCAACCTAATTAATCCATTTATACAGATTAGTTTGAAAGGTGCCTTCCTTCGCCAATCTTCCTTACCTAAAGGTTTGGATGATAGCTCTGAATTCTGCATATTGAAGTCACTTGGATATATACTGTGGACTCACTCTTAACGAGTATCTTTCGGCGTGTCCATCACTACTAGCGTTGTGATGGTATTCACCTGTGGGATCTCGCCCAGTACTTCAGAATGGAAGCGTTTATAACGAGTGAGATCTTTAGTTTCCACGCGTAACAAATATTCATTCGCACCGGTGATGTTATGACATTCGGTAACTTCTTGTGCCATCATCACTTCTTGCTCAAATCCACGCTGTGACTTTTGGCTATGATCCGATAATCCGATAGTGACATAAGCAATAAACCCGATGCCCAATTTATCCGAGTTGAGTATCGCTCGATATCCACTTATCACACCTTGACGCTCTAACTCTTGCACCCGTCTTAATGTCGCAGAAGGCGATAGACCAATTCGCTCCGATAGCTCAACATTCGATAATCGGCCATCAGCCTGAAGCTCTTGCAATATTCTTTCGTCAAACCTATCCATAATTTAATTTTATTGCTCATTTTATTTATATAGCACATTAAATAGACATAAAATGTAGCTAAAAACCCAATAATATACAAGGAACTGTCAAACAAAATGGAAGCTAAGCAATGGATATTCAACAACTACTCGCATTATTTACTTTTGTTCTAGTGTCAACCGCTTCACCCGGACCTAACAACATTATGTTGATGACATCTGGCGCTAACATTGGCTTTCTGCGCACCGTTCCACACATGCTCGGCGTCGTGTTTGGATTTAGTTTTATGGTACTGCTGGTCGGGGTTGGGTTAATGAGCCTCTTTCAATTATATCCTGTATTACACCAAGTGCTGAACATAGCTTGTATTGTCTATTTATTTTATTTGGCATTAAAAATTGCTCGCGCACAACCCGGCTCTCAAAATACTGAATATCAACCAATGAGTTTTTTCGCTGCGGTCAATTTTCAATGGATCAATCCCAAAGCATGGACAATGGCGATCACCGCAGTCAGTGTCTATAACACCCTCAATAACTGGCAAGGCGTGTTAATTGTTTCTCTGATGTTTGGACTAGTGAATATGCCATCAGCCACGTTATGGATTTATGCAGGGCAAAAACTGCAAATTTGGCTTAATAGCCCACTACGAGTGAAGTGGTTTAATTATTCAATGGCGGGGCTATTAGTGCTCTCAATTGCGCCGATGATGTTCTAAAAAAAGTACAGTTCTAAACGGAATATTTCGATGCCATTAAAGCAATCTACAAATCGCTTATTTACATTGTAAATTCAATATTGATTCCATTAGTCGCAGTCTTTACACACGTTATTTTCCTTCCTCCTATTCTTGATATTGAATATATACCCAAAGTAATTGAAGTTGCAGTGAGGCGACAAGTGAATGAGGCCCCATGAGCATAGCTCGCCTATGTGATTGGGGCGAATGAACGCCGGCAACAAAACTGCAGCTTCAAGTACGACGGGTATATTAAAAAAGGAGAAAACGATGCTTAAACAAGGGTTTACTTTAAGCTTAGGACTGGCTGCTATTTCATTTTATAGCCATGCGGCCAACCAAGCCCCTTCTCAACTTCCACCAGGCAGTATTGCAATTGAAAATGCGCCACAATTTATCGCCATCGCATTTGATGACAATACCTTGGTGGATGGACAAAACTGGGTACTTGAACAGTGGGGAAAACGTACAAATCCAGCTGGACATGGTAATGCAGCCACCTTTGATGGCTCTCCTATTCACACAACCTTTTTTAATACTTGTGAAGCAATAACGGCGGCAAACGAACAAGGCACCAATGCTGGCCATGTCAAAGAAACCTGGTATCAAGCTAATTTACTCGGGCATGAAATGGCAAACCACACTCTCAATCATTTACATGGTTTGGAATTTACTGCCGCGCAATGGCAACAGCAAATTAATGATTGCCAGAAGGCCATGAGCAAACCATTTACTCAAATCGCTCCTGAGTTTCCATCCGATGCTGAAGGGATCGATGCCAATGCCGTTGGCTTTCGGTCGCCTTATTTAGAGTACAACGATGCCTTATTTACGACCCTAAATCAGAACGGCTTCAAATACGATGCCAGTATTGCTGAAGGTTATGAATCAAGCCACCATGCAGGGAATCAATACTGGCCTTATACCCTAGATAACGGCAGCCCTGGTGCCGACCTTGCGGCTAGTTGGGGAATAAAACCACCAACCACTCAACATGCAGGGCTATGGGAAGTACCCGTTTATGCGTTAACCGTGCCAGATGATGAAGTCGTGAAGCAATACGGCATTGATTATTCATTAAGAGACAAAATACAACAAAAAATGAGTTGGTTTGATGTGCAGTCTGGAAAAATTGAAGCGGGTGATTACAACTTGTTTTACATGGCACAACTTAGTGGCCCAGAAGTATTAGCCATTTTAAAATATAACCTCGATATGCGCCTTGCTGGCAACAAAGCCCCAATGACATTTCTTGGACACTCGACTCAATATGATGATCAAATCGATCAATGGACACCAACCGTCTCTACCGCAAAAGAGCGTCGCCAAGCAATTGAAGCATTTCTTGATTATGCACTTTCAAAACAAGAGGTGCGTATTGTTAGCCACTTAGAGTTAGTGAATTGGATGGAAAATCCGCAAGCACTTCCAAAACGATGTGAATCCATAGAATGGATGAAAGATACGTCTTATAGCCAAGCTCAAAGCGTCAATTATGCAGGTTTTGAATGGCAAGCAAAGTGGTGGTCGTATAATGAAAAACCACAAGATAAAAGCTGGTCTGCATGGCAGAAAGTGAGGACTTGTCGCTAAATGCAATCAAAAAAGCCTGCTATAAAATGAATAGCAGGCTTTCATTTTATCTAGTAAGAAGGAAATTAATTCTCTTGCTGAACATCTTCCATTTTTTCTTGAATTTGCTCTTTCGTCTCTTGCGCTTGTTCAACTAGCTCATCTTTTTTCTCAAGCAGCTGTTCGTTATTTTCCAACAAAGCTTCTTTTTTGCTAGCTAATACATCGGCAATACCCGCTAGATTATCCGCCAACTGCTGGGCTTTATCTTCTGGGAATTTCTCTTGTAGCGTCGTTTTTAGCTTAACTTTTAAATTCTCAAGCATCTCTTGTTTTTCCGCATCAGAAGCATCGCGAAGCTTAGAAACGGTACTCGCAATTTGCTTTAATTCAGGGAATAAGTTGGCATCTTTTAATGGGGCAAGTAATTTAACATCTTGTAGATTAGCATTATCAACTTTGCTATCTAGGGTCGTTAATAAAGCATCCATTTTATCTAACGTTTGTTCACCACGTTGATATAACGGTGCAATAGCTTCATTTTCAGCAAAGCTTGTGATCTTGTCGACCGTTAAAAATAGCAAGACCATAATGATCACAATAGGCAATAGTAGCCCACTGAATAAACCGACAAAAAAGTTATTAAAGCCAGAACCAAAGCTCTTCATTATTATTCCTTAAGAAGTTGAAATTAAAAGTAACTTCAATGTTAACCGATCTTTTAAAAAACGCCTAAGTATCAGATTATGAAAATTAACCAACTAGCACATAATGATCGACCAATAAGGCAACAAATAGCCCCATCAAATGATAAATAGAAAACTTGAAGGTTTGCATTGCGCTGTTCGGTTTCGGAAAGTATTTCAACTCACATGCTTTATAGACAAAGCCAAGAGATAACACAGTTGAAGCTATTGCATACAGTACCCCACTCATGCCAAATAACACTGGCAAGGCACAAATCATCATCAATAATATAGTGTAAAGCAGCACGCTAGTTTTAGTGAATTC
Source organism: Vibrio algivorus (assembly GCF_030161215.1). NCBI lineage: Bacteria > Pseudomonadati > Pseudomonadota > Gammaproteobacteria > Vibrionales > Vibrionaceae > Vibrio > Vibrio algivorus. The sequence goes on from NZ_BSPV01000003.1 coordinate 104,656, forward strand.
TACACCGTGCGTAACCGGAAGCATTGGTATTTCGGCTTTTGCATACTCATCTTTACGGTGAATCGCTAGTGCCCAAAAATGTGGTGGCGTCCAAATGAAAATGATCATAACTAATAGCCAAGCGTGAGGATGAAGCTCATTAGTCATGGCTGTCCACCCTAATAATGGCGGCATCGCACCGGCAATACCTGCAATGACAATATTTTGCGGCGTAGCGCGTTTCAGGTACAAAGTATAAATCACTGCATAACCCACTAAACTGGCACAAGTCAGCCAAGCGGTTAACCCATTGACACCAGAGTACAATACCCCAAAACCGACAATCCCAATGACACTGGCAAATAAAGCGACTTTCCAGTTTTGTAATTGTCCCGATGGCAAAGGACGATTTTTAGTGCGAGCCATTAACCCATCAATTCTACGATCAATTAAATGATTCAAGGCCGCCGCAGACCCCGCCATTAAACCAATGCCAAGTAACCCTAGTACTAATGGTTGCAGAGGTAATTTTCCATCAAGTGATAAACACATTCCTACCAAAGCAGTAAGTAGCATTAACATCACAACTTTGGGTTTGGTTAGCGAGTAATACAAACGCCACTGAGCCAACCAATAAGATTTGGTACGCTGGCGAACATGCTCAGAAAAAGATCTTGGGTCAGAGGTTGAATCATCGGGAATAGAAGGGATTGCGGAGTGATGACCTGAAAGTTTCACCGAAATAGGATGGCTACCCCGCACAGGCTCTTGCTTTGGCGGGAAAGGAATTACATTAGACTTCGGCATCATGACCTCCTAACGTTCAAATCAAGCCTAGTAGTTATTTTGATAGTTTTGATTGTTCAGTATTGTGACTAGGCTTAGTGATCATTCTCATTTGAATATGATTTGTCGCTTGCCCTATTACTTTTGGTCGATAAGACAAACGTAACTGAGTACATATAAATACTATATTTAACAATAGCAGCGCTGCGACTAAATTGTGACCAACGGCTAAAATAACAGGTAGATGCATCACAACATTGGCAATTCCTAAACTAATTTGCAGCACAACCAAACCGACTAAACTCCAAGCAGCTCGATTAAGCGTACGACTCGATGAAAAGCGAACCAGTTGCCAAGCAAAAAACAATAAAGTGATAGCGCTAATAATGGCTCCAAAGCGATGCACCAAATGAATCGTCATCCGTGAACCATAATCTAAAACACCAAACTCGTAGCTATTACCATTCATCAATAATGGATGCTGAAAAATAGTAAATGCCCCACTTAAATTAAACGCTTGCCACCAATCGCCTTCACACAATGGCAGAGAGGTACAAACTAAAGCTGCGTAATTAGATGACGTCCAGCCTCCTAAAAAGATTTGTACAATGAGTACGCTAAGTGATAACCAACCCATTTTTTGTAATGAAGAAGCGGAATGTAAGCCTTGATAACTCAAGTTCTCTTGCGATTGGCATCCATCGTTTATTACTTTGTTATTTTGCCGCTGACAATAAGCTCGACTAACCAAATAAAATACCAATAACAAACTGAGTAAGGCAAAGCCACCAAATAAATGAAGTACCACAATAATTGGCATCAGTTTTAAGGTCACTGTCCACATACCTAGCGCAGCTTGGAACACGACCAACAAAGCTAAAGCACTAGGCCAAGCTTTCGGAATATTTGGCACTTTGAAGCTCACTACCAAAATTGCCGCAATCAATAAACCTAAGCTACCCGCAACATAGCGATGGATCATCTCAAGCCAAGCTTTATAAGGCTCAATGGTATGCCCAGGAAACAGTGCAGAAGCTCGCATAATTTCATCATTTTTCATTGGTACATTGAGCTGACCGTAACAACCAGGCCAATCAGGACAACCAAGTCCCGCATCAGAAATTCGGGTATAAGCGCCTAACACTATTACCACCAAAGTGAGGCCAATACTGAGCCGAATCAATTTGCTTAACAATGCTGGGTAATCCATATCGCCTCCGAATACCAATCAATATAAGTAAATGGTCTAAACTAGCGTAGGAAAAAAGCTTGATAACAAGGCATAAAATTTTGTTAGTAGTAATTCTACATACAAATTTTATAACGTAGTTAGCGAGTTTTTTAACAAGCTAAGGTGAGCAGTTACTTATTGCGATTGGTATAATTTAATCTCACTACGGTTAACCGACTCGTGATAGCTTTAATAGTTTGCGTAAATCAGCTAATAGTCCTTTAAGCTCATCAGATAATTCATCCTGGTTAATCGCCGTGGGATAGCGCATCACCCATTGACCGAGCGGATCAATCAATACAAAATCTTGTCCTGCAAAGCTTTTCATCTCTAGCTGCCCCCAAAGCTCTGGCGCCGCTAACAGCACAAAGCCGCTATCTTGTAATCTAGTTAAGTCTTTTTCATTAGCCGCAATCACCACTGGCATGACTCTCGGTTGATCTTTACCTAGTGCAATATGGCTTTGCTTTAATAAATGCAATTGTTGCTGACAAATTTCAGCACAATCTTGCGGCAATAAATACGCCATTTGCCAGGTATGCCTCGCAGGGTTTGTTAGCCCTAAATCTTGGTAGTGCAGCTGTGAATCAATCAATACACCATGATTGGTTACGCCTGACTGATACCAGTTCATCGATAAAATCAATTTTGCAGCAATCACTGGTAGGGCAAAAATCAGCAACATGAGAAGCAATACTTTTTTCCCTGAACGAGGAGAGTAAGCCATTGTTGCTAGCGATGATTGATTCAATGCTGTTTCATGTTTTTTATCATGCATATATACACCCATCTTGACCTAAAATTACTGTAAGTGATTACGATTCCTACTCTTTTTTTCCACATGTTTTGATGGCTTACTTTGCCGATAAGCAAAGCACAGTGCTAACCCCAACAATACTGCCGCCATCGAAAACCATTGCACTGCATATCCAAAATGACGCTTAGATTGCATGGGTAGTGGCTGCCAAGGGTGAGGTAGGTGCTCACTAACTTTTAATCCATTATTTTCTGTTAACCTCGAATCATCCATGAAAAGTAAAGGTCGCATTGGCTGAATCACATAAGAAAATAAGCTCAGCTGCCTATCTGAAAACAAGTGCTGAGGTAAGTCTTCAAGCGATAAGTTTTGAATTCTTAACCCTAGACTATCGGTTATTTCCATCATTTCAGGCATCAAGCCTTGGCTCATTGGGTTTACTTGTTTTCGATATAATCGGCCAATCATTGGTTGTGTCGTATCAAGCTCGGTGACTTTGGGTAGTATTTGCCTATCACGACCAGCAGGTATAAAACCCAATTCAATCAACCCAACAGCCTCAAAATCAGATTGAGGGTCATTGGCCAATAAACGCACTGGCTGAAAAACCAGATAACCGACTTTGCCCTGCCAAGTTTGATTATCCCAATACACTCGTTGCACCTTTAAATCATCAGTTAATGGCGCAACCCTTAGCGACAACTTCACTCCCGTAAATTCTTCATTCAAACTTATTTTCCAGTCTTCGATCGCAATGGGTGTAGCATCCGCTCTTAACTGTAATTTCTGCTCCAAAGCCAATTTTTGGTTACCCCGATCTAATTGCCAAAAGCCTAATTTGACCATCACTGCAAACACGACCATTGTTAATAACAATAAACTGATCTTTTTTATTCCCCACTTCGACACAGGAGTTGTTATGACACTCGTTTTCTTATTCAAATTAACGCTAGTGCTTCTGCTGTTGTTCGTCATTTTTAACCTCGGCAGAGCTTTATACTCAATGGTGAAATACGACCGAGAAGACCCCAATTCGGTGCCTATGAGTCGGTTTCTTGGTAAACGACTTTTCATCTCCGTGATTGTGATTATGGTGCTGTTAATTGGCTTAACGTCAGGGTTAATCTCCCCCAACGATCGCCCTTATTAATCAGCATGAACAAGCAAAACCTAGGAACTAAAACCTTGCCCCTCATAAAACATAGACAAAGATAAACAAACACAGCCATACCACATCGACAAAATGCCAATACCAACTCCCAGCTTGAAAAGCAAAGTGATCACGAGGGGTAAAATGACTAAAGGCAATTCTTGCTAAAAGAACGATTAGAAAGATAGTACCTAGGGTGACGTGTAATCCATGAAATCCGGTTAATAAGAAGAAGGTATTACCATAAATGCCAGATTGCAGCGTAAGGTTCATTTCTTGGTAAGCATGAATATATTCTTCGGCTTGATAAAACAAGAAAGCGGCCGCTAACACAATGGTAATTTCTAACCATATAATCAGAGCGGTACGTTGATTTTTTTCTAAGCTCAATTGTGAAAAGTGCAATGTAATCGAAGAAGTCAGTAAGATAATGGTATTCATCAAAGGTAAGCCTTGCCACGGCATAGCTTGAGTTTCGACCCCACTTGGTGTTTTCACCAAAGGCCAAATAGCTTCAAAAGTTGGCCACAAGACTTCGTTGGTCATTAGGTTGTTGGATGCCCCACCAAGCCAAGGCACAGCGATCATTCTGGCGTAGAATAGTGCACCAAAGAAGGCAGCGAAAAACATTACTTCGGAGAAAATAAACCAGCTCATGCCTTGACGAAAAGAGCGTTCAATTTGATGTGAATATAAACCCGACATTGATTCTTGGATGACATTACGAAACCAGCCTACCAACATGATAACCAACACAATAAGCCCAGCCAGTAATACGAACCCACCAAAGTGGCTCAACATACCTTTCGGTTGCATATAAAGCCCCGCCCCCACCGCAATCAAAAATAGGGCAAAGGCACCAACAATCGGCCAATTACTTTCTGATGGAACATAATAAATCTCTGGTTGATGAGAGGCCGGTTGGCGACTAGAAGGTGATGCTTGACCTGAGACTGACCGCCTAACTTCTGACTCTATGGCAGACGATTGAGGTAATGGATTCGACTTATTCATCTGGATCTCCTTCATGTGGGCCCTCCTTAAAACAAGCTAATTCAGCTCATTTGGCGATGAATGGGATGATTGAGCGAGCAACTCCGGCGCTCCCTTGCTCAGACTTTGCATGGCGTTTTTATTTTGTTCCTGTGTTACATCTTCTACTGGCTTAAGTGTTAATTGAGGTTCTGGCTGAGAGGATGATTTACTACTTTCCGTAATATCATACAAAGTATAAGAAAGCGTTAACCGGTTAACTGAACTGGGTAAGTCTTTATCCACATAAAAAATCACCGGTAATTCCGCTTCTGTATTCGCTTGCAATGGCTGATGATTAAAACAAAAGCATTCAATTTTATTAAAGTGGGTTGCCGCCAATCCCGGTGCAACCGAAGGTACTGCTTGCCCAATCATTGTTACATTCGAATTATTCACAGCTCGGTAACTGGTTCTAGTCACTTGACCGGGATGAACATCCATCTGCACTTGCGCAGGCTCAAATTTCCACGGCATATTAGGACTAACCTGAGACATAAATTGCACTCGTACTAATCGAGATGTATCAACTTGGATGCCTTGCGAACTGGCTGCCTCAGTATTGGTTTTGCCATTAATCCCAAGCTGCTCACACATAATGTCGTATAGAGGAACTAGGGCGAAACCAAAGCCAAACATACCCACAACACTCAACAGCAAATAGCCAATTAGCTTGCTATTGCTTTTGGGGTTTTCATTATGTTTAGGGCTGCTGTTAGATGCTCGATTCGACATATCTCATCCTACTTTCGATTAATCAACCTTTGGAGGTGTTGAGAATGTGTGGTGAGGTGCTGGACTTGGTACTGTCCACTCCAATCCTTCGGCTCGCTCCCAAGGCTTAGCAACGGCCGCTTCGCCGCCTCGAATACACTTAATCACGACCGCTAAGAACAGCAACTGAGACAACCCAAAAGTAAACCCTCCAATCGACACGATCTGATTCACATCAGCAAATTGAATAGCATAATCAGGAATTCGACGCGGCATACCAGCCAAGCCTAAAAAGTGCATCGGGAAGAAAAGAATATTGACCGAGATAATCGATAACCAGAAATGCCACAAGCTCAAGGTTTGGTTGTACATGTGGCCTGTCCATTTAGGCAACCAATAATAGGCTGCCGCCATAATTGAGAACACAGCCCCTGTCACTAGTACATAATGAAAATGCGCCACCACAAAGTAAGTATCGTGATATTGGAAATCTGCCGGCACTATCGCCAACATCAATCCAGAAAATCCACCAATGGTAAACAGCACAATAAACGCAATAGCAAACAGCATTGGCGTTTCAAAGGTTAAGGCGCCTCGCCACATGGTCGCCACCCAGTTAAAGACTTTTACTCCTGTAGGCACCGCAATCAACATGGTGCAATACATAAAGAAGATTTCAGCAAACACTGGCATCCCCGTCGTAAACATGTGATGTGCCCAAACTAAGAATGACAATAAAGCAATAGAACAAGTGGCATACACCATCGAATGATAGCCAAAGAGTTTCTTACCACTAAATGCTGGAATAATCGCTGAAATAATGCCGAATGACGGCAAAATCATAATATACACTTCTGGGTGACCAAAGAACCAAAAGATATGTTGGAACATCACCGGATCGCCACCACCTGCCGCATCAAAGAAGCTCGTTCCAAAGTATTTATCGGTTAGCACCATAGTAACCGCACCAGCTAAGACTGGCATTACAGCAATTAATAAGAACGCAGTGATCAGCCAAGTCCAAACAAACATTGGTAGTTTCATCCAATCCATGCCTGGTGCGCGCATATTCACTATCGTCACGATCACATTAATAGCTCCCATGATCGAGCTGATACCCATGATATGCACAGAAAAGACAAACAATGCCGTGCTATCTGAACTGAAGGTGGTAGAAAGTGGTGCGTAAAAAGTCCAACCAAAATCAGGCCCACCACCAGGCATAAACAACGATCCCAGCAAAATCAAAAAGGCAAAAGGGAGGATCCAAAAGCTCAAGTTGTTCATGCGAGGCAATGCCATATCGGGCGCGCCAATCATCATTGGGATCATCCAGTTTGCTAAGCCAGTAAAAGCCGGCATCACTGCGCCAAACACCATAATCAAACCATGAACGGTCGTCATTTGATTAAAAAAGTGCGGGTCAACCAATTGTAGTCCCGGTTGAAATAACTCCGCCCGAATGACCATGGCCATCGCACCACCAGTGAAGAACATGATCAAACTGAACCATAAATACAGCGTACCGATGTCTTTATGGTTAGTAGAATAAATCCAACGTTTTATGCCTTTAGCTGGCCCATGGTGATCGTGCTCGATTTCAATATTATCAGCAGTATTGGTTGACGTATCTTGATAAGAAGGTGAAGGGTTCATTGTGCCTCCGGTTGACTATCCATAGTCTCTGATGGTGCCTTACTGTTTGATGCAGTACTTGTCTCTGTCATGGTATTTGGTTCAGGTGTAGACGTGCTTGCCATATTTGCTTGGTCGTTACTTTTATCTGGTAAAGTACCATTAGTAAGCACTTGCTTTATGTCTGAAGCTTGCACAGCGTCGCCAGTATCATTACCCCACGCATTACGTTCATACGTTACAACGGCCGCCAATTCCTCTTCATTTAGTTGATTCGCGAACGCCTGCATTGCCGTGCCGGCTTTACCATTGATGACAATATCAATGTGCGACAATAGATCTCCAGTTGCGATTGGGCTGCCTTTCATCGCAGGGAATACATTCGCCATACCCTCACCGTTAACCTGATGACAAACGGAGCAACGATCGTTATAGACTTTTTCACCTAACGCCATTAATTCATCCATGCTCAAAGTTTTACCCAGGGCTTTTTCTTGTTCCGCTTTTTTGGCGGCAGCCATTTGTTCTTGTTTAGCTAACCAAGTATCAAACTCATCTTCCGGTAAAGCTTGTACCACTATCGGCATGAAGCCATGGTTACGGCCACATAGCTCCGCACATTGACCACGATAAATGCCCGGTTTATCAATTTTGGTCCAAGCTTCATTAATAAAGCCGGGAACCGCGTCTTTCTTCACCGCAAAATCAGGCACCCACCATGAGTGAATCACATCATCAGACGTCATAAGAAAACGTATCTTACGATTAATTGGCACCACCAGCGGATTATCAACTTCAAGTAAATAATGCTCGCCTTTTTGTTCACTGCCTTCGATTTGTTTTTGAGAAGTAGTAAGAAAGCTATAAAACGCCACATCATGGTTGAAATAACGGTAATGCCATTTCCACTGCGAACCAGTGACGGTAATAGTGAGATCATCTTGCGAAGTATCCTCCATCGCAATTAACGTTTTAGTAGCAGGAATCGCCATCAACACGAGGATAATGATTGGGATGATCGTCCAAATAATTTCGACTTTGGTACTTTCGTGAAAATGTGCAGCTTTGACGCCACGAGATTTTCGATGACGAATGATTGAATAAAACATCACACCAAACACCACCACACCAATTGCGCAGCAAATATAAAAAATCAGCATATGTAAGTCATACACCTTGCCACTGATTTCGGTGACCCCTTGGGTGAGGTTAAGTCGCGTTTCGGCAGGAGTGGCAATCATCGGCACAAACAACAACATCCCGATAAGCGTACGAGCCACTAGACACAGAGAAAAGTATCTATCGCTAGAATCTGCGATAAAATAAGCAACAACATTAGTCCATGATCGAATCAAGATGCCCCCTCGTCCTTGCAATATTTTTATTGTTATTCAGGAGCAAAAAGCACACAGATACACCTAAGTGAGCATAAGCTCCAACATGTTTAAGCAACATGGAGTCATGGTGATAGTGTCATCAGGCAAAATTGGCACCACACCACGCTATATTTTGTATACATTCATAACGGGTACGGCTTTTCTAAGCTTGGAAAGTTACTTAGTTATATCTAAAGCTAGTTAGAGTTTTAAATTTGTTCAAGAAACAAACAGTATCAATATTCAAACTGTGAACACAAAACCAACAAAAAAGTTTTTCTCACGTTCATTTAGTGTGCTATAAACCTGCGCAACATTTATTTAACAATATATATGCACACTAAAATGCACCAATTGTTAATTCTTGTACTGATATTCTCGCTTTCTAGTAGACAGATTCACTACAGAAGCTATGATGGTTCCGCCTAGAAGCTACTAGGCCAGTCAAACAGGATTTTTGACTGACAATAAAACATAAAACAGGCTTAAATATGCAAAACAACAACTCATTGATTTATCGATTGGCCAACGGCAATTTGGTGCTGCAAATTTTAGTAGGTATTATTGCAGGTGTTGCACTTGCTATGATCTCTCCTTCAACAGCAACCAGTATGTCTATTTTTGGTAGCCTATTCGTAGGCGCACTAAAAGCCATCGCACCTATTCTAGTTTTCGTTTTGGTTGCAGCATCTATTGCTAGCCAGAAAAAAGACTCTAGCAGTAATATGCGTCCAGTGATTACTCTTTACCTTATCGGTACATTTTTAGCGGCGCTAACTGCGGTACTAATGAGCTTTGCTTTCCCAACATCGCTTACCTTAGTAAATGCAGCAACAGGCACGACACCTCCAGAAGGCATTGGTGAAGTATTAAATACTCTACTATTTAAAATTGTTGATAACCCAGTAAACGCATTAGTTAACGCTAACTACATCGGCATTCTTGCTTGGTCTGTTGGTTTAGGTTTAGCACTTCGTCATGCGAATACAGCAACCAAAGATATGTTCAGCGATATCAGCCACGGTGTTTCTGCCGTTGTTCGCTTTATCATTCGTCTTGCGCCAATTGGTATCTTCGGTCTTGTTGCGACCACATTTGCAACGACAGGCTTTAGTGCTATTGCAGGCTACGCTCAACTATTAGCGGTTTTACTTGGTTCAATGGCAATTATTGCTTTAGTAGTGAATCCATTACTTGTTTACCTAAAAACGAAACAAAACCCATATCCGTTGGTATTCCAATGCTTACGTGAAAGTGGTGTAACGGCATTCTTCACTCGCTCAAGTGCTGCAAACATCCCAGTCAACATGGCGCTGTGTGAAAAGCTAAAATTGAATGAAGACACTTACTCGGTATCTATCCCACTAGGTGCAACCATTAACATGGGCGGTGCAGCGATTACGATTACCGTATTAACGCTTGCTGCAGTAAATACACTTGGTATTCAAGTTGACCTACCAACCGCAGTATTACTAAGCCTAGTCGCAGCTGTTTCGGCTTGTGGCGCATCTGGCGTTGCCGGTGGCTCTCTGTTGCTTATCCCACTAGCATGTAGCTTGTTTGGTATTTCAAACGACATCGCAATGCAAGTTGTCGGTGTAGGCTTTATCATTGGTGTTATTCAAGATTCAGCGGAAACTGGCCTAAACAGCTCTACAGACGTGGTATTCACTGCCGCAGTATGTCGCGCAGACGAAGCGCAAGCAGCCGCGCAATCTAGCCAAGCTTAGGTTTCTTCCCCCTAGAAAGACAAATGGCTAACTGAATGATCAGTTAGCCATTTTTTTAGTTTTTCATCGGCTCAGGAAATACACCTAGATCGAAAACAATTGAATTTAATAACTAATGTAATCCATCACTTGAATCAATTGCATGCGCACTTCGTTTGGCGTTTGGCTATGCCAAAAACCGGCTAAGAATGCGAATAATGGAATGGCAAACATGATAGTTAGCACAAGCCCAAGCAACTGCTTACTCGACAATTGCCACCCATTACGCGCACGAAACCCTAATGCCTCTTTTTTAGGGCAAGCACTCACACAACGCATACAAGCTTGGCATTCATCCGTACGAATCGTGTTGGCGGTATGAATAATAATATTTGAAGGGCAAGCACGAGTACACTTATCACAATTGAGATCACCACGTTCATTTAAGCAATGCGTAGTATTACGACGAATCTTAAATGGACTAATAACGCTAACAATCCCAAGTAATGCGCCATAAGGGCAGAAATAACGACAAAATGCTCTCTGACGCCACGCTGCAAGTAGTAACATAACGGTTAGCACACTAAGGGTAATCACACCTGGATTCACAAACAACCAAGCTGTCTTGATATCAGCAATCTTGTGGTAGTTACCATTGAGATAATAAGGAATATTAGAAGGGTGCATCCCTAAAGAAATAAAAGCAAAAAAGGCCAATAATAAATACTTTATCATCCTCAGTGGCCAATCTAACCACTTGGGAACAGGATAAGGTTTTGCAATCCACTTTATACGCCACTGATATAAGTATTCTCCGACCAACCCGAGTGGACAGATCCATCCACAAAATGCTCGTTTACATACTATGCCAGTAATGAGTACCGTAAATAACATCACCGCTCCTGCAGGGTGAGCTTGATCCCAGAAGCCAAGACTCACAATCGCTTTTAACTCAATGGCAGCAGCTATCGGTAAGAAAGCATCCACAACATCAGGACGCAAAAAACTAGGGGAGATTTGTGCCGTTAATAAAGCAGTGTGGAGCGTGTATTGAATCGCAACTAAAAAAAATGACAAGGCCATCGCGTGTTGGCAAAAACGACGTAAAATATTGGGGCGGGAATTGGCCTGTACAGCTTCAGATTGATATCGGTGTACAAGCACCATCACGATGACTGCCAAGCTAAGTGATAACATCAATGGCCAATAGAGTGAAGCCATGCTCGCTAACACCAAAATGCCAAAGGTGATACTAGCGCCTAACTTTTTCCCACTAGAATATAAAAGGCTAACGCTATACACCAAAGCAAGCATCAAGGTCAGAGATTCTATTATTGTCACAACCACACCATTTACTAACCTCAGGTTTATGATATCCCTATAGTAAAACCTCCCCTTATTATTTCTTTGATGCGCATTAAGATTGGTGTGAGTTTAACTACCACTTAAGAGTAGTTCTGCTATTCATAATCTGAACAACGGAGTACCAAAAATAGCATATCAATGGAACATAACTAGATTCACCACTCCTATTCCCATTGTCAAAATACCCGAGTAAAATACTCAGACAATTTTGGAGATAACCATGACGTCCACAACTAGTACCGATTTACCTCAACTACCTAAAGCCACCCTTTTCGCTTTATATTTCATTATCTTTCTAGGGTCGGCGGGATTCTTTATTACCATTCCGGCTTATGTGAATTTATTTTTAACTGATCACTCTCTAGCAATTGCTCAAGCGATGCCACTAGAAGATAGACGAACTTTATTTGGTACAGTCATGTCAGCCGCGCCTTTTATTTCGATGTTTTTTACGCCATTTATCGCCCGTTTTGCTGATCGTTACAGCCGTAAGTTTGTGATGACATTATGCTTAGTGGTAGCCGCTATCGGCTTTGTGATGCCGGTGTATGCGATTATTGCGGGTTCAGTTGCATTGTTGTTTGCAGGTAATATGATCAACAGTTTAGGCTCAGCTAGCCAACCTATTGCTCAGGCGATTTTGGCTGATAATAGTCAAGGTAAAACTAAAGCGACCTTAATGAGTTTTGTGGCGGTAGTAATGACAGCGGCAATGTCTTTTGGCCCAGCACTAGGTAGTAAACTTACTGCTCTATATGGTCCTCAAGCCCCCTTCTATGCTTGTTTATTGATTGCTATCGTTTGTTTTATTTTGCTACATATCATCCAAATACCAAAACAAACAATATTGAAGCAAGAAAATCCATTCTCATTAGCGACGCCATTATCACGAAGTCAAAAAGGGTTGTTACCTTGTTTAGCCATCGTATTTATTTGCCAATTCAGTTGGAGTTTATATTTCCAAAATATCTCTTTTATTCTGCCGCAAAAATGGCAATTGGCAGTAGAAGGTGAGTTTTACCAATATTTCATGTTAGCGATTGGCATCGTGATGATTGCATCTTTATTGTTTATTCCACGATTGTTACTTACTTGGATGCCACTCACTCGCGCTCTAAAGTCTGTATTATGCGGTGCGAGCATAGGCATGATTTTACTGGCGATCACACCAACGCCAGTAACTCATGTTATCGCAATGATCTGGACATCGATAATGGTAGCGTCTTCGTTTCCTTTATATATTACAGCACTATCAGATCGTGCCAGTGATGGTGATCAAGGTTGGGCCATGGCGTTATCAAGTGCTATGGTTGGCTTGGCATGGACTCTAACAGGCTACCTTACCGCTATTTTCGTTAATATTGATTTAATGCTACCCACCTTTATCGCTGCGCTTGGCTATGTCACAGCGATGATACTAGTGCCACGTCAATCATCAATCAAATTACAAGAGGCAAAATCGTCATCATGACTTTTGAATCTGTACTTAGAAACCATCAATTTCATCCTATTTTGGATAGTAAATATCAGTTTGGTAAAGGGTTGATTGTCGACCTGTCACCAAGTAGTGATATCTGGACTAAAGTAAATGAACAGCATGACTTTTCCGCAGAAATAAAAAGATTGGTTACTGAAACCGGTGCGGTAGTGGAAATTGGCCGTTATGCAGAACAACGTATGATTTATCAAGACACCGATAACTTTTCAGGTAATGAATCTCGTACGCTACATATTGGTATTGATCTTGGTATACCTGCTGGAAATTGCGTTTTTTCCCCCTTAGATGGTGAAGTTTTTGGATTTGCCAACCACCAGCAACAAGGGGATTATGGTCCAACAATCATTTTACGCCACGAATTAGAAGGCTATGTCTTTCACACGCTTTATGGTCATTTAGCAACATCATCATTAAGTATCCTCCAGTGCGGACAATTCATTAAAGCTGGTGAAGCGTTCGCAACGATTGGTGAATCACATGAAAATGGCGGTTGGGCATCGCATCTACACTTTCAAATCATTCGTGATATGGAAAAATATCAAAATGATTATCCCGGAGTAGTCGACCCAATTCACACTAACTTTTATCTCAATAACTGTCCAAATCCTAATTTGATTCTTAAACGCAACGATATATAAAAACTCTCTTTTTAATAACTAAGAGATCTGAACAAAATCACGGAAAAAGTCTGTCTATCCTTTTAATCTAAATAAACGGCCTAATATCTAATATATACCCAAGTGACTTCAAGATGCAGAATTCAGAGCTATCATCCAAACCTTTAGGCAAGGGAGGTTGGCGAAGGAATGTAGGCACCTTTCAAACCAATCTGACGCTGCATAAAGGTTTGGATGAAGCTCCCGAAGGGCAAGTTAAAACAAGCTTTATGCTGCGTTAAATTGAACAGAGATAGAATAACTATGATCATGTTCAATTTGCCTTACCTAAAGCTTGTTTTATTCTTGCTGAAACTCGCATCTTGAAGTTACTTGGGTATATAGTGAGTAAACTCAACAAAAGGGAAGATGATGACAAACGAATATATTCCACCGAAAGTTTGGACCAACGAACAACAAGGCGGTACTTGGGGTAGTATTAACCGCCCAGAAGCTGGTGCGCGATTTGAGCGTGAGTTACCTATCGGTGAGCACCCAATCCAACTATATTCTATGGGTACTCCAAACGGCCAAAAAGTTACGATTTTACTTGAAGAGCTGCTAGCAAAAGGCGTGACTGAAGCTGAATATGATGCTTTTCTAATTAAGATTGGCGACAGTGATCAATTTTCTTCTGGTTTTGTTGAAGTAAATCCGAACTCCAAAATTCCAGCATTAGTTGATCGTAGTGGTGATTCACCAATCAATGTTTTTGAGTCGGGTTCTATCCTGCTTTATCTTGCCGAGAAATTCAGCCAGTTCATTCCAAGTAACATTGAAGATCGAACTAAAGTATTAAACTGGCTATTCTGGCTACAAGGTTCTGCGCCATATTTAGGCGGTGGTTTCGGCCACTTCTATCACTATGCACCTGAGAAATATGAGTACCCTATCAATCGCTTTACTATGGAAGCGAAACGCCAACTAGATGTACTCGATAAGCAACTCGCTAATAATACTTACATTGCCGGTGAAGAATACAGCATTGCTGATATCGCCATTTGGCCATGGTATGGCAACTTGGTACTAGGTAATGCTTATAATGCCGCTGAATTTTTAGACGTTGAAAGTTACACTCATGTTCAGCGTTGGGCAAAAGCGGTATTAGAGCGTCCTGCTGTTCAACGTGGCCGTATCGTCAATAAACCGATGGGCGAAGCTTGGGAAGCCATTGAAGAGCGTCATAGCGCCGAAGATATTGATAAAGCGCTAAGCTTGAAGCCTTAATTAAACGCCTAGTCGATCACAATGATTGGCTAGGCGTTTATTTCATTAGCATATCAATTAAGTTTGGCAACCTTGCAGCAGTAGTCAATGATCACTTGGTTACCATCAATTTGTACATTTTGAATTTCGCCATCAATGCTAATTCGGTTTTGCAAATACACCACCGCATTCTCTGGCGCGATCTGGTTTTTAAGTGAAGGTAAAATCGTATGCGGTTCAATATCTAGTTGCTGAAAAAAACGACTTACAAAGCTTTTACTAATCTCTCCTTTGCCACGGATCACTTCAGAAAACTCACTGATCGTCATCCCTAAACGCTTTGCCATATCCATTTGTGTTAAATGCCGCTTGGCTTTTTGTGACATCCATAAATGATAAATTGCGTCTCTGTCTTGCTCTGTATATTCCATTACTTCTGTAAATCCATAACCGATAAAAACTGCTTACCAAAATGACAAAATCTGGCAAATAGCATGTCATTAACAGGTCAAGTTTTGTTTGAAAAAATTTAAAACTATGACCTAGGCGGCACTAGCTACGTTAATCTGATTTTTTGATAAAAACCACCATACATCTACTAGGCAAAAACTTGCCGTACCACTGGCAAGTTTTTGCTTAACTTAAAAAGACATAAAAAATAACCTGTTGATTTAAATGCAAAATAAAAATGGCGCAATTATTGCTTAATCCCGTTCCAAACATAGTGCTCAATCCAATCACATAAATGACCACTATTGAATTTCAAATTTAACGAACAGGTTTATCTATGGCAACGCTACACTTTAGTATTCTCGTCGATGGCATCAATGATGAAGATTTAGTGGTAAGAAGCTACCAAGGGCAAGATAACTTTTCTTCCGTTCAGCACGCTGATGGTACTTGGTGCCATGGTTTTCGTTATGACATCCAACTTGCTAGTCGCCGGCCGGATTTCACTGCCTTAGACATGGTGGACAAAAAAGCCGAGCTTGTCATGCATCGTGACGGCGAAGTAGTGCAACGAATTAACGGTATTGTGCGTAACTTTACTCAAGGCGAAACCGGTCATCACCATACCTTTTATGCTTTAACTCTCGTGCCTGAAATTGAGCGTTTATCCTTACGCCATAACAGCCGTATCTTTCAATCCATTTCTGCGTCCGATATCATCACCACCTTATTTAAAGAAATGGACATTCAGAACTTTGCCTTTGCGCTAACTCGCACGCCAAAGCAGCGTGAGTTTTGCATGCAATACCGTGAAACTGACCTTGAGTTCATTAATCGCCTTGCCGCTGAAGAAGGCATGGTTTATCACATTGAGCAGTTCAAAGGTAAACACAATGTCTTGTTCACGGATGACTCTCAACTCATTACTTCTCTAGACTCACCAGTGCCTTATAACGTGATGGCCAGTGGCATTAGTTCAACGCCGTATATAAAAGAATTCAGCAAGACGACTCAGTTTGAAGTCAGTGAAGCGCATAGTGGTGACAGCAGCTTTAAAAAACCGCAATACACCTTTAGTCAGCAGGCCGTCGCCAATGATATGGACTATCAGCGTGATACCTATCAACACTTTGACGCGCCGGGGCGCTTTAAAGATGACGCAGTTGGTAAAGAATTCAATCAACTACGTCTAGATAGCTTGCGACGCCATGCTCATACCGCCAAAGGCAAAGGTAATGAGCCACAGTTACAAAGCGGCGCCAAGTTTGAATTAAGCGAACACAGTGATGACAACTTTAATAAAAACTGGCTAATAATCGCCAGCACTCATCAAGGCGACCAACCGCAAGCACTTGAAGAATCCGCAGGCGGCAAACCGACGACTTACGCCAACCAGTTTGACGCCATTCCAGCGGATAAAACCTGGCGCATGCCACAGATGACTCGCCCACAAGTTGACGGTCCCATGACCGCTTACGTGGTTGGCCCAGAGGGTGAAGAAATCTTCTGCGATGAATATGGTCGAGTGAAACTGCATTTTCCGTGGGATAGATATTCCAATGGCAATGAACATAGTTCATGTTGGATCCAAGTCTCACAAGGCTGGGCTGGTAGTCAATACGGACAAATCGCCATTCCAAGAATTGGCCATGAAGTCATTGTTTCGTTTTTAAATGGCGACCCAGACCAACCGATTGTCACAGGCCGTGCGTTCAACGCACAAAACCTGCCGCCTTACACACTGCCGGGTAATAAAACCAAAACCGTATGGCGCAGTGAATCTCACCAAGGTGAAGGCTTTAACGAAATCAGCTTTGAAGACCAATCTGGCTCAGAGCAAGTGTATGTTCACGCGCAAAAGGACTTTAAATCCGAAACTCTCAACGACCACATCACCGATGTAAATCACGACCAGCATTTAACGGTTGAAAATGACCAGTTCACTCAGATCAAAAACAATCACAACCTCACGATAGAGGGCGAAAGCCGTAGCAAAGTCGCTAAAGATCAAACCTTTGTAGTTGACGGTAACCTGCAAATCAAATCAGGTTCGGTCATCGTCAATCAAGCTGCCAATGAAATCCACGTGAAATCAGGGAACAAAGTAGTAATCGAAGCCGGAGCAGAAATTACTCTTAAAGCCGGTGCTAGCTTTGTTAAAGTCGATGCCGCAGGAGTTCATTTAGTAGGAGCTGGCGTCAACATTAATTCAGGTGGTAGCGCAGGTAGTGGTAGTGGATTTAGTGGCGCGATGCCAGCCTTGCCGAATGGGGTAAAATCACCGGTTGTAGAAAGCACACCGCCCGCTTCAATTACTCCGAACATACTCGCTGAAATGGTCGATTCTGGCAGCTTAATGACGGAACTTTGTAACTGTGGTGTGGGGGGAATATGCAAAATTCATGGTTAAATCCTGATTGGAGAATCCAAGAATTGGATAATGCTTCATTAGACGGTATTTCCTCAAATACATCCAAGATGATCTACGCATTAATTGAATCATCATTAATGCCGAATTGGAAAGTGGAACTATACCAACATATCAACCAACACCAACTCAGTGAGCCTTATAGCGAATCACTTTTCAGTGGTACTCACTATCAACACTTAGAGCTTGGCCCTGTGGTTGTTAATATTACTTCCTACCCGGAACTGCAAACCAAATGGTTAACTCAATTTGAGCAAGCCCCTTTAGGTTGCATACTTGTCGCACCTTCACATGTTCAACAAAATCATATTGCCGATCTGTTACGTAATAGATTAACCATCTATAAAAACGCTACTCCCACTTTTCTTCGATACTATGAACCAAGAACTATGTTGGCATTTATCGGGGCTTTAAGTGACGAAGAACGACAACATTTCTTCTATCCAATTAATGCGGTTTATTGGCATCACAACCAATGGTTTCAAGCGCACTGGTCCGATCCAGAGATCGTTCCTAAACAACTAGGTTCATGGAAAATGCCCCCCACTCAGCTCAATAAAATGACAGATATTATGCAACAAATTCAATCTCATGAGGTATTAGCATGAGCCAAACTTATACCGTCAAAGATGGTGATACTTTGCTGGCTATCGCCATTCAACAACAAGTCGATTTTAACCAAATACTGGCACTTAATCCTAAATATCAACCTAATCCAGATTTGATTCAAATTGGCGATATCATCAGGTTGCCACAGCCAGTCACGGCAGAAACCAATCAACCAATCAGCCCGGTTGCACCTCTCGAGCCTAAACGTCCGTTATGCAATGTAGGCTCTTTAGAAGCGCCTCCACAATGTGAGGGTACGGACATTAAAAATGTGTTGTTTGTTACCAAAGAGCAAGGCAAGCAATATTATTGTTTGGATGAAAAAGCACAGCAATATTTAGAAGAAGAAGCGTCTTACACTCAGCAGCTTATCGAAGGTTTTCAGCGAGTCTTAGAACAAGCACCGGATGCACAAACCGCCAGTGAACAAGATCACCTTGAGCACATCAATAAGAAAAAACAATGGGCGATTGATGCGGCAAATGCGGGCGCGATTGCTGTCGAGCAACCAAAAAATGAAACACAAGCCGCCTCTGCACCACAAGATGACAACCCAAAACGTGTTGAGGCTAAATTAAAAGAACTTGAACAACGCCGACGTTTTGTGTCTAGCTATCGCCCCCCTTTTCTTAAAGATGAAAGCTCAGTTGATGATGTAAAGGCTCGAGTTCTACAATCGATTGAAAAAGAAATTACCTATTATGAGCAATTAGCAGAACCAACAACTAACCCCCAAAAGCCAGCGACAAGTGCAGTCACACTAGAGAATTTTACTCATAGTAAAACCTTAACCACTAAACCAGCTAGTAAGCATATTGTTGAAGTTTTTTCGGTACGCCAAAATCAGTTTGTTTATGTGCGCGCAGAGTTTTTAGAGCGCGAGCAAACCTATTGGCGAAAAAGAACCACCACACAAACCATGCTGTCCAAGTTACGAGATGGAAACGTGGGTGCATTTAAAGATGCCATTATCAAAGACATTAAAGACGGCATCACCAAGAAGATCGAAAACCCAGAAATCGAATTGGTCTTTAAAGAATGGAAAGCCGAAGGGGGGAATAGCGGTGAATGGAAAGCCAGTCATTATATTTTAAATGAAGATGGTGATACTCGCTTTGCTACGAGCGCCGAAGCACAACTCCTACGCTGGGGTGCCAGTGCGGCGGTGAAATCCACCTTTGAGCCGAGTAAAGGCAATGTTGATATTGGGGTTAAAGCAGAGGCCGCCTATTCACTAGCAGAAGCCTCGGTAGAGTTTACTTCATACCTGCCTTATGAGGCGGGCTTTCCGATATCACTTAGCTACACCGATGCCAACAAACAGACCATGAACTATTCCTTTGGTCGCTTTCGTACTAACTGTACTGCCAAGCTCAGTTGCTTTGCTGGCGCTATGGTCAGTGGCTCAGCAGGCGTGAGTAATCAAGGCTCACAAAATAGCCAACAACCAGCTGGCCATAGCATATTGCTAGCACCATCGGTTGGTATGGGCGTCAACCAAGCCACCGGTCAAGTGGGTGTAAAAGCTGAAGGTTTTGTGGGGGCACAAGTTGGGGGTGAACTTTCAGGGGGACTTGAATGGCAGCATCCAGAAAAAGAAACTACGTTAAGTTTTTCTGAACTGGCTAAATTAAAAGCTGAAGGAAACCTATCTGTCGGCGCAGGTTTTGGTGGGGATTTTCAAATTATCTTAGATGATGGCCAGCTGATTTTATATTGCAATGGCCGCATTGTTTGGGGTGCAGGGGGCAGTGGTGGCTTTGGTGCTACAGTCAACTTTGAACAAATATGGGAGCTCGCTCAGGTGATCTGGGATGGACTGCAATATGTGGATTATCGTCAACTAGATAATGTAAATAATGATATGTATGAATACCTAACACAATCTAGCTATATGGCATTTGCCACTAATCTGGTCACTATCGTATCAAACCCAGCTCAAGCATGGAAAAATGCAATTCTAGCAGGGTCTACTAAAGTGAATATTTGGTGGAATAGGCGACAATCGCAACAAATAGAAGCCGAAATACTGGCGCGACACATTATAAATAAACAAGCATGGTCGGGTATTACCCCTGATAAACTGCAACCAGAAACCATCGGCATGATGCTCGATACTTTAGCTGAAACCTTTTATGACAGCTGGGAAAAAGACCAAGAACGGGCAATTTGTTACCTACTGGGCAATAGCATATACAGTTGGCGCAAGTTTGAAGAAGTATTAGCCAGAATCAACCCAGAAGGGAAAAAACAAAATAGCGATAAATCTTTGTTTAATAACCTTGCTCGTTTAAATGCTATTTTAGACTATGCACAACAGCAAGAATTTAACGACTGGGTACACAACTTAGCACAAGAAGATAAGCTAACTAAACTGGCACAGATCAAGGGCACAACTAGACCCTTTACCCCTTACACTGGCAACCGTTTTGATATGAAACGCAATCAAGTAGGAGTGCAATTAGCTAGCATAGGCAGAACACCCCAAAATGGTCGATATGTATAACTAAGTGGTTTTAATTAAATAAGAAAACTAAAGTCTCACCTCACATTATGTTAGGTGGGATTTTTTATTACCCGCTATTACGTAGCGGAATGTTTTTGTTGTAACGCGCAACGAAAGCTAGCACCAAGGTAATAAAAATCATAACCATATGAATGTAAACGAGAAAATGTCATTGTGGTTCCATCACCATCCCGCTGTACCTTTTCCGTGCCTGTTTCTGGCCCTTGCGGATTATGCTCTGGCGAGTATAAATAATAATCTTTAGCATACCAATCATTAACCCACTCACTAACCTGATTGCTCATACCGTACACCCCTAATGGATTCGGCGGGAAAGTGTCAACATTTGTTATATTTGTCGAAGCATTTACCTCATCCTCGGTGTAATCCACCATATAACCCGTTTTAGGATCGTAGTAGTTCCCCTCACTCAACTGACGATAACCATTATTGGTGGCAAAATAATAATGTTGGCCACGACTACGCGCCGCGTATTCCCATTGCGCTTCGGTCGGCAAATCAAACGGTAAAGCGGTGACTTGACCTAACCATAAACAATAATCTTTGGCTTCTTGCCAGCTCTTGGTAGAAGCTGCTGATTGTTTATTTTTTTCGAGATACGTTTCAAATTCGTCACTTCCTCTAACGAATGAAGTACCATCAAGCTGCTGCTCTGCAACTGGAAAATTATTTACTCTACGCATCACTTCCATATCTGGAAATGTCGCTTCAAATTTCGCAATCGAATAAGAATCCAGAGTAACTTCATGTAAATGCATACCACCAGATAACGTACTGGTTAGCGAGGCATAACACTCATTGTTAGGCGACCAATCTATACGCTCTCTTCTTCTGCTTGGAATTTCACACGGGGCTTTAAAATCGCCCATTTCAAAGCTTCCCCCTTCCACAAACACTAAATTTTCAATCGCTTTTACCGCCACATCGGCGATTTGCTGCCTGTCATCATTGCTAGCATTAGGGTATTGAGTGTTAATGTTATCTTTAATGGTTTGTGCTTGCTGAGCCGAAATTTTATCGCTACTAATTTGAATGCTGGAGTTGGCATCACATGCCGACAACAACGGCAATAATACACCGACACCCAACCAAAACGGTTTCATGCTAAATCCTTTTATTTTTATGATTTTTCACTATACAAAAGTGCTTGGATTATAAAAGAAAAACCAATAATTGGCGATAAAAACAGCAGTGAATCTTCATTAAAAACTATTAATTTCCTAACTTAAACACAATAACTTTAACTGATGTAAATTCACTAAAATGTTGGCACGTATAAACACCTTTTTAGATGGAAAATAACAAAACAATTTAACCACTAAACACCATGACCGACGGAAACCATTAAGTGCAGAAAATACCGTAGAAATGATGCAACAAAAATCGCCCCTTTCATTTTTCTTCTATCACTTTTGGTTTCAAGCTTACTCCGCTTCTCTCCTGTAACCATAAACCACTTAGTTTCATGCTGTAACCGAATATTCCACCAATTAAAAGTGAAGGAATAACCAACTGCCAATTTCCATCAGCGGCAAAGGTGGCACATGCGCCAATGAAGGTTCCGGGGATAAAACTCAACCAGAGTTTCTGCACTTGAATGCACATAAAAAAAGAAACCAATGCTGTCAAAATATAACCAATGACATCGCTACCTAACCATTGCGAACCATGAATAATGATTAGCGCCCAAATCACGCCAGATAGGTTCGTCAGTACGCTCACACCTAAACCTCTCAAGCCTTGAATCGGCGAAGCAAAGTAGCTGGTACAACCGAGAAAGCCAGCCCAAGACAACAGACCCAAAGAAATGGACACCCAACCCCAAATGCCTGAAAGCAATCCAGTGGTCAGTGAAATAGCAAATAATGTCGACATAAGAAGATATTCAGTTAAAAAATGAAGAAGGGAGAGTAAAGAAGGAATAGGTCAAAAGAAGCGATTTTGATCACAGATAATATGAATGACAAATTTCGATTACATATAAATGATAACGCAAGCGATTAACTACCATCACTTGCGTTATAGAGTACTTAGGATAAGTTGATTTACTTACGTCTCTCCCACTGAGTAATAAACACGATCGAAGCCATCATAATTGCAGCGCCTATCCATAAATTGCCTGTCGGGATCCACCCAAACACAAGCCAACCTAAAAAGACATTAAACGGCAATTTTGCTAAATCAAATGGTTGCACAAAAGAGGCATCTGCCACGGCATAAGCTTTAACAATCGCCCATTGCGCTAACGCTGTCATTACGCCAGCACCAATCAATAGCCCCCAAACAATCCAACCGGTTGGAGTAGACCATTCAGGTAATGCCAATAAGATATTAAAAGGCGTGAGTAAAATCAGCAGGTAAACTACCATGGTAGACGGTGAATCGTTAACCGACATTTTCTTCACCATCAATGAATAACAGGCCCAGAAAAAAGCTGCTCCGACAGGCAATAATGTTGCCCAGCTAAATGCGTCTGACCAAGGCTCTAATATGATCATGGCCCCGCCAAAACCGGCTAAAGTCGCCATCCAGCGCGCCCAACCCACATTTTCTTTTAGTAATATCCCAGAACCGACGGTCGCAAACAGTGGTGAAGTCATTAACAATGCAATACCTTGCCAAATAGGAACTGGATACGCCAACGCCCAAAACCAAAGTTGAATCCCGATAACAGACAAAAAGACTCGAAAGGCATGCCAGCCAAAATGTTTGGTATAAAGAGAGCGGCGAATGCCTAATGTTTTTAAGTAAGGCATGATGGCCACCAGTGCGATAGCGTATTGAAGCAGAGCAACCGTGGTCGAAGGAATAGAAAAAGTAATACTGATGTATTGGGCAGCACTGTTAACCACAGCAAAAGACAAGCCAGCAACTAGCATCCACGAGGCACCAAGCACTGGTGAGTGGTTAGACATATTAAAAAGTTCTCATACAAAGAAATAAGTTGGGTGAGATAATAAATCACACAGATGGGAATAACTAGGCCAAACCACATTACTCCCTACACCATGGCTCTAATTAAGAGACCATTTAATTGATATTATTGCTCATTAAACCAACGTGGTACCATCACATTCAATGAACGAGGTTGAATACGAATGCTCAATTTTTCAGCTTCATACAGTTCACCATCAATCACATATTTAAAAGTTACTTCACTGGATATAGTGACTTCTTTAGCTTGCTTATGCACAAACCCTATCGGTTCTGCCGTAGGTAGTAAACCTGAGATAGCCAATTCAGATAGTGATAATAAGCGTCCGGCAACACTTTGATGGCTGGGCATGTAGGTAACATCCAAAATACCATCTTGTAAATCCGGCTCTCCCCCACCTTGTGCAAGTAGCGTAGTAAAAGGAGCAGCATTAGCGACAACTAAACTACTCACATCTAATTCTTGTGGCGCTTGTTTATCTAAAGCAATACGGATTGTTAACGTTTCATTATTGGCAATCGCACTCCACAAACCTTTTAAGTAAGCCAATTGACCATCATTATTTTTCTCTTCACGCTCAGCGTATTCAATCATTTGCTGTTCAAAACCAATGCCGGAAACCAACAACATTAAATCGCTGTTACATAAAGCGGTATCCACTTGAGTCACTTCGCCATTTAGAATCGCGCCACATGCCGTTTCAACTGGAATAATTTTATTCTCAATACCATAGAGCACATGACACAAGGCATTGGCGGTACCCAATGGTAGAATACCAAGGACAATATCTCTATGGACTAATTGACTTGCTACTTCTGTTACCGTGCCATCACCACCACCTGCGACGATCAAAGAAGCTCCAGAGTTAATCGCTTCTTTAGTCAGTTCGGTTGCTGAGATCTCAGGCGTGGTCTCTCGTACTTCCACTTGATATTTAGCTTTAAATTTCTCCAGAATTTCATTTTGATAAGTGCCCCACTTTCCTCCACCAGAAACCGGGTTCACAATCAGCCACACGGTCTGCTCAGAAACTAATGCTTGTTGCTTATCAAGTTGCCTTAACATTTTCATTTGTTCCTTATTGAGATTAGCTGTGCTACGAATCGATTGAATTTTTTTCATTACCTCTTCAATAGTCATTCTTGGGTAACGACGCAATAAATAGGCAGCTAATACAAACACCGAACGCCCACGACCTAATGCACAATGCACCACTATTTTCTTGGAGTCAGCGAGTTGAACATCCATCCAATCTAATGCTTTTAATAACTTCCGTTTTGATGGCACTTTATGATCAAGCACTGGCAAATTGAAATATTCAAAATCACGACTCGCTTTGCGGCTTTGTAGTCCATGAAATTCAGCGGTGATATCTAAAATGCTAGTAATACCTTGTGCTTTTAACTCTTTTAAATCTTTGGTAAATAGTCGACGAGCTAAGTACAACTGAGGATCAATGCGTTGAATAGGGGCCACCGAATCATGAGTTCGCGCCCAATAATTATAATAATGTGCACCAATCAAAAAAGGCGCAAGCACTAGCTGAATACCATTAGGGATCACCCCGTTTGGCTTTTTACGAAATAAATGAGGGAAGTTGCATAGATAAGCGATACTGACAACCGACAAAGATAAAGCAATCCAAGCAAGAGGAATCGACAGCCAAAAATTAGGACACAGCAAGGCCAATACATAAAATAGAATACTGCCCGCAATATAGTATTTGGTGACTAGCATTGTCTCTCCCTATATACCCAAGTGACTTCAAGATGCAGAATTCAGAGCCATCATCTAACCTTTAAACAAGGATGATTCGCGTAGGAATGTATATATCTCTGCCATTACAATAATGAAACAATAACATTACCTTACTAAAGATGCCTATCTTATCTCGACCGAATTCCATCATAGATAAATCAAGTTTATGCCGTTAAAAAACAATCACACTCGTAACCTTAATATTTCCTTCAGAAATGACTGCAAAAATTAAAAAACATCTTCATTTCTACAACAAACAAATCTTATCGAAACCATAAAATTATTCTGATTTACTATTTGAAAATTCGTTTTATTATCGCCCCTGTTCTTCGCAAGAAAGTACCAACCGCCACACTCAACTGTTAACATTTACAGTGTAAACAGTCTGTTTAGTGTCGCTATTCGTTAACGCAAGGTTAATGGGCGCAGGTTGCAAATCTACGAGTTTGGATGATTTTCCCCTTCATACATCCAACTCAGAAAACGTCATATTGAATAAATTAACTTATGTTCAACCTGACTCAAATCAGTGATCTCCCAAGGCTAAAATCAAAAGGAATGCTGGCTATAAGCTAGGTTGGTGAGCTAACCATTGGATCAACCGATCCATTATTTGGGACCTACTATGTTTATTAAAACTTCAGTGTCTTTCAAAAAGACTGTGTTCGCTGCATCAATGACAGTAACAACCTTGTTCTCGTCTGCGGCTTTATTTACTTCAAGCAAAACTTACGCTCAAGATGAGCAAGTGCTACACGTTTATAACTGGAGCAGCTACATCGCACCAAACACGATTAGCGATTTTGAAAAACAAACCGGCATTAAAGTGGTATACGACGTATTTGATAGCAACGAAGTACTGGAAGCCAAACTCCTTGCAGGCCGTTCAGGTTATGACGTGGTAGTGCCATCAAATAACTTTTTAGCCAAACAAATTCGCGCAGGTGTTTTCCAAAAGTTAGATCGCTCTCAGTTACCTAACTGGAAAAACCTCAACCCAGAATTATTGAATGCACTATCACCAAGTGATCCTGGTAATTTATACGCGATGCCTTATTTATGGGGCACCATCGGTTTTGCTTACAACGCCGATAAAGTACAGAAAGTACTCGGTGAAGATATGCCAACCGATTCCTGGGATTTAGTGTTTAACCCGCAGTACATGGAAAAACTGAAGACCTGTGGTGTGTCATTTTTGGATTCCCCGACAGAGATGTTACCAGCAGCATTGAATTATTTGGGGTTAGATACTGGCACACAAAAACCGGAAGACATCAAACAAGCTGAGGCATTGTTTTTGTCTATTCGTGAAAACATCAGTTACTTCCACTCGTCTAAATATATTTCTGATTTAGCGAATGGCGATATTTGTGTCGCTGTGGGTTATTCAAATGACTTATTCATTGCTCGTGATCGTGCCAACGAAGCGAATAATGGCAACAAAATTGAATACGTGATCCCGAAAGAAGGTGCAGGCAGTTACTTTGACATGATGGCAATTCCAGCCGATGCCAAAAATGTTCAAGCCGCTCATGTATTTTTGAACTATTTAATGACACCAGAAGTGATTGCCAACATTACCAATGAAGTCAGCGCAGCCAACGGTAACCAAGCTGCAACGCCATTTGTAAACCAAGACATTAGTAATAATGCTGGGATTTACCCTGATGAAGCAACACTGAAAAACATATACACGATCAGCGATCTACCCGCCAAAACTCAACGTGTCATGACACGTACTTGGACCAAGATCAAAACTGGTCGATAGCGCCGAAACACATACTTGAGTTTAAGTGTGATTAAGGCGTCCAAACTAGGACGCCTTTTTATTTTTAAAAAATTTAAAGAGAATTGAAATGGCCATCACTTCCAGTGCCTACAAAAAAGCATTAGAGCGTCAATCAAAACCAAAAGAAATCTTGGTAAAAATTGACCGTGTAAGCAAACAATTTGACGACACACTCGCGGTCGATAACGTGTCGCTCACCATAAATAAAGGTGAAATCTTTGCTCTACTAGGTGGTTCAGGTTCAGGTAAATCAACCTTGCTTCGTATGCTAGCGGGTTTTGAAAAGCCAACTGAAGGTCGTATTATTTTAGACGGTATCGATATTACTGACATGGCACCTTATGATCGGCCAATTAATATGATGTTCCAGTCATATGCGCTATTTCCACATATGAGTGTTGAGCAAAATATTGCTTTTGGTTTAAAACAAGACTCACTACCAAAAGAAGAAATCAAAGCACGTGTGGCTGAGATGTTGAAACTGGTTCATATGACGCAATACGCAAAACGCAAACCACATCAGTTATCAGGTGGCCAACGTCAACGTGTGGCATTGGCTCGTTCATTAGCCAAGCGTCCAAAGCTACTGTTATTAGATGAACCAATGGGAGCTCTGGATAAAAAACTACGCTCTCAAATGCAGTTAGAACTGGTTGAGATCATCGAGCGTGTCGGCGTGACTTGCGTAATGGTAACCCACGATCAAGAAGAAGCAATGACAATGGCGCAACGCGTTGCCATCATGCATTTAGGTTGTATTGAGCAAATTGGTAGCCCAATGGACATTTACGAAACGCCAGTCAACCGCTTAGTGTGTGAATTTATCGGCAATGTAAACCTATTTGATGGCATGTTAGTTGAAGATGAACAAGACCATGCCACCATTGCATGTGTCGATTTACCACAACCAATTTATGTCGGTCATGGTATTAGTACTCAAGCTGAAAACAAAAAAGTGACTTATGCATTGCGCCCTGAAAAATTATTAATCAGTACCACTTTACCTGAGGATTTGATCCACCCTGATTTTAACTGGACTACCGGGAAAGTGTACGACATTGCTTATTTAGGTGGCTCTTCGATGTACCACATCCAATTGCCTTCAGGAAAAATTGTTCAAGCGTTTATTGCTAACGCAGTGCGTCACGTCAAACGCCCAACTTGGGAAGATGAAGTGTACTTGTATTGGGAAGATGACAGTGGTGTGGTTCTGCAATGAATAAATGCATCCAACAACTAGGACGTAAAATGGTCATTGGAATTCCATTCTTTTGGCTGTTTATTTTCTTTTTATTGCCGTTTGTGATCGTACTTAAGATTAGCTTTTCACAAGCCGATGTAGCCATACCGCCCTATACGGAACTACTTAGTTGGGCTGATGAACAGCTGATTATTTTGCTCAATATGGGTAACTACTTGCTGATCAGTGCTGATGAATTGTATTTAGCCGCTTATCTCAGCTCACTGAAAATGGCGCTGATCAGTACCTTGGCTTGCTTAATAATTGGCTACCCAATGGCATATGCGATTTCTAAAGCAAAAAAGGAAACGCAAACCATTTTGTTGTTACTGATCATGATGCCAACTTGGACGGCTATTTTGATCCGAGTGTATGCGTGGATGGGTATTTTAAGTAACAACGGGTTATTAAATGGCTTCTTAATGCACCTAGGCATAATTAGTGAGCCGTTGCATATCTTGAATACCGATCTCGCAGTCTACATCGGTATTGTGTATTCATACTTGCCATTTATGGTGTTACCACTGTACGCCAACCTAGCAAAACATGACCACAGTTTATTAGAAGCAGCATCAGATTTAGGTTGCCGTAATGTATCCACCTTCTGGCAGATCACTGTACCTCTCTCTAAAGGTGGGATTATTGCAGGCTGTATGTTGGTGTTTATTCCCGTTGTCGGTGAGTTTGTAATACCAGAACTATTAGGGGGTCCAGATACTTTGATGATAGGTAAAGTCTTGTGGCAAGAGTTCTTCAATAACCGAGATTGGCCTGTGGCGGCCGCGTTAGCCGTGATTATGTTGGTGGTTCTTATGATCCCAATTATGTTCTTTAATCGCACTCAAGCCAAAGAACTCCAAGGTTAAGTTAAGTACGAATTGTTTAGGAATAACGATGAAACGTTTTGGTTTTGCAAATCTAATGTTGCTAATAGGCTTAATCTTCATTTACTTGCCGCTAGTTATCATGGTGATTTATTCATTTAACGCCTCCAAACTAGTGACAGTCTGGGGTGGATGGTCAACTCAATGGTATGGCTCGCTGTGGGAAAATACGCAGCTAATGGGCTCTGTATTTCGCTCATTAAAAATCGCTTTTTACACCGCTATTTCTGCGGTTGCATTAGGCACTGTGGCTGCTTTTGTACTAACGCGAATTCCTCGCTTTCACGGTAAATCATTACTGGGTGGTATGGTTACCGCGCCATTAGTGATGCCTGAAGTGATCACTGGCCTTTCATTGCTACTGCTATTTGTAGCAATGAATAATCTAATCGGTTGGCCAGTAGAACGCGGCATGATGACGATTTGGATAGCCCATACTACATTCACCAGTTCGTATGTGGCCATCTTAGTCTCATCTCGCTTGCGTGAGCTTGATATATCAATGGAAGAAGCGGCGATGGATTTAGGTGCAAAGCCTTGGAAGGTATTTATGCAGATTACCATTCCAATGATCGCACCATCATTAGTCGCTGGTGGCATGATGGCGTTTGCTTTATCACTCGACGATTTAGTATTAGCAAGCTTTGTATCAGGACCGGGGTCAACGACACTACCGATGGAAATTTTCTCCTCGGTACGTTTAGGGGTGAAACCTGAGATTAACGCAATTGCCAGTTTGATCTTACTGTGTGTATCCCTGTTTACCTTTAGCATGTGGTTTATCATGGCAAAAGCAGAAAAACGCCGTAAAAAAGAGATCTATCAAAGCAAAAAGACCCTTTCTGTAGCGTAACGACCACAAAAAAGCTGTATTGACTCTCATCAATACAGCTTTTCTTTTTACAATAGGCAAGCTCGTTCAAGCTTGTAAATTAAAGTTGATATTCACCCATACGCTCTGGCTGATAGGTGATTTTCATAATTTTTACTATTAGGCTACCACCACCTGGTTTTGGCCACTCAATTTCCTCTCCAACCGAAAGGCCGAGTAATGCACTGCCAACAGGCGCAAGGACTGAAATCGTCTTGCCATCACCATCTACGTCTTTCGGATACACTAAAGTAAGTTCAAAATCTTTATTCGTCGACTCGACACGAAACTGAACGGTTGAGTTCATCGTAACAATAGTTGGTGGAATCTCATTTGGCGCAACCACAACCGCACGGTTAAGCTCTTTTTCTAACTCAGTAACGCCTGGAACACTATTTCTCGGTATTGATTCAAGCAAATCGTATAACCGATCTAAATCTAATGAAGAAATCATTATCTCAGGTCTAAGCTTCATATTTTTCTCACTGACTTCTTGTTTTTAAATATATCCCAAATTGGTCATTCATAGTGAATGACCAAATACAATCCCCCCATCTTAATCCAATTCCTCCAACATGGATTCATTAGATATCTTATTCTCATAAAACATTTGTAAGACTTTGAAACAAAAGAATTTACTAAACACATCAAAGTAAAAAAGCATTAACAATAAAAACCATTAAGTTGCAAATTAACACAACAATTCAACGTCATTTATGTGAAGGGAAGGACATTTGTTTCCGAAAAGAAAATTGGGATGTTCTAACGAAAATTGATTTTGTTGCTAAACTTAAAAATAGGAACAAACCTCTTTGCTTATTGTCATAAAGTTTGTTAGCTTCAATAAAAGTGGAGAGCGAAAACGGCGCGTTTAATGACAATAAAGCTATTCGCCTTTTCACTTAGGGATAGACATCCGAATCGAACTTTTTAAGTTTAAAGTTCTTCAACAGAAGGTATTGTGTATGAAAATAAACATCCAAACGCATCATGTTTCTCTCAGTGAAGACTCACGTACTGAGATTGAAGGAAAATTCGATAAAATATCTTCACACTTCCCCGACTTAATCAGCTGCGACATTATTATCACGAAACAGCATAATGAACACCAAGTTGAAACCTTCACCAACTATGAAGGCGTTCGCATCTCAGCTAAAGCTGAAGACAAAGTGATGTATCCAGCAATTGCAGCTGCGGTTAAAAAATTAGAAACAGGGCTTAAAAACCGTAAAGGCCAATTGAAAGCAGAGCTACATGCGACTCCGACAAGTACTAAACCGGAAATTGCCTCTGATATTATTCAAGAAATGAAGCTTGTTGATTAATAACTTCATTAACTAAGAACGCAAAAAGGAGCTCAATATGAGCTCCTTTTTCATTTTAGTTAACTTCGAGTAATCATCAACTTAATGCCTAGTGCAACCATCGCGCCACCAAGTACTCGATCTATCCAGTGACCACATTGCTTAAACTTCTTATTAATTGCCGGGCGAGATAATAACGTCACAATCAAAGAGAACCATGCAAACTGTAAAAGCATAATCCATACACCATAAATCGCAATTTGATAGATCGGCATATCCGCTGACAGTACTAAAGTGAATAAAGACACGAAATAAATCGGCGCTTTAGGGTTAAGTGCATTACACAAAAACCCCATTCCAATCATCTTTTTAGCAGACTGTACTTTCACTACTGGCAACTCAACTTCATCAGGTAATGCGGCTTTCGCTTTTAGTCCCTGCCAACCTAGATAGATCAAATAACCACCACCGAGTACTTTAATCACCCAAAGTAAACTTGCTGAATTAGCAATAATTGCCGCTAAACCAAAAGCAGAATAGAGAATATGAATCGATAGACCTAGTGCAATACCAACACTACACAACAGACCTGCTTTTTTACCATTTGATATAGTTTGTTGCGAAACCAGTATGAAATCCGGCCCGGGAGAAGCGGCGGCTAATAAATGAATAGAGGTAATTAAAACTAATCCGTGCCACAAATCCATCAGAAACTCCTTTTTATCAATATTTTGTATATAAAAACATCAACCCACTTTCTATTCAATTGTTATTTTGTGCATTTATTTGCATCAGCTTGAACTGGTTTTAGTTTTTGAAACCAATACACCGCGACCACCACTACGACAATACCAACCATAGTAATACCACTCAGCTGTTCACCAAAGATCAAATAGTCAAACATAATGGCCAAAAGAGGTATGCAATAAAACAACACACTCACTTGACTGGCACTGCCTCGCTTAAGCATATAAAGCAACAACATCACCGCGCCAACGGAGACCACAATACTCATCCAAAATAACGAAATAAACAGCTCATTGGTCCATTCAACTTGCCAGTCAGTACATAAAGCAACCACGCTAAATAACAATAAAGTGAATAAGTTTTGGTAGACCACCATACTTTCAATATTCATATTGATACCTTTTTGCTTGATGGTGCCAAAGGTTAACGATATTAAAGCCAGCAAAGCAAACAACAAACCTATCACATGTGAAGCATCGATCCCTTTTGCACCTAAAACCGCGATACATAAGCCGATAAAGCCAAGCGCTAACAAAGCATAACCTTGTTTCGACATACTTTCTTTCGCAAGAAATGGTGTGATAAGCGGCTGAAAGCCTAATATCATGGTAATCAACCCTGGTGATATCCCGGCGTCAATCGACAAAATATAAGTACTCAAGTAGGCAAACTGTAAAAAGAAACCGACTTTTAATACCGCGATAACCGAAGCTTTATCATGACGAAATAATTCAAACTTTAATTTAGGTTTCACCACTAGTAATACAATGGTGGAGAATAGGAAAGTAGCCATTGCTCGTAGGAATAGAAACGTCCAAGGTGACGCATCTATTAGCCCCATTTTCACCATTACCGCCCCACTACTCCACATCAGTAAGAACAGCAAAGGGGCTGCCGTTTCAAAGCGAACAGGTGAACGTAAATTTTCAATCCTTTGCATTTTTAACCTTTTGAATCCATAACTTTACCCAAGTGAGTTTTCAGTATAAGAATCATTGGTAGATAAAATGTGCTGATCAGACGGTCTTTATGACTAAAATGATGGTTATCGATACGATTTAGGTGGCTGGCCAAAAAACTGGCTAAAACGACGAGTAAATGCTGAGGGGTTGGAAAAGCCGACTTTTTCTCCGATCAATTGCACAGGAAGATCGGTATGCGTTAATAGCGCTTTGGCTTTTTCCATTCGAAGCTGTAATACAAACTGTTGACTAGTTTCGCCTAAATTAGACTTAAATACGGTTTTAAATTGTGTAGGGCTTAAAAAGGACAGCTTTGCCAGTCGTTCAACTGACCAGTTTTGACTAATATCTTGCTGTATTTCACTGACGACATTCGCAATACGAGGATCAATTCTAAGCTGCGGTCCTTGTTGCTCTAACAGTTGTAATAACATACAGCACATCTCACTCTCTAAGTGAGCATCTGTTTTGCTCATTAATTGCAACCCACAAAACTGCACATAAGCGAGAATCGCTGGAGATAATAAAAACTTTGGGGTTAGACTACGGCACAAACTCGAAGGTAATTGACTGAGATCGACCACTAAAAAACGCGCAGCTTCATCGGCAGAAAAAGCATGATTCAAACCAGCGTGAATAACGATAGCATCGCCAACACTGACTTTTCCATCAAACTCCCCAACTTGCATTTCAATCACGCCTTGCAATGGCAGTACAATTTGGTGATAGTCATGCTTATGTTGGCGTGATTGACTAATGTAAGAACGAATGGATAACCGATCGCTAATCATAACCGTTCATCTTAATTACTTTTTCAGTAAATCTTTCAAGTTAGCAAATGGATTATGAGTTGCAGCTTGGTGCTCATCTTCTTTTGGAGTTGAATCAGCCGAACCATATAAATCATGCTCCAAATATTTAGAGTGCTCGTGGTCATGGCAATACAAGCAAAGCAATTCCCAATTACTGCCATCTTCTGGGTTATTAGTATGATCATGGTCTTTGTGGTGCACTGTCAATTCGCGCAAATTAGAGTACACAAATTCGCGAGCACAGTTGCCACAAATCCAAGGATAAAGCTTTAAAGCCTTTTCTCGATAACCACTTTCTTTACGTGCATAACTGGCACTAGAGCCATAAAAATCAGACGACATATTGTTTCCTAACCATTGTTATTATTGAGTTAATTTACACTGTAAACTGTATATCTAAGTAACTTCAAGATGCGAATTTCATCTCCCTGAAGTTACTTGGGTATATTTAATCTGGAATGGTGATCACACCCAAATGTTCAAGCAACATTTCTTGTTGCCACTGACAAATCATCACACCTTTTAAGTTCACAGTACGAATGTCTAAGCCTTCAAGTTCAACATGTGCAAGGTTGCAGCTTTTCCAGTTTGCTTGACTCCATTGTTCGCTAGAAAACTCACCTCGACTCAGATCAGAGCCTTCAAACGAAACGCTTTGTAGATTAGCACCACGCCAACGGTTTTCAAACAAGTCGCATTTTTCTAAGCGTTGATTTTCTAAGTTTGAGTAAGACAAATCACACTGGGTAATATAGGCCGAACAGAAATAAGTATTGTGAGTAATATGATTGGCAAACAAAGTACGAACAAAGCTTGCACCTTTCAACATACAATGACGCATTTCAACCCCAAAAGCCGAAGCACCATCAAAATTAGACATGCTCAAGTTACAATGCTTAAAACTAGCATCGTTCAGTTTAGCGTAGGCAAAATTGCAACCAATGACATCTCCAGATTCAATAAAAACACAATCAATAAATTGTGCATCGGACAAATCAGAATGAGAAAAATTACACTGATAAAAATGGCATTTTTTAAACACTTCATAACTGAGATCTTGAGAGGAGAAATCATGTTGATGGTAAACTTGGTTCGCTGATTCAGTCATTGGCATTACTCAAAGATCTTAAACTTAGGAAAAATTGGCAACAAAAAAGCCGCAACAAGTGCGGCTTTTTTTAATTCGTTATAAGTACTTAATTATAGTACTTCAACGTTTGCAGCTTGAGGGCCTTTTTGACCTTGCTCAACTTCAAACGCTACTTTTTGGCCTTCAGCTAGAGTGCGGAAACCTTCACCTGTGATAGCACGGAAGTGAACAAATACGTCTGCGCCGCCATTCTCTTGAGTGATGAAACCGAAACCTTTCTCTTCGTTAAACCACTTAACTGTACCAGTTGTCTTAGACATGGGTAAATCCTATAAATATTTTTTACTAATCAATTACGCTTGTTGCGTGTTATAGCCGGGAATAGAGTTACTTAAGTGAGGATACTTAAAAGGAGGCACTTCATGACACTTAACTGGTATATCAGGTGTTGCGAAGACTTCTAAAGCAAATTTCAAATAAATAGGTCCGTTACAGGCCGTGTTTAAAGATACTCGGGTTTTTCATCGTTGTATAGGGTTATTTTTAAAAACTTGATCTAAGTAGTTTAATTTTTTTTCACTGTCATTAGATGCTGCCTTATGTGGTTATTTTCATGACTAAAATCACGATAGACATCTATACCCAAGTGACTTCAAGGTGCAGAATTCAGAGCTATCATCCAAACTTTTAGGCAAGGAAGATTGGCACAGGAATGTAGGCACCTTTCAAACCAATCTGACGCGGCATAAAGGTTTGAATGAAGCTCCCGAAGGGCAAGTTAAAACAAGCTCTATGCTACGTTAAATTGAACAGAGATAGAATCACTATGATCATATTCAATTTGCCTTGCCTAAAGCTTGTTTTATTCTTGCTGAAACTCTCATCTTGAAGTTACTTGGGTATAAAGGTAAAAGCCCCCATTGCTTAAACAATGAGGGCTAAATTACCGTCAAATTGTCAGAAATAGATTAATCTAATTCTTCTAATTGGCGCTGATATTTTTTGTACTGCTGAATAACTTCTTCACTTGGACCACCAGTTAATAAGCTCACCGCAACAATCGAAATGGTAGAGAAAATGACGCCTGGTACAATTTCATAAACATCGAACCAACCACCGGTTAATTGCTTCCAAATAACGATGGTCGCACCACCAATAATAATACCCGCTAGTGCGCCATTACGGTTCATCTTAGACCAGTACAAGCTCAGTACAATAGCTGGACCAAATGCCGCACCAAAACCAGCCCATGCATAAGACACTAAGCCCAATACCGAGCTTTCAGGATTCATCGCAAGCACCAAAGCAAATACAGAAACGCCGATAACCGCGATACGACCAACGACAACCACTTGTTCAGGCGTCGCATCTTTCTTAAATACTTGCTTGTAGAAATCCTCAGCAAGTGCTGAAGAAGACACCAATAACTGAGAATCAGCAGTACTCATGATTGCCGCTAAAATAGCCGCAAGTAAGATACCAGCCATCACTGGATGGAAAATAGCATTCACCAGAATCATGAAGATCTTTTCACCATCTTCAATTGCAAGTGTTGGGTGTCCATTAACATAAATTAAGCCAACCAGACCAACCATAATTGCACCTGCCATTGATAGCGCAGTCCATATCACCGCGATGCGACGAGCCGTTGTTAAATCTTTATTGCTACGAGTGGCTTTAAAACGCGCCAAAATATGTGGTTGACCAAAGTAACCTAGGCCCCATGCAACGAGAGAAATAATCGCAATTGCCGTTAATGGCTCCCCTTGCGCGGATGTCCACATGTTTAGCAATTCAGGATTAATATTATTCAGGTCGATATCAACTTGCGTAAAACCGCCACTCATTGCCGCAATGGGAACAATCAGTAGTGCTGCAGACATCAATAAGCCTTGCACTAAGTCGGTCCAAGCTACCGCAAGGAAACCGCCAAACAAGGTGTATGAGATGACACAAACCGTACCAATGATAACCGCAATTTTATAATCAAGGCCAAATACTGTTTCAAACAATTTACCGCCTGCCACTAAACCAGAACTGGTGTAGAACAAGAAAAACAATAAAATAAAGAAAGCGGAAATGGTTTGAATAAGTTTTGAATTATCTAGAAAGCGACGAGATAAGAAATCAGGAATAGTGATCGCATCCGTTGTAATACTGTAGGTACGAAGACGCTTGGCACTCACCAACCAGTTAAGCCAAGTCCCGACAAGTAGGCCACCACAAATCCAAGTCGCCTCTAATCCCGAAGCATAAGCATACCCAGGAACCCCCAACAATAACCAACCACTCATATCTGATGCACCGGCTGATAATGCAGCCGGCCAAGGACCAAGGGTTCTTCCTCCAAGGAAGTAATCGGTTGAACTTGAAGTACGTTTATATGCTACATAGCCAATGGCAAGCATTAAGACGAGGTATCCGAAAAATGTGCTAGTAATAGCAAAACTATTTTCAATCATAATTATACCTTTTATATGATTAGCCCCTCTATCCTGAGGGGCTTTTTGTTGTGTAGTAGACAGTTATGATACTAAATAATTGATAGTTATAATAATAAGAATCAGTTTTAACTCAAGTATCACATATATTTAATGTTGATTTCCTAACTCTAGCAGAGTCGCGTTTCCTCCGACGGCAGTTATGTTAATAGTGCGAGTTCGCTCAGTAATAAAACGTAGAACAAAGCTAGGATCATGAGCTTGTACTAAACTTAGTGAATCACATCTATCTTGAGTGTTTTCATCTGCAAGCGTTTCTGCAATAAAAGGAACAATTGCACCTTTCTTGTGGGCTAAATCTGCGTTTATTGACCTTTGCGTTTTAGTCCTCCCAACAAAAGCAGTAAGTCGAATATCCGCTTCAATCACCGATTGATAAGAATCATACGCCACGATATGTACTAAATGTGCCGGCAATACATTGCTTATTGCATTTTCAAGGCATTGATTCAGTGCTTTATCATCACAACAAATCAATACGGCATTGCCAGCAATTAAAGCAGCCGTGAATGGGGCAATGACTGCAACCCAAGGCATTCCTGGTTCTACAATTAATGCACAAATGCCTCTACCCGCCGTATATAGCTCATTGGTTTCACCGGTGGGTCCTGGCATTAATTTAGGCTCAGATAAACGTTCATTAGCTTGTTGTAAGTGAAAATTCATCACAGCACTTAATGCCGGTTGCGTTTCTTCCAAGTTGCGAGAAACTGAACGTAAACATTCACTTTTAAAAGTATATTCTGTCAAATTCCACTGTTCCCAAGCGGTATTTGCATCAAAGAACGTTACTTCAGAAAAACGAGTAATAGTTTGCATAGTACTCTCCTAAATAGATTCAGTTTCAGTGGACATCGCCACTTTAGAAAAACGGTATAAATAGTGCGGGCCGCCAGCTTTAGGGCCAGTGCCAGATAATCCTTGTCCACCAAATGGTTGAACTCCAACTACAGCTCCAACTTGGTCGCGATTGATATAGCAGTTTCCGACACGCGCTTGTTTCTCAATCCAACGATAAGTGGTTTCATTACGACTATGTACGCCCATAGTTAAACCAAATCCGGTTTGGTTAATATCTTTAACCACTTGTGGCAATTTATCGGCTTTAAAGCGGATGATATGTAACAGTGGCCCGAATTTTTCTTCCGTCAGCACACGAATATCATCAATTTCAAATGCGGTTGGTGAGACAAAATCTCCCGCTTGGCACTCTGCTGATAAGGTCAGCTCTGTCACCAGCTTTTGGGTTTTCTTCATTTCATTGATGTGTGCAATAAGTTTCTCTTTCGCCGCTGTATCAATTACAGGCCCAACATCGGTTTTATGTAAGTAAGGTAAACCAACCGATAGTTCTGCCATTGCACCTTTGATTAATTCAATAATTCGATCTGCGATATCTTCTTGTACGTAAAGCACACGTAACGCAGAACAACGTTGACCTGCCGAAGCAAAAGCGGAACGCAAAACGTCACGAACCACTTGCTCAGGTAAAGCGGTACTATCAACTATCATGGCATTTTGACCACCGGTTTCAGCAATAAATGGCACAGGCTCAGCATCACGTTGAGCAAGCGTGGCGTTAATTCGCTGTGCTGTTGGTGTTGAGCCTGTAAATGCCACACCAGCAATCGCAGGATGAGATGTTAATACAGGACCAATTTCAGAACCTTGCCCGGTTAACAATTGAATTGCACCAGATGGAATCCCCGCTTCAAGCATTAACTCAACGGCTCGTGTTGCAATTAAGCTAGTTTGCTCAGCTGGTTTTGCAATAACAGTATTACCACTCGCAAGTGCGGCAGTAATTTGCCCTAAGAAAATTGCTAGAGGGAAGTTCCATGGGCTAATACACACAAATACCCCACAACCTTCACGGTAAATCGTGCGCTCTACCCCATCAAACCCTAACTGTTTATTAGGCTCAAAAATGGCATCTTGTTTACTGTAAAAACGACAAAAATCGACAGCTTCACGTACTTCATCAATAGAATCATGGATGGTTTTACCCGCTTCCTTATGGCAAATGGCAACCAATTCTGGCAAGTGATCTTCTAAAAGATCCGCCAAACGGTCTAATTTTTCGCCACGTTCTTGATAACTAACCTTGTTCCATTCATGGAAGCATGATTGAGCAGCTTCAATTGCGACGGAAACATGATCAAGGCTCGCATGAACCACAGATCCAACAGGGATCTTTCTATCATAAGGCGCTGTAATTAATTGCACCTGCGCATCGGCACTTTCTGTATCCTTGATCATGCTTTCGAAATATTTTTGGCCAGCAATGATAGGACCACCTTGCCATGTTTGAGCAAGCCAATGTTCAACTTGTGCTTCAAATGGCTCTAGCTCACTTTGGATATCAATATTGACGCCATAAGAATTTTTTCTCTCATTAAATATCGCTGGTGGTAGTGGAATCGCCGTATTGTGATATTCCTGATGTGCGGTCAAAGTTTCAACCGGATGTTGATTGAGAGTTTCAATTGGGCAACGAGCATCAACCAAGCGATGAACAAACGAACTATTAGCCCCATTTTCAAGTAAACGACGGACTAGATAAGGTAATAAATCTTTGTGGCTACCTACTGGTGCATAGATTCTGACGGATTGCTTAAACGCTTTCATCGCATGTTCATACAAAGAATCCCCCATACCATGTAGGCGCTGGAATTCGTAATCTTTATGTTCCGCCATTGTCGCAATAGCCGTAACCGTATGAGCATTGTGGCTAGCAAATTGTGGAAAAATATTGCCACGTACATGTTCACTTAATAAGAAACGTGCACACGCAAGATAAGCAACATCTGTGGCTTCTTTACGAGTGTAAACTGGGTAGTTTGAATAGCCGGCTTGTTGAGACCACTTAATTTCACTATCCCAATACGCACCTTTTACCAAACGTAGTGGAATGAGGTCGCCTTGTTCTTTAGCAAGTGCATTTAACCAGACTAAAACAGGTAGTGCGCGTTTAGAATAAGCTTGAATCACCAAACCAAACTTGCCCCACCCTTTTGCAGATTCACTGCGATAAAGCTTTTCAAATAACTCGAGGGACATTTCAAGGCGGTCGGCTTCTTCCGCATCAATGGTTAAAGCCACGCCAAGTTGTCGAGCTTGTAAAATAAGTTGCTCCACGGTGGCATATAGCTCATTCATCACGCGTTCTTTATTGGCAACTTCGTAGCGAGGATGTAACGCCGATAATTTGATTGAAACCGAAGGGGCTGGGCTCACTGAATGATCAAATTTATCATTACCAACCGCTTTGATTGCCATTAAATAATCATTAAAGTATTTTTGAGCATCTTGAGTAGTTAACGCCGCTTCACCTAACATGTCATACGAATAGGTGTAGCCCTTTTCACGCATGTTTTTACCATTTTTTTGTGCTTCCGCAATATTACGGCC
Organism: Vibrio algivorus; assembly: GCF_030161215.1. NCBI lineage: Bacteria > Pseudomonadati > Pseudomonadota > Gammaproteobacteria > Vibrionales > Vibrionaceae > Vibrio > Vibrio algivorus. The sequence continues at coordinate 146,068 of NZ_BSPV01000003.1, forward strand.
TAGCACAAATTGATGACCCATAATTTTCATCGCTTGATGCATCGCTTTACGAATAACAGGTTCAGACATTTTGTTGACTAGGCGATTCAAACCTTGGGTTGGACTTTGCGCTTCCGATTCTTTTAAACCGACGACTTTACCGGTCAGCATCAATCCCCACGTCGAGGCATTAACAAACACAGAGTCGGAATTTTTAAGGTGAGACTTCCAATCAGCAACACTTAATTTGTCACGAATCAATGCATCTGCTGTAGCCGCATCAGGAATCCGCATAAGCGCTTCAGCTAAACACATTAATAAAATACCTTCGTGGGTATCTAGACTGTATTCAAGCAATAAAGCATCGATCATTTGAACGGCTTTTTTATCCGCGCGAATAGATTTAATCAAATCGGTAGTTTGATTTTCAATCGCCAGCTTTTCTTCATCGCTTGGCTGCGCTAAAGGCAATAATTCTTTAAGCCAAATTGATTCATCAACCATATATAAAGGAGAAATCAAAGACCATAGTTGGTTTAAAGCTTGATCATTAAACTCCGCTTTCAATACATCTGCAGCAGTAAACATACATTTTCCTCATACAAATTCGGAACTATACCCAAGTAGATCTGAAGTGTAAGAGGAAAAATCCGTTTGTGATTGCTTTAAACTCCGTTTTATTTTACAAAAAGTATTTTATGAAACAAAAAACCAACATGATCACAAAAATTCAATAAATTCATTGGTGAAGGGAAATCCATACGATTTTTTATCAAGGAGAGGTTTAATAATCTTGTCGATACTGAGAAGGTGACATACCAACCATTCGTGTAAAGCTATGGGTGAAAACACTTTGAGCAGAAAAGCCAACCACTTCAGCAATATGACCAAAGCTATACTGACCTTCTTTAATTAAACGCTTAGATTCTTCAATTCGTTTGGTGAGGACATATTGATGTGGTGTCATTCCGACTTGAGCTTTGAATAATAAATGAAACTGACTTTCTCCAAGAAATGCACATGCTGACAAATCGGCTACCGTTATTTTGCTCGATAGGTGTTGCAATATATACCTATCAAGCAAGTCCATATTTAGCCTATGACCTTTTTTATACATTTCAAATTTCTTAATGTGGCGGTGCAATAAAGCAATGATGGTATCTTGGCAGGCTCGGCACAGTAACATATCTTCAGGGCTAGCCTTAATTTCTCGAACCAACATTTGAATCAACTGCTGAATTTCAAAATCCAGTTGAAAGTATACTTCTTCAGATAATAAGTCTTCTAATAAGTGGGCAACTTGAGAATCAATATTCAAGGTATCTAAAAAATTGAGTACTAAGATATCAGAAGAGCCAATTCCGCCAAAACGATGCTCCGAAGACGCTCGTACAATACAACCTTGCCCAGGGCCAATTAAATTAACTTCACCTTCAACATCAAATTCAGCTCTACCTGAAAGCCCAATCACTATCTGCGTATAGTCATGATGATGGTGTGCCATGTGGCTTGGCAAGGTGATAACTTGTGCAGGTCTCGGTGGCGCTTGGTAAAATTCATCATAAGTAGGCATAACAAACCTTCATCCTTGAATCATACTCATTGAGTAGAAAAGCTTCTTGATCATTGTTCCGAAACGATGATCAAGAACGTCTATTTTACGGTCAAATGTCATTCAATATAGGACTAAATAATTAAGGCGCTAAACGAGAAATATCCCAATCAGTAGTAGAGGTATCTTGCTTGCTATACACAAAACGGTCATGTAACCGATGCTCACCGCCTTGCCAAAACTCAATAGTATCCACTTTTACTCGGTAGCCTCCCCAAAAAGTCGGAACCGGAATTTTCCCTTCCGCAAATTTGGCTTTCAATTCCATGTATTTGCCCTCTAAAACGCTACGGGCAGAAATACGACTACTTTGCTTACTCGCCCAAGCCGCTAGCTGGCTTTCTTTTGGCCGTGAAGTGAAGTACTTCATATTTTCCACTGCGGTGAGCTTTTCCACGTGTCCGGTAATGTGGACTTGCCTTTCCATAGGATGCCAAGGAAAGTGTAAACTGATTTTTTGGTTGCACTCTAAGTGTTGAGCTTTACGACTACCTAAGTTGGTATAAAAAACAAAACCATCATCATCGACATTTTTTAATAATACGATTCGCTGAAAAGGCTGACCATGCTCATCAACCGTTGCAACTGTCATTGCAGTAGGATCAGTCAATTCTGCTTTTATTGCTTGTTCTAACCATAAGTTAAATTGGTCAACAGGATTGTCAGCCAAGTCAGAACGCTTTAAAGCATCCATCGCATACTCACGACGCATATCAGAAAGTTTCATGTATTTTCCCTAATTCTATTTTTTATTATTTTGCGCTTAACATCAGGTGAATTCAAGGCTCGTGATTGATAACGAATAACCCTGTTAGAGAGAGTTTGTATCCAAGTGACTTCAAGATGCAGAATTCAGAGCTATCATCCAAGTCTTTAGACAAGGAAGATTTATGCGGAATGTAAACACCTTTTAAGTAAATCTAACGCAGGCTAAGGACTTGGATGAAGCTCCCGAAGGGCAAGTTAAAACAAGCCAGTTTACAGTGTAAATCGAGTTCATGAGTGATAACAGATTTACACTGTAAATTGCAGCAACCAACGCCGTAATTGTTGTTCAACTTGTTTTCGACCCGCCAGGTTATGCTTTGCCGCTACCGCTTGCCAAGAATGAAAAAGCAGCACCTTATCAATCACAACCGATATGCCATCGTCCCCTATTTTATTTTGTTGTAGAGTAACTTCAGAAAATGGATTCACTTGTGATAAATATTCGATGACAAACTGACAATACCAAGGAACAACCGATTCAAAGCTATTCCCCCCTAAAGCAAAATTAGACAGCATAGGTGAAAGCGAAAATTGCGCAAAAACCTCTTTCGGCTGAAACAATAAGCTTGCTAATGTCTCGTGCTCAATATCTTGATATTGCAGAGGGAGGACACGTTGAATGTTATCGAGACAACTTAAAGTGGCTGGCTCAACCCAATGCTTAGCTCGCTCAGATAATGCTTGTACCATAAAAACAGAATAACAGCCGCTAGCGTGATCTCGACGTGTACCGATTGAAACTAGCTGAAAAGACTTTTTCCAGAAATTTATCAGTTCAGCCGTTGCGCCAAAACTCACTGAGATAAAATCAACGGAACTTGCGACATCAACTAATGTTAACTGTTGCTGTAATTTCTGTAGAGCAAAACTCCCTACCCCATATCCTTGCCAAATTGGATCTACTGCAATACGCATAATCCGAGCTGATATTTGTTCTGCTGGTTGATCGATCGCTAGATGATTAGTCAGATACGCTGCAGCTAGGTGACCTTTTGGTCGACGTACTCCTAGCTGAATATCCTTAATCAATTGGGAATCTAATCCACCTTCTATGTTTACCAACAAACAACCTATCACTTTAGGTTTGTCTAAAGCATCCTCAGATTTAGAGACAATGGGTTGATAAGTAATCTGATAAACCTGAATCTCGTCAGACGCTAAAACTTGCATCACATCATTGGGCGTCGTTTGATAGTGTGCCGTCACTAGTAAACCAAAAATAGAACGAAATAGTTCAGCATTCTTGATCAGCTGTTGTTTAGATACCAAGTTGAGCTCTATTTGAGAAAGCTCTAATGACTCGGCATTAATATCGTTGATATTAAGATTAAAGTCAGAAACACCATCATCAGCATTAAGTAAAAATGTCTCAAATGACCAACTTTCTAATGGATCATTCTCAGACCAACGAATAGGTTGAGTTAACTCTATATGTTTCCAACCAGGACGATGTCGATTCAGCCATTGCATGAACTTAATCGAAAATCCTCGCCCACAGCCTTCGTAACCGTGAATAGTGGAACTAAAAACTAAACGATGAAAACGCTTCACGAAATTTTTTAGCATAGGTAAAGGCAAGGCTGCCGCTTCATCAACTAAAACTAGATCCGCATCTACTTCTGAAATATTCAATTCATCAGGTGCTATAAAGTGTAACTGAGAACCATTAGAAAGGTGCCATTCGGTACGTGTTTGAGATAACCAAGTGAATTGACCAATCGTTTTATCAGCAAATTCAAACAAAGGATTTAGCGCATTTATAGACGGTGCAGTAATGACTATTTTCATCACTTGTTGCGACATTAAATTTGCCGCAGCCATGCCTAGACTGGCAGTTTTTCCTCGGCCACGATTGGCATTTAAAACCAATGGTCGGCGACGATGGCCTGTCACGACTTTTTCAATTGCGGCCACAGCCTCTACCTGCTGATCATATTGATTAACATTTGCGGAGGATAAATTTAACTCTACATAATCAAGCGATAAATCATTAGTCGAAAGATTCTCAATACACGGCCAACGATTAAAATGTTGTTTAAGCCACTGAGTTTGATATGAATCCGTTAACGATTGGAAATTCACTATAAAAAGAATGCCACCACCGACCAACGCCCCCAGTGCTGCATTAAAGCTGTTGGCATCAAAGCTATTACCACCAACTGGGCTAAAATCCACAACCAGCAACTCTACCTCTTGTCCAAGTAAACGTTGACCTTGTTTAAACGTATAGTGTGGACAGCCTAGCAAAGATTGATTTCCACCAAGCCAAGCGGTTCTGGTGATATCAATCTTCTGATGCTCGATAAACCGCATTAGCAATTGATGCACATCGGCATCATTTAACTGTAGTTGCACCGCAACGCGCTGATTAACTAGACGCAGCTTAGAAGACAAGGTAGTAAGGTAGTTAAGTGCTGACATACTTATTTCTAAATTTAAAATTAATAGTGTAATTGGTATATACCCAAGTGACTTCAAAGTGCAGAATTCAGAGCTATCATCCAAACCTTTAGGCAAAAAAGATTGGCGAAGGAAAAGCACCTTTCAAACCAATCTGACTCGGCCTTGCTCTTATAAAAAAGAAGAGGTTTTAATGGAGCTCCCGAAGGGCAAGTTAAAACAAGCTTTATGCTGCGTTAAATTGACCTGAGATAGAATAACTATGATCATATTCAATTTGCCTTGCCTAAAGCTTGTTTTATTCTTGTTGAAATTCGCATTTTGAAGTTACTTGGGTATAAGCATATCACAGAGACAAAAAAAGCCGCACAAATGGCGGCTTAATTAAGGAGACCAGTGATACACCCAGGGTTACTTGGATGAAAGCTTACTAGGCTAATTTACCTTGCACATAGGCTAAGATATCTTGCATCACTTCATCATCCACTTTTTTCAGAGAAAGCGATAAGTTAGCGCCTTTGCGAGTATAACTAACACGCCCTTTCACTAACTCAACTTTATCAGAAGCAGGCTCTTTTTTACTAGGTAGTAATTCTTCAATCCACGCTTCCAGCTGGCTTGATACTTCTTTAGTTAAGCGTGCAACACCTTGAGATTGTGACTGTTGCCAAATAGCTCCGTGCTCTTTTCGACACTTCTCAAGTAACATTTCTTGTGACTTTTGAGGTAATGAAAAGTATTGTTTATGCAGTTTTACGATAGTCGGACGACCTACATCACTCACATTAGGATACGCTTGTAGTAACTCTAATGGTAATGCGGCGGCTTTAAGCGCCCCACTCACTAAGGCTTCACTGCATTGAAACATTTGAGCTAATGCTTTTTGATCTTCAGCAGTACCTGAGTCGAGTTTCGCTTGCATCTCACGGCCACGTTCATATAACGACAACGGCTTATGCGCATTTGCTACATCAGATAAAAACTTAGCGTGGTCAGATTGAATATCGTCGGCAACATAGATCAGAAAATCTTTCTGCGCCAAAATACACGACATACGACGGCGGCTACCATCTAAGACTTCAATTTTACCTTCAGCATTACGTCGACCAACGGCAGGATATTGCTGTCCACGTTCTTTTAAAGTAACTAAAATATCAGATAAAGCATGCTCATTTAAAAATGATTGTTCACGTGAATTCTCAGCAAACACTACCGTTTGGCTCTCGATTTCAGAGGCAGGCACAGACATCAACTCAAAAGCGACTAAATCTTGGCCAGCAATCGCCAATTCAATCACTTGTGCTTTTTCTTTTACAGCGGCTTGAGCTTCCACAGGAGAAGTCGCACGGCGCTTATTTGCCTTACCAAATAATTTAGCATTCAATTCAGAAGTTTTAATCGCCATTATTTATCCCCCTGGTTTAATGACGCCCAATGGCTATGCATTACACGCTCTAATTCTAGTGCGCTTTTTTGAATAGCATCTTGTGCTGTAGCTAAGGTTTTCTTACCACCTTCAAAATCACCGGCAGTTAAATCAAAGACCGTGCTGTAAGTATCGGCACAAGTTTCAAATGCACGACTACGTGGAATGGTTGCCATCATCACTTGTTCAGCAAGGAGGTAATTCATTTCCGTTAATACCGAAACTTGTTTTTTATTATCATCTTCAAACATGGTAGGCATTAGACGGACAAACTCTAAGCCTTGCCAATCTTCAGGAAACATTTCATACACTGTCGGCAAATGCTGGAAAAAGTTGACCGTTGATGCCCAATCTAAGCGTTTAGCAGCACAAGGAATTAATAAAGCATTAGATGCATACATTGCATTCCAAACTAATGGATCAACGTGCGGGCCGGTATCCATCATGATAATATCGAAATCATCAGCAATCTTATCAATCAATTTTTCTTTTAATAACTTTACAATATCTAATGATTGATTTTGTGATAAATGCTGCCAAGCTTCTGCGTTAAACATTGCATCTTCTGGAAACGCTGAAATAGTTTTTAAGTTCGGATATTGGGTCGGTAATAATACATTTTTGCGTAAAAACTCTGTATCGACCTCTACCCCTTCCGGAACGTTATCTAGCATAACATCGACTGCAGAATAGATTTCTTCGTGGTCATCAACGCTAATTTGTGGGTTAAGGAACAAACGTAATGAACCTTGCGGATCTAAATCAATTAAACAAATTCGATAACGCTTATCCAAGTTCAATGCTAAACACGCCGCAAGATGTACTGCAGACATTGATTTACCTGTGCCACCTTTTTGGTTCTGCACATTGACGATCCAAGGCTTATTACCTGCGTTTTTCTTACGCTGATAGAACATATCAACGCCAGCAGCATCCATTAACTGGTGTGCTTCACTCAGTGTAATTGAATAATGGTTAGCATTATTTTTAGTAAATTGATGACCTTCCGCTTCCATTTTCGCAATCGCTTCGTCTAACTTACGACGGGTCAACCCAGAACGAGTTTCCATTAAAGCTTTAGACATAGCAGGGAAATGCTCATCTTTACGTTCTTCTAAAACAATCTCGATACGATCTGCTTGCACTTGTTTTGTTTGTTCAGCAAGTCGTTCCAGATTTTGAATCGTCTGTTCTCTTTTCATAAGTTTGCCCAATTAACTTGATCTAAAAATCATTGTACAACAAAAAACAACAAAAACAATGATTAGCTGCACATTTAGTGTAATGATAAATTCAATGCAAAATTGTCATTTATTTGCAATAACAAACAAAAACGTGCATTTTCTCACATATTTTTCTCCATACTTTACCCTAAAATTTAAAAACTTTTTAACTGTTACAATGTCACCTATTTACAATGTAAATACTATTTCCCTCGGAACGATTAATTAAATCGATAAAATTACGGTCAATGTCAAATCAAAATAATAATAAATCAATATTATAAAAAATAGTTTGAAAATAAGAGGGTAGGGCAAGATAAAAATAAACGAAGAATCTAAAACAAGAATCAACATAATTTTACGATACAAAAATGAATAAATTGCTTTGTTATAGCCATATATATACAGAAAATACACCAATTTCAGCTTGTAAGCATTCTTGAAACGGAGTATTAAACTTGGATTGGCCTCTATATAGGTAAAAAATTTGCAACAAAACCGTCCAAATTAAAGTTTTCAAAGCGATAAACTTTTCATTAATCGTTAGAAAAATGAATGAAGAATGAGCTTAAATTCAAGTCAAATTAATAGAATATCCTTGATCATCGTTCCATAACCGATACAGAAATAACTTCAAATACCCATTCAAAATCTTAGATATTGAAAAACAGCGATAATTCCAACTTTAATCGGCCAATGATGTAAGGAAAATGAGTCTTATGGAAACATGATCAAGGAATAGAGTGTCAATTCAATTTGATTCATACAAAGATCACTTTCGGATCAATGATCAAGTACAATTAAGCCTCGGAAGCATGAAAAGCCTTGTATAGATTACATTGAATGTAAATTGAAGTGACATTTTTTATCGAAAAACACGCTTTATTACCATCAATCAACAACTAATAGCCTTGATCATTCTTTCTAGTGGTAAAGAAAAGCAATAATAATAAAGGAACGATGACCCCTAGAGCTTCCTTCTTGATCATCGTTCCATATGCAATAAAAAGTGAAAAAGAGACTATTTTCCCATTTTTAAATAAATCAGCAGTTATGATCTGTGGATAACATGTCTATGACCGATGATCATCGTTTCACTATTTATTTGATCATGCTTCATTAAATTAATGATCATGCTTCTGTATAAAATTGATCATGCTTTCAATTGAGTAATGATCATCGTTCTGAATCTTCTATGATCATGCTTTCAAACAAGAAAAAAATAAGTTTCTTATATTCAGTAACTTAAAAGGAAAACTTCAGCCAGATCATAAGATCATATAACCATTTAAGATCAAATAAACATAAAGATCAGTTATTTAAAGAAAAGCATTTTTTTCTTTCTTTTTTGATCTTTTTTATTTATTCTTTTGGAACTATATGAGATTTACATCCAATGACAAATGGAATTGATATGCCAACCCAAGAAAAGATCTTGATCAAACTACCTCGAAATCACAAAGATGGTCACTTATTTCAAATCTCAGAACACACTATCGACTGGATTGAGCAATATCAACATTTCAAAGGTGTCACCAAAAGCATTGTCGAGCTACTAAATTTAATTTCTCTTAAAGGTTTATCGAGCAAAGATGGTTTAGTTTCTACAACTGAACTAATTGAAGCCACTGATGGACAGTTAACTCGCGCTGCAATTCAACAACGATTAAGAGCTGCCGTATCTATCGGTTTATTTGGTCAAACTCCAGTTCGATTTGAAGAAGGTCTTGCTGGTAAAACAATGCTCCATACCTTCGTAAATCCAAATCAATTAATTTCTGTACTTGGTTCTACTAGCTTAAAAACAGATTCCACTCGCCAAACGGAAAAACAAAAACGTTCTAAAGCACTGGCACAAACTCAAGTAAACCGCCAGTTACTCAATGAACATGGTTTATATATGCCACCAACAATGCGTGATGAAGCGGATCAATTCGTGGTTTCACCGACCAATTGGGCTGGTATTATTGATCAAGCTTTAGCACCACCGAGAACAAGAAAAAATTATCAAAAATCAATGGTTTCTATTTCTGGGACACGTGCAATCATTGAAACTCGATCATCAAAAAATATTATGACAGTTGATGATCTCATGACCTTGTTTGCTCTGTTTACACTGACCGTTCAATATCATGATCATCACCAAGATGATTACCATATGAATGCCAAACAGATGCCAAATAAAACCCCTTTGTATATCACTGATATTTTGTCTTTACGTGGTAAAAAAGACAGTGGCCCTGCGCGGGATTCAATCCGAGACAGTATTGACCGTATTGAATTTACTGATTTTCAATTGCATGAATTAACTGGACGTTGGCTCAGTGAAAATATGCCGGAAGGATTTAAGAGTGATCGCTTTCGCTTTATTGCTCGTACAATTACGGCTTCAGATGAAGCTCCGACAGAAAATGCCTCTGGTGAAATTCGTATCAAACCCAATTTATATATTTTAGTTTGGGAACCTTCATTTTTTGAAGAATTGCTGACGAAAGACTACTTTTTCTTATTCCCACCAGAAATTCTGAAGCAACATACGCTTGTTTTCCAACTGTATACCTTCTTTAGAAGCCGTCTAGTACGTCGTTTAACTGAATCTATGCTGCTCAGCGAGATTAATCAGAAACTCGCTCGTAACATTGAATGGCGTCGTTTTTCGATGGATCTTATTCGTGAATTAAGAAAATTGTCGGAAGGCAAAACGACAGAAGATCTTTTTGTGGTCAATTTATGGGGCTATCACCTAACGATCACCACCATCATGGACAAAGGAAAAGTTCAAGATTATCAGATTAATATCCGTTGTGACGCTGAAGAAGTGTTGAGATTTTCTCGTGCCCGCACCACCAATGCGGGTAAACGAAATATGGCCCCAACGCTGCCAAATCCACTACGCCACGAATTAGTGTCTAAGCAAAAGCTGCAAGAATTAGCGGAAATTATTGATGGTGAATTTGAACCGATCCAACGTAAAGATCCTTCGCCAAAAGGCCGCCTAGGTCGTAGAGTGAAGCTTAAAAAGCATCTTGTAGAGATCAATGCGGATGAATTAACGATCACTCTATCTAAATATACCTCTCCACAAGCCTTAGAACGCAGTATAACGGCTTTATCAGCAATGACTGGTCATCCATTCGCTTCTATCAAAGAAGAGTGTGACGAGCTTATGAGTAAGCTCGATTGGCTTCGAGTTGGTGAAGAGGTATTGCCTTATGAGACTTTAAGCAAAACCATTGAGTTATTTAATCAGGAAACCAAGTCGAAGCATCTTTCAATTGAAAGGTTAATTGCTGGGCTTGCTGTTCGACGTAAAGTTTGCAAGCAAGTGTTTGATGGTCATCTGGATGAAACAGTGATGCGTGCATTAGATGAAATGGCAAACGTTTCTTAATCTATTTAATTCAAAAACTTAGGTATAAATGCGAAAGCATGATCAAGGTGCGTACTTATTCATGCTTTCGGAACTATGATCAAGTGCTATGGACCAGCTAATACCAATTCCAGTAAATAAATGGTCTAAATTAGCGTAGAGAAAAGCTTGATAACAAGGCATAAAATTTCTGTTAGTAGTGGTTCTACAGACAACGTTGATCCCTATTTTTCATATTTAACTCACCTAATGGTGTCATAAAAGCAATATGCAGCTCTATGAGTTGATAACTTTCTTGTTGCCACTCTGGCTGTCCTTGGCAAAACTCCAACATCATTACCGTCAATTGATCGAGATAAGCCGCTCCCCAATACCTTAGTTCGACTTGTGTATGTGGATTGGCGGTTATGCTTTGTAAGCGTGCATAAGCTAATTGAATGTACTGGTAAGCTAACTGGTGATGTTCAAGCCCAGCAAAATAACGAAATAACTTTAAACAACCATCAAGCCAAAACGTGATCGCTTTAATATGCGTCTCTGATAATAGATCCGATTCCGACCAAAGTTGTGGAGGAGGGGAGTGGATAAGAGAAACTAACTCTGAAATATTATGACTGCCCGTATCTTGTTGGTGACATTGAAGGCGAAATAACCAAGTGCTGATTTCCATTACTAGCCTCTTTCTTCAGTCTTAAAGCTATAGATTTGATTGTAGTTGCTTTACTTTGAGGGTGCTTGCTTTGGAGGGAAAAAATTTTGAATTTTGAGCTTGCCAGTAAAAAAAAATCACCTAAAATGCGCCAATCTGCTATTTATTATTATATCCAAGTAACTTCTAGACGTGAATTTCACCTTAAAGTTACTTGGATATAAGTGAAGGTTTTATTCCTAAATGTGACTGGTGAAACAGTCGTTTTTAGAGTGGTGAGATCTCTGACGTTACACCCAGTTCAATAGAAACAAAAGCGGCAAATGGAATAGAAAACGCAACTTGTTTCTGAACTCTGAGTTTAGTCACACTCTGTATTTTATTTACTTAACAAGTGGACATTAGTTTGCTTAATATCCACTTTGTTTCCGCATGGTTTTCTGGAGGTATTTATGTCGATTAATTCAATTGATCATGATGACATGACTGGAATTGCAACAAGTTGGGATAATAATGAGAATTCGAATTCTCAAGCGACGCCGAAGCAAATGAAAAGTGCAGAAGCGAGACGTCGAATTGAAATGTTAAAAGAGATACGCGAAAGTGGTCTAACGCTAGAAGAAGCGCGAGAGCTTGGCTTACTTCATTAACACGATTAGTTAAACTCTGCTGGGGTTAACGACAAAGATTAGTTTATAAAGACAGGGTGTTTATTCATTCTGTCTTTTTATTTTCTGTTTTTGACGTATGGGTATAGCAATATGGTTTGCTTAGTTAGCTATTTGAATTGCTTGCCGCTAAATATCTCAAATTTACACTGTAAACCGATGAATATCTTTTTATCATTTGCTCCCTGCTATGGTATATTCCTGTGACTAACGACTCTTGAGCATAGGCCATTTTAATGTCTATAAATTTATCTTTGTTGCCACCAACTGAGAAAAATAAAATCGAATTGGATAAGCAAGCTTCGTATGCGGTTTGGCAGTTAAAGCAAGCGAAAGCAGGGCCTGAATTATTGCTAACCGAAGCTGAAAAAATTCGTAATGAAGATGAACGTAGATTCTTCGAACAAGCAGTCCAAAAATACAAACGGATAATGAGTGTCGCTTAAATCGCGAATTCGTTGTCGGTATTCATAAGAGATATATTGCCAGTTTGCTTGAATGGTAATAGTGATACGCAAACTCTTATGATGAATATAACGCGTTAAATTGAATCAGAGAGAACATTCCCATGGGAAGAAGTTTTGAAGTGCGCAAGGCCTCAATGGCAAAAACAGCTGGCGCAAAAATTAAAGTTTATTCTAAATACGGTAAAGAAATTTACGTTGCCGCTAAAAATGGTGGTTCAGACCCTGATATGAACCTTTCGCTAAAGCACCTTATTGCTAAAGCGAAAAAAGACAACGTACCTGCTCACGTTATCGAAAAAGCATTAGATAAAGCAAATGGCGGTGGCGGTGAAGATTTCCAACCAGCACGCTATGAAGGTTTTGCTCCTGGTGGTGCAAGTGTCATCGTTGACTGTTTAACGGATAACGGTAACCGTACCTTCCAAGATGTTCGCCAATGTTTTGTGAAAACTGGCGCTAAAATTGGTAGTCCTGGTACGGTTGCTCACATGTTTGATCACCAAGCGGTATTCCAGTTTAAAGGTGAAGACGAAGAAGCCGTATTAGAAGCATTAATGATGCAAGACGTCGATGTAACAGACATTGAGCTAGAAGATGGCGTTATTACTGTTTTCGCTCCTCATACTGAATTCTTCAAAGCGAAAACTGCATTAAACGAAGAATACCCAGACCTTGTTGTTGATGTTGAAGAAATTACGTTTGTTCCGCAAAACCATACGCCAGTAACGGGTGATGATGCGGTTAAATTCCAGAAGTTTTTAGACATGCTAGACGATTGTGATGACGTTCAACAGGTCTACCACAACGCTGAATTAGAAGCTTAAGACATCAGCATTTTATAATTAAACACCGAGCCTTAATTGCTCGGTGTTTTTGTAGTTATGATTAAAATTGGTCGAAGAACTTACCGCAAGGGGTACCATCGTTATCCAGTTGTAGTTGTTGATTCGGGCAATGTTGATAGAAATAAGCGGCTTCTTCTTGGGTCGACATTTCATTACACATTTGTCGGCTATCACAAGCAAAGCCTTGTTGTGAGGAGCGGTTTTGTTTTGAAGTACTACCCATCTCGAAAAAATCCGCGATTTGAGGTTTGTAGTCGGCATTATTTTTCGGGGCGGATTGATAAAAAAACTGCCAAAGTGCTAATCCAAGTAAGATAATAAAGGCGATTTTTTTCATGAGAAGTTTATATTATGAAGTGTTTAATTAATGAGCACACCATGGCGCAGTTATTTGATAAAGCCAAGGCGTAATAGAGTACACCTTGGCTTTTTGCGATTTGATTATCAGTTATGTTTACTTTTTTCACACTATACAAAGAGCGGTGTTGAGTGACTCTAGTTATCTGAGTTTCTACTAGACGGTTTGAATGGTTAGGTTATTTAGCCATTTACGTTTTAGATAACGAGTAAAGCAAAGGCTCAGTTTGACAATCTCTTCAGAAATCATTAACAAATATACCCAAGCAAAACTCAATTCAGCTATAAAAGCCCCATAAGCAGTAAGCGGAATACCGACCATCCACATCGCGATGAAATCCATACGTAAACAGAAATGGTTTTCGCCACCAGCGCGTAATATGCCGTTGATGATCAACATGTTGAGCATACGGATAATAATAGCAAAGCTCATCACGACAAAAGCTGGATCGGCGATACCGCTAAAATTGGGGCTATCGAGATCTAAAAAGGCAATCACATTATTTCGTTGCAATAACATAATGCCGCAAGCCACGACCCCCATTGCTAGAATACATTTTATAAAAAACTTTGACATGGCTTGTGCTTGTAAATACTCATCACGCCCTAATGATTGACCTAGTAGTACCGAGCAGGCGACCGAAATTCCCATAAAAATGGCATAACATAAGCCTTCAAATGGACCAATCATACTGTAAACCGCCAGTTCAGTTGTTCCCATATGGCCATAGATCATTTGGTAAGTTAAGGTGCCAAATGCCCACAAAACCGCATTACAAGCGTTTGGAATTGCTAAGCGTTTATAAGACTGCCACAAGCGCGCATTCTTCTTTTGATAGTCGCTGATGATTAACCAATGTTGTTGGAACGTTAATACTCCATAAATAAGTAATACCTGAACCACACGAGCAATGGTGGTTGACAGCGCAGCGCCTGCTACGCCCATTGCCGGAACCCCGAAGCCTCCGTGAATTAACCACAAGTTAAGAGCAATGTTAATCGCAATAGTGATTGCCGCTAAAATCAGTGGCAAGACTGCATTACCACTAGATCGTAAACTGGCTTCTGCTGTGATCACCCAATGAGTCAGCATTAACAAGGGTAAGCTATACAATAAGTAATCAGCGCCTTGTTGGATCACTTGAATATCGTCGGTTTGCAATCGCATGATCTGCGATCCGAAACCCACCATCAAGATCGTGACTGGAATCATAATGATGGAGCCGAACTTGAGCGATTGCATCGTGACGGTTTTGGCTGTTTCTTTATCATCACGTCCCCAGTATTGAGACACGAGAGTACCGGTTGCGGTCGCTAGTGCCGCCATGATCATAATCGCTACAAAATGCCAACGCGAAGCGATGCCTACCGCGGCGGTTGCGCTTTGTCCAAAATCACTCACCATCAAGACATCCGCGAGTGCTAAAATAGCCACCAAAGCACTTTGTAGCGCAACAGGAAAAGCCAACTTTAACGCACGAGAAAACAACTTCGGCGGCAAGTATGACGTCGGTGGATTGGTTTGAGTGCAAGAGTGTGGTTGAATGGGCATAAGGCGATCCTCAAAGTAAGTCGCAAATATAAAAGAGCCTTGGGTGAACCAACATGTTTGAAATCTCGAAAAACCTGTGCAAATCCGTCATTGTTCAAGAGTTGCCCAATCGTCAGTGGCAGGATGATGTGTACTTGGCTGAAGCTTGTAAAGAACGCTTTATTGTTTCCTCAGAGATCCCTGAGTTAATGAGTGAAGAAATTTCGATGGCAGGTTTAGGAGAGTTTTCACAAGGTTATTCGGTAGAGCGCCGAGAGCCAGAGATCCATACCATTTTATTTACCTTAGAAGGGGGCGGTTGCTTATCGACGGTTGATGGCGTTTACCACATTCAACCAAATACTGTGACCGTTTTGCCTCAAGGTTTGCCATTTCGCTTTGAGTTAGCTGATAACCCTTATTGGAAAATGGCGTGGATCTTATTACCCCCCACCGAAAAGTGGCAGCAAGTTCAACACAGTAAACAGAGGGTTGAACCCACCCAGCTTTGCGAATCGGTATGGTCACTACTTAATTTAACTCATCAAGAAATTCATGGAAGGGCAACGTTTCGACAATTGTTACTCAGTGAATTATCTCGGGTTATGATGGGTTCAACCGATCGCCAACCATCTAATGCAGCAATGCGAGTGCAAAGTGTATTTAATCAAGTAGAGTCGCAATTACATTTACCTTGGACGGTCAAAGAGATTGCTCAGAAAAGCTTTTTGAGTGAGGAGCAACTTAATCGAATTTCAAAACAGCTGTATCAGTGCTCTCCCAGTCAAAAATTGATCCAATTAAGAATGGAGAAAGCCGTCGATCTTCTTCATCATCGAGATTGGAGTATTACCATGATCGCCCATCGTTTAGGTTATCCCGATCCTTATAATTTCACTCATCGCTTTCGGAAAATATATGGCATGTCGCCAAGAGATTATCGTAAAAATAAGCTATGAATATGTGTAGAGTAGGGGATTTACTTCATCTACTTACATAAAGTAATCAAATAAATACTCATTATCATACATAGGGTTAGAATCTATTTGATGTATAGTGGGAAGACTCAACAGGCAAATTCTGGTCATTAAATATGGCAGTTTTTCATCTAATAAGCGTTAACTGTAGTCACCTATGCAAGGAATAACAGGTGTTAGAAAAATACGAATCTGAGTTTGAACGTTTTATCAGCGTAGAGATGATTCAAGATCCAGCACACGATCTAAATCATGTGCTTAGGGTCGTGCAAACAGCGAGGAAACTCTGCCAAAAAGAACAAGCTGATCTGCTAATCGTTTTGCCTGCCGCTTATTTACATGATTGCTTCACCTTTCCCAAAAATCACCCAGAGCGAGCATCAAGCTCTGCGGTTGCGGCAGAAAAAGCAGATCAGTTCCTGCGTTCTATCAATTATCCCGTTGAGAAGTTAAAAGCAATCAAACACGCGATAATAGCGCATAGCTTCAGCGCAGGAATCAAGCCTACAACAATTGAAGCGCAAATTGTACAAGATGCAGATAGATTAGATGCACTTGGAGCCATAGGTGTTTCACGATGCTTGCAGGTAAGTTCTAGCTTTGGTGCTAGCTTATATCACAGTGAAGATCCATATGCTAAACATCGTGGACTTGATGACAAGTCATTTACATTAGATCACTTTCAAGTGAAGCTATTTAAATTGGCAGAGCAAATGCACACATCTTCTGCTAAGCAAGAAGCAGCAAGACGAGTTCAGTTTATGAAACTCTATATTCAACAGCTCGGTTCTGAGATGTAAATTCAGCTAACATTTAAGGCTTCAAGATATTTTTCCTAATCTGACAGAAACGCTATAGAGCACCAGTTCTAACGCGTTTTTGTCCAAAAATCAGTTAAAAGCATTGCGTGCACCTATGCGTCTACCAGCATCAACAGATATAAAAACGCCCTGAACTTTGGTTAAGCTCAGGGCGTTGTTTTATCTAGGGCCTATTCACTAAAAGAATTAATAGTGATATGGGAATTTAGAGAAGTCTTTTGGACGTTTCTCCAAGAATGAATCACGGCCTTCGCGCGCTTCATCAGTGCCGTAAGCAAGGCGAGTGGCTTCTCCTGCAAACAATTGCTGTCCCACCATGCCATCGTCTGTCATGTTTAAACCAAATTTCATCATGCGCAATGCGGTTGGTGATTTTTGGCAAATGATCTTACCCCACTCAAGTGCTTCTTTTTCAAGATCTGCATGCGGAACTACTTTGTTGACCATCCCCATGTCAAAGGCATCTTGTGCGCTGTAGTCTAAACCTAGGAAGAAGATTTCACGGGCTTTTTTCTGGCCAACCATTTTTGCTAAGTACGCAGAACCGTAGCCAGAGTCAAAGCTCGCCACATCTAGGTCAGTTTGTTTAAATACCGCGTGTTCTTCTGATGCGATAGTCATATCACACACTACGTGTAAAGAATGTCCGCCACCTGCTGCCCAGCCAGGTACAACGGCGATTACCGCTTTTGGCATAAAGCGGATCAGACGTTGTACTTCTAATATGTGTAAACGGCCAAGCTTGGCAGGATCGATTTGATCTTGAGGCATGCCTTCATATTTGTAGCCATCTTTACCACGAATACGTTGATCGCCACCTGAACAGAATGCCCAACCGCCATCGCGAGCACTAGGGCCATTGCCGGTTAGCAATACACAACCTACATCGCTCCACATGCGAGCATGCTCCAGCGCACAAAAAAGCTCATCGACGGTTTTAGGGCGAAATGCGTTGCGACATTCTGGGCGGTTAAAGGCGATACGGACTACTCCTGCATCAACTGCACGATGGTAAGTAATATCTTCAAATGAAAAACCTTCAACTTCTTGCCAATCTTCAGGATTAAAAATATCTGAAACTTTATTCATGATTACAGACCTTTGTTTTATTTTATCTAGTTTGGGAGTGAGGTTATTTTCTCATTCCATTAATCTCGGGTAATTTCTGTCGCTAATGTTTGTTTCTTTAATGCGACTAGTGTGATCAGCATAGAAATCACCGCCATGATCGCCATTAATAAATAAATTGCAGTAAAACCTGAGGCTAAGGCTTGAGGGCTATATTCCGCAAGGCTATTTTGTTGGGCGACACCATCATGATGTAAGCTGAGTTGAAACACGGTAGAACACGCTGCTACCCCGATAGCCCCGCCTAATTCACGACCAAAGTTAAACAATGACATACCAATACCACGATCTTTGGCTGGCAATACATTTTGCACGACCACACCAATTGCAGGCAGAGTAAATCCGATGCCGATTCCTGCTAAACCGAGCGCCACAGCTGGATAAAAATGTTGTTGGATCATTGCAAAACTAATTGCTGCTAGCAAAAAGCCAAACACTGCGTAGCGTTTAGTTTCACCTGACTTATTGACTAGCTTGCCTCCGCAGTATGCGCCTGCAGTGATACTGAACATAAATATCACCATGATTTCGCCACTGGCTGAAGCCGATAAACCACGTTGCCACTGCATTTGCATTGGTAGGTACACCAAAATTGCAAACATTAGTAACTGTGAGCATAAAATCAATAAGATGCAAACCAAATAGTTGGGTAATTTGGCTAAACGTGCAGGAAGCATTGGGTCAGAAACGCGACGTTCGACCAAAATTAATATTAGTATTGCAGCTAAAAATGCACCACCAGTCCAGCTAATAGGAAGCTCGGCTTCGGGAGAAAGTAAAAGCAATAAGCTGGTGGAGCAAACCATCAACATCATCGCGCCTAGCCAATCAAATTTGGAATCACGCTTTTTATTTAGGTGCGACAGGTTACGGCGAATTAAAAATACGGCTATTAATCCAAGTGGAATATTAATCCAAAATACCCAGCGCCAAGAAAGGTGTTCGGCAAAATAGCCACCTAGCAATGGCCCAGCGATACTTGAAACCGCGTAGACCATTGAAATGAAGCCTTGGTATTTACCTACTTCACGTGCTGGAATACAGTCGGCTATTACGGTAAAGGCAAGGGCAATTAAACCACCCCCTCCGATCCCTTGAATGATGCGAGCAATGATTAAGGTTGGTAAATCTTGAGCAAAACCACATGCTGCCGAACCGAGGACAAATAAAGTGATGCCGATATACAGCATTTTCACTCGGCCTAAGATATCACTGAGTTTGCCGTAAACTGGTAATACTGCGGTTGCCGCTAACAAATAAGCAGTGACTACCCAAGTTAATGCATTGCCGGCATTTAATTGTTCACCGATGATCGGCAGTGGTGTTGTGACAATACTTTTTTCTAATGAGCCTAGCGCAATGACAAGGGCGACACTCATAAATATTTTTTGTGGTGAAACCGTTTTTTGTTCAGTCACTATTTTTCCTCAACACAACTTTTATCAAAACTATGCTTGTTCACAATCGAGATCAGTACGGAGACTGAATTAACCTGAACTGCGGCACAGAGTATTTAGTCTGATATTCGCAGTTCAGGATGTTTCATTAAACCTTTAGCCACTAACCAATAAATGACAAGTAACCTTGAATAATAATTAAATTCACAATATCGATGAAAAATGCACCGACAATTGGTACTACCATAAAAGCTTGTGGTGAAGGTCCGTAGTGCGTCACGATTGAGCCCATGTTCATAACCGCAGTTGGTGTGGCACCAAGACCAAAGCCGCAATGCCCACCAGTGATCACCGCGGCATCATAGTTTGAGCCCATAACACGGAAAGTTATGTTGTAAGCAAAGACAGCTAAAATAACGGTTTGCACACATAAAATAACCAGCAGTGGGATGGCGAGTGAAAAGATTTCCCACAATTGTAAACTCATTAATGCCATGGCTAAGAATAGAGATAAAGATACGGTTCCGAGAATATCAACGGTATCTGTATTGAGTTTGTACTTACCTGATACTTCAAAAATATTGGTGATAATGACACCTAAGAATAGGGCATATACAAAATCTGGTATTTTTAACCAACTGATTTCAAAAGTGCTTACCCATTGCTCAACATAAACCGCTCCAACCACACAAACCAGCATAGTAAATAAGGTTTCAATCACACGGTAAGCGGAAACTTTATCTTCTTCACGATCGTTATAAGTTACGACATCAGGGAAGTTATCATGGTGCGTATCACCAGCACCGTATTCCGATACTAGGTTGTGTTTCTGGATACGTCGTTGTGCGACTGGCCCACCAATGATGCCGCCGACAATTAAGCCAAAGGTCGCAGCAGCCATTGCAAATTCAAGCGTGTTAATGCCATAGGTATTTTGGAAAGTGCTTGCCCATGCTGCGCCAGTACCATGTCCACCAGATAACGTAATAGAACCGGCAACTAAACCAAGTAGTGGGTTGATCCCCAAGGCTTCTGCCAAGCCAACGCCTACTGCATTTTGAATAATGATATAGACTGATGCAAGAGCAAGGAAAATAAAGACTTTTTTACCACCTTTTAGCAATTGAGTGTAGCTTGCTGATAAGCCAACTGTAGTAAAGAATAGCAACATTAAGGTGTGTTCTAGTGGTAGATCAAATTCTAGTGTGATGTTTTGGAAATGTAGAATTGTACTAATAATTGCCACGACCAAGCCACCGACAATCGGCTCAGGGACTTTATATTTAGATAAAAATGGCACCTTGGAATTAATAAAATGACCGAGTAGCAACACGAAGATCGCGAGCAAAAAAGACTCGATAGAATTCACAGGATAAACTGTATTCATATACTGCCTCTAAAAAAATAAAACTTAAGAAGTGAAATGTACACTGCGTTATTGAGCATAGACAATAAATGACGCTGATAGACATCATTTAGAGCAATTAAGACAAATGATCACATAGCATGTTACTTGTGTTTTGAAGTAACAAAAGTTGTGTCATGAGTAGCTCTAGTCGTTAGTAAAGTTTGATCTTGATTGAATTATTGACATGGAGTTTTCAATTTTATGACGTCTGAACAAAAGTAGGATTTAGTATGTTAAATAATGGTTTTGTTTTTTTGTTCTAGAGTCCGATTATTGGAGATTTTATGCCTGTTTTATTTTGTCAATCATGCTGCCGCGATACTCAACACAAAGCCGTATTACGTAAGCGAACGGAAGATGATATGTCATTAAAAAACAAATTCCAAAAATTCAATGAGTTGATCAATCAGCTTTTCAGCGGCGTACCTTACCATAAAATGGACCGTGTGTGTTTATGCCGTTATTGTAATCATCAAAATGCCGTGTATTCGTTAGATTCAACCCATTGAGAATTTTACTCGTTCAGTCGACTTTTTATACCCGAATACTTTTCTTTCACTAGCCCTTACTCGCAGACAAAAACTCAAGTACAGTAAGTCATTATCACTCTATATCTAAAATGGAAGTGCACAATGACGCGTTATTACGATCATGCTTTATCGGTTTGGCAGTACTTAAAACTCGATCAATCTCTTCAAAAAACGGATGCTTTATTACTTCTAGGCAGTTCTGATTTACGTGTTGGTGAGCGAGCCGCTGAGCTTTATCATCAAGGTATCGCACCGTTATTGATTATTTCAGGTGGCAAAGGTCGTATGACCGATGGATTGTTTGAGCATTCTGAAGCGGAAACTTTTGCTAAAATTGCCATGGATTGTGGTGTTCCTCGTCATGCTGTTTTACTTGAAGACCAATCGACCAACACTGGTGAGAACTTTCGTTTCACACAACAATTATTACAATCTAAAGGGATTAGCCTCAACAGTGTGACTTTAGTGCAAAAGCCTTATATGGAACGACGTGCTTTGGCGACTTGTCTGCAACTTTGGCCACACGTTCAATCACAAGTAAGTTCTCCTCAACTTGAATTTCTCGATTATTGCAGCGATCTGCATCCTTCTTCTGAAGTGATAAACCTTATGGTCGGTGAAATTCAGCGTCTTAAAACGTATCCCAAACAAGGCTTTTTTGCCGCTCAAGAAATTCCTGAATCAGTTGAACAAGCATTTTCAGCCTTGTGCAATATTGGTTATGACGAGCATGTGGATGTGTAATATGAAAATGACGATTTCTACTCAATCATGGCCAATCAATGGCGCATTTACTATTTCTCGCGGTTCGAAAACTCATGCTGATGTGGTGGTGGTGACCTTAGAGCAACAAGGGCATGTTGGCCGAGGTGAGTGTGTACCTTATGCGCGCTATGGCGAGTCGATTGAGCAAGTCATGGCCGATCTAGAAAGTATTGCTAACCAGTTATCACAAGTTGATTCAGCACAAGATATTCAACAATTATTGCCTGCTGGCGCAGCACGTAATGCCCTAGATTGCGCTTGGTGGGATTTACACTGTAAACAGCAACAGAAAACCATATGGCAGTTGCTTGAGATAGAGCCTTATGAGTTAACCACAGCGTTTACTTTATCTTTGGCTAGTCCTGAAAAAATGGGCGCAGATGCGAAAGTAAATCAAGCTCGTCCTGTGCTGAAATTAAAATTAGCAGGAGAAGGCGACATTGAGCGCGTGTCGGCAGTAAGGCGTTACGCCCCGAATGCGATGATCATTGTCGATGCTAATGAAGGTTGGGATGTTGAATTGTATAACGCCATGATCCCACAGCTTAAAGCATTGAATGTAGCGATGATTGAGCAACCATTTCCTGCCGATAAAGATCACTGGCTTGATGGGTTAGCGCGCCCAATTACCTTATGTGCTGATGAATCATGTCACGGGGTTTCAAGCTTAGCTAAGCTGGTGGGGCGCTATGATATGGTTAACATTAAGCTTGATAAAACTGGTGGATTAACCGAAGCACTTAAGTTGAAACAGTCCGCCATCGAGCACGGTATCAAAGTTATGGTAGGTTGCATGGTTGGCTCATCATTGGGTATGGCACCGGCTTATGTAGTGGCTCAAGGTGCACAAATCGTTGATCTTGATGGCCCATTATTATTAGCTCAAGATCATCCGCAAGGCTTTGAATTTGATGTTTCTACAATGAAGGTGATGAGTCCTGAACTGTGGGGGTAAGAATGGTTCATTGTTAGCAACCCCCTCTAACTCCCCCTTATGTTGGCATTTTCTCTTACATGGATTCAGTGAAAAAGGGGGAGAACTTTCTTTGGCGTAATAAATCACACTAAATTAAACCTTCCCTTTGTGTGGATTTTATAGAATTTATCACCAGTGATGCGGACTAGCGTTGGCCCAAGATTATCTTCAAGGCTTTGAATTTGATGTTTCTACAATGAAGGTGATGAGTCCTGAATTGTGGGGGTAAGAGTGGTTCATTGTTAGCAACCCCCTCTAACTCCCCCTTATGTTGGCATTTTCTCTTACATGGATTCAGTGAAAAAGGGGGAGAACTTTCTTTGGCGTAATAAATCACACTAAATTAAACCTTCCCTTTGTGTGGATTTTATAGAATTTATCACCAGTGATGCGGACTAGCGTTGGCCCAAGATCATCTTCAAGGCTTTGAATTTGATGTTTCTACAATGAAGGTGATGAGTCCTGAATTGTGGGGGTAAGAATGGTTCATTGTTAGCAACCCTCTCTAACTCCCCCTTATGTTGGCATTTTCTCTTACATGGATTCAGTGAAAAAGGGGGAGAACTTTCTTTGGCGTAATAAATCACACTAAATTAAACCTTCCCTGTGTGTGGATTTTATAGACTTTATTACCAGTGATACGGACTATCTCTCCCCCTTGAGCGATGAGGTGACTTGGCATATTGAGTCAATATAAGGGGGAGTTGGAGGGGGTTGCATGGGAAAGATTTATAACTTACAAAGAACGAAAGCATACCGTACAAAACTTAGAAACAACTTAACCCCAGCAGAAAAAATGCTGTGGTTTTATATTAGAAGTAATCAACTAGGAGTGAAATTTAGACGGCAACATGGAATAGGGCCTTATATCGCAGATTTCTACTGCCCTGTACTTAATCTCGTTATTGAAATTGATGGCGACAGTCACTATGACGAAAACGGCACTCAGCACGATAAAGCAAGAACTCAGTATTTTAGTAATAACCGAATAGAGGTTATTCGATTTACAAACCATCAAGTTAGAGAGAACCTGATAGCTGTCCTTGACCGAATTGATTTTTATATAAAAAGTAAGCTCGACCATTAGCTAGAAAGTGGTTTCATCAACAATTCTATAATTACATCCAAATAGTGCTCACAGGCATAGTCTGCAGAAACGGGTGGCAACTCTACCGTCACGCACAATAAATCTTTCTCAGCACACCAAGAACCAAAAGATCCTGGTGTGTCGTAGCCAACATCTTTGACCATAGGTAAATTCATTTTTTGAGATAACCAATGCGCTAAAGGTGAAAAGCTTGGATCGTCAATGCAAGCTAATGGCTCATGGAATGAGGTTACCCATGCAGGATTTAGCTCTTCAATTAATTGACATAAAGCCGCGGTCTCGGGCTCTGAATTTCCTTTATCTCCTGTTTCAACTGCAACATCTCGCTCCGGCTCTTGGGTGCTCCAACGATATACCGTGCCACCAGCTTGCCAATTTTTGCTGGCAAAGTTGCGATTCAAATCCACCCCATTAGCATTAGCGCGAGTACCCAATTGATTACCGTCAGGGTTCATACTGAGCACAACATGATGACGAAGCTGACCAGATTCTATTGAACGAAGCGCACATGAAAGGCTAACAATGGATGCTGTTTCATCTCCATGAGTTCCCGCAATAATGAGCCCGGTTTCTTTATTTTGGATTTGGGCAGGAAAATATACCAGTGGTGACCCTAGTACAGAATGGCCATAGATAGTGGGTTTTAATTGAAATTGAGCTCGTAGTTCACGAGGTCGAAGAGAGACTGCCATACGATCTTCCTAATCTAGATTAGTTTATACCCGTCTTACTTGAAGTTGCAGCTTTGTTGGCCGCGTTCACTCACCCCAATCACTTTGGGTATATTCATTATTAAGCAGTATTACCGAATTAGGTTCACATAGAAAGTATAAAATCGTAATAAAAATATGGGTTAAAACGATAGTTAACGTTATAGTTATTAGTATCTTTTTTTATCATTACTTCTTCATTTACAAGGAAGTCTCATGCTCTCTTTTAAACCTTCAGTTTTAGCATTAACCCTTTCAGCCGTACTTTTACCTACCTACAGCCTTGCAGCTCAAGTGCCGGATGATGTGACGTTGGCTAAAAAACAAGAATTGGTGCGTGGTAACGATGCAGAAGCGGCAACGTTAAATCCATTAAAAGCAGAAGGCATACCTGAGATGCATATTCTGCGTGATTTGTTTGAAGGATTAGTGATTCAAAATCAAGATGGTAGTGTGGTTCCTGGTGTGGCAGAAAGCTGGGAAACCAAAGATAACCAAACTTACACTTTTCATTTACGCCAAGATGCCAAATGGTCGAATGGCGAGCCTGTTACTGCGCAAGACTTTGTGTATAGCTTGCACACCGCGGTCGATCCGAAATTTGCCTCACCAAATGCTTGGTATTTAAAACTGACAGGTATTAACAATGCAGAAGCGATCATTGATGGTAAGCAACCTGTTGAAAAATTAGGTGTTAAAGCGTTAGATGAACATACCTTACAATTTCAATTAGATAAGCCTGTACCGTATTTTGTGGCCATGACTGCGCATACTGTGATGATGCCGATTAATCAAAAAGCGGTTGAAAAATATGGTGAGAATTGGACTAAGCCTGAAAATATGGTTTCCAATGGTGCTTATCAATTAACTAATTGGGTGATCAATGAGCGTTTGGAAATGGATAGAAACCCTAATTACTGGGATAACAAAGATACTGTCATTAACAAAGTGACGTATATTCCATTTGAAAGCCAAACCGCGGCAATGAACCGTTATATGACTGGAGAGGTTGATATTACTTCTGATGTACCGGTTGCGATGGTAGACAAGTTAAAACAGGAACATCCAGATGCATATAAAATTACACCGCTGTTGTGTACTTACTACTACGCTCTAAACACCAAGCGTAAGCCATTTGACGATCCTAGAGTACGTAAAGCGATTTCCTATACCATTATGCGTGATGTAATTGCTAATGGCGTCACCAAAGGTAATGTACCCGCTTATACTTTTGCCCATCAAGATGTTGCTAACTTTAAAGCGACGCAACCTGAATATAGTCAGTGGACTCAGCAACAACGTGATCAAGAAGCGGCTAAGTTATTAAAAGAGGCTGGCTATGACCACAATAATCCACTAAAAGCCGATTTACTTTACAACACCAGTGAAAACCATAAAGCGATTGCAGTGGCGATTGCCTCTATGTTGAAAAAGAATTTAGGCATGGAAGTGACGCTCGATAACCAAGAATGGAAATCTTACCTAGCAGCGCGTCAAGAACGTAACTTCGATATCATGCGTGCTTCTTGGTGTGGAGATTACAATGAAGCCTCGACGTTCTTAACCTTATTAGGCTCTGATAACGATAAAAACTTCCCATCTTATGTAAACCCTAAATATGATGAAGCGTTGGCTAAGGCTCAATCAGCCGTTGATTTGAAAGAGCGTAACCAATACTACGATCAAGCGGAACAAATGTTGGCGCAAGATATGCCGATTGCACCGATTTACTACTTTATGCAATCACGCTTAGTCGATCCAAAGCTAGGCGGCTATCCAATGCACAATGCGGAAGGGCGTATTTACTCGAAAGATTTGTATTTCATCGATAAGTAATACACTCCAGTACCTTGTGGTTACTTGAGTGTAAGAACGTATCCTTGAAATATAATTGAAAAAAATAATAAGGTTGGCGAGGATTGCCAACCTTATTTAATACCTTAATAGAAATGATTAAGCATTCTCTAAAGCATCGTTCTTGACTGATAACATCAAACTGTTGGTGTCAAATAAGAACGTATTATCTAGAGTAGAGATTGTGAGCTGCTCTTTCTCTTGCTGCAAAGACAGAGGGCGGAGTAAACAGCTTGCTGCAATAAAGTGCTTTTCCTTGCGCTCTAATTTCCACTCTAGATGATAAACATCTTGTGTGGCATCAGATATAACAACGTTTTGGCTCGCTTCCTGTTGATAGCCATGTGTGATATTTGGAATAACATGAGCTTGATTATGCAGCGTTAATTGATAATCCTTATGTTTTCCTCGTAAAACCGTATGGCTTTCATTTTGTGTTGGTTGGCACTCTGTGTGTAATCGCCATTGTAGAGATTGCTCTTGCTCACAATGAATATTATCCAAAGTGATAACACCATAGCCATCTATAACGATTAAGGTTCGAATAAACTGCTTTAACGAAGAGTATGCTTTCGTTAAATCGATTTGAACGCTATACCAATTCTTTCCTGCTTCTTGTTTTATGACACGAGCGATAGCATCTTCAGTATCAAGTTTTTGTCCTTGATGTTCAATTAACGGTAAGTTGTGAGCTTTGGTTGTTCTTGTCCATTTAGCGTGATGTTGACTACCAAAACGGTATCCATAACTACCACTTGGTATCAAAACATTATCTTCTTTATATATTAAAGCAATATTGCCCTGATCAGCGTGACGGTGGGAACTATTACCAAATTGGCTTGCTCTGAAATATAGACTTAAATTATTTTGTGCCGCTTTTCCTAAACCAGCAAATTCATAATAATGATGATAAAAATTCTTTTGTTTAGCAGGGGCTTTAACACCTGTTTTAGTTAAAAATTGATATTGTTTAATGGTTGGAATGATATCTAATAAGTGTAAGAAATACGTTTCAATATTGTTTTCAAGCTTATTAGCTTGTTCTCTAGATCCTTGATCACCAAAACGTTCCGCATAAATACGTAATGGATTTTGTGCAAAGAATCCCGGCCATTCTTGCCCTGTTCTTTGGCACCAAAATCCATCACCAAATGGGTGGATTGTATGATTAGGAACGACAAAATCTTGTGCGAACTGGTGGTAGTTTTTATAAAAAGGATGCTCATAAAATGAGAAATCACTAATTCGTTCTACTGATAAGAAAAATGGATGCTGCCATTTGGTATATGATGATGAATAAAAAGGTCCTTCAGCCCAGCTACCATCTTCACCACCGTAAAAAGGCAAGACACATTGATAGATCATCAATGAGTAGTCTAACCAACGTTCACAAGTACTTTCATCGTATTCTTTGAATAATGCCAATGCTGCGATACCAAGGTAACCCGGTAGCCTTGAAGTATGTGAATGACCAGGAAATTGCTTGAATTTATCTTGCTCTAAACGTATTTCCATTTGATGTGCAATACGAATTAGCATTGGTCTGATGAAATCTTTTTCATCTGCAGTTAGTAACGGTGATAGCCAATGATAAGCAAGGTATAAGTTGCGAGATAAAGATAAACCGACTTCATCACCCCAAGGGCATGGACGTAATAATGATGCTGGCCCTTCAGGGCTCCACTCCGCAATACGACATAAAATTTCAGCCGCTTTTTTGCCTGAATCTTGGTCATTCCAAATTTTATACAGTAGAGCGAGCGAAATAAGATCTCTATCTATCCACTTCCTAACATTGGTTATCGCAGTACGTTTACCTTCTTCTTCACCCCGACGGTAATGAGTTGGGTAAGTAATAGCATCAACATCGGCTTGTTCAGCAGTCTTTTTTAATTTGTCATGAGCAGACCAAGATGAAATACGTAAAGTTTCAATGTCTTCATCAAAGTACATTAACCATTGTTGTTTATCTTGGCATAGATTAAACAGTTGCTTTGCACTAGGAGGAAGATAACTAGTTGATTGCTCGGTGATATCAAATGTCATCCACTCTGTAGGATTATCATGCTTATCAATTAATCGCCATTGATACTCACCATTTAATAAAATTAAAGGTAACTGAAATGGTGATTGAATCTCTTTCCATCGCCATGTTTGATCTTGATGTATTGAGTATAATTCAACAGTAAAAACATCTTCAAAATGAGTTTGTGGCCAGTTAAATCGAGGAGGGTTTGTTGGGCTCACAGATTGATTTTTCGGAGTAGTAAAGACTTGAAAGTCATGAGTGCGATTTAACGTTAACATCTTAATTCTCCTTATTAAACCAATTGTATTTGCCGGTTTCTTTACAAATCTCACCAATTTGTTTGGCTGGAGAGCCAGCCATGATGGCATAGGGAGGTACGTTATTTGTAACCACTGAATTTGCACATATTAAAGAACAGCGCCCAACTGTTACCCCTGGAGTAATAACAACCCCTGTCGTAAGCCACACGCCATCTTCAATCGTGACTTTACCTTTCACTTCATCAGAGCGAGCGCTGAAATAATCGGTGGTTGGATCATATAAGTGATTAGATGCCACAATAGATACATGAGGCCCAACTAAGACATGCTGACCAATAGTCACATCGCCATTGATATAGCTGTAAAGTCCTACATATGAATGAGAACCGATTTGGTTTTCACCAATACGCACAATAGCACCAGGCGCTAAACGAACATTTTCATTGGTAAATCCTAAAATTTGCGCTCGAGTATTATCGTCTTTTTGATTATTGCTTTGAGTGGTATACAACGTGAACTTTCTAAATTCGTCGCTTGTAAGTTCACCACCATACTTTTTTTGAACCGACATAGTTTCTCCACGGAAGGTAGGAATGTTATTCCTACCTTTTTAGTTGCTGTATTCGATTGACAGTCATTTATGCTGTTTGAGGCTTTTTCAGCTCAGAGCTAGATTCATTTCTTCGTGTTTTTAGCAGTAACACGCCTATACCACCAATCACGATAGCGAGTAATACAAAGAGCGCTCTTCCCCATAGTGGGTTTGGAATAAACATCAGAAGAGCTAAGAATATGCCTGCATAAATCAACATTTTCCCAAGAATTTCATGTTGTTTGTTATCCGCTTTGATGCTTTCAAGCGTATCTTCTACAACAACTTCTGTATCGATATTGGTAAAGAATTGCTCGATCTCTTTGGCGCGTTCTGGTGATGGTTCTTTGTAGAAGAATTGAGACAGTACAAAGAAAGGTAGAGTGATAGACATGTGTCCAATTACCCCTAATGTGACCGATTTCATTTCAGCAAATTCACGAGCACTCAATGGGTCATTTAAGCCTAATAAGTGTTGCATCATTTCTGGTGTCACCCCAAAAGCAATGAAAGCTGATACACACATACCGACTACAATCGTTCCCCATCCAGCCCAATCAGGTGTTTTTCTAACAAAGAAACACATAATTGATGGGATAAGTAGCGGAAAGCCAACTAGAGTGCCAACTAACATCATTAAATCGAATAGACCAAACTCTTTTAGTGATGATAGGAATAATGCTGAAATAATAATGACAATGCCAAAAACAGCGGTGAGTAATTTGCTCACTCTCATCAAGTTCTGTTCACTAGAATCTTTACAGAAGTACGGTTCATAAACGCTTTTTAAGATAATACCTGCGTTACGGTTTAGAGCCGAATCCATTGACGACATGGTGGCAGCAAACATGGCCGCTAGCATTAAACCAACCATACCTAGAGGCATTTCTTTGTGTACAAACATATAGTAGGTTGCATCAGCAGTGTTTTTACCAAGGCCTTCTAATCCCCAAGTGCTTGTATCTGGATAATGTCCAGCAACAAACCATGCAGGGAGGAACCACATTAAAGGACCAATGATCATAAGTGAACAAGCTAATAAAGCCGCTTTACGAGCATTTTTGGTATCTTTTGAAGCAATGAAACGATATGAATCAACCATATTGTTGGTACTAAAGAACTGTTTCACAAAAATACAAATGAACCAGCCAACGAATAAATAAGCATGGCTATAGCCTTCACCAACGAGTTGCTGTGTTGGTAGCCCCACTTCTAAAAGGTTAGTAACACCACCAGATTTCCACACGGCTACAAGAGCTGCGATAAACGTCATGACAGTAATGATGAGCATTTGCATAAAGTCAGAGGCAATAACCGCCCAACTTCCGCCAACAAGTGACATGAATAGTACTACCAAGCCGGCACCAATAATGGTTTCTTCTAGAGGGACACCGATTACCGCACTGGTGAAAACGGCTAAGCCATTTAACCAAATAGCCGCCTGTAGAACACTTAAAGGAACATTTGCCCAGGTGAATACTTGTTCATTGGTTTTCCCCAGCCGCATTCTTGCTCCTTGAAGAGGGCTGATAACACGCATTTGGCGAGCTTTAGCTGCAAAGAATAAGTAGTTGACGAAATAGCCTAAGGCATTGGCAAAAAAGACGATAGCAACAGACATACCACTGGTTAGAGCTTTACCCATCAAGCCTGTAAATGTCATAGCACTTAAAGCCATCATGAATGCGCTTGAACCAACCATCCACCACAAAACATGACCACCTCCGCGGAAGTAATCACTAGTATTACTCGTTGCGCTTCTAAAAACCCAACCTAAGCCTATGAGGAAAGCGAAGTACACAAGTACTATTAAGATATTGATATCCATTGTTTTTATCCCTGTTGATGTAAGGTAAGCGATAACTTGTTTGTTATTTATTTATATCACTAGCAACAAGTATGGGACTTGAAGCTCATTCCACTATAAGAGGGCTTATCAATTCATGGAAATGATATTATTGTATAACAATAATGCATTTATCGAATGAGCAAGAAATGGACATCAAGACATTAAGAACCTTCTTAACGGTTGCCAGAATTAAAAACTTTTCATTAGCGGCGAAAGAGTTGAATAGTGTTCAACCAACGGTTTCTAGGCATATATCAGATTTAGAAGGCGAGATAGGTGTTAAACTATTTAATAGAACAACCCATCTTGTTGAGTTGACCGCCGCAGGAAAAGTTCTATTACCGGAAGCGATAAAAATTATTGAAAATGATAAAAAGGTAAAGCAACTAGTTATTGAAGCCGATAGGCCTGCAGAGCAATCGATTCGTATTGGTTATCTGGCAACTGCGTGTTCATTTTTTCTACCAAATTTGATTGGGGAATATTTGGCTGATCATGAAAATATAAATACTCAACTGTATGAGATGTCAGTTGAAGAGCAACGAATAGCATTAATTGAAAACAACATTGATATTGGTTTTACACGTCGTTTATCTGATATTGATGGTCATGAATTTGTTGTGAAAGAGTTATATCAAGATGAACCAGTCGTCATTTTGCCACTTAACCATCCTCTGTCAAAATGCTCTGAAATTTCTATTTCGCAATTGAAACATGAGAAGTTTATTTTATTTAAGAAAGCGAGTTGGCTTGAAATGTACAACCATATCCAAGTGTTGTGTCAAGGTTATGAGTTTTCACCAAATGTAGCTTTTCATCCAGAAAATATGAGGCATTTAGTGACATCTGTTTCTTCTGGCTTAGGGATATCTATTGTACCTAGATGTATCAAGTTTATTTCAGAGTCAAACTGTGCGTGTATCCCAATAAAAGAGTCACAACTTTCATGGCCAATTTATATGTATTATCGAAGGAAGCAAATTAATAATAATATTGAAAGTTTAGTGGATTGTTGTTTAAAACAGTCGAATACCATTCAACAAATGATATTCGATTAAATCATTAAAATTTATCCCTTTAATTTTAAGCACACTTGAAAACTTGTCCTGAAATTGCAGGGTGATAAATCGGTTGGACTACGTTACCAGCAGGATCAGTACAGTGAAAACTACGAGCACCATCAGAGTGATCGTGAGGAGTATCGAGCAGCGGAACGCCTTGAGATTGTAAAAACTCATACCACTGTTGTAGTTCTTGTTTGCTATCCACTACAAAGCCAAAATGATCAAGATTATGATGACCAGCCTCTTGTGGTGATTGGGCCCGTGACAACGATAAATTGTCATTTCCACAGCTTAAGTAAATTAAGTTGTCATTGGCTTGTCGCAGAATATCCATTCCCATTATTCGATGGTAAAAATCAACACATTCTTCAAAGTTTTTCACCTTTAATGCTAGATGTCTTAATCCATTAAATTTTTTTGGTCTTTGCATATATCCTCCTTGAAATGACTTTGTATAATTTATTGTATACAATAAAGTGGATTTTGCGAATCAAGGAGGAAGTTATGTTCTGTATTTTTGTAAAAAATGAAGTAAAAGCTGGATATCGGGAACAATATTTATCAGCAATGAAAGAGAATGCTAAGGCCTCAGTTTTAAATGAGGAAGGTTGTTATGTGTTTGATGTGTTGGAAGACCAAACAAATGATCACCATTTTTATATTTATGAAGTGTACCGTGATGAACAAGCCTTAAATGAGCATAAAGAAACGGCGCATTATGCTCATAGCCGCAAGTATGTTGCTGATATTGTCGAGCATGTATCTGTTATACGTTGTGACGTTATTGAGAGAAATAGTAAATAAAAGTAGAGAGTAATTATGACTTGGAATGTTTATTTATCTGGTGAAATACATACAGATTGGCGAGATCAAATTATTAAAGGCTGTGAAAATAAAGGATTGGATATCACATTTAGCTCTGCAGTGACTGATCATGAAAGTAGTGATGCCGCGGGTGATGGACTAGGGGAGGAATCGAACGCATTTTGGCGAGATCATAAGTCAGCCAAAGTGAACGCCATTCGAATTCAAAACCAAATTAAGCAATGTGATTTAGCTATTATTCGTTTTGGTGATAAGTACAAACAGTGGAATGCGGCCTTCGATGCGGGTTATTGCGCAGCGTTGGATAAGCCTTATATTACCTTACACAGTGAAGATATCATTCACCCATTAAAAGAGGTGGATGCTAGTGCACAAGCATGGGCGACAACACCACAACAGGTGGTAGATATTTTGACGTATTTGCTATTGCAGAAGTAAGCTGTTGTTCAGATAAAAACTCTCGCTGATACGAGAGTTTTATCTAGTAGGTTGGTTTTATCAGCGGTTTAAGCGGCATTTGAGCCTTGTTCGAAGCTTTGATAATTACCTAATAAAGCATTATAAAATTCGCTGTCGTTCAATACTCCAACTAGTTTGCCATGTTCAACCATTAAAACGGGATGAGAGGTGCGATTTTTGAGTTCAATTGCATCTCGCATACTAATTTCCGGGCTTGCCATTATTAGCATATTAGATTCAATCGCTGATAAATCTTGAATTTTTTCCCATTCTACTAGCGTTAATGACTCAGTACTGTTGATGGTTAGGCTCTCTAAACTCGATCCTGAGGTCAGTTTTTCTATCCAGATACCGGTATTAGCACATAGCTGAATACGGTTATCATCTGATTTAAGATCGTGGGTCGGCTGCATTAAAGATCGACCTTTTAGTACGTTAAGTGGGTTCGTGTGCGCCACAAAATCTTTAACGTATTGAGTTTTAGGTGCTAAGACGATTTCTTCTGGCGTACCGTGTTGAATCAAACGACCTGATTCCATAATCGCAATGTTATTGCCAATCTTGAGGGCTTCATCTAAATCATGGCTGACAAATAAGATGGTTTTATTCAATTTTTTCTGTAGTTCGAGTAACTCATCTTGTAATTGAGCACGGATTAATGGATCTAATGCTGAAAAGGGTTCATCCATTAATAGGATATCGGTATCCATAGCGAAAGCGCGCGCGAGGCCGACACGTTGCTGCATACCACCAGATAGCTCGTGTGGATGTTTATCTGCCCATTCCGCTAGGCTCACCATTTCCAATTGTTCTAGTGCTTTTTTACGGCGATCGGATTTGCTCATTCCTTTCATTTCTAAACCAAAAGCAACGTTATCAAGTACCGTTAACCAAGGCATTAGGGCAAACTTTTGGAATACCATTGAGACTCGATGAGTTCGCAAATGGCGTAGAGTTGAGTTATCGCAATTGGCGAGATCAACGAGAGTGTCACCATCTTTGATTTCTAATGAACCACGCGAAATAGTATTAAGACCATTCACTGCGCGTAGTAAGCTAGATTTACCTGATCCTGATAGCCCCATCAGAACACAAATTTCACCTTCTTTAATACTGATATTGACGCCATCGACCCCGACGACTTGGCCGGTTTGGTCAATAATATTTTGGCGAGATTCACCTTTGTCGAGCAATTCGATCGCTTTGTTTGGGTTGTCACCAAATATCACATCAAGGTTGTTAATTGTAATGGCATCCATGATTATCCCTCTTTAGCTTGGTTTGGTGTTTTACATAAACGATCAAGAATGATGGCGACCAGAACAATTGCTAATCCAGCTTCAAATCCTTGAGAAATATTAACGGTATTTAACGCTCGAATTACCGGTTTACCTAAGCCATCGGCACCAACGAGTGCCGCAACCACGACCATAGAAAGTGATAACATAATGCATTGAGTGACGCCGGCCATAATGCTTGGTAGCGCAGCAGGTAACTCGACTTTAAACAAGAGCTTCATTCGGCTGGCACCAAATGCTTTACCGGCTTCAACTAGTTCTTCTGGTACTTTAATAATACCTAGATAGGTCAAGCGGATAGGCGCTGCGATAGCAAATATAATGGTCGAAATCAGCCCCGGCACGATACCCAACCCAAATAATACTAAGGTTGGGATTAAGTAAACAAAGGTTGGTACAGTTTGCATTAAATCTAAAATAGGTCGCATTAAGGTATATAACCAAGGGCGATGCGCAGCCATTATGCCTAGTGGGACGCCAATTAATACGGAAATCGTTGTCGCCGCAAAGACGAGGACAAAGGTTTCCAGCATTTCTTGCCAATAGCCCATATTTAAAATCAGCAATAGTGAAGCAATGATGAATACCACTAAAGATAATTTACGGTGTAGATACCAAGCCAGTGCAGCGGTTACCACAATAGGAACCGCTGGTGGTAGCCATTGAAAAACACTGACTAGGCTCATTATGATGGTTTCAAGAAAGATAGAAATTGCATCGAAAAGTGTTGCAGCGTTGATCGTTAGCCAATCGACAACAATTTCCATCCAATGTCCGAGTGGGATTTTATGATCGGTAATAAAATTCACAGTATTGCCTTATCTGGCGAGCCTACACCCGCCAGTCCAATTGAAAATATAAAAAGAGTGTTGCGTTTACTAATTACTTAACTGGTTGTTTGAGATAAGCGATCACTGCTGGTGCTGCAGGTTGGCCATCAAGGGTTTTGACATTTTTAAGCCAAGTTTGGATTTGTTCAGGGTGTTGGTTTAACCATTCACGAGCCGCAATAGCCGGCTTTTTGTTTTGGTTTAGGATCGAATTCATGATCTGGTTTTCCATTTCTAGACTGAATTTAAGATCGGTTAATAGGTTGCCGACATTTGGACACTGGGTTAAGTAATCTTGGCGTACGTTAGTGTGTACGCTAGCCCCACCATAGTTAGGGCCAAAGAAGTCATCGCCACCGGCAAGGTACTTCATCTCAACTTTACTGTTCATCGGGTGTGGAGCCCAACCTAGGTAAACAATCCATTGGTTACGACGTACCGCACGGGTGACCTGAGAAACCATACCCGCTTCACTAGATTCGACTAAGCGGAAGTCTTTTAGCCCAAATGCATCTTGGTCAATCATGCTTTGCAGTAGGCGGTTGCCATCATTACCAGGTTCGATACCGTAAATTCGATCATTAAACTTGTCGGCATTTTTAGCGATATCAGCAAAGGTTTTCACTCCGGCATCGTACACATACTTAGGTACTGCCAATGTGTATTTTGCGCCTTCTAGATTGGCACGAACGGTTTCCACTTTTCCTGATTCTCGATATTTCTTGATGTCATTTTCCATCGTTGGCATCCAGTTACCGAGAAAAACATCGATATCGCCATTTGCCATTGAAGAGTAAGTGACAGGAACCGAAAGTAATTCTGTTTCGGTTTGGTAGCCCATGCCTTGTAATAATTGACTGGTAACGGCTGTGGTTGCTGTGATATCGGTCCAACCAACATCTGAGAAACGTACGGTTTCACATTGATTTGCGTAGGCGTTAAAAGTGGCTAGGCTGGTAAGTCCTAACGTAAATAGTGCTGTTTTTTTAAGTGACATAATCATTCCTTGTAATCAGTGACTTGCTATTAATTATTCGGCCAGTGGTAAAGCGCGTACCGGCTGTTGGCTGCGTTGAGTGTGTTGCCAATTTGGATCAACCCAAACCGCAACATTACCGGGAGTTAGTAAAGGTCGGCCTAAGATCATATCCGCGGCACGTTCTGCCACCATAATGGTTGGCGCATTTAAGTTGCCGTTAGGGATCACAGGGAAAACAGAGGAGTCGACGACTCGTAGGTTGTTAATCCCAAATACGCGGCACTCTTCATCAACGACGGCCATAGGATCATTATTTGCACCCATTTTGCAGGTACAGGATGGGTGATAAGCACTTTCTACGTTCTCTTTCACCCATTGATCAATTGCCTGATCGGACTGTTTATCAATACCGGGTTGGATCTCTGTTCCTCGGAAACTATCCATCGCAGGTTGAGCTAAAATTTCACGAGTGAGGCGAATACAGTCACGCCAATCTTGGCGATCTTGCTCGGTTGAAATGTAATTAAATTCGATACTAGGCTTAGCATGAGGGTCATTGGATTCAATGGCGACCCGACCACGGCTTTTAGGCTTATTCGGACCAACATGAACTTGAAAACCATGGCCATCAAATGCAGCTTGACCATCATAACGCATGGCAGCAGGTAAGAAATGGTATTGAATATTCGGCCATTTCAATCCTTTACGCGAGCGAATAAAAGCACAAGACTCAAAGTGATTGGTGGCACCTAAGCCGGTACGTTTTAAGATCCACTCGGTACCAATTAAGCCTTTGCTGACTAAACCAAGCTTGCTATTTAACGTGATAGGCTGTTTACACTCATATTGAAAGTAAACTTCTAAATGATCTTGCAGGTTTTCACCAACACCAGGTAAGTGGTGTTTTAATTCTACGTTTGCTTGCTTTAATGTTTTTTGATTACCGATACCTGATAATTGCAACAGTTGCACAGAACCAATAGAGCCGGCACTTGAGATCACTTCTTGCTCCGCATAAACCTGCACTATTTTTCCTGATTTTTCGTACTCTACACCGCGGGCTGTTTTGCCTTCGAGTATCACTTTATGAGCGATGATTCCGGTTAATAGAGTTAGGTTGGAACGTTTAAGTGCTCGGCGTAAATAAGCATTAGAAGTAGACGCTCGCACACCACCATCAACCGTCATATGCATAGGGCCAAAGCCTTCTTGCTGGTAGGCGTTGTAGTCTTGGGTTTCGGGATAGCCAGCTTCTTTTCCTGCATCTATAAATGCTTGGTATAACGGATTACGCTCCATGTTATTACCGTTGCAGGTTCCTACAGGACCGTCGCCGCCACGATAGTCATTAGCACCTTCGAACCAGCTTTCCGCTTTACGAAAATAAGGTAAACAATTTTGATAATTCCACCCTTGTGCGCCGGATTCTTCCCATTGGTCAAAATCACAAGCATGACCACGCACATAGACCATACCGTTAATAGAAGAGCTACCACCAAGTACTTTTCCACGTGGGCAGTGTAGTTGGCGTCCATCAAGACCTGATTCTGCTTTGGTTTCAAATTGCCAAGCGTACTTATCACTGTTCATCGGATAAGAAAGTGCGGTGGGCATTTGAATGAAAATGCTTTTATCACTGCCACCAGCTTCTAATAGTAAAACGTTATGTTCACCAGATTCGCTAAGTCGATCGGCTAATACACAGCCGGCCGAACCCGCGCCGACGATAATATAATCGTAGCGTTGTTGCATAAAATTGATTCTCCGCTTCCGTTTAAGAACGTATCGGTTTAAAGACTCGTGAGTGATTTCTCAACGATAGATAAAACACTCGCCTTATTCATAAGGGCTTTCGAAGTCACCAAGGTGGACAAACACACTTTTGGTTTGCGTATAGTGACGTAGGGTTTCGGTACCATTTTCTCGGCCAATACCCGAGTGCTTATAACCGCCAACAGGCATTTCTGCAGGGGAATCTCCCCAAGTATTTATCCAACAAATTCCCGCTTCTAGTTGATGAATAACGCGGTGAGCACGTGATAGGTTTTGCGTGAACACACCCGCAGCAAGTCCGTAGTCAGTTGCATTGGCGCGAGCGATTACTTCATCTTCATCACTAAAGGGTAGAACAGACATAACAGGGCCAAAAATTTCTTGTTGAACATGCGCCATGTCATCTTCACAATCGATAAACACCGTCGGAGCGACAAAGTTACCTTTATCTAATCCATCTTTGGTCACTTGATGGCCGCCAGTGAGCAATTTAGCGCCACTGTGTTTGGCGGTTTCAATTGCGCCCAGTACTTTGTCTAAATGCTGTTTAGAGATTAATGCTCCGACTTGAGTGTTGATGTCCATCGGATCACCAACAATCATTTTCTCGGTGCGCTGTTTTAATTGTGTAATGAAATCTTGGTAGATAGATTGATGTACAAAGACTCGAGTGCCATTGGTACACACTTCACCTTGAGTATAAAAGTTCGCTACCATGGCAGCAGATACCGCTTGCTCAAGTTTTGCATCGTCAAAGATCACTAAAGGTGATTTACCACCTAGCTCCATAGTGACTGATTTCAAAGTCTTGGCACTGTCACCCATGACGGCTTTACCTGTACCTGATTCACCAGTGAAGGAGACTTTAGCGATATCTGGGTGAGCCGTTAACATTTGACCTGCGCGGTAATCACCTTGGATAACATTAAATACACCATCTGGTACGCCTGCTTCGGTAAATATTTCCGCCAGCTTTAAAGCGGAAAGCGGTGTTTCTTCTGAAGGCTTGAAGATCATCGCGTTACCTGCAGCTAGCGCAGGAGCGGATTTCCACATGGCGATTTGAATTGGGTAGTTCCAAGCGCCAATACCAGCACAAATGCCTAAAGGTTCACGGCGAGTATAAAAAAATTGTTCATCACTAAGTGGTTGTTGTTCACCTTGTAGGCTTGGAACGAGATTGGCGTAATATTCAATCACGTCAGCGCCAGTGGTAATATCGACTTCCAGTGCTTCTTGCAGTGGCTTACCAGTATCACTTACCTCTAAAGCGGCCAGCTCATCGTTTCGTACTCTAAGGATTTTAACCGCTTTTAATAAAATCCGACTACGCTCTACAGCGCTTATTTGGGACCATATTTGAAAACCTTGCTTCGCTGATGCTATCGCTTTATTAAGATCATCTTGTGAGGCTTGGCCGATTTCAGCGATCACTTCACCATTGGCAGGATTAATGCTATGGAAGGTTTCACCGGATGTTGCGGTAGTTAATTGGCCGTGGATGTATAGAGTTTTTGTGGTCATATAAAAGCCTAATGATGTAATTTAAAGTGAAGATTGATTGTAAAAAGCGAGTTGTTTATCGAGGTAGTCATTGATGATTTCTCGCGCTTTTTCGGCATCAATACCCTCTGGATTTAAGGTGCCACGCAACCAAATTCCATCGATTAGAGATGCAATTCCATGAGCAACTAAACTGGCTTGCTCATCGGGAAGTAGCGCTTTTAATTCAATTCTTAAATGTGAAAGCAAACGCTGCTCGTTGACACGTTGAAGCCTTTTTAATTGGGCGTCATGCATAGAATAAGACCAGAATGCCAACCATGTTTTTGCTACTTTGTTTTCAGCTTGAAAGCCCTCAAAGTTAGCATTCACAATGCCAATAATGCGCTGTTGATGAGCATGGTTTGGTAAGCCGCTTAATTTGGTTTTTACCGTGTCGGAGAGCTCTCTTAAAATCGCTCGCATTGTTTCTTCAAGTAACCCGTGTTTACCGCCGAAATAATGGTTAATGATACCTGTGGATACGCCAGCTTCTTTACTGATGAGCGAAATGCTCGCACTATGCAAACCCACTCTTTCAATTACCGCCATCGTGGCTTTTACAAGCTGGGGTTTTCTAATATCAGGCATTCCAACTTTAGGCATATTTCGAATCCATTTATTTTTTATTGAACGGTTAATTAACAATAATGCTACACATAAAATGTTTAGACCTCAAATCAATATATTGAGATTTGTTTGCTGGGATTTGTGTTTATTGATATAAACTTGTTATTTTTCAGTTAAATAAAGGTTCGTAAAATATTTATTAAAAATAATAATTGTTATGGATGTAATGGTTGTTTTTAAAGCGAAAGGGAACAAAGAGGGTGAGAGAGCGGTGGATGAGTTGTGGGTTTGTGATTAGTAATGAAGGTTAATACGATTAAACTGTAAGAGAGCACAAATAACTCCCTCCCTTTACCAGTGAAAAATACTTGGCATTCAGATTTACAGCCAAGGGAGGGGGGGAGGGTTGGTGTGTGGAGCTTATTTATTATGCCCCAAACTGAGTTAGCCAGTAACCCTACAAGGGCTACAATGATATGTTCTATCATGCTAAATGTTGCCAATTCTGCATGGTTTGAAATTAGAATAATTGGATGTTTAGTTAGAAAACTAGGCATGCATGAAGCAGAGATACAACTCCGTTATCGCTTAGTTTCATATACTGAGTAAATCCACCGCTCTTCATCATGAGTTGGTTTTGGTGAATTATACGGATTATTTCCGTATTTTATGCCGAGTAAGCATGAGGTAAGTCCTACTTTATTAATAAACTTAGTTATTTAGTTTGTTGAATGAAAAAACGAATGGAATGATAGACGGAAAGGCCATATGGTTTTTTCCGTATGTTAAATTGTTAGTTGCACAGGGAGGTATCGTGGAAGAGTTATCTGGCGGAAGAGAATCTTCAATATATCGAGATGGTGAAGTCGTCTATCGACCTCTTCAGTCATGGAGTTCCACAATTCATCTTATTTTGAAGCATTTTGAGCGAGAAAAGATAGATGGACTTCCAAAGTTTCTAGGTATTAATCGAAACCAAGAAATCTTAAGTTTTGTTGCAGGTAATACCTGCAATTACCCGCTAGTTGGCGCAATCGCAACAAACGATGCACTCATGTCTGCGGGTCAATTATTACGTAAAATACATGACTCAACAGTTTCACTCTTGGAGCAAATTGATGTTAATGCACACCGATGGATGTTAGACCCGAGAGAGCCATTCGAGGTTATCTGTCATGGTGACTTTGCCCCATACAATGTTGCTCTATTAGAAAATACAGTTGTTGGTGTGTTTGACTTCGACACGGCGCACCCAGCACCAAGAATATGGGATTTAGCATATTCGGTTTATTGTTGGTCTCCTTTCAAAACTGACAGCAGTGATAAGCTAGGTACAATCTCAGAGTAGGTGGTTAGGGCTAAGTTGTTCTGTGATAGTTATGGTGCAACTGAATTAGAAAGAGAGCAATTAGCTGAAGCTATGGTTCAGCGATTACAGGCTTTAATATCCTTCATGCGTAGTGAAGCCGAAAATGGCAATGAATCCTTTGCTGAAAATATAGAGCAAGGTCATCTTCAAGCCTATCTAGATGACATAGAATATATCACTGAAAATAAACAAAAAATTCAGTGCGCATTGTGCAACTAACAAACGATCAAGGCATCAACATACTTTTCCTAATCAGACAGAAGCTTGTTAGTTCATAGTTCTAGCTCATTTCTGCCCAAAACCAATTCACTCTAATGTAATCCTCAAAAAAAGCGCCAATCAAGCTCATCGATTGGCGCCTTTTTACGAGCATTCTTTTGCTCTATTAACAGTAAAGTTTATTCATTCAATTAAAAGCCTACATTCATTCCTACCCAGTAACGACGACCATCTTCTACATAACCGTATTCATCGTAAGTG
The DNA here is from genome assembly GCF_030161215.1 of Vibrio algivorus. NCBI lineage: Bacteria > Pseudomonadati > Pseudomonadota > Gammaproteobacteria > Vibrionales > Vibrionaceae > Vibrio > Vibrio algivorus. The sequence goes on from NZ_BSPV01000003.1 coordinate 188,956, forward strand.
ATTTCTTGATCAAGTAGGTTATAAACGGCGGCATTAACCGATACATTGCTGGTTAAGTGATAACTAACACCCATATCCCAGAATGTATAAGAAGGGGCTTCTAAGCTACTTTGAGATGGACCAGTGATAGGCTCCATTTCTTCACCGTGATAAGTCACTTGTGTCCAAGCTTCTAAATCAGAGGTTGCTTGCCAAGAAAGATCGGTACTAAATAAGTGTTTTGGCAGCTGGACTAAAGGCTGGCCTTTGTAATCACCTGATTTTTGCTCAGAATCATTTAAGGTATAACTTGCGTTCCAGAAGACACTTTCACCTAATGGGGTGCCTAAAGCAACTTCAACACCTTGCGTGGTTGCTTTATCGACATTCACTTTTTGTGTTGCAGTGCTTCCCCAAGCATTAACTGGGCCACATGATGGGCAAGAAACACGCGTGATCTTATCTTTAAAGTCGTTGTAGAAGAGCGTGACAGAAGATGTTAAACCAAAATCAGATTGATAGTTTAAGCTGATTTCTTGGTTTACAGAGGTTTCAGGTGTCAAATCTGAGTTACCGTAGATATCGCCGCCGCCACTGACTTGTGCCCATTCATCTGATGTTTCACGTAGACTTGGCGCGCGATAACCAGTAGACACACCACCTTTTAGTACCCAGTTTGGTGTCATGCTCCAGACACCGTAGGCGCGTGGGCTGATATGAGTACCATATTTTTCATCGTTATCTAAACGAGCACCAAGTGTTAAGCTGAATGATTCAACAATCGCCCACTCATCTTCTAAGAAGAATGCATAGCGATAATTATTTAGTTTAGTTAAATCTGAAGAGCTATTAGATGTGTAATCTTCGAGTTGTTCATAAGTGTATTCAAAGCCAGATGTCAAAGTATGAGAATAAATTGGTGTGACAAGGCTAGTTTTGAACACAGTGTTCATGCTTTCCATTTCTCGGCTTTTATTTTCCGAGTCTTCATATTGTAGATACGTATTCGATTGTCCGACCACGCCCCAATTACCGTCATGGGTGATAGCGTAATTAGTACGTTTATATTCATCTAGAGTATCAACACAACCATTACGACAACCTGTTGTTGGTACTGATTTTCCTACTGTGCCAGCACGAGATTGCTCACTAATACCTGCTTCAAGAGAAAAATCATGGTCGTCATTTAGTTGGTAAATTAACTTTGAATTAAAGCTATTTAAATCTTTATCTTCATAACCATTGGTAATGTTGTCCTCATCACGGACAGTCGTTTGGCCATTAAATTGGGCGGTTAATTTATCAGTAAGTGGGCCAGTTAAGTAGAAGTTAGCGCTACGTTCATCACCAGAATCACGGTTTTCTTGAATCGTAGTACCAAGTTGAACATTACCATGCCATTGCTGAGCATCTTTACGGGTGATCACGTTGATAACACCACCAATTGCATCAGATCCATAAAGTGTCGACATAGGGCCGCGGATCACTTCAATACGTTCAATCGCTTCTAAAGGTGGCAACCAGCCTTGTTCGATGCCTGGGCCATCACTATTAGGACGAGTTTGACGAGAAGATTGACGCTTACCATCAACCAAAATCAAGGTATAGGCTGACCCCATGCCACGAATACTAATGTCTTTATTATCGCCACCACCGGTAATGGTTACCCCTGGAACGGTTTTAAGTGCATCTGTCACATCGCGATAGTATTTATTTTCTAATTCATCACGAGTGATCACACTGATACTCGCTGGCGCGGTGATTTCAGCTTGTTCATAACCAGAGGCAGTGACTACCATAGTTTCGGTTTTTGTAGGTTGAGCAGCGTGTGCTTGTGTGGCCAGTAAAATTGATCCCGCTAAAGTGGAAAGCGGTAAACGATAGCTAGACATTATTATTCCTTTAAATGATAATGATTCTTAAATTCATTTGCGATTATTGCCATCTTGGCAGCTATTGAATAGATCAATGTATGGAACAGGCTGTTCCAAATATGGGATATCAGTTAGGAGAGCTATGAAAACCGAACTACAGGGAATTCGAGCCTTTGCTGCGTTAAGTCGCTACCACAGTGTGACCGCTGCTGCTAAAGCATTAAATCAGCCAAAATCAACGATTAGCCGTCGCTTAGCACAGCTAGAGACAGAGCTAGGGCAAGCTTTATTTATCAAGCAAGGTTCTCGCTTAATGTTGACTCGTGCAGGAGAAGTGTTTGCTGAATATTGTGAGCGCTTACTTACAATGGCGGAAGAGTCACAGAATGCTTTGCAATCACTAAAGCAAAGCGTCAGTGGTGAAGTAACCATGATAGCTCCACCGAGTTTGATTCGTGGGTGGTTACGCGCACAATGTCATCAATTCCTCGACGAGCACTCACAAGTGAACATCCGCTTGTTTACTGAAGCTCGTGATGAATATTTTCAAAATGAACCGGACATTGTGTTATCAATTGGTGAACAAGACTTGCCCGGTACATGGCGTAAGAAAACCTTGGGCTACTGGCAATTCGGTCTATATGCATCACCTAGCTATATTGAAAAAAAGGGTGCGCCTACTCACCCAAATCAGCTAAGCCGTCATCAATGGCTGCCATTTGAGTGTGACAGCAGTAATACGATTTATTTATCTAATGGCCAAGAACACTGTATGGCAATGCCTCCGATAAGTCGTTTAACTAGTGATAACTTATTGCTACAGATAGACTCTATTGCATCGGGATATGGTATTGGTTTATTGCCTACTTGGGTTGCTAATAATTATCTAAAAGCACACCCGGGAAACATAGAGCTTTGTATGCCCGATTGGTATAGCGCAGCACGCCCAGTCGTGTGTTATTTTGCCGCAGGAGTCTTGCCATTAAGAGTTCAAACTTTGATTAAAGCGCTTAATGACAACACTCCGAAAGAATGGCTAGAGCCTAGAAGTGTTAACAATAAAACATCTGATCATGAAAAATATAAACACATACGGTTGCCGTCGACTTCAATGACATTAAATGGTGTTTCGTAGATTTCAGATAACACAGAGGCGTCGATGACCTGATTGACGCTGCCTTTTGCGACAATTTCGCCTTTTTTCAGGGCAATAATGGTGTCGGAATAACAAGAAGCAAAGTTGATATCATGGATGACAATCACCACTGCTTTATTGAGTTCATGGGCGAGTCGACGAATGGTTGCCATGATTTGCAGTGAATGTTTGATATCAAGATTATTCAGCGGTTCATCTAAAAAGATATAGTCAGTGTCTTGCGCGATAACCATGGCAATAAAAGCCAATTGTCGTTGACCCCCACTGAGTTCATCGAGGTATTTATCTTGAATTAAAGTAAGGTCAAGGTAGTCAATTGCCTTATCAATTGCTTGATGATCGATGTCTTTTAAGTTGCCCTGACAATAGGGAAAGCGACCAAAAGAAATCAGCTCGCGTACTGTAAAGCGTAAGCTAAAGCTATTGGCTTGACGTAGTACTGATAAACGTTTGGCGAGGGCTTTGGTATCCCACTCCACCAGTTCTTTGCCATCAATCCAAACTTCGCCTTCATCACGTTTTAGTAGTCTTCCTGCCATCGAAAGTAGGGTACTTTTCCCTGCGCCATTAGGGCCAATAATCGCGGTGACTTTTCCTTTGGCAAATTCTGCACTGGCATTTTGTACCACAGGATGTTCGCCAAAGCGTTTGGTTAGTTGTTTTAATTCAATCATCAGGATTATACCACTTTGTTGCGTAATAGCAGGAATAAGAAATAGATCCCACCAACAAAATTAATCACCACACTTAAGGTGGTTTCAAAGCCGAATGCTTTTTCAATAACCCATTGCCCTGTAAGTAACGTTGCTACAGACATCAGGCCACAGGCAGTAAGTAAGTACTTATGTTGGTAAGTTTTTAGCCATTCACGTGTCAAGTTGGTGATCAGTAAACCAAAGAACATGATTGGTCCAATTAAAGCGGTGGAAATGGCAATTAATATCGATGACAGCAGCAATACTGTTCGGGTAGTGCGTTTGATATCTACGCCTAAGCTGGTGGCATTATCTTGATCGAGTAAATACACATCGAGCGTGCGATGTAGCTTAAACAACCAGATAGATACGATAGCTAATATAGGGATAGTCCAGTAAACCGGTTCGGTATCAATATTATTGAAGCTAGCAAACATACTGGCTTGAACATTGGCAAATTCATCTGGGTCCATCAGCATGGTTAAAAATGAAGATCCACTTTGAAATAACTGTCCAAAAATCACCCCTAATAGCAGTAGTGAGATAATATTATTGGCGGAATAGCGGAAATACATCAGAAATAAAACCAGAGAAAAGCCCATCATCATAACCACGGAGATTGAAAAGTTAATTACATGGTTAGTCATCATTACGCTTAAGCCACCAAACATAGTAACCACTAAGACTTGAATCAATAAGTAAAGTGAATCAAACCCCATGATACTTGGCGTTAAAATGCGGTTGTTGGTGATGGTTTGAAAGCAAAACGACGCAATGCCAATCGCAAATCCAGCAATCACCATTGCAAGTACTTTAGGCACTCGACGAGATAGGAAATATTGGTAGTTATCTGCGGTTAAACCATAGCCGATAAACAGAGCAGCCATGACTAAACTGAGTAATGCCAAAGCAACGATTTTAGATTTATCACTTGACCATAAACCCTTGTGAGTAAAAGAATTCCTTTTGTTTTTAAGCACAGGCTTATTTAATAATTTAGTGCTCATGTTTCATTCCTTTTAACACTAATAAAATAAACACGCTGCCACCTAATAAACTAATCACCATAGAAATTGGGATCTCGTAAGGGAAGATAATAATGCGTCCGACCACATCACAAGCCAGCACTAAAATAGCGCCCAATATTGCAGTTCGAGGAATGTTCTTACGTAGGTTATCGCCATAAAAACGATTAACTAGGTTAGGTACGATTAAGCCAAGAAAGGGCAGTTGACCGACGATCATGACTACTGAAGCCGACATGATAGAAACCAGAGCGACACCGATGGTCATCACTTGCTGATAATTTAAACCTAGATTAATGGCAAAATCTTTACCCATACCAACAGCGGATATTCGAGTTGCGTAAAGGTAACTAAAAATAGCGACTGGAATGGCGATATAGAGCAGCTCAAAGTTACCTGCCAAAATGTTGGCAAAGTTAGCTACGGCCCAACCAGACAAGTTTTGTAGTGCATCGTATTTGTAGGCAATGAAAGTGGCCATTGAAGAGACAATATTGCCGAAAATGATGCCAATGAGAGGTACAAAAACGACGTTTTTAAATTGAATACGTTGAATCAATTGGACAAAAAAGAGGGTGCCGATCATGGAAGTGGCAAAGATTAGCCAGAGTTGATCGCCATTGCCAAAAATCACTAGGCTCAAAACAAACCCTAGCATGGCACATTCTATGGTGCCGGATGTGGAAGGCGCTGCAAATCGGTTCTGGCTGATTTGCTGCATAATAAGGCCTGCAATGCTTAAACCACCGCCGGCTAATAAAACCGCCAGTAAGCGTGGCACACGACTGGTGAGAAATAATTGCCAAGCATTTGCATCACCTGAAATAAGGTGGGCTAACGAGACGTTACCCACCCCAACAAATAGTGAAGATAGACTTAGGCAGACTAAAATTAACAGCAATTTAGCCACAACAACCTCAAGCTTTGATTATTTGGTTAATGACTCAATATCGCTAACCATAGTTTCTGTTGCCGTAATGCCAGAACTAGCCACATACCAAGCTGGAATGTCTAAATAGATCATACGATTGTTCTTATAGGCATTAGTCGACTTAACTAGTTCATTATCAAAGTCTTGGCGAGTGGTACTTTTACCTTTATTGACTAACTTGTCGCGATCTAAAATTAATAATGTAGATGGGTTTTCTTGGCTAACCAGTTCGTAAGAAACTAATTGACCATGACCGCCGGTTTTTTCTGATTTTTTATCTTTGACTGCGATGGTTGGCTTAAACCCAAAGTCTTTATATAAAACGGAAAAACGCGATCCTTCACCAAATGATGTCACATTACCACCAGAGCTCATTAGCATTAATGCATCCATATTATGGCTTTGGTTATAAGACTTAATCGCTTTAAAGCGTTGGTTTAAAACATCAATTTTCTGATTTACTAATTCTTGTTTATCAAAAATTACGCCTAAATCATTCCAGAGAGTTTGAGTGTTTTGCCAGTAATCAGAGCCATTTTCTACAGCAAAGACAAAGGTAGGAGCGATTTTAGAAAGCTCTTTGAAGTGTTTAGAACTGCGTGGACCAACAATAATAAGATCGGGCTTCTGGGTATAAATAGTTTCAAAATCAGGCTCAAAAATGGTACCAGAAGAAGCGATATTATCAGCGTTATATTGATCAAGATAATCAGGTAAAGCGGTTCCTTTTGAAACCGCCACCGGTTTTATTTTAAGTGCATCAACGGCATCAAGTGCGCCAGTGCCAATCACTACCACGCGCTGTGGTGATGACTCAAGTGTGGTTGAGCCCATAATATGATTAACCGTGACAGATTTAGCACTTACTGAAACTGAGCTTAACGTTGCGATTGAGATGAAAGCGGAGGCTATCAAACTAGATTTGTTGAAACACTTCATTTCTTATCCTTTATGTAATCGATAACTATTATCATTGCGATTACTATATAGAGCAGAAGTAAGAAATCAAGAGCAAGAAGTGTAAAGTTAATTAAATAATGAGGTAGGACAAGAAATAGAATCACCAACTTACCAAAGAGAAGTAAGTCGGTGATTGTGCTAAATTATTTTTACGTTAAATCAGTTTAAATCTTTGATCACTCTATCTAAAAGACTAATTAATTGGTCGGCTTCTTTATCATTTAAACTTGGAAATTGGCATCGAATACGTTCCGGTATTTTCGCGGCTTTTGATTGCAAACTCTCTCCCTCGTCACTCAATTTAACGACACGTTTACGTTTATCGTGTTGATCTTTCACTATGCTTAATAGCTGTTTATCTTCCATTTTTTTGAGAATTTGCGTCATGGCACTGCCATCAATTGCAGTCTTCTCAAGCAGGTCGGTAATGCTAATGCCATCTTTTTCCCATAGCGCCATCATTACAACATATTGTGGGTAGGTTAGATTGAGTTCGGTTAATGAGTCACGGTAGGTGCGAGTGAGCCCATTAGAGGCCATATATAAACGATGGCAGATTTGGTTGTCGAGTTTGAGTTGGGGATGTTTCATGTCTATTCTCATTTTGTGCTTATTGTCATTTTAGTTTGCACACAAAATATTTGCAATTAACGTTTTAACGTTCTAGTATTTTGCGTACAAAGTATTTTTCTTGATATTTTTCGCTCAACCAAAAAGGAACAAAACATGAAAGAATTACAAAGTGTTGCTTATACCGCTAAAGCGACTGCAACAGGTGGACGTGAAGGTTCAGCAAAATCAGATGATGGTCGTTTGGATGTGGCTCTTTCAACACCAAAAGGTTTAGGCGGTGATGATGGTCAAGGTACTAACCCTGAGCAATTATTTGCGGCTGGCTACGCAGCATGCTTTATCGGTGCATTAAAATTGGTAGCAGGGCAGGCAAAAGTGGCACTACCACAAGATACGCATATTAATTCTGAAGTATCAATTGGCCCAATTGAAGGCGGGTTTGGTATTGCAGTGAAGCTAGAAGTCAATGTTGGTGATCTTGATAAAGCGACCGCTCAAGAATTAGTAAACAAAGCGCATGAGGTTTGCCCATACTCAAATGCAACACGCGGCAATATTGCGATTGAGTTATCGGTTGCTTAAACCATAGAAGCTCATTCTTCGATAAAGTGTTCAAATAAAACAAAGGCCTCACGTTATTGATATAGCGTGAGGCCTTTTTGTATCTCAATTTTCAATTAGTTGAATTGATTAACCTCAGCTTCGGATAAGAGTGTCACAATAATTAACCCAACCCACTGATATACAAAATGATAAAAACATCTGTCAGACATCTAGGGTTGATGACTTTCTCTCAATGCTGCAATTTGGGATGGATAACAAGGCAAAATCATAAGTCAATAGCTGGCCTATTGCGTTGATTTTAACGAAGTTAGACGCCTAAAGTGCTGTATTGAGTGACTTCTAGTTATCCGCAGCTGAGGTTGATTATTCCGCAAAGGCGATATCTCTTAAAAACAGTGCAATGCTTGGGAAGAAAATGAGCAAAGCTGCTGATAACAATAAGATAAAGATAAATGGTCCAGTACCACGTATCACTTCCCAATAAGGTCGTTTAAAGATGGCAATCGCTGTAAATATGTCACAGCCAAACGGTGGGGTGGCTGAGCCAATAGCGACTTGCAGAGTAATAATGATACCGACGTGAACTGGGTCGAGTCCTGTGGCTGCAATCGCTGGTGCAAAGATTGGTGTTAATACTAAGATCACCACGATAGGATCAACAAACATACAAGCCACGAAAAAGGCGATGGAAATAGAAGCTAATACGCCAAGTGGCCCCATTTGATCTATTCCAATAGCATCTAAAATGGTTTGCGGTACTTGCGCAAAAGAAATGATCCATGAAAATCCACTGCCGACCCCAACGAGTATAAAGACCACTGCTGTAATTAACCCTGTTGATTTAGCAATCACATAGATATCTTGCGTAGTGAGCGAGCGGAAAATAACAAACTCTAAAATGATGGCATATAGAACACACACCGCTGCGGCTTCTGTTGGGCTAAACACACCGCCATAAATCCCACCTACAATAATTATTGGGAACATTAATGGCCAAATAGCACGTTTGGAGGCGGTTAACCTTTCACTCCAACTAGCTTTCTCTTCGGTAGGTACTTTTTTGACAGTAGCGTAGATGTAGCAATAAATTGAGAAGAACAGCAAGATCATTAAGCCTGGGCCAATACCTGCAATAAATAACTCTGCAATTGAAGTCTCTGAAATCACGCCATAAATAATCATGCCGATACTTGGTGGAATTAAAAATGCAATATCACTGGCATTGATAATAAGAGCTAATGAAAAGGAATCACTATAGCCAGCTTTTAGTAATTTAGGGCGCAGTGCTGAGCCGACGGCAACTACCGTTGCTTGGGTAGAACCAGAAACCGCACCAAATAAAGTACAAGAAGCTGCGGTACTAATGGCTAACCCACCTTTAATGTGTCCAATAAAAGTCATCACCATATTGATGAGTCGATGTGCTGATTGTCCGCGCGTCATAATATCGGCGGCAAGAATAAACATGGGAACCGCGATCAGAGAAGCAGGGCGAATACCTCCAAGTACTTGCTGAATAAAGGTATCCATTTGGCTCATACCGCCAAACATCATATAAAAGCCCGTTAGAGCTGCTGCAGTGAGAGGAATCATCATTGGAAAGCCAATTAATAGCAGTACCAACATGATGAGCATTAAAGTCAGTGCCATAAAATAGTGCCTTTATAGGTCTTGTTCATGATCGGTGTAGCCATCAACGACACCACTTGATAAGTAAACTTTTTTACTAGTGAGATTTTTCAATGCAGTGAGTAAGTATTGAACACCGGTAATAGCAAAACCCAATGGTACCCAAATATAAATCCACCAAATTTCAAACCCTAGTGCAGGCAGTATTCGGCCTCGCTCATAAACGCTTACAACGTATTGAAAAGAAAAGTAAGTTAAGGCGAACATAATGATGGCTGTGATAAGTGAAATAAGGATCATCAAAAATTTTCGGCCATTATCAGGCAACATATCAAAAAATGCTGACATGCGAATATGACGCCCTAAGCGAGCTGCAAAGCCAATTCCGGCAAATGTAATAAGAATAATCAATATTCGATTAATTTCTCCAGCAAAGAATAATCCTTCGCCAAAGACGAATCGAGCAACGACATTGATGCAAGTATTTAAAGCCATGAGCAATACGCCTGTCGCGAGCATCACGGCTTCTATTTTGCTTAGAAAGTTATCGAGGGTACCCAAAAAACCGGGCAGTTCGGAGTGGTAATCTAACCTATCTGAATTAGGCATAGTGCTTCCTTCAATAAAGAGCACCGAAGACTCTTGTGTGGCAAAGTGACTCGGTGCTCAGTCCTACTTTAATTATCCGTAACTGAGGTTAATTAACCTTAGTTAACGCTAATTATTATTGTGAAGCTTTTAAATCAGCCTTGAATTGATCCAGTAAGGCTTGGCCACCTTCACCTGTCATTTCAATAAACGTTTTTTCAACTTGAGGGGCTCTTGCTTTAAATTTAGCAAGTTGCTCATCGGTCAAACGAGTAACGGTTACTTTGTCGCTTTTAGACTGGATTTGTTTAAGTGATTTTTCCGCTAAACCAGTAATGTGCTTAATGGTTCCGTCATAAGCGTAATCTGAAGCTTTTTGGATCAAATCTTTATCTTCATCTGATAAGCCATCATAGAATTTCTTATTCGCCATTGAAGCGGTTGTAAACCAACCGTGATGAGTAAAAATTAGATTTGGTGATACTTCATATAAACCACCTGATTCAATCCAGAAGATAGGGTTTTCTTGACCTTGAATCATATTCGTTTGTAGTGCGCCGTATACTTCACCCCAAGGAAGCGGAGTAGGTGTCGCACCAAAGGCTTCATAAGTTGATGACAATAGAGGGTTTGTCATTACACGGATTTTCTTGCCTTTTAGTTCATCAGGAGAGGTGATAGGTTCATCGGTTGTTAAAACCATTTCACCTTCTGGGTACATTTTTAGTAGCTCTAGACCTTGTTCTGCATAGAGTTTAGGGAAGTCTTCATTGATCGCTTTACTGCTACCAAAGAATTTAATAACGGCTTGAATATCAGTAGGCATTAGGTAAGGAATAAAGAAAATTTGTGCCTCTGGTATCAATGAACCAGTGAAGCCGGGTGATTGGTTAACAAACTGCAAAATACCACTTTGTGTTTGCTCCATAATGTCATCCGATTCACCAAGCTCACCAAAACGATAAACTTTCAGAGTATGATCAGAGTTATCTTCGATGTATTTTTTAAATTGTTGAGCATAAATATCTTGAACATCATTTTCATATTCTTCATGGGCATAACGCCACGTATCGGCACTAGCAAAACTTGAAAACCCAATACTTGCGGCAATGCAAGATACGGTAGCAAGCTTTTTGAAGCTATTTCGAGTAAACATTTGCTCTCCTTTCCTTGGTGATGTCGTTCATAACGATGTTTTATCTTAGGTTTTACTTAATCATCTTTTCATAAACATTTTGGGCCAAACACATGAAAAAAATGTGGGTTCTTTGTTGATGTGATCACGATCACGATTTTGATGCAGTTTTATCCCAATATGTTGAGTGATCTAACAAATTTAAACATTCAATTTGCTTGGGTTTTTACAGTTTTTGGTCAAAAAATGTTAAGTACACTACACATTTTTTTTGTGGTAATTAAGGCAAATAGCCCAATATCAGCTATTTAGTCGCTGAATTTAGTGATGATTGAAAAATTTTGCTTAACTAAAACTTAGAACACTATGGATAAAATTCAAGTGTATAAAAGGAAGGAGGGTTTTAGAGGATATTGTTACGTACTAAACCGCGTTTAACATTTTTACATAGCTTGCCAAAACGGCGAATTTCATCAAACTGCGGAGTGACGCCGCGCTTTAGCGCACTTTCCCAATACGACAGTTCAGAATCAACCAGTTCCATTAACTTTTTAGGACAACCAATACAGTTACCTTCAGTACCGCAAACAAAGGTATCTTCTTCATATAAAGGAAAAGTTGTTTTTGCTTCATCAATGATGATTTGCATGGCTTCTGTACGAGTCGGCTTTTTGTTCATATACAGTTCCTCTTGGTTAGTTCTTTTATAATAAAATTTTAAACTTTAAAAATAAATTGAACTTTGGAGGTAGATTGAACTTTAAAGGTCACTTGCGTATAAACCATTATGCTTTTCCTTTTCGTCATGTATTCTCGTTAGATCTTCTATCTGTAATGTGCCTGATGACATGGAGTGTTCAATGAAAAAGATCATAGATTATCTTAAGCTCGCAGTATTGATATTTGGTGTGCTAATTGGGGTGCAAATTCCCGGTTTTGTTAGTCAATATGGACAAAACTTAGATGCTAGAGTGGCTGAGTCCTCTCAAGGTTTATCTCAGTTTCAAGATGATGCTGATCAATATTTTAACGGTAGCTTAGAGCAACTACTTAAACATTACGCTCGTAACCAAGATCCAGTGATTGTAGCGGGTGGAAAAAGCATTAAAACTCTCGTTGCCAGAAACCAAATGCTCACCCAAGCACAAAGTAATTTTCATCAATCACGCTATAGCCCTTATTTACAGGTTTTCGTCAGCCCTATTTCCGAGATCCGCCAAGATGTTTGGAATCATTATGAGTACAAAGTGATTCTCAATGCTGAAGCGATCAGTATTGGTGCGATTTTTGGGTTAATGGTTTTAGCACTATCTGAATTGGTATTATTTATTTTATCGTTGCTTCTAAAAAGTCTGCTTGGTAAACCGTATAAAGCAAATAGGAAAATGAGATGATCATAGAACAAGGCACTATTGACGACATTCTCTTTATCAATCAGCAGATTCCAGAATTTGATGGCCGTACGACCAAAGACAAACTTGAGTCTCGCTTAGCCGATAAACCTCACCTTATTCTGATTGCCAAATTAAAAGGTGAGTTGGTTGGTTACAAGGTCGGGTATCAACTAAGTTCGGATGAATTTTATAGCTGGTTAGGAGGCGTTATTCCAGACTACCGCAATCAAGGCATCGCCACTGCATTGCGTCAATATCAAGAACAATGGGTGCAGCAATCTGGCTATAACGCGATAGCTGTTAAATCGATGAACCGTTATCCGAATATGCTGCATTTATTAATATCTAGTGGCTATCAAATCATTGGGTATGAAACTGGAAATAATGAAGGTGAAGGTAAGATCGTTTTTCATAAAGTACTTGGATGAGGCGCGTTCTTAAATAATTCACCGTGATATAACCATTCGTTATACCTAGCATACTTTTAATCATTATGTTTCCGGCTTCGGTTGAGGTAGTCTGTTTATAGATGTCTATACGGCTATTTTTATTTAAAGGGATATTTATGACAATTAAGAAAACTATTACCAAGCTTGCACTACTTTTTCCTTTAGCATTAGGACTAACCGCTTGCGGACAAGAAGAAAAAACGGAAGTCATTAGAGTAGGTGCCACGGTTGGCCCTCACGCTCAAGTTGTTGAAGCGGTTGCAGAAGAGGCAGCTAAGCAAGGGTTAAAAGTGGAAGTAGTGACCTTTTCTGATTACATCACACCGGATGCGGCGTTGGTCGATGGCAGTATTGATTTAAACAGTTATCAGCATCAACCTTTTTTAAATAACTTTAATGATAACAATAAGAAAGCAAACTTAGTTTCTATTGGTCGTTCAATTTTGATGCGCATGGGCGTGTATTCCGATAAGTATCAAAATTTGTCTGATTTACCGCAAAAAGCGACCATTACTATTCCAAATGATCCAACCAACAGTGGTCGAGCTTTGTTGCTTTTAGCTGAGGCAGATCTTATCACCTTAAAACCAGGTTTAGGCTCGAAAGCGACCGTTTACGATATTATTGAAAACCCTAAGCAGCTCGAATTTATCGAAATGGATGCCGCGCAATTGCCTAGAACCCTGTCGGATGCGGATGCTTCTGTGATTACCATGAATTATGTGATGTCATCTGGTTTAGATCCGAAAGAGCAAGGTATCTACTTTGAAGCAAAAGATGCTGAATTAGCAGTAATGGTTATTGCTTCTCGTGCAGCAGATAAGGATAACACCACATATAAGAAGTTTGTGGAAATTTATCAATCACAACCGATTCGTGATTTTATCCAAACTACCTTTAAAGGCACGATTGAGCCTGCGTTTTAATCGAGTATTTAATTTAGAATAAAACAAAAACGAGCACTTCAAATGGAGCGCTCGTTTTTTAGTTTATTCATACACTACAAGTTCAATATTTACGATAAAATAAAGTCATGATTAGCCATGAATAGACGGCATTGAATTAGAGATGAATATAGAACACCTAAAGCTGCTTGTTCGTTTAGCGTCAAGCCAGAGTATTAGCAAGGCAGGGCATGAACTAGGTTTATCACCGGCAGTGGCTAGTTCGTATATTAATAAACTCGAGGAAGGCTTAGGCGTTCGCTTAGTTCATAGAACCACTCGTAAAGTTTCTTTAACTGAAGAAGGATTAGCTTTTCTTCCTTATGCTGAAGAAGTGCTTGCCTCCGTTGAAGCCGCACGTGGAGCAGTGGGTGCTGGAAATAATAACCCGACTGGTACCTTGCGTGTGACTGCTCCTGCCTCATTTGGTCGTATACACTTGATTCCTGCTTTGAAAGGGTTCATGTCTAAATACCCTGATATTACGGTAGATTTTCGCTTTTCAGATTCGATCATAGATATGGTAGAGGGAGGATTTGATGTCGCGATACGGGTGGCAGAATTAAAAGATTCTACATTGATCGCCAGAAAGTTAGCTCAAGACCGACGCATAGTTGTCGCTTCTCCTGAGTATTTACAAGAGTTTGGAACCCCAAAAAAACCACAAGATCTCGCTAATCATAATTGTATTAATTTGATGGGCATGGATAACTGGCCGTTTAAAACAGACAGTGGGCTGTTCAACGTACATACTTCAGGCCGGCTTAGAACCGATAATGGCGATGCAATGCGTGATGCCACGATAAATGGCCTTGGAATATCGATTAACTCATTATGGAGCGTATATCAGCAGATAGAATCTGGCGATTTAGTCGAAATTTTACAAGATTATCCATTGGATATGGACGCGAATATCTGGGCTGTTTACCCAAGTTCTCGATTAACTCCTCTTAAAGTCCGTGCTTTTATAGATTATTTTATCGATTACTTTGGCCATCCGACATATTGGGAGTAATCATTTTCAATAAAATCTATAAAGTAATTCAACTAATTGCTCTATTATCAATTTTAAATTTTTACGTATGATTGCTTTCAACGTTAGCGCATTGGTTGATTTTTCCCTTAGCGCTGTAATCTACATTGTATTGAAAGAAGGTATCAAGATGTCTCATCCAATAATCATAGATCTTAATAACCGTTATACTGCCAAAAAATATGATGAAGAGAAGCGTATCTCTCAAGAAGATATGGCTATCATTAAAGAAGCGATTCGTTTATCGGCATCATCGATTAATTCTCAACCATGGAAGTTCCTTGTTTTGGAAACGGATGAAGCCAAACTTCGCTTTCACGATACGTTTGCCAATATGCATCAGTTTAACCAACCACATGCGAAAGCGGCCTCACATACCATTCTTTTGGCGTACGATCCAAACTTTACCAAAGAAAAGTTTGCCAAACGCGTTGATGCTGAAGTGACATCTGGTCATTTACCAGCAGAGATGTACGATCAATTTATGGGTGCTTATGCCTTCGTTGATGCCAATACCGATGAATCAGGTTTTAACGGCCATTGGTCTAAAGCTCAAATGTATCTTGCACTAGGTAACCTACTACATACTTTGGCTCGTTTGGGGATTGATTCGACTCCAATGGAAGGTGTTGATTCTGCACTAATCGGTGAAGAATTTGCCGCAGAACTTGATGGTCATATTTGTGAAGTTGCCATCGCGGTTGGTTACCACAAAGATGGCGAAGATTATAATCACGGCTTACCGAAAGCTCGACTGGCTATCGATGATGTGATTAAGACGTTGTAAAGCTTAATATAAGTAGCCATTACATATAGCGAGTATTTCAAGTGAAGTGCTCGTTTTTTTATTTTATAACTCCTGTTCAATTTTCCACGCCGTTTTACATCTCCCCCTCTTTTTTGTTAAGGTGCGCGCGCATCAAATTCGTGAGAGGGATAAATGAAATTACTGTATAAGTTGGATGAATGGGTATCCCTTCCCGAAAATGAACAGCAATCTCGTCTTCCTCTCTCTGGAAGTAGCCAACTTGATGATGTGTTTGTCCGCTATCAGCTGGTGGATTTAAACAAGCCGCTATTGTTTACCTTTTCTCCTTCTGGCACGGATGTGAAAGAGCGAGATTTGCACGACAACTTCTCGCCTTGGGGCTATGAACTTGCACAACAATATCAAATGAATGTGATTGCTTTTCAGCATCTTGGGATCTGCAATTGGTTCCGTAGCCCTAATTTGATTTATTTCCTTGAGCAACTTTCGATGTTACTCACACCTTTCAAGCTTCGATTAGGTTATGGCTTAAGCCGTGGTGGTTTTGCGATAGGTGCTTTTGCCAATTTGCTGAAACTTGACCACGTCTTATTGTTCTACCCAGTCAGTACCAAAAATCAATCATTAGTGCCGTGGGATGATCGCTCTAGTACCAAGCTCGCTCAACAGTTTGATTGGCAAGGTGATTATCATGATCGTGACCTAGGTAATGCTCAGGGTTATATTATTTATGACCCAACCAATGACATCGATAAGCTTCATGCTGAACGTTACCCAGAACTGACTCACTTTACCGTGGTGGGAATGGGGCACGGCGTCCACCCGAATAATTTAGACAGACGAGATTTTTATAATCAGATGGTCGAGCAATTTATTCATCATCAGATGATATACCCAAGTGACTTCAAAGTGCAGAATTCAGAGCTCTCATCCAAACCTTTAGGCAAGAAAAATTGGTGAAGGAATGTAGTTACCTTTCAAACCAATCTGACGCAGCATAAAGGTTTGGATGAAGCTCCCGAAGGGCAAGTTAAAACAAGCTTTATGCTGCGTTAAATTGAACAGAGATAGAATAACTATGATCATATTCAATTTGCCTTGCCTAAAGCTTGTTTTATTCTTGCTGAAACTCGCACCTTGAAGTTACTTGGGTATAAATATTTCTCAATTTAATGAACAAGTCAAAATCCAGTTTTTAAAAGAGGATTGAACGCCCTTATACGGGGAAGTACGACACAAATGAATTTAAAACAATTGCTTGATTAAGGCAGTTTAGATGGAGGATAAATGAAGTTACTGTATTGGTTGGATGAATGGTCTGCGCTTGATAAACAAGAGCAACAAGCGAGGCTACCAATAACAGGGGAAGATTTACTAGATGATGTTTTTGTTAAATATGAGTTTGTCGATTTAAATAAACCATTGTTGTTCACCTTCTCGCCTGCTGGCACCAATCTACAGCAACAAGATTTACACTCAGACTTTGCGCCTTGGGGTTACAGCCTTGCCCAAAAGCAAAATGTCAATATCATCTCTTTTCAGCATCTAGGAAAAAGTAATTGGTTTCGTAGCCGTAATTTAATTTTCTTCCTAGAACAATTATCTACCTTATTAGCACCGTTTGAGTCTCGCCTAGGTTACGGGCTAAGCCGTGGTGGTTTTGCCATCGGCGCATTCTCAAAATTGCTGCAATTGGACCAAGTATTGTTGTTTCATCCTGTCAGTACAAAAAATAAAGCTCTCGTGCCTTGGGATGATAGGAGCAGTACCGAAATTGCCCAACAATTTGATTGGCAAGGGGATTACCACGATTTAGATCTTGGTGATGCACAAGGCTACATCATTTATGATCCAACCAATAAAATCGATCGCCTACATGCTAAACGCTACCCAGAATTGACGCATTTAAGAGTGTTCGGTATGGGGCACGGCACTCACGCTACTTACCTCAATAGGTTTGGTTTTTATAAGCAAGTCGCGGTGGATTTTATTCGCCATCAACAAATCGATATTGCCCAGTTTCGCCATCAAACTAAAACCTTGCGCCTAAAAGAGGATTATTACGATAGCCTCAATAAAGCCAATGCAAACTCTTCCCATCGTTTAGGTTTATTGAGCACCGCACATAATGTGTTAATTGATGAAAAAAAAGCGCACGTCAAAGAGCATAAGAAGACTATTGATATACAGCCACTGGTTGATATTGCGACTAAGCATCAACAAGAAAACCCACAAGATGCACTGAAGCTTTTAGAAGTCGCTAAGAAGATAGCCCCTGATGATTTGTTGGTTGAGCATAAGTTGCAGCAGTTGGAGTGGGTGTTGTAATAAGTGTTGAAAGATCTCCCAACAAAAAAGCGAGCACTTCACAGTACTCGCTTTCTCATTTCAGCTTTTCATAACTCTTTACTGATAACTCTCAATACTCGGACATGAGCAAATCAAGTTACGATCGCCGTAGACGTTATCGACACGGTTAACGGTTGGCCAGTATTTGGCATCTTTTGCTTGTGCCGATGGGAAGCAAGCTTCTTCACGGGTGTATGGGTGATCCCAAGTATCGCTCATTAAGTCTGCTTGAGTGTGTGGCGCGTTGACTAATGGGTTGTTGTCGAGCGGCCATTCACCTTGCTGAACTTTGTCCATTTCTTGGCGGATGGCGATCATGGCGTCACAGAAGCGATCTAGCTCGGCTTTGTCTTCCGATTCAGTTGGTTCAACCATTAAGGTACCAGCGACAGGGAATGACATGGTTGGTGCGTGGAAACCGTAATCCATTAAGCGTTTTGCAATGTCTTCTTCGCTAATGCCTGTGGCTTCTTTTAGTGGGCGAATATCAATAATACATTCGTGTGCCACGCGGCCATTGTGTCCGCGGTAAAGTACTGGGTAGTGTGGACGCAGGCGTTCCATGATGTAGTTCGCGTTTAAGATAGCGATCTTAGTGGCTTCGGTTAAGCCTGTGCCACCCATCATGGTGATATAAGCCCATGAGATTGGCAGAATAGATGCACTGCCTAGGTCTGCTGCTGATACCGCGTACTCTTTCCCTTCGACGCCATTTTCAATGTGCCCTGGTAGGAAAGGAGCAAGATGTGATTTTACACCAATTGGACCCATGCCTGGACCGCCACCACCGTGTGGAATGCAGAAGGTTTTGTGTAGGTTCAAGTGAGAAACATCACCACCAATCACGCCTGGGTTGGTTAAACCAACTTGTGCGTTCATGTTTGCACCATCTAGGTAAACTTGACCGCCTGCCGCATGGACCATGTCACACACTTTTTGCACTTGTTCTTCATACACACCGTGTGTCGATGGGTAAGTGATCATAATGCTGGAAAGTTCGCTGTGGTGTTTGTCGATTTTTGCAGCAAGATCTTGCATATCGATGTTGCCGTATTCATCACACATCACGACAACTACTTTCATCGAAACCATAGAAGCGGTTGCTGGGTTAGTACCGTGTGCGGAACTTGGAATTAAACAAACATTACGATGACCTTCACCACGGCTTTGGTGATAGCGTTGAATCGCGATTAAGCCCGCATATTCACCAGAAGCACCTGAGTTAGGTTGTAGAGAAAACTCATCGTAGCCTGTGATTTCACATAATTGCTTTTTCAAAGAATCGGCAAGGGCAGTGTAGCCGGCAGCTTGATCTAATGGTGCAAAGGGGTGAATTGAACCAAACTCTGGCCAAGTGACAGGGATCATCTCTGCGGCAGCATTGAGTTTCATGGTGCAACTACCCAGTGGGATCATGCCGTGCGTTAATGAGAAATCTTTGTTTTCCAGTTTTTTCAAGTAACGCATCATTTGTGTTTCACTACGATGGGTATTGAATACTGGGTGAGTTAAGAACTCGGATGTACGTTGGCAAGCAGTAGGAATTGCGCTGAATTCATTAGCAGCAATATCATTGGAGAATGTTTCAACGTTGCCTTCTACCGAGAACACGGTAAATAGTGCTTCGATATCTTCCGCTTTGGTCGTTTCATCTAGGCTAATGCCAATTTGTGACGGTAGCTTACGTAGGTTAATACCTGCATGTTGCGCCGCTTGATATAAACGCTCGGTTTGTTCTTGGGTATCAATGGTGATGGTATCGAAGAAAGTCTCGTGTACCAGTTTATGACCTGCTGATTGCAAGCCAGCAGCAAGAATCGCAGTAAAGTGGTGAGTACGACGTGCGATAGTGCGTAAGCCTTCTGCGCCATGATAAACCGCGTAGAAAGAAGCCATATTGGCAAGTAGTGCTTGAGCAGTACAAATATTCGAGGTCGCTTTTTCGCGGCGGATATGTTGCTCACGAGTTTGCATTGCCATACGTAATGCTTGCTTGCCTTTGCTATCGATGGATACACCGATCACTCGGCCAGGCATAGTACGTTTGTGTTTTTCACGTGTTGCCATAAAGGCTGCGTGTGGACCGCCGTATCCAACTGGAACGCCGAAACGTTGCGCACTACCAATCACCACATCAGCGCCCATTTCACCAGCAGGTTTTAATAAAGTTGAAGCGAGGAGATCAGTGGCAACCGTCACCAGTGTTTTATTGGCTTGAGCCGCTGCGATTATATCGGTTAAATCACGTACTTCACCGGTGGTGCTTGGGTATTGCAGTAGCGCACCAAAGATATCTTGTTGAGGTAGGTTATCGACATTGCCAATCATGACTTCAAAACCAATAAATTCAGCACGTGTTTTGACGACTTCAATAGTTTGAGGGTGTACGTCATCAGCCACAAAGAACACATTACTTTTGCTCTTGCCTGCACGTTTACAAAGAGTCAGGGCTTCACCGGCTGCGGTAGCTTCATCCAATAGAGAAGCGTTGGCAATGTCCATGCCTGTTAGGTCGATTACCATTTGTTGGTAGTTAAGTAGAGACTCTAAACGACCTTGAGAAATTTCTGGTTGGTAAGGAGTGTAAGCAGTATACCAGCCTGGATTTTCAAGCACATTACGCAGAATAACGTTTGGCGTGAAGGTGTTGTAGTAGCCTTGGCCGATAAAAGTACGTTGCACCTTGTTAAGTTGTGCGATGTCCTTCATTTTCGTCAGCATATCTGCTTCGCTCATTGGCGCACTTAAGTTCATTGGCGCTTGCAAACGAATATTTGCTGGAACGGTTTGTTCAATTAATTGATCAAGAGAATCTGCTTTGCTATCACTTAGTGAGTTAATGATGTCGAGCATGGTTTGTTGATCATTAGAGTTTGGTCCATTGTGTCGACCAATAAACTCTTGGCTGTTACATAAATCATTGATTAGATTTGTCATGGTGATACCTGAATTAAAGTAAAAGCCAGCGAATCTAAATTAGCTGACTTTTTGAATGGTGAATTGAAGAGAAGTCCCTAGTTACTGGTTCCTAGTTCCTAGAAAAAGCGAAACAGAACGACGTCATTCCGTACATGAGCCTAGGCGAAGAAGATACGGAATCTCCTAAGGCGAGTGACTATCTAGCCAATACATCATTCGCTGTCGGAGATCCTGAACTGCGCTTCTATGTCGCTTTTCAGGATGACGTTTTCAACCGCTATAAGTTAGTTTGCTTTTTCTCGAAACTCGGAGCGAAGCGTACTCGCATCTCGCAACTGCCTTTAGTCTTCTTCAATACTTGCCAGATAATCTTCTGCTGCTTGCAAGTTATCTAATTCAGATGCGTCATCTAGTTTCACTTTAACAATCCAGCCGCCCTCATAAGACTCACTATTGATAAGTTCTGGGCTGTCTTCTAGTTCTTCATTAATTTCAACGATTTCACCCGTTACAGGAGCATAAATGTCAGATGCTGCTTTCACTGACTCCACTAAAGAAAAACTATCACCAGCATCGATAGTGTCACCAACTTCTGGTAGATCAACAAAAACCACATCGCCTAGCATTTCTTGAGCGTGTTCAGAAATACCGATGGTTACCGTACCGTCACCATTATCACGAACCCATTCGTGGCTTTCGGTAAATTTTAGAGTCATGTCCATTTTAATTGCTCCTAAAAATAGAAAGTTTTTCTAATCAATGATTTATTACGCAATCGTTTGCTTTTGGGTTAAAAAAACGAAAGCGATCTTAGTGTAGTCATTGAATGTGTATTTAAAAAGAATGGCTACTCTTCGTACTTGAAGTTGCAGTTTGTTGAGTGCACTCCAATTACTGTGGGTAGAAGCTAGGGGATAAATTTTCCTTTCAAGCCTTTACCATTCTTGTATGCGATTACCAATAACATACTTTTCACCGGTCGATTATTCAACCAAAAGTTTCCTATAAGAAACAAGATTTCTATTTTTGTTACCTATAGCACCTTTTAGGGAATAGTTTCCCTTTAATCTGATATTTTGAATCGGTAGACTGTTTGAGCAATCGTTTGCTTGGCCTGGTGGAATTAAGCTTGATGACACCTAGTTCTTGATAAAACCCAGTTAGAGTAACGAGAAAGGAATAATACACGATAGGGGATATCGGTGAGTGTAAACAGTGAACTAACAAATAAGCAGATGACGTTTCAATCAGACGATCCTGAGCAAACCTTAACGCCATTGAATTTGGGACAGCGTTTAAAAGATATCCGTTTACAAATGGGACTAACGTTAGAAGAGGCAAGTAAGCGTACAGGGTTGGCGCGTTCGACGTTATCTAAAATTGAAAACGAGCAAATTTCTCCGACTTTTCAGGCTTTGCAAAAGCTTGCCACTGGTCTGGATATGCCGATTCCACAAATTTTTGAGCCGCCAAAACAAACCAGTGCAGTTGGTCGACGTGATATCACTTTAGCTGGTGAAGGTAAGCCGCATCCAACCACTACTTATGAGCATGAATTATTGGCAACTCAATTGTCCAATAAGAAAATGGTACCGTTCAAAAGCCGAATTCGTTCACGCAGTTTTGATGATTATCAGGAATGGATCCGTCACGATGGTGAAGAGTTCTTATTAGTGTTGGAAGGCGAGGTTCGCTTTTATTGTGAATTTTATGAACCCGTTGAATTAAAACAAGGTGATAGCGTGTACTACGATGCCAGTATGGGGCATACCTTAATTTCAGTCAGTGATGACGACGCATTAATACTATGGGTTACGGCTAAATAAGCATAATGTTGTTTATTTGTTACAAAATTGAGTGTTTTTTCACACTTTTATGATTCTTACTAGATACGATCGTTTTTTCAAGCTTATGATGAACTCGTTTAGAGCATGCACTATGGAGTGGTTTTTGCATGGCTCTGGTTCGATTTGTGCTCTTATATACTCAAGTCTTGTGGATATAAGTGAGCATAAGTGAATAATCATAAAAGAAAGGACTTCACATGGAAGCGTTAACCAATTTTATTTCTGCTGTTAATGGGGTCGTCTGGGGCGTCCCTATGTTGGTCATGATTTTAGGGGTTGGGCTATTTTTAATGCTCGGACTAAGATTCATGCCAATTTTAAAGCTGCCGCAAGGTTTTAAGTTGTTATGGAATGGGCGTACCAGCTCATCGGAAGGGGACATTACGCCATTTAATGCTTTAATGACCTCACTTTCTGCCACCATTGGTACCGGTAATATTGCAGGCGTAGCAACGGCAATTGCGCTTGGTGGTCCCGGGGCTTTGTTTTGGATGTGGTGTACTGCGTTAGTCGGTATGGCAACCAAGTATTCGGAAGCGGTATGTGCGGTAACGTATCGTGAAAAAGATGAGCATGGAAATTATGTCGGTGGCCCGATGTATTACATCAAAAACGGCTTATCTAAAAAATGGGCATGGCTCGGAACTCTATTCGCTATTTTTGGTGCGATTGCCGGTTTTGGTATTGGTAATGGTGTACAAGCAAACTCGGTTGCAGATGCATTAGATAGCAACTTTGGTGTTTCCCCTGTGATCACTGGCATTATTTTGATGGTTTTAGTTGGGTTGGTATTAATCGGCGGTATTAAACGTATTTCTGAGGTAGCCGGTAAGTTGGTACCTTTAATGGCGCTGTTTTATATTGTCGCAGGTCTAGGCGTAATGGTTGCCCATATCTCAGATATTCCAGCTGCGTTTGCTTTGATCATAGAAAGTGCCTTTAGCCCAGTGGCTGCGCAAGGTGGTTTTGCTGGTGCAGCAGTTTGGGCGGCGATTCGTTTTGGTGTGGCTCGTGGTGTGTTCTCCAATGAAGCTGGTTTAGGTTCAGCTCCGATTGCTCATGCCGCCGCGAAAACCAAGAACCCAGTGAAACAAGGCTTGGTTGCGATGCTTGGTACTTTCATTGATACCATTATTGTATGTTCAATTACTGGTTTTGCGATCATTTTGTCTGGCGAATGGATGTCGGGTGAAACAGGTGCATCGCTAACGTCAAGCGCATTTGGTAGCACTTTCTCATTTGGTAATGTGATCGTGGCTATTGCGTTGGCTATTTTTGCTTTCACTACCATTTTAGGTTGGAGCTTCTATTGTGAGAAATGTGTCCAGTTCCTATTTGGCGCCAAAGCGATTAAACCGTTCCGTATTGTGTGGGTGCTTGCTGTACCAGTCGGTGCGATGAGCTCATTAAACTTTATTTGGTTACTGGCCGATACCATGAATGCAATGATGGCCATTCCAAACTTAATTGCGTTGGTATTACTAAGCCCTGTGGTATTTAAATTAACTCGTGACTATTTCTCAGGGAAAGATGTCACTATCAAAGAAACCGCTGATTAATCGATCAGTGGTGCAGTAGGCGAAAGCCCGATGGAGGATAAATGACCGATCAAGAAACATGTTTGAAAACGCCGTTACATGCAGTTCACCTTGAAGCTGGCGCGAAAATGGTGCCATTTGCAGGTTACGATATGCCTGTTCAATATCCGCTTGGCGTAAAAAAAGAACACTTGCATACTCGTGATGCAGCAGGTCTTTTTGATGTATCCCATATGGGGCAATTACGCTTAAAAGGACAAGGTGCTGCGGCGGCGTTAGAAGCACTCGTACCGGTTGATATTATCGATCTTCCATCGGGTAAACAGCGCTATGCGTTCTTTACCAATGAACAAGGCGGCATCATGGATGATCTCATGGTGGCGAACCTTGATGATCATCTTTTTGTGGTAGTCAATGCAGCGTGTAAAGCGCAAGATATTGCTCATCTGCAAGCGAACTTACCGCAAGGTGTAGAGCTTGAAGTGATTGAAGATCGTGCATTGTTGGCGCTGCAAGGTCCTAAAGCGGCAGAGGTATTAGCGCGTTTTCAACCACAAGTCGCTGATATGCTGTTTATGGATGTGCAACAGATCGATATCGATGGTTTGAAATGCATTGTAAGTCGTTCAGGTTACACCGGTGAAGATGGTTACGAAATTTCGGTTCCTAGCGATAAAGCGGCAGAATTGGCGAATAAATTGACTGCTTGTGAAGAAGTCGAATGGATTGGTCTAGGTGCGCGTGACTCACTACGCCTAGAGTGTGGCTTGTGCTTATATGGTCATGATCTTGATACGACGACTACACCTGTTGAAGCGAGTTTGTTGTGGGGTATCAGCAAACCACGTCGCGCCGATGGTGAGCGTGCGGGAGGTTTTCCTGGTGCAGATATCATCTTAAAGCAAATTGAAACGAAAGATGTTGTTCGTAAGCGAGTTGGTTTAGTTGGACAAACCAAAGCACCTGTTCGTGAAGGTTGTAAGCTGTTTGATGCGCAAGATAATGAAATTGGCATTGCTACCAGTGGTACTGCCGGACCTACCGCAGGTAAGCCGGTATCAATGGCCTATGTTGCCACTGAATTTGCTGCAATTGGCACTGAAGTTTTTGCTGACGTGCGTGGTAAAAAGCTGCCCATGACAGTCGAAAAAATGCCGTTTGTACCTCAGCGTTATTATCGCGGTTAATATTTCATTCTTAAGTTAGAAAACCAGTAGCCATAAAGGTTACTGGTTTTTTTATTATCATTTATACCCAAGTGAATTCTGTATCTTGAAGTCACTTGGGTATATTAATTATTTCGCCATTCTGCAACCAAATAATAAGCTGAACTAAGAGGAAATTTTAGCCTAACAGCCCTCCATTATTTTAAGTACTCCCCACCTTAATGCTTGTTTCGTTATTTCATTTTTATTGCTAGATGATGATCGTGTTAAAGATCAATGAAAATATGTTTTTTCATGATCGTAGTCTCAATAATGATATTTTTTGTAAGATTTGACTTACATTTGACAGTTTCCTGACGTATTTATCTTGTTGATGGATTGGTGATAGGTATATCAATAATAAATGTAAGGATATAGGTATGAACAAAAAATCGGCGATTGCTGTTGCTTTAATGCTAACAGGTCTAACCGCTTGTAATGATAGCGACAGTAATACGGCAGATAATGGAGGTGCAGAAAGCTCAAGTTATAGCGTGACTGCAATTGATGGTTATTTGAGAGGCGCACAAGTGTGGCTAGACCTTAATGGTAACTTTAAATTAGACATAGGTGAGCCATCTGCAAATACTGGAAATGGTGGTAAAGCGGACTTAGATACCACAGGTATTGATAATCCAGAGCAATACTCAGTTATTGTGCAAGCAATAAAAGGTGAGACAGTCGATGAAGATACTATTACGGATGAGAATCCTAATGGTACGGCTGTTGAAAAAGCTTATGTAATGTCAGCTCCTCCTGGTGAATCTGCTGTTACTCCTCTTTCTACATTAGTTGATATTCTTATCAAGCAAAGTGCATCAGATGGCGATTCTGCTGAACAGATTGAACAGAAAAAACAAAAAGCGATCGCTACTATTTCTTCTCAGTTAGGGTTATCTGAAGATGAGCTATTGGGTGACTTTATTGAGAAAGGTCATACTGATATGGTTTATGTTTCTCAGAACTTGGTTGCTGCCAATGTATTTCCTGAATCAGCGGATGGATTAGAAGAGGCTGCTAAAGATACAAGTAACAAGAATAATTTTAGTAAAAAAGCAGCGGCAGTTAATGCTTTTATTAAAAAGAAAGTGGCTGAAATTAAACAAGATCCTGATAAGTCATTTGAGTCTGAAGAACCAATATTTACTCAAGATTCGGATGTAGTGACCGATAGTGATGGCGATGATGTAGCTGATATTTTTGATGCATTTCCAAATGATGCAACCGAATGGGTTGATACCGATGAAGACAGTGTAGGCGATAACGCTGATGCTTTTCCAGAGGATGCAACTGAAACTCAAGATACAGACGGTGATGGTGTTGGAGATAATGCAGATATCTTTCCTGAAGATGCAAAGGAATGGCTAGATACTGATAAAGATGGTGTGGGCGATAACGCTGACGCTTTCCCTGAAGATGCGAATGAAACGAAAGATACGGACGGTGATGGTGTTGGTGATAATCTTGATGCGTTTCCTCTAGATCAGTTTGAAACAACAGATTCAGATAATGACGGCTATGGGGACAACTCTGATATTTTCCCGAATGATAAAAACGAGTGGTTTGATACCGATGGTGATGGTGTAGGCAACAATGCTGATGCTTTCCCTACTGATTCAACTGAAACCGCAGATACGGACGGCGATGGTGTGGGTGATAACTCGGATATATCACCACTCGATAAAAACTATTTCGTTAACCTCCGTAGTTACGATAAGCAATTAACGGTTGTAGGTGCCACTGAGCAACCTGTTGTTGAGCAAGGTGTGATGACGACCCAAGCCAATGGCGACTCAGTATGGGTCTACCTTCCAATGACGCAAGAACAATCTCTTACTGATTTCCCTGATGTTTCTTTTGATGCAACTAGTGATGCACAAGTCTTTATGAACCTTTATATGCTGGTAGTACCTGATACTGATGGCATGACTGAGTTTGAAACGGCAGCCGTGAATGATTCTCGCCACTTTAAACTGAAAAGCTATGGGCCCGAGGGATTAGATGATCCAATCAAATACGTTGAGATTCGTTTATATCAAGGCGAATCACTCAATGATTTATTGGTTATGAATAATATCGATAAATCTAAGTTTATTGTCCCTGTTTATCACGATGCACCTGCTGGGACCGGTACAGATGGTGACTACGAAGCCAAAGGTAACTTCTTCTTACGCTTTGGTGATTCAAATTACACAGGCTATGATGAGATTACGTTAAATCGCTTTAGCTTTGAGCCTACTTATCAATTGATGGAAGAAGGCGGTAAGTTTGTGACATCTGCGACTCAAACTGATGCAAATGTCACTATTTTGCCTTATGGGAATGCATTAGTTGAAACCAACGGCGATTCAGTGTGGATGTATAGTCAAATTGATCAAGAAACGCCATTAGAAGAGTTTGGTGATTTCTTGTTTAGTGCTCATGAAGAAAATGACGCCAATGTTAGTGGAGGGATTTTTGCCAATATTTATGTGAAGCCTTCATCATTGGATGTTGTTGATAAAATTGAAGCACAAGCGGTTGTATCGTATTCAGCAGATATTCGCAACACTCAATGGGGACAAGGGGAAGGTAATATTTTCGTCTTAACCGTTGATAGTGGTCAGAGCCTATCTAGCTTGTTGAAATCAAAAGGCCTAAGTTTATCTGATTTTATAGCCATTCCATATTTTGATAGCTTAGGTTTCCCTGCTACCGAAACGGAAGGCAAAGTAGGTGATGGTGACCCAGAAGCTCGTGGTAACTTCTTTGTACGCTTTGGTGATTCAGGTTACACCGATAGCCAAAGTATCTACTTAACTCGCTATGGTTTTAACCCTGTACATCAATTAACTCTTGATAGTGCACCATTTATGACAACTGCAGCGGTAACTAATGCAGCAGTTGAAGTAAAAGAAAACGCAGAAGTAGAGATTACCACTGGTGGCGATTCGGTTTGGGCGTATACGCCAATTGATCGTGAACAACCATTAACGGATTTTGCGGATTTCATGTTCTTTGCAAAAGATGAAAATGGTAATGATCCAGCGCCAAATACCTTTGCTAATGTTTATCTAACTTCTGTGCCTGATTTGAGTGAAGATAAGTTAAATTTACTAGACGCTCTTCCTTCTGAACCTGGCGCTCCAGTGCGCAAGCCTAAGTGGAGTGCTATGCCTGATGGCCGGTATGTGTATGTGTTAACGGTACCAAATCAGCAACTTTTACGAAGTGTTTTTAAGGACACAGGTCTAGCAAGCTCTGATTTCAACGTTCTACCATTTTATGATGCTCCAGAAGAATTTGATGGTGATGTAGAAGCCAAAGGTAATTTCTTTGTTCGTATCGGTGGCTCTTCATACACAGGTAATGGTGATAAAGTTGTTTTATCTCATTATTCTTTTGAACCTTTTTATATGCTGAGTAACAGTGCGCCATTTTTTACTACTGCAACTCAAACTGGAGCGACGATCAGTGGTTATGGAAATCCTGACGAGATCTCGGTGACGGCTAATGGTCAATCGGTGTGGTTCTACTACCTGATGCCAAGTAGTAGTTCATTAAGTGTGTTTGAAAACTTTAGCTTTACTATGACAAGTACAGGAGACTCTGTGAGCGGTGGAATGTTTGCTAATGTGTATTTGATGCCAAATAATGAAGAAGCCCGTATTGCTTTTCAACAAGCAGTTAATGAAGATGGTCGTCACTTCCAAGAATTAGCTTATGGTTCAGAAGAAGGAAAATATTTAAAAATGAATATTTTCTCTGACGAAGTATTGGGTGAACTACTTGCTTCTCAAGGTTTAAACTCTATTGATTATACTGCTGTGGTTTATCACGATGGTTATACCGATGGCGATCCAGAAGCGAAAGGTAACTTCTTTATCCGCACTGGTGGTAGTAAATACACAGGCCATGATACTTTTACCCTCTCATTTAATTGATAGAATGTAGATGAATAAAAACGCTCATTTGATGGTTTCAGATGAGCGTTTTTTATTGAGACAAATAAGATTAAAACTCAGCATTCACCTCAAACACCATTTTTTTCTTAGTGTAAGGATGCTCAAAAGCTAATCGTTGCGCATGTAAATGCAGACGGTTGGCTTTTTCTCCATATAGGTCGTCACCAATAATAGGCATCTTTAAACCATCTTGATGGGCGCAATGGACACGTAGCTGATGGGTTCGGCCGGTTTTCGGGTAGAGATATACTTTACTTTTTTCTTGGTCATTAATAGTCAGGGTTTCGATTAATTGCCAATGCGTTTCCGCTGGTTTGCCATGTTCAAAACACACCATTTGTCTTGGTCTGTCTTCTAAGTCACCACGTAGTGGTAAATCAATACCACCATTTTCCCCTGCTAATTTTCCATCTAGTAATGCAACATATCTTTTTTCAACACTACGGGTAATAAATTGTTTTTGTAGGCTTTTATTGGCTCGCTTGGTGAGTGCAAAAACCAGTAAACCCGAAGTCGACATATCTAAGCGGTGCAGCACAAACGGGCCTTCGACATCAGGGTAGAGTGCTTGTAGGCGAGTGTAGACTGAATCCTTTACATTGACACCGGGTACCGATAAAAACTCGGCTGGTTTGTTGACGACGACAATAGCTTCATCTTGGTAGATGATGTTGATTTCTTGGCCTTCGGCGTGATTCTTAAGTAGAGGGTTATCGTCGAGCTCAATACCTTCTAGCATGTGAGAAAGGATCGGTTGGCATTTACTTTGGCAAGCAGGGTAAAACTTCTTATGTTGACGAATTTCTGATTTTGGCGATGCTCCCCACCAAAATTCGGCTAGACAGATAGGTGTAAAGCGTTGCGCGAAAGCATACTGTAGAAGTTTAGGCGCAGCACATTCGCCAGAGCCAGCTGGTGGTATTGGGTTAGTGTTGTCTTTAAAAATATCCAGCAGTGATTTGGATTTCTTTTCTTGGTTGAGAAATTGGTACTGAGAAAATAGCTTTTGCTGAAGCTTGGCCGATTGTTGTTTACGCTCTTGTTTTAATTGTTCGATCACAGCTATTTTTTGTTGTAGCTGTTGTTCTACTTCTTCTATTTGCTGCTGCCAATGTGCTTTTAAATTCTTTTGCTGTGCTTTTTCTGCCACGCTTTGTCGGCTTAAATCGGTAAAGATAGCTTGAAGAGCTTCGTCATTTAATGATTGATTTTGAAAGTGTAATTCCGCTTGCTTTCTTAATGCTTTTCTTTGCTTACGACTTTCGATAATGGCAAGGCGTAATGCTTCCATTTCTTGTTGAGCTTGCTGCTTAAAATCACGAATGGTTTGTTGAAGTAAGGCGAGTTCAGGATCTGCTTCAAGCTGTTTGATTTGATGGTTCATCACATTAATAGGTGCGGTGCCTTCAAGGAAGAAGCTGCCTTCAGTAAGCATGTCAAAAACCGGTGGTACAAAATGGGGCAGGTGATTTTTATCAGCCAGTTTTCCAGAAAATGCCGATACAAACCCAAGTTTTCCTTGAGTGTTTTTTACCACTAGTACCCCAAACATTTTACCGGCCTCATTGCTACTTTCTTCAAAACCAAAGTCATGTTGCCAATCGGTTTGCGATTCTAAGTGCTGTTGTAGCTGTTCGGCAGCAACTTGGCTTAACGGATGTGGCTCGTAACAAAATGGAAAGGTGAAAGTTTCAGGTAAAGCGATATGAGAAATATCAGTTGAAAAGGGCGTAAAGCAAGTCATGGTAATGGCTCAAGTAAGACAATCCCACTAATTGTACTGGTTTGATTTTAGATTACCAATGCAATGCTAGTCGGTGATACTTAGCGGTGAATGAAAAAACCGCGAGCCATGCAATATGACTCGCGGTTTACACTGTAAAGTGACGTTTAGAATTTAAGCCAAGCAGTTAAGCAACTAATCAATTAAGCAGCCACAGCCTTAGCTTCAGCCTTGTTTTTCAAGAAGGCATAAGTCACACCGGTTACTACCGTGCCAGCAATAATTGCCACAAGGTATAAAAGCACTGGCGAAATCGCATTAGGAATCAACAGTACAAACAAACCGCCGTGTGGTGCCATTAGTTTTGCGCCAAATAGCATTGATAGAGCGCCCGTTAATGCACCGCCTGCCATACAGCTAGGAATAACGCGCATTGGATCTTTCGCGGCAAATGGAATCGCACCTTCTGAGATAAAGCACAGACCAAGAACAAAGGATGCTTTACCAGCTTCTCGCTCCGTTTGAACAAATTTATCTTTAGCTAAGAATGTTGCTAGACCCATACCAAGCGCTGGAACCATACCTGCAGCCATTACCGCCGCCATTGGCGCGTAAGTTTGCGATGCTAATAGACCAACACCAAATGTGTAAGCTGCTTTGTTGATTGGGCCACCTAGGTCGAAACACATCATGCAGCCAAGGATAATACCAAGTAGTACTGCGTTCGCTGAACCCATGTTATTTAGGAACTCGGTCATTGCGGTCATGATGCCTGAAACTGGGCCACCGACGACGTAGATCATCACAAGACCAGTAAATAAGCTCGCTAATAATGGAATGATAAGAATTGGTTTTAACGCTTCCATTGATTGCGGCAGTTTCACTTTTTCGGCAATAAATTTAGCTGCGTAACCCGCTAGGAAACCGGCAATGATACCGCCGATGAAGCCTGCGCCTGTTGAACTAGCCAGCATGCCACCGATTAAACCTGGTGCTAAACCTGGGCGGTCGGCAATTGAGAACGCAATGAAACCAGCAAGAACAGGGATCATTAATGCAAAGGCTGAACCACCACCAATGGTCATTAAGGCTGCAGCTAGTGTACCTTCTTCTTTAAAGGCTTCGATACCGAACACAAATGAAAGTGCGATAGCCAAACCACCGGCAACCACTAATGGCAGCATGTGAGAAACACCAGTCATTAAATGTTTGTAAACACCTGCTTTTTCTTCTGAAGAAGCGCTAGAAGAACTTGATTGTTGGCCTGCTTGATATGGTGTTGCTTGTTCAAATGCTTTAGTAAATTCTTGTTCGGTTTTCTTTAAGGCTAAGCCGGTACTGGTTTTATACAGAGGCTTGCCTGCAAATCGATCGAGTGGAACTTCAATATCGGCTGCAATGATCACCAGATCCGCTTCTGCGATATCTTGCTCTGTTAGTTGGTTTTTTGCGCCAACTGAACCACGTGTTTCGACTTTAATTTGGTGACCAAGCTTGGCACCTGTTTCTTCTAGTGCTTCAGCTGCCATAAAGGTATGAGCAACGCCGGTTGGGCAAGCGGTAATCGCGACGATCTTGGCTGTTTTTGAGTTAGCTAATGAGTCTGCAACTGGGGTTGAAGCTTGCTCTAAAAGCGTGGCTTGCTTAACGGCATTTTCAAGCCAAGCTTGTGCATCATTAAGGCTAGAGTTGATATCGCCTTGGTACACTTTCTTGCCGACAAATCGCGTCGTATCAACGGTAGTATTGGCTGCAATGACGATCACTTCAGCGCTATCAATTTGTTCTTGAGTTAACTCGGTACCAGGAACGAAAGAAGATTGGCATTCAATGCTTGAATTCCAGTTTAACGTCTTGGTTGCTTGTTCTAGTACACCAGCGGCGATAATGCTGTTGGCAACGCCACTAGGGCAGGCAGTTATAATGGCAATATTCATAGGATATCCTTAGCTCTTCTATATGCGAGAGTTCGCTTCAGTGCGAATTTTTTGTTGTAGGTTGTTCACAGAAGTAATGTCAGTTACTCCAACGCCAATTTGAGTGACAGCGAGTGCAGACAATGCAGTCGCAAAGCTTAAAACTTTTTCTTGTGGCCAATTGTCTTTATCTAAATCTTGATTCAAGTGGCCCCACGTCAGTCCGGCAACCAAAGTATCACCAGCACCGACTGTGCTCACCACTTCCATTTTTGGCGGTTTAGCTTGTAGCCACTGACCTTGGTTTAACCACATCACGCCTTTAGAGCCCATGGATACCACAATGTTGTCGATGCCTTTTGATTCCAAAGTTTGCGCGGCTTGTTGGCAATCTTCGATGCTATGTAGCTCTTTTCCAATCAGCTCTGAAAGTTCTTCATCATTAGGTTTAATCAACCACGGATGAGAATTCAAACCTGCTTTTAGTGCTTGACGACTACTATCAAAAATCACTTTTTTGCCTTTTTGATGTAGCGATTCAATCCACTTGGTACAAAGTTCTGGGCTAATGCCGCGGGGTAGGCTACCTGCCATCACAAAGTAATCATGATCTTGGGCAAGCTCATCAAGGGTGGCTTCGAAAGCTTCAATGGCGGTTTGATCGACTTCGACACCTGGGAAGTTAATGTCACTTACCTCACTGGCTTTATCGACTAATTTAACATTGATGCGAGTAGCACCAGAGACGCGAATAAAACGGTCACTGGCGTTAATCTCTTTAAATAATTGACAGAATGCTTCTTGGTTATTGGCACCTAAAAAGCCAGTAACCGTGACATCGGCACCTAAATCAGAAAGTACTTTCGCAACGTTTACCCCTTTACCGGCTGGGTGTAACGTACTGCTCGATACTAAGCTAACACTGCCTACATTAAGGTTATCAGCTAAGTGACCAGTCAGATCAAGCGCTGGGTTTAGGGTAATGGTGACAACTTTTTTTGCTGACATAATGATTTCCTTAGCCTTCACCAAGGCCTGATTCAATTGCTTTACCAATCGAAGTAAGTGCTAACTCTGCATCAGCGCCATCGGCAGTAAATTGTAGACGGTGGCCATGTTTTACGCCTAAAGCGATAACTTTCATTAAGCTTTTGGCATTCACACTGCCGCCTTCGCCATCTAAGTTTTTAACGCGAATTGCAGATTCAAACTTTTTCGCTTCAGCTACTAACATAGCACCAGGGCGAGCGTGTAAACCGTGGGTGTTTTTGATTTTAAATGTCGCGGTATTTGCGGCTTCTTTGCTAATTTCTGGTGCTTTTTCAGATAAGTCGAATAGCTCAAGCAGTTGATTGATATTGCCGTCTAAAATCTCATTTTGACGCTTAGCTAGGATCAATTGAGTCAGTTTATACAACAGTGGCTTATGGCTCGCATTGCAAGCTGCAAAGGCAATTAACCCTTTGACTGGTTTACCTTCAAATTCACAATCATTAGCGGTTGAAACCAATGACATCGCAGAACGATTAACACCGGCACCACCGCTGATTAACCACAGACCGTTACCTAAATCAGTTGGTGTTTTGGTGATGATCTCAGAGATGTATTCATCAGTTGTACAACCCGTATTGCGAAGTAGGCCACCGGCAACGGCCGTCATTTGTAGCATATCACTGGCCGGAAATTTCAATTGGATTAATGAAGCGTCGAAATCTGCCATTAACTGAGTTTGGCCATTTAATACATTAATGATGTCTTGCTCAGTTTTAGCATCTTTTAGTGCCGCCTCAACACCATCTGCAGAAAGTACTTTGGTCAGTTGTTTTAAGATGCCCAAGTGTTCGTCAGATTTTGCGGCAATGCCAATCGCGACATAAACCGTACCATTTCCCCAATCCACACCTTCTGGAAAGTGATGGACACTGACACCGGTTTTTTGTACTAGGCCACGTGTATCTGTAGTACCGTGTGGAATGGCGATACCATTACCTAGAAAGGTTGAAGATTGTTCTTCACGAGTGAGCATACCTTCAACATACCCTGATTCCACATAACCTTGCTGAGTTAATGTGGCTGCAATATTTTTAATTGCTGCGGTCTTGTTTGATGCTGTTTGAGCAAGCGTTACTTCTTGAGGTGTTAAAATAAGCATTGTCGTGCCTCTATTGGTTTGGGAACGAGTACTATCAACATGGTGATATTCTTGTTCTCTAATTATATGCAGCTGAATCGTTTCAGCAATTTAGTAAAAAAATTCAGCGAATCATGATCTCGTCTTTAATTAGGGGTAAAAATTCTACTTATTCAGTTTAGTAGATAAGAGATTTTTTAGTTAATGTGACTAGACTTCAAATTTGCTGAATCCTTTCAGCTTTTATACTGAATCGATTCAGCTTATAATTCAAATAACATAATGATCGGAACTATAGATTTTTGATCCAGTGCACAGAACCGTGAGTGAAAGGGGTTAACCAAATGACACTTGATGAAATAGCCAAACTGGCAGGCGTATCAAAAACCACCGCCAGTTATGTCATTAATGGCAAGGCAACCAAATATCGGATTAGCCAGAAGACTCAGCAAAAAGTGATGGCGATAGTTGAAGAACATCAATATCAGCCGGATCATGCGGCTTCTTCTTTACGTGCAGGGCAAAGCCGCTCATTTGGTCTTGTGATCCCTGATTTAGAAAACAGCAGTTATGCGCGCCTTGCTAAATTATTGGAATTTAACTCTCGTCAGGCGGGTTATCAAATTTTGATTGGCAGTTCTGATGATGACCCTGAAACCGAAAAGTCAGTGGTTAATGCTTTAGTCAGCCGCCGAATCGATGCGTTATTTGTTGCAAGCTCCATTCCTAATGCCAATGAGTTTTATAGTAGTATTCAAAAGCGTGGAATTCCTGTCATTGCACTCGACCGACCATTAGATGATGAATATTTTAGTTGCGTGATCAGTGAAGATTTTGAAGGCGCTTTGAGTTTAACCTCTTCGGTATTATTTGATGATGTTGCCTCGGTGGGATTAATTGGTGCCTTACCAGATTTGAATATATCTAGAGAGCGACAACTCGGATTTGAAGCGGCAATTCGTCAACATAATAAGCCGTTGAAGACTTATGTTGAGTATGGTGCGCTGTTTAATTCTCAAGCGGGTCGATCTGCAATGCAAAAATGGCTAGACCAGGACACTATGCCTGACGCGATAATTACAACGTCATATACTTTGCTTGAAGGTGTGCTTGATGTGTTATTTGAATATCCAGAATTGATGAGTAAAGTTAAAGTTGCCACTTATGGTGATAATCGTTTATTAGATTTTTTACCTATTAAAATCAATTCTTTATCTCAACGTTTTGAAACCATTGCTGATAGCGCGTTAGAGCTTGCTCTTAATGCTTCTGCGAAACGTTATAAGCCTGGAGTAGAGTTGGTGGCGCGTCGACTAAAAGTCCGAAATAAAGTGAGTTAGTTAACTATGTAGACTCTCTTATCCTAGCCTGAGGTTAAGTTAAATGAATTGAGAATTAAATGACGGGATATAACGTCACTTGATCATAAAGTATGAGGGAGCGGCGGAAGCCTTATGCTATTATGCACATGAGTTTATTTTTATTTCTTTTGGAGCACCCCTTTGCAGTTTAAAGATCTTGGTTTAGATAATCGTCTACTAAAAAACCTACAACACTACAATTTTGCACAAGCAACGGATATTCAGCGTCAAGCGATCCCAGTTGCGATTGCAGGTAAAGACTTATTGGCTTCATCCAAGACGGGTTCAGGTAAAACATTAGCCTTTGTTTTGCCTATGCTACATAAAGCGTTAAAAACCAAAGCCCTTTCTGCGAAAGATCCACGTGGTGTGATTTTGGCTCCGACCCGTGAACTCGCGAAACAAGTATTTGGTGAGCTTAAAGCCATGCTTGGTGGGCTTTCTTATACAGGTACTTTGATTGTTGGTGGCGAAAACTTTAACGATCAAGTGAAAGCACTACGTAAATACCCTAAATTTATTGTGGCAACACCTGGCCGTTTAGCCGATCACCTTGAACATCGCTCTTTATATTTAGAAGGTGTTGAAACACTGATTTTAGATGAAGCAGACCGCATGCTAGACCTTGGTTTTGCTCCAGAATTACGTCGTATTCATAATGCGGCTAAACACCGTCGTCGCCAGACATTAATGTTTTCAGCAACACTTGATCACGCTGAAGTCAGCGGCCTATCGAATGAAATGCTCAGCGATCCAAAACGCATCTCAATTGGTTTATCTGCTGAAGAACATAAAGATATCGACCAGTCATTTTATCTTTGTGATCACCTAGATCATAAAGAAGCGATTCTTGACCGACTTCTTGAAGAAGCGGAATACAAGCAAGTGATTATCTTCACTGCAACCCGTAGTGATACCGAGCGTTTGACCATTAAGCTAAATGAGAAGAAGCTTAAAGCAGTGGCGTTAAGTGGTGGGTTAAATCAGACTCAGCGTAATAGCATTATGAGCCAGTTTGAGCGAGCTGTTCATAAGATTCTTGTGACGACCGATATTGCCTCTCGTGGTCTCGATATCGCTAACGTAACGCATGTCATCAACTTTGATATGCCAAAACATACTGAAGAATACGTACACCGTGTTGGTCGTACTGGTCGTGCCGGCAATAAAGGTACTGCGATCTCACTGGTTGGCCCAAAAGATTGGGTGAGCTTTAAGAATGTCGAAACTTACTTACAGCAAGATCTTACCTTTTCTGTGCTTGACGGTTTGAAAGGTAAATTTAAAGGTATTAAGCCACGCAAACCTTTTGTGAAGAAAGGCGCGACGAGTGCGAAGAAAGTGACTAAGAAGTCCAATACCGTCAAGAAGCCAGTGAAACGCGATAAGAGCTTCTATAAGAATGTCGATGTCGGTGAACAAGTCTTCATGATTAAGAAGAAAAAGAAGCCGGTTGTTGATGACGAGTAAGGTTTTTAATTAATCAAATAAAAGAAGGGCTTATCTACTATTTCTAATTAAAAGTAGATAAGCCCTTCTTGTTTAAATGTTATCAACAGACCTTTGGTTATACCGAGATTACTTCGCTTGAATAATCGACTGTAAGAAACGTTGCTTGGTTTCTTTATCAGCTTTCTCATACCAATAGTGCAGCATTTGCTCTTCAGTGGTTTTGTATTGGCTGTTAGCCGGCATTTGTGGTGCTGCTGCCGATGCTTCAACTGTGGCTGTTGTAGCCACTGCTGCGGTTGCTGGTGCGATAGCGGCGACACCACCTGTTTTATTGTAAGCAACGGATTCTTGATCGTAGTTACGGCCAAGTTGAACACCCGGTTTTAACAACTTATCTTGCTTCACTTCAATAGTATTGCCATTTTCATCAACTAATTTCCAATTTGGGTTACGGTCAAAGTCTCGTGCAAGATCGGCATTACGGTATTTGGGAAGGTCAAAATTTAACTCAGTATCTGATGCAGTAAATTTAGTGATAATAGCGTCAGTCGTAACGGTCGTTTGATCGTTGCCTTGTTTGAATACTGGGTTGTAGCGGAAGACGATTTGGTTTTCACCATCCGGTAAAGTGAGCGATTTAGTGCTTGAGAACAAACCACCTTCAATCTCTGCTTCCTGTCCATTGGCGGCTAATACATCGACTTCAGAAGGGATATTAATGACAACATTAGCGAAAGCGGAAGAACTTAAGCCGAGTAGGACACAAAGTGTGATTGGTTTTAAAAGTACACGTTTCAGGGTCATTATTATTTCCTTGTAGATTTAAGTGATTTCACATAAAGCGCGGTAAAATTAAATCTCCATTAACGAAACAAAGGCCCCGTAATCGAGACCTTTTATGCTCAAGTGGTTTCAAAATGCAGAATTCACATGGGTGTATATGATTAAAGAACCACTTATTTTTTTGCGCTTGTGTGCTGTAGTTTATCCGCTTCAGTCAGTTCGCGGATTTTGCGGCTGATTTCACGGCGTTGCTTAGAAATTTCAGCACCTTTGATGATGTGATCATCAACACGATCTTCATAATCTGCTTTCATATTCTTGATGATTTCAACGATTTCTTCGTGTGTCATTCCAGCGTGAATGTAATCAAGTAGATTATCTAGCAAATCAACACGTTTACGGTTGTCACGAATTTTCTTTTCATTATCAAGAATTTCACGTTTAAGTTTATTCTTGCGACGAGCTTGGTTTACGATTTCAAATACGTTAGCCATAGTTTCTTCCTAATTCATGATGATTAATTAACTTTCCAAATTAAACCATATACCTAACAGACAAAACAGAGTTAAGATCAAAAAATATATCCAAGTAACTTCAAGGTGCGAGTTTCAGCAAGAATAAAACAAGCTTTAGGCAAGGCAAATTGGACATGATCATAGTTATTCTATCTCTGTTCAATTTAACGCGGCATAAAGCTTGTTTTAACTTGCCCTTCGGGAGCTTCATTCAAACCTTTATGCCGCGTCAGATTGGTTTGAAAGGTGCCTACATTCCTTCGCCAATCTTTCTTGCCTAAAGGTTTGGATGATAGCTCTGAATTCTGCATCTTGAAGTCACTTGGATATATAAGGATAAGTTTAAAAGCTTAGTCTTACATTGTGATGAATTGAATTTATTGATACACGCTTGATGAAAAATCCATCAATTATGATGTTTTGGTATGCTAAATCTTAGTTGAGTGAAGTGCAGCCTTGATTTATTCACATACAAAACCAATATGTTGATCTAAATATAGATAATCTGATTAAGAATGACAGAGAATAATTCAACAGCAAACAATAAAGAGCCAGCCGTGACTGAATTTTCTGGCAAAAATACTGCGCAGCAGCGGTTTCAGAAAGCCTACTTAAAGTCACGTAAGATGATGCAACGAATAGATTTAGATTTAAATCGAAGTCAAATTGTTGTCGTGGTGGATAATGGCCGCCAGATCTATCGCCCTTATCGCTGGGATCACTGATTTATGGGTCACAAACTCAAGGAATAAACAAGATGAATATAGAACTCACCCCAATTGAAGCCAGAATCATTGGTTGTTTAATTGAAAAAGAAGTGACGACTCCTGATTACTACCCACTAACCTTAAATAGTCTCACTACCGCTTGTAATCAAAAAAGCAACCGTGATCCTGTGATGGCGTTGAGCGAAGCGGAAGTGATGGATGCCGCACAAGCTTTAATTGACCGTCGCTTAATGACAGATGAAAGTGGTTTCAATAGTCGCGTTTCTAAATTTCGTCATCGTTTTTGTAATACGGAATTTGGTTCCTTGAAATTAACAGATCAAGAACGTGGCATCGTATGCTGCATGCTATTACGTGGTGCGCAAACGCCCGGAGAAATACGTACTCGAACCAATCGTCTATGTGAATTTACCGATGTGAAACAAGTTGAAGCGTTATTGGAGAAAATGGCATCGCGCGAAGAAGGTGCTTTAGTGGTGAAATTACCACGTGAACCGGGTAAACGTGAGTCACGTTATCAGCATTTGTTCTGTGGTGAGGTTGATGTTGAATCCTATGAGGCAATCGCGCCAGTAGCGGTATCTTCTAGTCAGAACCAGTATGAAGAACGTATTAGTACTTTAGAACAACAAGTCGCTGAATTAAAAGCGCAAATTGAAGAACTGAAAGCCTTGATTGTTGATTAAGATATGCCAGCTACTTCTTCTCAATTAACAGAAAAACCTTGGTTCGTGTATTTAATTCGTACTCGAACCAAGACGCTCTATTGTGGTATTACCAATGATCTGGAACGTCGGTTTGAGCAGCATCAAGTTGGGAAAGGTGCTAAGTATTTAAGAGGTAAAGGGCCTTTATCATTGGTCTGGTCACAACAAGTGGTAGATAAAAGCGCGGCACTTAAAGAAGAAATTCGCATTAAAAAACTGAGTAAAGCTACCAAAGAAAAGCTGATTGTTTCGTAGGAATTTAAGATTATTCCTACATGCCTGATACAGGTCAATAATCGAACAGAGGCTTCCTTGTACACTTATTCATCGTATCTGCTTAGGAGAGTAAGATTGATGTCGATAATAGGGAAGTTGTTTAATTTTATTGAGTAAGTTGTGTTTCGTTTTTCTTCCCGTTATACCATTATTGGTTCTGCTTTATTCATATTCATGGTATCGATTAACTTTTCATTTGCAGCAACCTATAAAGCTTTTCATGCTCAAGGCCGAGATATTATTAGCTTAAATGGTGCCATTAAATCTGGCGAATCAAAGCGATTTGAAAATTTTATCGCCACTCATGAGAATGTTCAATATATCTTACTTCAATCTCTAGGTGGCTCAGTTAATGAGGCGATTAAAATTGGTAAAATTATTAAGCAGTCGAAACTTAAAACGGCTGTAGAAACCTATTGTTACTCTGCTTGCTTTATCACTTTAATGTCTGGTGAACCACGCTATGTTTATCAAGAAGCCTATGTTGGCGTACACAGACCATATTTTGAAAAAGATAAAATAGTACAAGATACAAAACATAGCTCGACATATTGTAGCTTAGCTCATTATTTTCAATTCTTACTTGGAGATAACAAGCAGTCTCATCAGGTTGTCAGTTTAATTTACAAGACACCGTCCAAAGATATGTACCAGGTTAGCCCATCCGAATCTTTTCTAGACCTTAATTATTATTCCCATTCAGCATTATGATTTAAACCAATGTAGCTGATGGTGTAATGAAACCACGCTGCCGACAATGATGAGTGAAGGGCTGATGGCTTGATTCGCTAATGACTCTAACTCTTTTAGTGTGCCAGTTAAAACACGTTGTTTAGGGGTAGTGCCTCGTTCTACAATTGCACATGGAGTTTCAAGTGATAGTCCATTTGCTATTAAGTTTTGGCGAATCACTGGTGCTTGTTTGAGTCCCATATAAAAGACTAGGGTATGATTATTCTGAGCTAAACTCGCCCATTGAATATCTTGACCTTCTTTCTTTAAATGCCCTGTAATAAACTGCACGCTTTGTGCATGATTGCGATGAGTGAGCGGGATCCCAGCATAAGCACTACAGCCTGATGCAGCAGTAATCCCCGGTACTACTTCAAATTCGACACCATTTTCGACGAGAGTTTCTAATTCTTCACCACCACGACCAAAGATAAATGGATCGCCCCCTTTCAAACGTACTACATGCTTATTTTCCAGAGCTTTGTCGACCAATATTTGGTTGATTTGATCTTGTGGAACACAATGATGATTAAGCTTTTTTCCAACAAATAGTCGTTCAGCATCTGGGGTCACTAGTGCCATGATTTCTTCAGAAACTAACCGGTCATAAACCACTACATCTGCCGATTGAATCAGACGATAAGCTTTCATTGTCAGTAGGTCAGGATCGCCCGGACCTGCGCCAACAAGGGAAACGAATGGCTTTGATGTTGTAGATGATAAAGACATGTAAGGCCTCGGACGTTGTATATACAGTGATGGTAGGGGGGAAAGTTCCTGGTTCCTAGTCCCTAGGTTTAAGGCTAAGGAGAAGTGGTTAGTTTTTCGAAAAATCCTAACCACTTTATTATTCTTAACCTGTGTATTAAGAGGATTGCTTTTTCTAGAAACTAGGGACTAGTAGCCTAGGAACCTAGGAACTGTAACTTACGCTTTTACTTCCTGCAGGTTTTCGATTTCTTCTTGATCAAAAACCGGACGTTCCGCTTTTGGTGTCGAAATCCAGTAACCCAAGCCCATGAATAATGCGCCTGATACGATGTTACCTAAAGACACCCATAATAGGTTGTGGCCAATACCAGCCATCGTTAACGCATCACTATGGTTGCCAAAGTAGGATAGAGCAAAAATTGTCATATTAGCAATTGAGTGCTCAAAACCTGCGCCGATAAATGCTAATAAACACCACCAGATCGCAATAAATTTACTTGTACCTTCAACACGTTGGCACATCCAAATTGCTAGGCATACTAACCAGTTACATAGAATGCCTTTAAAGAAGAGTACACTTGCAGGTGCGCTTGCTTTACCTAATGCAGCTTTGTGTAAAAAGCTTGAAGCATCAGGGAGAATATTGCCACCACCAGCTAGGAAAAATAAATAAGCAACAAAAACAGAGCCGATCAAGTTACCTAACCAAGTTTGTGGCAAAATGCGAGCGTTATCTTTCCAAGAAATTTGGCCTGTTAATGCACCAAATGCCAAAAACA
This sequence comes from Vibrio algivorus, assembly GCF_030161215.1. Classification (NCBI taxonomy): domain Bacteria; kingdom Pseudomonadati; phylum Pseudomonadota; class Gammaproteobacteria; order Vibrionales; family Vibrionaceae; genus Vibrio; species Vibrio algivorus. Next base: position 232,270 of record NZ_BSPV01000003.1, read on the forward strand.
TCGTGTGACCAGTAAAAAGTTCTGAGCCTGCAATAATTACTAAGGTTAAAGCAATACCAAAGGTTGCGCCCATGACTAAAGGGCGAATAGCAGGATCAACAAGATTTCCGAAAGTGAAAATTAAAATAATGCCGATACCAACATAAGCGCCTGCCATTGCTGAGCTAATCCAAAAACCTAATGGGTTATTGTCGGCAAGCTTGACGATACGAGCTGCGTTGTTAGAGCACTTTTTAATGGTGTCTGTATACATAATGGTTTCCTACAAAAGTTAAAATTAAAGTTTAAATACTGATAGCGATTCGAATGTGAACGTGAATCGCTATGGGTATGGAAACTTGATTAAAGAGGTTTCTAGGCCCTGGTCCCTAGTTCCTAGGCGGTTGTCGCTGAATAGTTACCGTAATAAATAGACATTTGCGTTTGCTTTAATATGGCTGTCACGGAAAGCTATCTTCCAGGAACCAGGAACCAGGAACCAGGAACCAGGAACCAGGAACCAGGAACCAGGAACCAGGAACCAGGAACCAGGAACCAGGAACCAGGAACCAGGAACCAGGAACCAGGAACTTTTACGCTTTCACCTCAATCTCATTACCTTTCACGCGAATCTCATAGGCTTCTACGCCCATGGTTTCATCTTCAAGGCAACGACCGGTTTCTAGGTTGAAACGCTGTTTTTTCAGTGGGCTAGCAACCCAAAGCTCACCATCGTGTTCACAGATTAAACCGCGAGATAGCACGTTAGATTGAGCGAATGGATCCATGTTATTGATGGCAAATAGTTGCTCATCAAAACGTGGACGGAAGATTGCAACTTGCTTACCGTTGACTAGGGCGCAAACCCCAGTTTTTGGCGTAATGTCGTTGAGCGCACAGACTTTTACCCAACTTGGCTTTTGATTGCTTTTTTGAGTGCTCATTACGCTTCCTCCGTTACTTTTTTATCGTTTAGATCGGTGTGTAGGATGTCACCACGTAAGTGCGGGTGTTTCTCAGTAAATGTCGCTGGACGGTGTTGTTCACGCTCTGGAACAAATACCACGTTTTCATCGCGCGCATCGCTGTTGATGAAGTGCGCGAAGCGAGTTAACTGGCTTTCATCATTAATGGTGTCAGTCCACTCACAGGTGTAGCTGTCGACTAGTGTTTGCACGTCTTTTTCAAGCTGTTCATTGATGCCTAAGGTGTCATCGACAATCACTTTACGTAGGTAGTCAACGCCACCTTCTAGGTTTTCTAACCAGACAGAAGTACGTTGTAATTTATCGGCGGTACGGATGTAGAACATCATAAAACGGTCGACGTATTTAATTAAGGTTTCTTTGTCTAAATCTGAAGCCAGTAGGTCACCGTGACGAGGGTTCATACCTCCGTTACCACACACATACATATTCCAGCCTGCATCGGTTGCTATAATACCTAAATCCTTGCCTTGAGCTTCGGCACATTCACGGGTACAGCCGGATACACCAAACTTCATTTTGTGTGGAGTACGAATGCCCTTGTAGCGGTTTTCTAGGTAAGAGCCTAAGCCAACACTATCTTGTACGCCGAAACGACACCAGGTGCTGCCGACACAGGTTTTTGCCATACGCAGTGCTTTGGCATAGGCTTGACCGGTTTCATAACCAGCCGCAATTAATTTCTTCCAGATTTCAGGTAAATCATCTTTTTGCGCACCAAATAAACCAATACGTTGTGCGCCAGTGATTTTGGTGTAGAGGTTATATTCTGCAGCTACGTCAGCTAATGCAGCAAGTGCTTGTGGTGTGACTTCACCGCCCGCCATACGAGGAATAACAGAATAGGTACCATCTTTTTGCATGTTGCCAAGGAAGTTATCATTGGTATCTTGCAAGCCAACGTGCTGTGGTTTAAGTACGTGGTCGCCCCAGCAAGATGCTAAGATCGAGCCTACCGTTGGTTTACATACTTCACAGCCATAACCGTGGCCGTGTTTTTCCAGCAACTGATCGAATGAACGAATGCCTTCAATGCGGCATAGGTGGAATAGCTCTTGGCGAGAATATTCGAAATGTTCACAGATATGATTTTTAACTTCAATCCCCGCTTTTGCTAGCTCAGCATTAAGTACTTGCGTGATCATTGGCACACAGCCGCCACAACCGGTACCTGCTTTAGTGACCATTTTAATGTCACCGAGCGTAGTATGACCTTCGGCGACCGCTTGAGCGATTTTGCCCTTAGTGACATCAAAACAAGAGCAGATTACTGCAGAGTCTGGCAACGCATCGGCACCCATTGATGGCTTCTCTGCGCCTGCATGAGCAGGAAGAATTAAAGTATCTGGATGCTCAGGTAGATCCATATCATTTAAGTGCAGCTGTAGTAAGTTACCGTAATCTGAGGTATCACCAACTAATACTGCACCGAGAAGCTTTTTGTTGTCTGCCGATACGATTAAACGTTTATATACGTCTTCTTCATCGTTTTGGTAAACAAAGCTTTTGCAGTTTGGGGTACGGCCATTTGCATCACCGATGCTACCTACTTTTACACCAAGTAATTTCAGCTTGGCACTCATATCAGCGCCAGTAAATTGGCTTTCGGTATTGCCTAGTAGATGGTCAACCGCGACTTGCGCCATCTTGTAACCAGGAGCCACAAGACCAAAGAACACACCATTCCAAGATGCACATTCACCAATCGCATAGATGTCTGGATCGGAAGTTTGACAGTTATCATTAATGGCAATACCGCCGCGTGGGCCGATTTCTAATTCTGCTTGGCGAGATAGGCGATCTTGTGGGCGAATACCTGCAGAGAACACGATAAAGTCGACTTCTAAATCAGTGCCATCGGCAAACTTCATGGTGTTACGGGCGCTGTCACCTTGAGGTAAGATCTCTAATGTATTTTTGCTGGTATGAACTTGTACGCCCATACGTTCGATTTTATTGCGTAGTTTTAAGCCGCCTTGTAGATCAAGTTGTTCTGCCATTAATACAGGGGCGAATTCGATCACATGGGTTTCAACGCCGAGTGCTTTTAATGCGCCTGCTGCTTCAAGACCAAGTAAACCACCACCGATTACCGCACCGCTTTTGCTTTTTTTAGCCGTTGCTTCTATCGATTTTAAATCTTCAATGGTACGGTAAACAAAGCAGTCTTTGCTTTCATTACCTTTAATTGGTGGTACGAATGGGTAAGAGCCTGTGGCCATGATCAATTTGTCATATTGAACTTCACGACCAGAACTTGAGTACACAGTTTTGTTTTCACGGCTAATATTAATGGCACGTTCGCCGATTAAGACATTGATACCGTGTTTTTGATAGAACCCTTCTTTTACTAAAGAAAGTTCATCGGCAGTATGATGAGAAAAATAAGAAGATAAGTGAACTCGGTCATAAGCGACACGTGGTTCTTCACAAAAAGCAGTAATGTGGTATTGGTCTAAATCGCCTTTTTCGACAATATCTTCGATAAAGCGGTGGCCAACCATACCGTTACCGATGATGACGAGTTTGATCTTATTCATATATATTTCGCCCATAAAAATAAATTAACTGAGGCTATCATGGCGAAATCGTGACCAAGAATACTGATTCAAATCAATTCTGATCTCAAACTACCCTAAAGTGGTAGTACTAAAGAGTAGTTAAAAATCTAGGGCATAAATTAAGGAGTGATTAAGATGAATGTACATGACTTTAAAGTAAGAGCTGTGTCGGGTGAATTAGTGAGCTTGTCTAAATATCACGGGAAGACATTATTGATTGTTAATATTGCGACCAAGTGTGGTTTAACACCGCAACTAGAAGGTTTGGAAAAGCTACATCAAGCCTATAAAGGTAAAGAATTTGAAGTTCTGGGCTTTCCTTGTAATCAGTTTTTGGAGCAATCGCCAGAAGATGATCAGGGTATTATGGATTTCTGTCAGGTGAACTATGGAGTGAGTTTTACCAACTTTGCCAAAATTGAAGTCAATGGCCCGGATGCCGATCCACTGTTTAAGCACTTAAAAATGCAGCGCCATGATGATAAATCTAATGATGCTTCAGAAGGTTTGCTTGAAAAGTTAACCTCAATTGGCCAAGTATTTGATGATGGGGAACTCAAGTGGAACTTCACTAAATTTCTTGTCGATGGAGAAGGAAAAGTCGTTGAGCGTTATTCGCCAACCTATTTGGCAGAAGAGCTTGCGGAAGATATTGAAAAGTTACTATAAGTAGTCTGAGGGTAGTCCAATAAAAAAGCTTCCAATTGACAGGAAGCTTTTTAGATGCGTTGCTTAATTATTGATTGGTAATGCTATTAATCACGATCAACCGCAAACGGAGACCAAGCTTGACGAGTTGGCATGACTTCTAGTCGGTTGATGTTGATATGATCTGGTAATGTGGCGACATAGAACATTTGCTCAGCAATATCTTCAGCGCTTAGTGGCGTGGTCGTTTTATAAAGATTATCCGATGCTTGTTGATCGCCTTTGGTGCGAACTAAAGTGAATTCTGTTTCTGCCATACCTGGGGCAATATCAGTAACACGAACTCCGGTGCCTAATAAATCACAACGTAAGTTATAGCTAAATTGTTTTACAAAGGCTTTGCTTGCACCGTAAACATGGCTGCCAGGGTATGGCCATTCTCCCGCAATTGAACCAATGTTAATCACACTCGAACCTGCACCTGTTTTAATTAGGGTTGGAAGTAAGGCATGAGTTACATTGACTAAACCAGTAATGTTGGTATCGATCATAGTATGCCAATCTTTGAGATCTACTTTTTCTGCACTTTGTGGCGCGAGTGCAAGACCGGCATTATTAATCAACACTTTGATTTGAGCAAACTCAGCAGGCAGTTCAGTAACGGCAGTTTTAACTGCTTGATCATCACGAACGTCTAATTGGATTATATGCACAGGTACATTGTTTAGCTCTTCTTTCAATTCGATTAAACGTTCCATGCGACGTCCAGACAAAACTAGAGACCAACCATCTTGAGCAAAACGACGTGCTGCCGCTCGGCCAAATCCAGACGTTGCACCCGTGATAAAAGCGATATTTGTCATAAATCGTTCCTTGTTTGAAAGTGGTAAAGAAGGGCGGAGTAGCGAGAGGCTGTCCTATTGTTGTTAATCATACCGAGATACATGAGGTATAACAAAGGAATATACCCAAGTGATTCCATGTAGATGAGTAACCGGTTTTTGAAAGCATAAAAAAATCGCCTGAATAATCGATTATTCAGGCGATTTAACTTTAAGCTGCAACTTTGTTGACTGTAATTCCAATGACTTTGGATATAGCGAACGAATAAAGTGCAGGTTAGTCTATTTGCTTATCTTTAGTAAAAGACAAAATCGCGATGCAAATTGCCGCCACGGCAACAAACCCACCTAGGATAATCGCAGGCATTGCTGCGTAACCTAAGATATGCCAGACAACGTATTCTAGAGTACCCATAAACCTTTCTCCTTTCATCTGGTGGCTTATTGCCAGCCTTCTACATCTCTCATATCAGGTAATTTGTGTGCGATACCTTTATGGCAATCAACACAAGTTTTATCACCATCAGCTAGGGCAGTAGAGTGCTGTTTGATTGCACGAGGCCCCTGTTCAGAGAAGTCCATGTAGTTAAACTGGTGACAGTTACGACATTCTTTCGAGTCGTTATCCTTCATCCTCTGCCACTCACGGTGAGCAAGGTGGCCACGGCGCTCTTTGAATTTCTCTTCCGTATCAATGGTGCCGATAAAATGGAAAAGTAGTTCTTTTGATGCTTGAACTTTACGTACTATCTTATCTGTCCATTGGTGTGGTACATGGCAGTCAGAACAAATGGCACGAACACCAGAGCGGTTAGAGTAGTGAATGGTTTCACGGATCTCTTTTACGATAGGGGCGTGACAACCAGAACAAAATTCTTCTGTGTTGGTCGCTTCCATACCGGTGTTAAATGCACCCCAGAAGAGTAAACCACCCATAAAGCCCATAAACAGGATAATACCTGCCGCAGCTTTACTTGGGGTGGATAAACGCTTCCAAAAGTTTTTTAAGATTTTCATAATCGTCTCTCTTTTGGCCTAGGTCTGCTTTTACATCACATCGATGTTAAAGCCCACCTAGGCGGTAGCGTTTATTTTAATGAGTCTACTGGCTCATATTTGTTTTCAACTAACGGTTTTGCATCTGCTTGTGGTACGTGACACTGCAAACAGAAGTAACGACGAGGTGATACGTCAGACAATACCGCGTCTTGACGGTTTACGTAGTGCGTTACACTAATTTTGGTCGCGCCCATGTCTTTAGCGTTTTTCCAGCTATGACAAGCAAGACATTTGTTCGCGTTTAGTGATACTTCGTAGTTACGAATAGTATGTGGAATCAATGGTGGCTGATACACATAATTGCTATCGACTTTGTGGTCTTTAGGAAAACGTTTAAAGTCGTCAGCAGGGCGTGTTACTTCAAGTTCAGCATTACCACGTAATGATTCAACGCCACCAATACCACCTGGGTTAGTTGCTGCTGGGGTAATAGTGTCACCATCTTCAGCTTGTACGGCACCCATGATCAATGCGCTTGCGGCGATCAATGCCATGATGATTTTTTTCATAATCTTCTCCGATTCTTTGTTGGTCACTCAGGTATCAGCTGAGTGACCTTCATTTCTTATTGCTCGTGCTTAAACTAGTGTTAAACACTGCCAACTTTCGTGATCTTCACAGGACATTTCTTAAAGTCAGTCTGTTTAGATAGTGGGTCGGTCGCATCTAAAATCAATTTGTTGACTAGGATACGAGCATCAAAGAACGGTACGAAAACCAAGCCTTGTGGCGGACGGTTACGACCACGAGTTTCAACACGAGCACGTACTTCACCACGTGGTGATTGAATAAGTACTTCATCCCCTCGGCGTAAGTTACGAGCCTCTGCATCATCTGGGTGGATGAAGCAATGCGCATCAGGAACTGCTTTATAAAGTTCAGGTACACGACGTGTCATGGTGCCGGTGTGCCAGTGCTCAAGAACACGGCCAGTACATAGCCATAAGTCGAACTCTTCATTTGGCACTTCTGGTGGCGCTTCGTAAGGTGCTGAAATGATCAGAGCCTTACCATCTGGTTTGCCATAGAAGTCACGACCAGCGCGTTTTGCGTATGGGTCATATTCTGGGTTAAAGCGCCATAATGTTTCTTTACCATCGACCACCGGCCAACGTAGACCACGTACTGTGTGGTAAACATCGTATGGTGCTAAGTCATGACCGTGGCCACGCCCAAATTCAGCGTATTCTTCAAATAGGCCTTTCTGTACGTAGAAACCAGCTGACTTCGCATCATCGTTAAGTTCCTGTGCTTCTTCTAGCGGGAACTTATCTACATTACCGTTGCGGAATAAAATGTCGTACATGGTTTTGCCGCGAAGTTCTGGTGCTTTCGCCATCAGGTCTTCTGGCCACACTTCTTCAATTTTGAAACGTTTTGAGAATTCCATGATTTGCCAAAGGTCAGATTTAGCTCCTTCAACTGGCGATACTTGTTGGTACCAAGCTTGAGTACGACGTTCTGCGTTACCGTAAGCACCTTCTTTTTCTATCCACATAGCCGTTGGAAGAATCAGATCCGATGCTTGTGCCGTTACCGTTGGGTATGGGTCTGAACATACAATGAAGTTATCAGGGTTACGGTAACCAGGAAGACGTTCAGTGTTGATGTTTGGACCGGCTTGCATGTTGTTGTTACACATTACCCAGTAAGCATTGAGTACGCCATCATTCAACATGCGATCTTGCTGTACTGCGTGGAAGCCAGGTTTTGGTGGAATAGTACCTTCTGGTAGTTTCCAAATTTTCTCTGCAATTGCACGGTGTTTAGGGTTAGCAACAACCATGTCTGCAGGTAGGCGGTGCGCAAAAGTACCCACTTCACGAGCAGTACCACACGCCGATGGCTGACCAGTTAGTGAGAACGGGCTGTTACCTGGTTCTGAGATTTTACCAGTTAGTAAGTGTAGGTTGTACACTAAGCTTTGCATCCAAACGCCACGAGTATGTTGGTTCATACCCATAGTCCAAAGTGACATGACTTTGGTTTTTGGATCAGCATATTGTTTCGCCAATTCAATCAGATCTTCTGGTAGTACACCTGACATTTCAGACGCTTTTTCTACTGTGTATGGAGCTACTGATTGTTTGTAGGCTTCAAAGCTGATATCAGACATGTTGCCTGAGTTTGGGTTTTTCGCTTTTTGCTGTAGAGGATCGTCATCACGCAAGCCGTAACCGATATCGGTTGCAGCTTGTTTAAAGTGGGTGTGCTTATTTACGAAATCCCAGTTAACGGCATCGTTTTGGATGATGTAGTTAGCAATGAAGTTAGCAATCGCAAGGTCTGATTGAGGGTGGAAAACCATGCCGCGATCAGCTAATTCAAAAGAACGGTGATAGTAAGTTGAAAGGACGTTTACTTTCACATGTGGGTGACTTAAACGACGGTCAGTAATGCGAGTCCAAAGTACTGGGTGCATTTCTGCCATATTTGAACCCCAAAGTACGAAAGAATCGGCATGTTCGAAGTCATCATAACAACCCATTGGTTCATCAATACCGAAAGTACGCATGAAACCAACTACCGCAGAAGCCATGCAGTGACGAGCATTCGGGTCGATATTATTTGAGCGGAAACCTGCTTTCATTAATTTAGAAGCGGCGTAACCTTCCATGACAGTCCATTGACCAGAGCCAAACATACCTACGCTGGTTGGGCCTTTTTCTTTAAGGGCTTTTTTGAACTTCTCAGCCATGACATCGAAAGCTTGATCCCAAGAAACAGGAGCAAATTCACCATTTTTATCAAATTTACCATCTTTCATACGCAGTAATGGCGTATTTAAACGGTCTTTACCGTACATGATTTTTGATAAGAAGTAGCCTTTAATGCAGTTCAGGCCTTTGTTTACTGGTGCTTCAGGGTCACCTTGTGTCGCCACAACGCGGCCATTTTGAGTACCAACTAAAACAGAACAACCAGTACCACAAAAGCGGCATGGTGCTTTATCCCATTTGATGGCCGTTTCATCTGAGCTTACGATCAGATTAGTAGCAGAAGCGGGGAGGGTTATCCCTGCGACAGCGGCGGCGGAAGCGGCTGCGTTTGCTTTAACAAACGCACGTCTTGTCATTTTCATACATCACCCTCGGGTTTTTAATCCAGTGTTTTACTTAAAATAATTAAGTACTTAATAGTTATTATTCCGTTATTTCTGTTTCATCATCGAGATTGTCTTCGATTTGATGAAAAACCAATGCGGTGCTTAAGACGTGATCAAGTTGGTTGATCGCATCAATGGTGTCGGTGATGTAACCTTGATTCTCGGTTTCAATCACTACAACCAATTTCCCTTCTTCACTTTCGCCGTATATTTCGGTTCCATCAAAAGACTCGATAGTCGTTTTTGTGGAAGCTAAATGCTCTGGTACAACATGAACGACTAAGCTTGATATATGAACTTCGTTAAGCGACATTAGTGCTCTCTATAATATTTATGTGTATTGCTATAAGTTTTTGATTGTAATCGCATTGGTCGGGCAAACCGATACACATGCGCCACAACCGGTACAACTATCTATGTCTATCTGTGGTTGAGCTACTACACCGACTGCGAGCTTAAAGCGAATAGCTTGAGGTTCACAACTATCACCACAACTGCGACAATCAACATTTCTTTTAGCTAGGCAAGCATCACTAATATCAGCCTTAACTTGCCATGCGGGTTCGGTTTTCGGGTGAAATAATGGCTCAGGACAAACCTCGGCACACTGGTAGCAAAAAGTACACTCACCTTGATGGAAATCCACTCTTGGAAAGCCACCATCCGAAGATTTAATGATCTTTTCCGGACAAGCATTGCTACATTTGCCACACTGAGTACATACATCGGTAAAAAGCTGATTTTTTACCCAAGGCAAATTGGGTTTATCTGCATCTTTTCGGCGAGTAAATAACTGTCGTCTTGAAATATTAATTTGAGAATTAGACACACTCATTACCTTTTTAAAGTGCCGACAGCCTGATTAAAAAACAAACACTGCTAAATATTTATTTCACCACATAAAATTGTAGTTTTTATAGGTCAAGCTGAAATACCCCCAAAGAGGTATTTGGGGGTGTGAATTGTTTTAGATCAATTTTAGTCCTGTATAAACTTCACACATTCTTAAGGATTCAAGTAAAATCAAAAAATTCCTACATTAAGGTCCGTTGATCTTCGCTGCAAAAGTCATCATTTATTTGCTTATTAATTATAGGATAAAGTGTGAATCGGGTTCGTCATTCTGAACATTATTTTGCTCCACAAAAGCCAATTGCTTCGACGATCGCAAAAGGGCTTATTTCCATTTTAATCTTTGTCATCGTAGCTATTATTGTTGCGATTTTTACGATTACTTATAGTTTGAAAGATGCCGAAATTATTAATGTGGCGGGTTCACTACGTATGCAAAGTTATCGGTTAGCCTATGATATAAAAACCGATTCCAATAAGTTGCAACAGCACAGCCAAATGCTAGAACAATCATTAAATTCACCGGTTATGAAATCGCTAGATAATCCGCTTGTTCCAAACGAAATTAAGTATCAATATCTTTCGATCCAAAATCGCTGGCACAGTCTTTCGATTGATATCAAAACAGGTAGAGAAGCCGATTATTTAACAGCCGTTGAAGCTCTAGTTGATCAACTTGATATTTTTGTTTTGAACTTACAGCGATTTTCTGAAAATAAGCTAAAAGCTTTTGCGTTTGCGGGAGCGGGATGCTTATTACTTATTTTTATTGTTACCATGCTGATCATGCGTTTTGTGCGCAATAAAATTGTAAAGCCGTTGGAAGACTTAGTCATCGCCAGCCAATCTATCCAAGATAAAAACTTTACTATTCAACTTGATATTAATTCTGATACTGAACTCGATGTATTAGGGCATTGTTATCAATCAATGGCAAGAGAATTAGCATTACTTTATCAAGGCTTAGAAGCTGCCGTTGATAAAAAGACTCATGAATTACAACAAGCAAATGATGCTTTGAAAATTTTATACGATAGCTCGGAAGCTTTATCGAGTTCTCGATTAACGATTCAAGACTTTCAATCGGTATTGGATGCTTTCGAAAAAGTGGATGGTATTCAAGCATGCCGTTTATTGATCGATGAAAAAGAAGGTGGAGGTATTGAGCTGATCGCGGGCCAGCAACAAGATAATGTTGAATGGAGAAACTTTCCACTCGAAGAGCAAGCGATGCCTTTAGGGCTACTGGAGTGGCAGCAAACATCAGGTCAGATTGATCAGTTATTAATGGAGAACTTAGGTCGCATTATGGCGCGTGCTCTGTATTTTAGCCATAATCAAAAACAGACTGAGCAGCTTATTTTGATGCAAGAACGTGCCACTATTGCGAGAGAATTACATGATTCACTGGCACAATCACTGTCTTACCTGAAAATTCAAATTACTTTATTGAAACGTAATTTAAACCAAGATTTATGTGCGAAACGTTGTGAAGTTGCCACCGGTATAATAAAAGAAGTCGATGAGGTGCTTGCTCAAGCTTACACACAACTTCGAGAATTGCTCAGCACTTTCCGTTTAAAAATTGAAGATGCGCATTTTGGCGAAGCATTAAAGCAATTATTGCAGCCATTACAAGCGCAAACCAAAGCATCTTTGAACGTAGATAATCAACTACTTTCGATGGAATTAGATGCTCAACAACAGGTCCATCTTCTACAATATATACGTGAAGCCGTGTTGAATGCGATTAAACACTCTCACGCTAGTCAGGTGAATGTGTATTGCTACCAAGATAACAGTGATATTCATATCAAGGTTGAAGACAATGGACAGGGCTTTGATGTTAACCAACCTAAACCGAATCATTATGGTTTAAGTATTATGCAAGAGCGAGCCTCTAGACTAGGTGCTGAACATCATATTGAGTCGATGTTAGGTAAAGGCTGTCTAGTACGTTTAAAAATGACCTTAGGAGCCAATGAACCCTCTTAAAGTCATTTGGGTATAAATAATAGAAAGTATTAAACCTCCAATAATAACAATATGTAGGTAACCGATGACAAACACAGTATCAAAAGTTTTATTAGTCGATGATCACCCATTAATGCGTCGTGGTATTGGCCAATTACTAAATTTAGAAAGCTGCTTTGAAGTAGTGGGGGAAGCTAGTAATGGTGTCGATGCCATCGCACTTGCCAATGAACTCGAGCCCGATATTATTTTGTTAGACTTAAACATGAAGGGCATGTCGGGTTTAGATACTTTAAAAGCAATGCGCAAAGAAAATATCGATAGTCAGATTATTATTTTAACGGTATCTGATAACCCAGCGGATATTGACGCATTAGTTAAAGCTCAAGCGGATGGCTATTTATTAAAAGACAGTGAACCTGAAGAATTGATCGAGTTATTAAAGCAAGCGCAGCAAGGTGAACCGGTTTATAGCAAACTAGTAAAAGAACACTTAGAGACACGTGGTGAACGCGATAATTTGATGGACCAATTAACCGATCGTGAAATGCAAATTTTACAAGAAGTCGCTAAAGGTTATCGTAATAAGCAAATTGCCGATCATCTATTTATCTCAGAATCGACAGTAAAAGTGCACATGAAAAGCCTATTGAAAAAGCTCAATGTTGCATCAAGAACGGCTGCGACTGTGTTGTACCTAGATACTTATGGTCGAGATTAATAACTTCTTTGTCTTGGTATCAAGCTACAATTTTGACAATATAGTCAGCCCTTTCGTTTAATGCTGGATGTTTTATGTTTACAGGTATTGTTCAAGCCGTTGCAACACTGAAAAAAGTCACTGATCATCAAGGTATTCGTAGCTTTGATATCGCTTTCCCAGAAGGCTTTTGTCACGAGATTGAAATTGGCGCTAGCGTTGCAATCGATGGAGTTTGTCTAACGGTTACTGAAATAGTAAGCGCTACCATTCTGCGTTTTGATGTGATGCTAAAAAGTCTGCAAATTACCACACTAAGTGAAGTGGTAGAAAACGATACTGTCAATGCTGAACGAGCCGCGAAAGATGGTGCTGAGATCGGCGGACATCCACTTTCTGGCCATGTCGACTTTTGCGCTCAAGTGGTGAGTGTTGAACATATCCAAGAAAACTACCGCATTCGTATTGGTGTAGAAGCACAATGGCTACGTTATATCTTCCCTAAAGGTTATATTGCGATTAATGGCGCGAGCTTAACCATTTCCGATGTTGATAAAAAACAAGGCTGGTTTGATGTTTGGTTGATCCCTGAAACTCGCCGAATGACGACTTTTGAATTGAAGCAAGCCGGTTCAAAATTGAATATCGAAATTGAACGTAGTACTCAAGTGTTGGTCGATACGGTACGTGAAACATTAGAAGAAAACTTCGGTGAATTATTTCCAGCATTAGAAGAATTACTAGAGAAGAATAATATTCAATTAGACCAATTGGCAAAAATGAAAGATAAATAGAAATAATTATTTTGAGTGTGTTTGTGACCCTTATTATTACGGTAGGCTTTGCTCTTCATGAATATCGAAAGATAAAAAGCTGTATTAATACAGAGGTATTGTCTCGAAAAGACCAACTCATCGAGAATCAAAAGCGGCTCACAATTATATTTTCACTCTGATCGCTGAGTAAACAAAAAAGCCCCTCAGTAAGGGGCAAACATTCCATCGCTTTTTTATAGTTATTTATTGAGCTAGGCTTTGCGTTAACCTAGCTCTTTAATTGGTTGGAAAGACTTATTAGCCAAAGTCGCCGTTTACATAACCTTGTGTGCGGTCATCTCTCGGGTTGCTGAAGATGATTTGTGTTTCATCATGCTCAACTAGCTCACCCATTAAGAAGAAGGCCGTGCGGTCTGAAATACGACGAGCTTGCTGCATTGAGTGAGTCACGATAACAATGGTGAATTCTTTTTTAAGAGATTCCATTAATTCTTCAATTTTATGTGTAGCAATTGGATCAAGGGCTGATGTCGGTTCATCCATTAAAATCACATCAGGTTGCATCGCAATAGTACGAGCTATACATAGACGTTGTTGTTGACCACCAGACAGGCCAAATGCATGTGATTTCAAACGGTCTTTTACTTCATCCCATAAAGCGGCCCCACGTAGAGATTTCTCTACTACAGAATCAATGTGCTTTTTGTCTTTGATTCCTTGAGCACGCAAACCGTAAGCTACGTTTTCATAAATGCTCATTGGGAATGGATTCGGCTTTTGGAATACCATTCCAACTTTGATACGTAGGTCTGATACATCGATATTGCCATAAATATCGTTATCATCCATGGTCACTTTTCCGGTGATCTTCACTCCCGCAATTAAGTCGTTCATGCGGTTTAAGCAACGTAATAGAGTAGATTTACCACAGCCAGAAGGACCAATTAATGCGGTTACTTTCTTTTGTGGAATTGGTAAGTTAATGCTTTTAAGTGCTTGGTTGTCGCCGTAAAAAAGATCTAGGTTTTCGATGTTGAATTTATTCATTGTCATATCTCTTTGTCGTGGTAGCCGCTGATGTTGTCATCGAGCCACTACTTATCATTCATTTAAGGTTTAATGCGTGTTAGTCAATAACGAGCTTATAAATTATATTTGTGTGAATCAGTAGTTCGCTTTATTGATGCGACTAGCGATTAACTTGGTCAACATATTGATGATAAGAACCAGTACAATCAAAACGGTAGCAGTGCCGTAAGCTTGGTTCCATTCATCGACCGTAAATAGCTCTGTCGTTAATTTATATAGGTGAACGGTTAACGTACGCCCCGAATCAAGTAGCGATTCTGGAATGCGAGCAACCATGCCTGCGGTTAAGAAAACCGGAGCTGATTCACCAATGACACGACCAATACTTAGAATGACCGACGTTAAAATACCTGGCATTGCACTTGGCAAAATTAAGCGCCAGATAGTGTAAATTTTTGAAGCACCAAGGCCGTAAGAACCTTCACGGTAGGTTTGTGATACCGCCATTAATGCTTCTTCGGTTGTACGAATAATCACTGGTAGAATCAAAATGCTGAGCGTGAGAGCACCAGACAAGATTGAGAAACCAAATCCCATTACAGCAACGAAGAACGTCATACCAAATAGACCAAAGATGATCGATGGAATACCGGCTAATGATTCGGTACAAAAACGGATCACTTTAACCAATTTACTACCCGGTTTGGCGTATTCGGTTAAGTAAATCGCTGTCATAATGCCGAGTGGGGCTGCGACTGCAATAGAAGCAATCACCATATAAATAGTCGACACGATCATCGGGAAAATACCGTGTTCTTCACCCGTGCGAGTGTAGTCATCGGTGATGAAGTTCCAATCTACATGCTGTAGGCCATTGGATAAGATGTACCAGATAATCCAGAACAAAAAACCAACGGTTAAGCCTGCAGAGATCCAGATGAAAATATTTAAAATAAGATCTTTATTTTGACGTTGTTTTTTCAGTTTGAGTAATTCTGAGTCTTTTGCGAAATTCATAGTGCTTACCTCGCTTTCTGACGGTTAAGGTACAGAAGAGCAGCATTTAAAATCATGATGAAAACCAATAACACCACACCCGTTGCATAAAGTGCGTTAGCGTGAATACCACTTGCGTACGACATTTCAATAGCAATGTTCGCGGTTAAAGTTCGAGCTGAATCAAGGATACCTTCAGGCATTGCGGGGGCGTTTCCCATCACCATGATAATGGCCATGGTTTCACCTAAAGCGCGAGCAATACCGAGGATGACACCTGTCATGATGCCTGAACGAGCAGCAGGTAAGAGGATTTTAAAAATGGTGAACGTCTTTGACGCCCCAAGTGCTAGTGAACCTTCTTTATAAGCATGGGGTACCGCGCGGATAGAGGTTTCTGAAACCGTAATTACCGTCGGTAGAATCATCACACCAAGAACAATAATACCGGCAAGAATAGTGTTACCCGCTGGAACTTCAAAGATTTGCTGAATCAGTGGCACAATGATCACTAGGCCAAAGAAACCGTATACTACTGATGGAATACCCGCTAATAATTCAACTGCAGGACGAATGACATCGGCGACACGTTTAGGAGCAATTTCGGCAATAAAAATAGCAGTTAATAGGCCAACTGGAACACCAACAAGGACGGCACCAAAGGTTGACACTACTGATGCGACGATCATGGTGTAGACACCATATAAGGCCGGTGGCAGCCAGTTATCACCTAGTACAATGCCTGAAACGCCCACAGCTTTAAATGCAGGAATACTTTCAGCAATGATGAAATAAGCGATTAGGGCAAGAGAAACGATACCTATAATGGCACTACCTAAAAATAGGCCGTGGAAAATTTTCTCTTTCCAATCGATGCCTTTTTTCTGACGGAGGTTACCATTGTTTGCTGAGGTATGGCTTTTTGAGTTTGCGACAGTATTCATAAGCTTGTCACTATCTGTTGTTTTGTCACTATAAGTGGCGATGGTCATAATAAAACTCACATATCGAAAAATGTTTTAAGACATTCCGAGATGGAAAATAAGCTCAGCCCTTGCGAGCTGAGCAATTAAAGTTAAAGATGTTACTTAGTGGATATCAATGTAGCCCTGTGCTGTTACTAACTTTTGAGCGTCTTTCGTTAGCATCCAGTCTAGGAATTTTTGTGCTGTTGGTGTTGGACGACCTTCGTGGTAAAGCACTAGGAAAGGACGAGCCACTTTGTAAGAGCCGTTCTTAACGTTATCAACACTTGCTTCAACGCCATCTACTGCAAGAGGGTGAACCGAGTCATCAACTGTACCTAAAGAGATATAGCCGATAGCGTAAGGGTTGCTTGCAACCATTGTTTTTAAGCCACCGTTACCGTTAGCAACTTGAGCACGTTGAGAAATAGCCGATACTTTCATATCGTTTACTTTCATTTTTAGATCCATGATGTCTTCAAATGCGCCACGAGTACCAGAAGCTGTATCACGTGTAATGGCTACGATAGGCTTGTCTTCACCGCCAACGTCTTTCCAGTTAGTGATTTCGCCTTTATAAATTTTTGTAATTTGCTCAGAAGTTAAACCCTTTAATGTATTTTTTGGGTTAACAACAACGGCGATACCGTCACGTGCAACGACTTCTTCTTTTAATGTAGGCTCTTTTTCTTCTGCTTTTAAATCGCGAGAAGACATACCAAGGTCAGCGGAATTGTTTTTCGCCGCTTTAATACCAGCCGAAGAACCGGGACCTTGAACTTCAATAAATACATCAGAATTGGTTTTCATGTATGTTTCAGCAAAGACTTCCATTAACGGAGTAACACTACTTGAACCTACCGCTGAGATAGTTTCTTTGGCTGATACTGGGTTTACTGTTAGCGCGCTTAGAATGGCAAGAGCGCTGATTACTGTCTTTTTCATACTTTCATTTCCTTTATGGCTTCATGCCGTTAAGTCGTTGAGTTGACGAAAGCCACTTTAGGGTTGAAATATGACAGTTGTGTTACAGTAATTTGAAACATAAATGACAGTGAGAACATTTTTAACGAAGGCTTTATTGCTTTGTTAATCTTCTTTGTTTGAAGGTTTGGATGATAGCTTAGAATGTGGCATCTTCTTGAAGTCATTTGGGTATATAAGCTTGGGTTTGAAAATTAACGAAGTCATTTGGATATAATTATGAAAAAGGTCTGGTTAGCGGCAGCAAGTTTATTGTTGACTGCTTGTAGTACGACAACAAATTTATACGTGAATCATCTTGCTTCTAACGTTTCTGATGAAGGTTTTACAGAGCATACGCTTATTTTGAGTGATGATGAGCATCATACTCAAGTGCATTATTGGGATAACCAAATTGCTAGTGAAGATACGGTAGTCTTGATTCACGGTGTCGGTGGTGATGGGCTATCTAACTGGCAATCTACTATGCAAGCACTGGGTAATCAATATCGTGTAATTGTGCCGGATATATTGTGGTATGGCGAGTCAACCAGTGATCTTCAACCAACTTTAGAAGATCAAGTCACGGCGATTGCTGATTTATTAAAAAACCTCGATCTTGACGGTAATATTCATATCGTTGGACATTCTTATGGTGGTTTTATCGTATACGGTTTATTAGCCAATTATGATTTAGCGAGTACAGCAACATTCATTTCTAGCCCGGGAGGAGCGTTTGATCAACAAGATCTTGATGCGTTATTAGCTCGTTTTGATATTGAAAAACCGAGTGACTTATTTGTGCCTAAAAATGATGCAGATTTGAAGCGCTTAATGAATGCGACTAGTGAGGCTCCATTACATGTACCAGCCTTTACCATGGATGGGTTCTACGAAAAGTATTTTGCTAGCAACTCAGAGCAAAAGGTTTATATGCTCGATCACTTAATAGATTCGCGTGAAGAGTTTGTGTCTAAGATTGCGAATAAAAATCTTCCACCAGTTCAAGTGATTTGGGGAGAAAATGACAGAATTTTCCCTTTAGAAAGCGGGATGTTGTTATCTAAGCAATCAAAAGGGCCTTTATATATTGTGACCGATTCTGCACATAATATTTTATTAGAGAAGCCTGACACCGTGAATCGATTACTCAAAGCCTTTATCCTGCAATATCATAATCAGAAAAAACAATAAGTAGCTAGGGTGAATAAAGTAATGTTATTCAAATAAAAAACAGAGTATGGCAGCCTTATGGGTGACAATACTTTTGTCAGGATGCTCAACCTACTCATGGACGGAAACCTCACAACCTCAACCTGGGGATGTCGCGGCTTTATTGATCTTGCTCATGTAAGAGATACAGCAGATAACGCAACGGGTCTATTTTATAAAACCTATCCTAAGTTAGGCCAAGCGTTCACAATTGCACTCGAGCCTGAATTAGGTGAGCGAGAAATTCACTTTCAAGCATTTGATACCTCACATTTGACCGCCGCACAGAAAGGCGTTTAAGTATAGAGTTAGCGGCTTACTACGGCTTTAAAATGGCGCAGGGACATGAAATCTCTCAGTGGCATTGTATTTGATGATGTTTCGAAGATGACAATGAAAATAGAGGATAAATATCGAGACTCTTTTACCAATCATATTCCCGAACATTTGTACCCTGACTATATACTCAATACTCAGGTATATAACGACATCGCCAAGTATGATCAAGAATTTGACCGCAAAGAATACCAAGTATTATTAAAGCAAAAGAATAAGCAGTAGATTGGACTGTCTACTGCTTAATCGGGTTAAGTTAATTACCAATAATTCTCAAAGCTAAATTGGCCCGTTTCACGACGTAGATGTTTTTTATAACCCATTTGTTGTAAGCAATCTCTAGTGTCATGCACCATGTTTGGGTTACCGCATAAGTAGAAGAAACTCTTCTCAATGCTTGGCTTAACATGTGCGGCTTTGGCAAGAGAGCCATCTTGTAGCCTTTGTGGAATTCGTCCTGATAATGTACCTGAAACCTCTTCCCGAGAGACAATCGGCACGTAACGTAGCTTACCTTGATACGTTTTCATCAGCTCCATAATCTTCTCTTTATAGACTAATTCTTCTTTGGTGCGTACTGCATGCACTAAAATTAAATGCTCGAAGCGCTGACACTGCTCTACTTCTTCTAAAATAGATAAATATGGTCCGATGCCCGTGCCGGTTGATAGCATCCATAAATCTTTCGGTCCTTCAGGTACTTCATCAATTGTCATAAAACCTGCGGGAAGTGTACCGACTAATATTTCATCACCAACCTGCTTATGCTCAAGTAATGGGGTAAGTTTACCATCTGGAATTTCGATAACTAAAAACTCCATTTCAATGTTATTTCCACTTAAGCTTGGTTTGTTGACCATAGAATAAGCACGTCTTACCCACTCATCTTGTTCATTGAGTACGGCAAGCTTGCTGAATTGGCCAGCGGTGAATGCTGGAGTAGGAAAGGCATTGATAGGGGCTTGTACACGAAGTGAGAATAAATGCTCAGCCCAGTCTATTCGTTTAATAATAGTGCCAGTAACAAATCCGAGTGGTATCTCTTTCATCTGCATCTCCCTGTTTATTCTTGGGTATCCGGCTAAAGATCAACAATTCCAGCATACACTTTCAGTATAAATTGGCAAATATACCCAAGTGACTTCAATATGCAGAATTCAGAGCTATCATCCAAACCTTTAGGCAAGGAAGATTGGCGAAGGAATGTAGGCACCTTTCAAACCAATCTGACGCGGCATAAAGGTTTGAATGAAGCTCCCGAAGGGCAAGTTAAAACAAGCTTTATGCGGCGTTAAATTAAATAGAGATAGAATAACTATGATCATATTCAATTTACCTTGCCTAAAGCTTGTTTTATTCTTGCTGAAACTCGCATCTTGAAGTTACTTGGGTATATGTGATGGTTTCTTCTTGCGCTAAGTTTCAGTGCATCTTCAGTCAATCTTCAGCTTCGTTTTTTAAAGTGGTGGCTATTGAAGTGAATTGAAGTAGGTGCAGTATGAGCGTTAAAACATGGTTACGGAATTTTGATCGATATCGTCGACGTAAAATGGCGACACTGGAACCATGGCTATATCGATTATTTATGGATAACAGCCAAAATCAATCTCATATCCTACAAAAGAAAGATGTGAATTCAATATTGATCATCAGAAATAACAAGAGAATAGGAAATATTTTATTTTTAATCCCTTTTGTTAAGCAGGTGAGATCTTCTTATCCGAATGCAAAAATAACTTTATTATTATCTCAATCATGGCAACAGTCGATTTTTGAAAATATCGGTGTAGATGAAATTCTAGTTTCTAACTTCTCATTCTCAAAGTTAGGGAATTTCCTAAAGTTAATGAAATCTTTAAAGAGAAGAAGTGTTGATTTAATGCTAGTGCCTTATTCTTCTGCTGAGGATAGTTTTATAGCTTCAGTATTACCTGCTAAAAACAAAGTTTCATCCGACAGTGAAAATAGAAATGTATGTTTTACCCATACATTTAAAGATGATCTTGAATATTCGCATATGGCATTTAATAAGACTTTTATTATTAATAATTTAACAGGCGAAGGGTTAGTCAATACTTGTCATAAATTGGTTTTTAGTGAGCGTGAAGATTTATTTGGTATAAGAGAAAGATCTTCAGTTTATGATGGGGATAAGAAGTTAGTCGCTTTTTTCAGAGGAGCAAGAGGAAAGAAAAAACTATCTGATCAGCAATGGAAAAACATACTGATTAAATTTGAAAAAGAATCTATAGAACCAATTCAGTGGGTTGAAATTCTTAGTGATGATGTCAATAAGCCATTGTCAAATGAATCATTAATATATAAAAACAATGACCTGCGTTTATTGGCGAGTTTCCTTGAAAATGTAGATACTTTTATTTCTTGTGATACAGGGCCTTTGCATTTGGCTGATGCTTCAGGTGTTAAATGTATTGGGTTGTATACTCATACAAGTTTAGAGACCTATGGGGTCATTAATGGACGATCTTTAAATTTTTATGATTGGTATAACACTGATGTTATTGAGCATGTTCCAGTAATGGTTACAGAGTAGTGCTTTGGTATAAATCTTTATTCATGTCTGTTAATTAAACAAGGTTTTTTAAATGATGTCTCTTTTATTTCGAGTTTTTACCTTTGATAGTGCGTTTCGTCCTAAAATAAAAACAAGTACTTTTATTATTATTGTATCTTTTTATTTTGGGTTCATTTTAAACTACCCTATCGTTTCAAAGGTTTTTGAACTTGGTAAAAATGTACCAGACATTTGGTTTCCTTATACCGGACCTTTTGTGCTTTTCTTTGCTTTTATTATTGTTTTTTCGATTTTAACACTGCCATTGATTCTTAAGCCATGGTATGGGTTTTTATTCTTAAGTTCTGCTCTTGCACTGTATTCCATACAAGAGTTTCATGTTCTATTTGATACATCCATGATTGAAAACGTGGTGGAAACCAATGTGTCAGAAGCATTATTTTATCTTAATGTTCGTTCGGTGCTCTATTTTTTAATTTTTGGTGTTATTCCTACCTTGTTATTAGTCTGGGTTAAGGTTGAATTTAACTCATCAATTTTCCGTGAGTTGGTGACTAGAGTGATACTAATTTTACTTTCTTGTATGTTTATCACTGTGATTGCGATTACTACTTATAAAGATTACGCATCAGTTGGTCGTAATAATAAGTACTTGAATAAAATGATCATTCCAGCGCATGTATATGATACGTATAAATATATTAAGCGTAACTATTTGGTTAAACCTTTGCCTTATACTTCTCTCGGAGATGATGCTCAGTTAAAGTCGACAGAAAATGGTAAACCGACATTAGTAGTGATGGTATTGGGGGAAACGGCTCGTGCGATGAATTTTTCTGACAATGGTTATTCTCGCGATACACAGCCATACACTAAAGATCTAGACTTGATTTCATTTAACGATGTGTCGTCATGTGGTACTTATACCGCACTATCAGTGCCGTGCATGTTTTCGAATATGAATCGTACCGATTACAATAAAGCGAAGGCCAATGCGCAAGATAATGCGATTGATATTATTGCTAAAGCCAATGTTGAAACCTTATGGATTGATAACGATGGTGGTGATAAGGGTGTAGCTCATAATACTAAATTGATTAATATTGATGCAAAAAGTGACCGTGATTTATGTAATGGTAATACTTGTTATGATCAAGTGATGTTGAAGCCAGCCGAGCAATTTATCAAAAAAGATCATAAAGATAAGTTAATTGTTTTACATACTATAGGTAGTCATGGCCCAACTTATTTTCAGCGGTTTCCTCCAAAACTTGCCAAGTTTGCTCCATGGTGCAATAGGAAAGATATTGATCAATGTACCGACCAAGAAATTACCAATGTTTATGATAATACTCTGGTATATACTGACTTCTTTTTAGCGCAGGTGATCAAGCAACTACAAGAGCATGCCCAAGACTATAATGTTGCGATGATGTATGTATCTGATCATGGTGAATCACTAGGCGAAAATGGTTTATATTTACATGGTACGCCCTATGCTATTGCGCCAAAAGAGCAGAAAACGGTTCCTTGGTTGTTATGGCTTCCGGAGCAATATGCAAAGCAAAAGCAGATTGATAGGTCTTGTGTAAAAGAAGAAGCTCAGAAACTTCGCTACACACATGATAACTTTTTTCATAGTTTGATTGGGTTATATGGCGTAGATACTAAAGAAAAACAAACAAGTTTAGATTTATTTTCTAACTGTCACGTATAAAATTTAATAGAGTTACCAATAAAGATGAATGAAAAAGTTGTTGTAAAACGAACCGGTATTATGCGCATCATTTTTACCTTAAAGCATAGTTTTAATGGCTTGAAGTGGATGCTAAAGAATGAGGCGGCATTTCAGCAAGAATTAGTGCTATTCATCCCATTAACCGTTTTGGCTTGCTATCTTGATATTAGCGCTGTGCAATCGGTGTGTTTAATTTTATCTATGATGTTTGTGTTATTTGCGGAAATGGTTAATACCGCTATTGAAGCGGTCGTTGATAGGGTTGGTTTGGAATACCACACTTTATCTGGTGTGGCGAAAAATGTTGGTTCAGCCCTCGTCACATTAAGCATTATTATGTCTGCGATGGTGTGGGGCGTGATTGTTTACCCACTATTTTGATAGCGTGAATGACATAAGATCTGGCTTGGGTAGAGAAGAGTAAATAAAAGATGAAAGTATTGATCATTGAAGACTCTGAAGCATTGCGCCGAGGATTGAGCGTTGGGTTAAATAATCTTGGTTTTACGGTTGATGAAACGGGTGATGGCTCTGTTGGTTTAAGCATGGCCATGAATCATCAGTATGATTTGATTGTTTTAGATTTAATGTTACCGAATGTGGATGGTATGAGTATTTTGCGTTCTCTACGCCAGAAAGGGATTCAAACCAAGGTTCTTATCTTGTCAGCGAAGACACTAGCTCAGGATAAAATTGATGGCCTAATGCAAGGCGCAGATGATTATTTAACCAAGCCATTTTCATTTGAAGAATTGCATGCCCGAATTTTAGCTTTATTACGTAGAGGTCAACTGCTTCAGAAAGGAAATAATCACCAAGTTGGTGGTTTTTGTTTAGATCTTGAAACGAAACGCTTCAGTTATCAAGGGCAGGAGGTTGAACTGACTCGGAATGAATTTAAAATTATGGAGTGTTTATTTTCCGCTAAAGGACGAGTACTAAATGTCGAGATGATCAGCGAATCTGTGGTAGGGAGCTTTGATTATTTATCGAAAAATACGATTGAATCTCATTTGTCTTCAGTACGAAAAAAGGTCAGAGCTCTAGGTGGTGTCCTACCGGTTAAAAATAAGCGTGGCTTTGGCTATTTTGTTGAAGAGACGCTCTAATGTATAAGCAGTCACAGACATCCTCGATTAAACGCAATTTAGTTAATTCTATTTCTTTAGTATTTGGCATCATCATCTTTGCTGTTTATCTATCCGTTGATTTAAGCTTAGATAGCTGGGTGGATAAGCAATTTGATAAATCTTTGATCAATAAAGCCAATTATATGAAATCTTTAGTTAAGGTTTCTGGTGATCGCTTAAGTTTTGATGATGAACACCTTTCTGAATTTCAAGAAGATGAAGACGTTCACTTTTATCAGCTATGGTCTAGTAGCGGTAGCTTTAAACGTTCCAAGTCGCTAGTCCAATATCCTCAAATAGACCTGCTTCAGTTATCTTTACCGCTAAACACGAATCAATTACTCGATGTCACTTTGCCAAACGGGGAAGAGGGAAGAGCATTTATTTCCTATTTTTTACCTGAATCGGAGCAATTGTCAGCCACCCATGAACATCCTGCCTATTTAGCCTTATATCAATCGAGTCGCTCTTCAGAGAGTATGTTGGTATTGATTGATATTTTGTTGATCGTGACATTTTTTATTTCTATTGTTGTGATGCGTTACATTGCAATACGTATCGTTGATAAAGGTTTGAAACCACTGCAAACCATGAACGCTCAAATTAAGAAAATTGGTATTGATCAAAGTTCGGTGACAGAGCTGCCTGAGCCTGACTTGCAGTTTGATGAGATTGAACCGATTCGGAAAGAACTGAATGCTTTTATTAAGGCGAATCAAGTATTTTTGCAAAATGAAAAGCGCTTAACGGGTGATATTGCCCACGAATTAAAGACACCCATCGCAGAAATTATGAGTTTGAGTGAGATATATATTCGTTATCCTGAAGATGAGCGTATTGGTGCAACCTATAAGCAAGATATGCTCAAAATTGCCCAAAGGATGAAAAAAATTGTTGATAACTTATTGTTATTGCAAAAGACCTCATCAGCGACTATTCAGATTGAATTAGAAGCGATCGATTTATATCAGTTGATTAGTGAAGTGATAACAGAGCTGACCTTTAAGTATTCTGATGCTGATAACCGTATCCAAATATTAATTGATAAACCATTGATATTTGGAGATTCATTTTCATTACATACGATATTGCAGAATTTAATTGATAACGCATTATTTTATAGCCCCGAAGGCTCCCAAATCACAATCTCTCTAGTAACAAAACAATCAAACTTAGTGTTAGAAGTTCGAAATCAGGTATGCACAGTATTGACTGAACAGGATATTGCTCAGTTATTGGAGCCCATGTATCAAGCGGATCAATCCAGAACTTCTAACGATCGCTATGGTTTAGGCTTATCGATAGTTAATAACCTATGTAGGTTAAATGGTTATCAACTTGATGTGGTATATCAAGAAAGGGAAATTGGCTTTAGTATTCAAGGGATAGAGCACCATAGTGCGGAAATAAGGAAAGAAATTTAAGGCAAATCTTCTGTTTTTATTCATGCCGAAAAAGCTGATACTAATTAGGCTCTATTATGTAATTCCCCCCTAATACATAACAGCAGCTGTACATGACATAAGTGATACACAACGAAGGAAACCTAGCTCGCCTATAAAGTGAGCTAGGTTTTTTTATGTCTTTCGTTAACCACTTAGTTGGTTGGACGAATAAACGGCATGTGGCGGTTTACGTCTTTATACAGCAAGTAGCGGAACGGACCAGGGCCACCGGCATAACAAGATTGTGGGCAGAAAGCTCGAAGCCACATGAAATCGCCAGCTTCCACTTCAACCCATTGTTGATTTAAGTGATAAACCGCTTTGCCTTCTAGAACATATAAGCCATGCTCCATCACATGCGTTTCATCAAATGGGATCACGCCGCCTGGTTGGAAGGTTACAATATTAACGTGCATATCGTGGCGCATATCGGTTGAATCAACAAAACGTGTTGTCGCCCATGCATCATCGGTTTCAGGCATCGGAATTGGCTCGATGTCATTTTCATTGGTGACGAATGCTTCTGGCACGTCTAACCCTTCTACGTATTGGTAAGCTTTACGCACCCAGTGAAAACGGACAGGTTCATTTCCAATGTTGTGTACCGTCCAATTACATTTTGGTGGCAGGTAAGCGTAACCGCCTTCGGTCATATGATGCTTTTCACCTTCAATAGTCAGTTCCATTTCACCGGCAACCACAAACAATACACCTTGAGCAGCAGGGTCAAGTTCAGGCTTATTGGAACCGCCACCGGATTCAATCTCGACGATATATTGAGAAAAAGTTTCTGAAAAACCGCTAAGTGGGCGAGCGATCACCCACATACGCATGCCTTCCCAAAATGGTAAAAAACTGGTCACGATATCGCTATATACGCCTTTGGGAATAATGGCATAGGCATCGGTAAGTACCGCACGATCAGATAATAGTTGAGTTTGAGGCGGCAAGCCTCCCTGCGGAGAGTAATAAGTGTGTTTATTGGTCATTCTTGTGGTCCTTCATACAAGAGGGGGAATATAGT
This sequence comes from Vibrio algivorus, assembly GCF_030161215.1. Classification (NCBI taxonomy): domain Bacteria; kingdom Pseudomonadati; phylum Pseudomonadota; class Gammaproteobacteria; order Vibrionales; family Vibrionaceae; genus Vibrio; species Vibrio algivorus. The sequence continues at coordinate 259,127 of NZ_BSPV01000003.1, forward strand.
CATTGTATTGGAAGCTGCAGTTTTGTTGCTGGCGTTCATTCACTTGGCGCTTTACTGCAACTCCAATTACTTTGATTGTAGATTTATTATGCGCCTCACATTAGTAATTTAAAAATTAAATAATTTAATTACTATTAGTGGATAATCCACTAGTTTAATGTGATGAGTGAATTCGATGAGTCAGCAAGTGGGAGAAAATATGAATACAACATTAGATCCGGTACTATTACGTAGTTTAGTCGCGGTTGTTGATACCGGAAGTTTTACTCGTGCCGCCGACAGTACCCATTTAACTCAATCGACAATTAGCCAACAGATCCGCAAGCTCGAAACGCAACTTGATTGTGAACTATTAGTACGCAAAAAGCGCTACGCGACACCTACTATTGAAGGTGAACGTATTGTGAGCCATGCTCGTCGAATTCTTACTATGATGGAAGAAGCGATTGCAGAAACTGTGAGTACGGCAGAGCAAAGGCCCATTAAACTAGGCGTGCCGGAAGATTTTGCCACCCATGAATTAGTTCCGACATTATCGTTATTTTCTCAAGCTTTTCCTGAGGTACGTTTGGAAGTAAAAAGCGGAATGTGTAGCGAAATTTGGACACAGTTTCAAAATAATGAATTGGATTTAGCTCTCGTCAAACATCGCCTAGGCCAAGCTGAAGGGATCGCTAAATGGCAAGAGTCGTTAACTTGGATAGATGGTAAAGGGTTTAATAATTTACAAAAAGTTAGTGTACCACTGGTGGGCTTGCCAAGCACTGGGCTGTATCGCAGTGAAATGGCGCATACCTTTGATTCGCTAGGGAAACGTTGGAGAATGTCTTACATCACTAGTAGCCTATCTGGGGTAGGCTGTGCGGTAGAAGCTGGCCTTGGCATCTCATTACTACCTACACGTCTAGTGACACCGTTCCATCAAGTCTTAGATGCCAAAGATGGTTTGCCTGATGTACCACCGCTGGAGTTAATCTTACATGCTCAAAAGCAATTGAGTCAGCAAAGTAAGTTATTAGCGGACAAGTTAATCGAAGCTTGTGATGGGATTTATAGCCCTTGATAATTTGGGTCGCGATGACGCCCGGTCATAGAATGTGTGGTTACATCACATTTTTCTTATTTATTGTTAATTATAGAAATATCAGTGAATTAGGTTCATTTTGAATAGGTTCTTTAAAACACTATGAAAGTTTTTTAAAGATCAACGGTTTAATGTAAATGACAACTTTGCTATAAATGAGCTAAGAAAGGCAGGCTTTGTCTTTTCGATAGGCTGCGGGATGCAGCGATAAATATAATAATGATATGGATGTTTTATGAAAAAATTACTCCAAGCGGCTGTTCTTTCAGCTACTTTGTTTACGGCTACTTCAACGTTAGCTGATACCACCTTGCAAAATATTGCTAAATCAGGCGAGCTTCGTGTTTGTTTTGATGCTGGTTATATGCCTTTTGAAATGAAAGCTAAAAATGGTGAATTTATTGGCTTTGATGTTGATTTAGGCAAAATGCTCGCGAAAGCAATTGATGTGAAATTCACACCGGTGAACACGTCTTGGGATGGCATAATCCCAGCCCTTCTAACGAATAAATGTGATGTTATCATGGGCGGCATGACTATCACGGCTAAGCGTAATATGCAGGTTAACTTTACTCAACCTTACGTAGTGATTGGTCAAAGTGTTCTTCTAAACGCTAAGCATGCCGGTAGTATTACTAGCTACCGTGATCTGAATGACGAAAAATATACCATTGCGACTAAATTAGGTACTACAGGTATTATTGCAGCTGAGCGTTTCTTACCAAATGCTAAACAAAACAAGTTTGAAACGACTGCAGATGCCGCACTTGAAGTGTCTAATGGTAAAGCTGATGCCTTTATTTATGACCTACCATTTAATGCAATCTATACCGCGCAACATAAAGGCGAAGTGGTTCATTTAGATAAGCCATTTACTTTTGAACCTCTAGGCTTTGCGGTTCGTCAAGGCGATCCAGATTTCCTTAACTTTTTGAATAACTACTTAAATCAAATTAAAGGCGATGGTACTTACGATCGCATTTATGACAAATGGTTTAAGTCTGCTTCTTGGTTAGATAAAGTTCAGTAAAAAACTGCATAACAGCCAGAAATAGTGAACGCTATATTCTGGCTGTTTTGTATCTATCTTTTACGTTGTTATTCAAAGGATTACTATGCAGTCTAAACCCAATACGGTTTTTTGGAATCTTGTTTTTGTCGGCATCATTGCGGCGCTCTTTACTCTCATCTATTTATCCACGTCTAGAATTAATTACAATTGGAACTGGGAACGTGTCGTTCCCTATATCATTGATACTCAACCAGAGATCATCAATGCTCCTCTTGATGGTGATATTGTTAAAAACTCTGAAGGCATATTAATTCTACAATCGGTTTCCGGTGATGAGTTGATGGATTTATCGCAATTTAAAAATCTTAAAGTTGCAGAAGGCGACTTAGTGTTTGAAGGCGATACTCTGGCTGAAAAAAGCCAATGGAAACTGGGCACTTTAAGTAAAGGTGTGATTGTTACCATACAACTGTCTGTGATCTCACTAGTATTTGCGATTGTGATAGGGATGTTTCTTGCATTAATGAGGCTTTCTAGCAATATCGCATTACGCAAACTTGCTGTTAGTTATATTGAATTGATCCGTGGTACACCACTATTAGTTCAAATCTTTATTGTGTATTTCTTTATCGGCACTGTACTCGATCTTGATCGTTTCACTTCCGGTGTTGTAGCTCTCTCAATGTTTACGGCTTCGTATGTGGCTGAAATTATCCGTGCTGGTATTCAAGGCATCCACAAAGGTCAAATGGAAGCATCGCGTTCATTGGGGATGACCTATCCACAGTCAATGACGTATGTCATCCTGCCTCAAGCTTTTAAGCAAGTGCTTCCACCATTAGCAGGACAGTTTATTAATTTGATTAAAGACTCTTCTTTGGTATCCGTAATTGCCATTACTGATTTGACTAAAGCTGGTCGAGAAGTAGTAAGTGGTACCTTTGCACCGTTTGAGGTGTGGATCACTGTCGCTTTATTATATTTGCTGCTAACGGGTAGTTTATCTTGGGGTATTCAAGCATTAGAAAAGAGGTTATCAGTCAGTGATTAATTCTAATCCAAGCCATTCATCTCAGTCATCTTCGCCATCAACAGCGCAAGGTGAACCAATGATCGTGGCTGAAAAAATCAATAAAGTGTACCCAAATGGATGTCATGCATTAAAAAATGTTTCTGCAACCGTAAAGCGTGGCGAAGTGGTGGTGATTGTTGGGCCATCTGGCTCAGGGAAGTCCACATTTTTGCGTGCCATTAATCAGCTTGAGACGATTAGTGATGGCTCGATCGTGATTGATGGTGTCGATATGTACGCACGTTCAACTAATATTAATACCTTGCGTGAAAATGTCGGGATGGTATTTCAGAGTTTTAATTTGTTTCCACATAAAACTGCACTTGAAAACGTCATGCTAGCACCGATGGTTGTATCAAAGCGCAAACGTAAAGATGTTGAAGCGGATGCTAAAGAACTAATGGCTAAAGTTGGCCTTGCTGAACGTATGACTAATTACCCCAACCATTTATCAGGCGGACAACAACAACGTGTAGCCATTGCTCGTGCATTAGCGATGAACCCTCATATCATGTTGTTTGATGAACCAACTTCTGCGCTTGACCCTGAAATGGTAGGGGAAGTATTGGAGGTAATGAAAAGCTTAGCCAATGAAGGGATGACGATGGTAGTCGTGACTCACGAAATGGGCTTTGCTCGTGAAGTGGCTGATCGAGTGTTGTTCATGCAAGATGGTGAGTTATTGGTTGATGCTAGCCCGGATGACTTTTTCGATAATCCAGAGCATCCAAGATTACAGCAGTTTTTATCGATGTTGCTTTAATTATTGATGCTACTTTAAATACAAAGGTTATCGATTAAATAACACCATTGATAATAAATAGACCCCGAGTAGTTGAACAATTGAACTGACCCTCAATGTTGGTTGTTCAACTTTAAAGGGTCATTTCAATTTGTTTGGATATAACGTTACTTAACTTGCCATTCGATTTGCTCGTTCGCACGAATTGGCACAACAACGTCTTCACCAAACGGCATGGTTGCCGGAACATTCCAGCTCGATTTTTCAAGCGTGATATTATCGGTATTACGAGCAATGCCGTAAAAATCAGGGCCATTGTGGCTGGCAAATGCTTCTAAGTTTTCTAGCTTGCCTTCTTTATCAAATACTTCAGCATATAGTTCAACCGCAGCATGAGCGGTGTAAGAGCCAGCACAGCCACAAGCGGTTTCTTTCCTACCTTGTGCGTGTGGCGCAGAATCTGTTCCTAAGAAGAACTTTTTCGATCCAGAAGTGGCCGCTTCAATTAAGGCTTGTTGATGAGTACCACGCTTTAAAATGGGTAAGCAATAGAAGTGGGGACGAATACCACCAACTAACATATGGTTGCGGTTAAATAATAAGTGATGAGCGGTGATGGTCGCTGCGACGTGATCTCCTGCCTTTCTAACAAATTCAACTGCTTCACGAGTAGTGATGTGCTCTAACACGATTTTAAGGTGTGGGAAGTCATTAACGATTGGTGCAAGTACGGTGTCTAAAAATGTCTTTTCACGGTCGAAGATATCAACATCGTGAGTGGTCACTTCGCCGTGGATCAACAGCAACATGCCAATTTCTGCCATCGCTTCTAATACAGGGTAGATTTTCTTGGCATCGGTTACCCCAGAATCGGAGTTAGTAGTCGCTCCAGCGGGGTAAAGTTTACAGGCGACAACTTTGCCAGAGGCATGAGCTTCACGAATATCTTCAGGAGTCGTGTTGTCAGTAAGATAGAGTGCCATTAACGGCTCAAATGTGTCGCTGTGGTTATGTGCCATGATACGTTTGCGATAATCAAGCGCCATTTGTAGGTTGGTTACAGGTGGAACAGTATTTGGCATGATTAACGCACGACCATTGTAGCGGCTAATGTCTTTCACGGTATTGGCTAGTGCGTCACCATCGCGTAAGTGAACATGCCAATCATCCGGGCGTGTAATGGTCAAAGTTGTCATGGTTTCCCACCTCATCAATCAGTTGCAATTAAAAAAAGCAAACGCTTTCGTGTGGGGCGAAATAATAGACTAACTACCCCTATTTTTCATCTTATTTTCTTCATTTATCTCTTATCGAGACAAGGTCAAGTCTGATACTCTTATTGAAAATAAAATCAATAAGGGAAGAGAGGATGAGCCAGTCGGAGTGCAGGCAATCAGAATTAGAGAAAAAACTCGCCAAAATAGAAGCCACATTAGGATTAGAGCCAATGCAAGATGCAATATTAGATACTATTAATGTTTATCCAGTTAAGTCTATTACTGGTGTTGAGCTGTCATCAGCATGGGTTGAAAAACAAGGTCTAAGCTTTGACCGTCGCTTTATGGTGGCAGATTCGACCGGTCGTATGGTGACGGCACGAGAGCATCACCAAATGGTTCGAATAAAAGCAGCACTGCATCCATGTGGGTTGGTACTTACTTACCCAGAAGCGAAAGAGCCACTGGTTCTGCGTTTTGATGAATTCGATATGGCAGAAGTAGAATGCACCGTTTGGTCAGACACTTTTTCTTCTTATAGCACTCACGAAAAAGCCAATCAGTGGTTTAGCTTTATTATTGGTAAACCGGTTCAACTACTGTTTACTGGTGAACAATCCAATCGCCAACGTGAAAAAATTCAAACCAATGTTAGCTTTGCCGATGGTTATCCATTATTGCTGATCAGCCAGGCTTCTCTTGATGAATTAAATGAACGTGGCCCCGTGCAACATTCGATGGCGCAATTTCGCCCTAATATTGTGGTTTCTGATACCGAAGCGTTTGCTGAAGATGGTTGGAAACGCATTCGAATTGGCGAAGTCGAGTTTGAAATCGTCAAACCTTGCATGCGTTGCGTGTTGACTACCGTGAATCCAAAAACAGCCATGCGCAGCGAAAAGAACGAGCCGCTTAATACCTTATCTAAATTCCGTGCAGATGAAGCGGGTGGTATTTTCTTTGGTCAAAATGTAGTCGCTAAAAATGAAGGTATGATCCGCGCAGGTGATGTGGTTGAAGTACTAGAAACCAAACAAAAAGAATTCTATGTCGATACCAGTCAAGATGCGGTTGAAGTAGAGCCGGTTAAAAAAGTGACTATTAGTATTGATGGCAATTTATTTGAAGGGGATAACCAATCGACCTTACTAGAACAAGCTGAAAAAGCCGGAGTTCCCGTTGCAAACAGCTGCCGTTCTGGTTTTTGTGGCAGCTGCAAAATGACACTGGAATCTGGCAAGGTAGATCAGCCTGACATGCCAGCATTATTTCCTGGGGAAATTGATGAAGGTAAAGTGTTGGCTTGTTGCTGTGTACCTAAATCCGATGTTGAACTAGTAAGTTAATTCCTCATTATCTATACCCTAGTGACTTCAAGATGCAGAATTCAGAGCTATCATCCAGACCTTTAGGCAAGGAAGATTGGCGAAGGAATGTAGCTACCTTTCAAACCAATCTGACGATACATAAAGGTTTTAACTTGCTGAAACTCGCACCTTGAAGTTACTGGGTATACGTTTTATATAAAAGTGAGCGGTTTATGACCCGACCAGATATTAAGTTTATTGCCTCTGATATGGATGGCACCTTGTTGGATGAAAACAGCCAACTAGACCCTAAGTTTTATGAAATGTACGAAAAGCTAGAAGCTAACGGAATCATGTTTGCCGCGGCTTCTGGCCGTCAGTATTACAGCTTAGTGGAAACCTTTGCACCATTAAAAGATCATATGTATTTCATTGCTGAGAATGGCACTTTAGTGATGCATAAAGAACAAGAGTTGTATAGTTGCATTATCGAACGTTCTGAAATTGAAGTAATTGTTCAAGCAGCCCGGAGTATTGATGGTGCACATTTAGTATTATGCGGTAAACGTTCTGCCTATATTGAAACTCAAGATCCGCAAGCTTTAAAAGAGTTCGCCAAATATTACCACCGCCGTGAATCAGTAGAAGATGTCTTAACGGTAGACGATGACTTTATTAAAGTTGCTATTTGTCATTTTGATGGTACTGAAGAATTAGTATTTCCAACTATCGATAAGCATTTTGGTGAAACTCATCAAGTTGTGGTTAGCGGCAAAATTTGGTTGGATGTGATGAATGCTGAGGCTTCAAAAGGAGCAGCGATAAAACATCTGCAAAACACACTTGGTTTTACTTATGAGCAAACTATGAGCTTTGGTGATTACTTCAATGATGTGGAAATGCTGAAAGAAAGTTATTATTCGTATGCGATGAAAAATGCTCACCCTGAAGTCAAAAAGCTAGCTCGCTTTATTGCGCCGAGTAATCAAGAAGCCGGTGTGTTGAAAGTAATTAATCAATTGCTGCCGTAGGGTTTTTGAATAAGTGTAAACAAAAGGACTCATTGTTAGCCCTCTTGTTTTTTATTTTACGGTTGCGTTTCTTTAGGGCCAACAAACGCGCTGTAAGGTGAGCAGATGAGGGGATAAATAAAATCAGAGACCCATTGGATTTTTAATCAATGGGTCTCTCAGTAGGCTTAAATGTAGCGATAGTTATTTGTTAGCTAACTCTTTACGAATGATTTCTGCACCAGCATGCAATGCTTGTAATTTTTCTCTTGCGACGTGTCTAGATAGTGGTGCCATACCACAATTGGTACAAGGGTATAATTTGTCGGCATCAACATATTGAAGCGCTTTTCTTAATGTGTCGGCTATTTCTTCCGGTGTTTCAATGTTGTCTGTCGCGACATCAATTGCCCCAACCATAACTTTCTTGCCACGGATTAATTCCAGTAGCTCAATTGGCACGTGAGAGTTGTGGCATTCTAAAGAAATAATATCGATATTAGATTGCTGCAATTTAGGGAACACTTCTTCGTATTGTCGCCATTCGGTACCGAGTGTTTTTTTCCAATCAGTGTTAGCTTTAATGCCATAGCCGTAACAAATATGCACCGCTGTTTCACATTTCAACCCTTCGATTGCGCGCTCTAAACAAGCAATACCCCAGTCGTTTACTTCATCAAAAAAGACGTTAAATGCAGGCTCGTCAAACTGGATAATATCTACGCCAGCAGCTTCTAATTCTTTTGCCTCTTCATTGAGAATTTTAGCGAACTCCCAAGCCAACTTCTCTCGGCTTTGATAATGAGCATCATAGAGGGTATCAATCATAGTCATTGGGCCAGGTAGCGCCCATTTTATCGGTTGGTCAGTTTGCTGGCGTAAGAATTTTGCATCTTCTACGAAAACTGACTTTTGGCGAGAAACCGGGCCAACAACGCTGGGTACACTGGCTTCATAGCGGTCTCTGATTTTTACGGTTTTACGATTTTGAAAATCTACACCATTAAGATGTTCGATAAAGGTAGTGACAAAGTGTTGTCGTGTTTGTTCGCCATCGCTGACAATATCCACTCCTGCCGATTGTTGTTCTTGTAGTGATACGCGTAGAGCATCTTGTTTACCGTTGATGAGTTCTTCCCCTTGTAACTTCCAAGGAGACCATAAGGTTTCAGGTTCTGCCAGCCATGTTGGCTTCGGTAAGCTGCCCGCGGTTGATGTTGGTAATAGTATTTTCATAATTAATTCCTTGGGTATACAGCTGAAACTGCAGCTTTGTTGACTGCAATGCCAATTATTTTGGGTATAAAACCTTGTTAATTTAAAGCGTGCAGTTGTTTGACCACTGTTCTAATAGAGAGTGATATGGCTTGATGAAATTCTCATGAGTGAATTTACCCTGTTCTTTAGCAAGCTGGCTACGCTCTTCACGGTCATAAATAATTTGTGTCAGTGAATGATCTTCGTTTTTTAAATTAGGTTGGTAACTCGTACCAGCGACTGCATTGGCGTTATAAATTTCAGGGCGATAGATTTTTTGGAAAGTTTCCATGGTGCTGATGGTGCCTATTAGCTCTAAATTGCTGTAGTCATTGAGTAAATCACCAAAGAAATAGAAAGCCAGTGGGGCAACAGTATTAGGTGGCATAAAGTAGCGTACTTGCAGACCCATCTTCTTGAAGTATTGTTCGGTTAATGAAGACTCATTAGGTTGATATTCAAAGCCTAAAATAGGGTGCTGATTTCCGCTTCGCTTATATACTTTATTGTCAGAAACACTTAGACAGATTACCGGTGATTTGTGAAAGTTTTCTTTGTATGTTTCTGAATTTACAAAGCTCTTAAATATATTGCCATGCAGCTGACCAAAGTTGTCTGGGATACTAAACTGAGCCTGGTTTTTGTTATGTTCGAGTAGTAATACGCTAAAATCATAATCTCTTACATAAGAAGAAAAGTTATTTCCTACAATCCCTTCAATGCGTTGCTTGGTTTTGTTATCAACGATGTGTGTTTGCAAAACTTCAATTGATGGGAAAGTGTGTCCATTACCTTCTAAATCAATATCAACCGATACGATATCAATCTCAACAGAATAACGGTCGTGAGTTGGGTTATCCCAGTTTGCGAGCGCGTTAAAGCGGTTGTTCATCATTTTGAGTGCATTACGCAAATTACTTTCGCGGCTTTCACCACGTGCCAAGTTGGCAAAATTTGTGGTAATACGAGTATTGTCTGAAGGGCGATAGTTTTCATCAAAGCGAATACGACTAATTTTGAAGTTGAAGTCTTTGTTCATAACATTTACATCCATTTATTAGAGTCTGCATTCATTGATTGCACACATGGCTTGAGGCCGAAAATTGATAAGCGATATGGTTGTTATACTGATATGTGTGTATGAAAGAAAATGGGATAACTTAATATTGATCATGAATGAATTTCATGTTGGTGGAATGGGTGTATAAAAACAAGATAAACAAAAATCCCCAACTCAATGAGCTGGGGATTTCATCATCTTAGATTAGGATTTCTTTGCCTTATTTAAGGGCTTATTTCAGGTCAAAGCGATCCAGTTCCATTACTTTAGTCCAAGTTTTCACGAAGTCTTTTACGAACTTCTCTTTAGCGTCAGAGCAAGCGTAAACTTCTACCACTGCACGTAGCTGAGAGTTTGAACCGAAGACAAGGTCAGCACGGGTGGCTTTCCATTTCACTTCACCAGACTTACGATCAGTACCTTGGTACAGTTTTTTATCGTCGCCTGTGGCTTTCCACTCTGTTGACATGTCAAGCAAGTTCACGAAGAAGTCATTGCTTAATGTTTCTTCTTTATCGGTAAACACGCCGTACTCGGTTTGACCGTAGTTGGTGCCTAGAACACGCAGACCACCGATAAGTACCGTCATTTCTGGCGCGCTTAGAGTAAGAAGTTGTGCTTTGTCGATTAACTGGAACTCAGCAGGGGCTTTAGTTTTACCGCTGTCGTAGTTGCGGAAACCATCGGCAATTGGGTTCAAGTATTCGAATGATTCCACTTCAGTTTGCTCTTGAGTGGCATCGGCACGGCCTGCGTGGAACGGTACTTCAACGGTTACACCAGCATTTTTCGCTGCTTGTTCTACGGCAACGTTACCGGCGAGAACAATCAAATCAGCCAGAGATACTTGTTTACCACCGGTTGTTGTTTGGTTGAATTGCTCTTGAACTTCTTCCAGTTTAGCGAGCACTTTAGCCAGTTGTTCCGGTTGGTTCACTTCCCAATCTTTTTGCGGAGCAAGACGGATACGAGCACCGTTTACACCACCACGCATGTCTGAGCCACGGAAGCTAGATGCTGCTGCCCAAGCCGTGCTTGCAAGCTCAGAAATCGATAGGCCAGATGCTAGAACTTGTTTTTTCAGATCTGCTTCATCGGCTTTATCAATCAGAGGGTGTTTTACTTCTGGGATTGGATCTTGCCAAATCAAATCTTCTGCTGGTACTTCTTGGCCTAAGTAACGTGCTTTTGGCCCCATGTCGCGGTGCGTTAGTTTAAACCATGCACGAGCAAATGCTTCTTGGAATTCAAGAGGGTTGGCTAGGAAGCGACGTGAGATTTTTTCATACTCAGGATCGAAGCGTAGCGACAAGTCAGTGGTTAGCATAGTTGGTTTATGCTTTTTACCGGCTTCAAATGCATCTGGAACACTCGCATCATCGGTTTTTGCAACCCATTGCCATGCACCTGCAGGGCTTTTCACAAGATCCCATTCATATTTGAATAGGTTATCTAGGAAGTAGTAGCTCCATTTAGTTGGTGTCTGAGTCCAAGTTACTTCAAGGCCAGAACCAATGGCATCACCAGCGACACCGGTACCAAATTTGTTGTGCCAACCAAAGCCTTGTGCTTCGATATCGGCCGCTTCTGGATCCGCACCGACATTCGCTGCATCGCCTGCACCGTGTGTTTTACCGAAGGTGTGACCACCTGCGATAAGCGCAACGGTTTCTTCATCGTCCATTGCCATACGAGCAAAAGTATCGCGGATGTCTTTAGCGGCAAGTAACGGATCGGGTTTACCGCCTGGCCCTTCTGGATTCACGTAGATCAAACCCATTTGTACTGCTGCAAGTGGATCGTCTAGATCACGGTCGCCAGTGTAGCGTTTGTCATCTTCAAGCCATGTAGTTTCTTGGCCCCAGTATACGTCTTGCTCTGGTTCCCAAACGTCTTTACGACCGCCAGCAAAGCCAAAGGTTTTAAAGCCCATTGATTCTAGTGCAACGTTACCCGTTAGGATAAATAAGTCAGCCCAAGAGATTTTTTTGCCATATTTTTGCTTGATAGGCCAAATCAGACGACGAGCTTTATCAAGGTTAACGTTATCTGGCCAGCTATTGAGAGGCGCAAAACGTTGTTGACCCGTACCGCCGCCGCCGCGACCATCTTGTACGCGGTAAGTACCTGCACTATGCCACGCCATACGAATGAATAATGGACCATAATGGCCGAAGTCAGCTGGCCACCAATCTTGAGAATCGGTCATTAAGTCGTGCAGGTCTTTTTTAACAGCCTTAAGGTCTAGGCTTAGAAATTCTTTTTCATAATCAAAATCTGGATCCATAGGGTCAGATTTTTGGCCTTGTTGATGAAGGATTGAAAGGTCAAGTTGGTTAGGCCACCAATCTTTATTTTGAGTTCCTGTTGCAGCTGTGTTGCCACTGTTGTGAAACGGGCATTTTGATTCACTAGACATAGTGTGTCTCCCTGTGGGGTTTAATTGTAATAACGTTTTGTTAACTAAAAACTTACGCCAAATAACAGAACCTGACTAATCGATATTACCGATTCTATTAATAGGTATTTCCTTATTAATTCAAAGGTTAAATGAGTACAGCTTTTTTATTTGTGATATTGGTTATTGATGTTGGTATAAATTAGCTACAATAGGGCATCTATTTCACATTTTGAGAAACTGAATGTCATTTTCAACATTAGAATTAAGCCCTTTGATCCAGCAAGCGGTTGCTGAGCAAGGTTACGAGCAAGCAACCGAAATACAACGTAAAGCAATTCCTATCATTCTCGATGGACAAAACTTAATCGCTGCTGCCCAAACCGGTACCGGTAAAACCGCCAGTTTTGTATTGCCAATATTACAGCGATTAAGTGCAGGTCAAACTCAGCGTAAAAAACGTATTCGAGCTTTAATTCTAGTGCCTACTCGCGAACTTGCTATCCAAGTTGATGAAAATATAAAAGCTTATGGTAAGCATTTGAATCTTAAATCAATGGCGATGTTCGGCGGGGTAGATTACGCACCACAGAAACAAGCGTTAATCGATGGAGTAGATATTCTGGTAGCAACCCCAGGCCGTTTGATCGATTTATACGGTCAGCATTCTGTGCATTTTGATGAAGTGGAAATGTTGGTGTTAGATGAAGCTGATCGCATGTTAGACATGGGCTTTATTGAAGATATTAATAAGATCTTAGCGCGCCTACCGGAAAACATTCAGAACTTGTTATTTTCGGCAACGCTTTCTAACCCTGTGCGAGAGTTAGCCCGCACGGCAATTAGCGATCCTGAAGAAATCGTGATTGCGAAACATCAAGCATCGAAAGACTCGATTAACCAGTATCTAATTACGGTTGATAAAGATAGAAAGTCAGCCTTGTTGAGTTATTTATTGACTGAGCGAGATTGGTCTCAAGTATTGATATTTATCGGTACCAAACATGGTGCGGCAAAGTTAGTTTCTCAATTAGAAAAACGTGGCATTGCAGCAGAAGCTATCCACAGTGGTCGTAATCAAGCATCTCGCGCGCGAGTATTAGAAGAGTTTAAACAAGGTAAAGTGAAATATTTAGTGGCGACAGGTGTTGCGGCGCGTGGTATTGATATCGAGGATCTACCGTGTGTGATTAACTACGATATGCCGTTCCCCGCCGATGAGTATGTACACCGAATTGGCCGTACTGGCCGCGCAGGCGCCAAAGGCGAGGCGGTATCATTGGTCTCTCGTGATGACTTTAAAAACCTATGTATGATTGAAAGTCGCCTTGGGCATTTGATTAAACGTCAAACGGTGGAAGGCTTTACGCCAAACAAAGAAGTGCCGATTTCTATTTTAAATTATGTGCCTAAGCATAAGCGTGAGAATCGTAAGGAAAATTAAAATATAAATAACCTCAGCTGCGGATAACTAGAAGTCACTCAATACAGCACTTTAGGCGTCTAACTTCGTTAAAATCAACGCAATAGGCCAGCTATTGACTTATGATTTTGCCTTGTTATCCATCCCAAATTGCAGCATTGAGAGAAAGTCATCAATCCTAGATGCCTGACAGATATTTTTATCTTTTGTATATCAGTGAGTTACTTGGGTATATTATTGTGACACTCTTATCCGAAGCTGAGGTTAAATACTTCTGGTTTATTTGAAGCGTTTATATTTACAGTAAGTGATATCATCAGCTGTCGAGTACTGATTTCTTCATTTTAAAATTGGTCAGTACTTGTTCTCTCACTTCAACTTCTTGTTTTTTCTCGACTACAAATCCCAATCGCTCAAAAAACGGTTTTGCTGTTTTGCTGACATGAGAATACAGCGTATGGATATTTCGTTGCTTAGCAAGCTCTAAAATAGATTGCATCAGTGCTTTTCCCACACCACAACCTTGATACTGATGATGGCAGAAGAAATGATCAATCAGCCCGTCAGATTGCAAATCGGCATAACCAACAATCTTCCCATCTATCTCTGCAACCAAGGGGTTGAGTGTTTGCATATGCTGGGCCCAAACTTGCTCGTCATAATCACTCGGTGCCCATGCCGTAACTTGCGCTTGAGTGTAATCTTTGGTGTTAACCAGCCTAACGGTGTTGAAAAACAACTGACGTAAGATTTGGGCATCACTGACTTGATAGTGTCGAATATGGATGGTGGCGTTATTTATTTTGTTCATTGACTAAAACCCTTCTACCGTTTCTCTAGCTAATCGGGCTTCGACTAACGTGCAATGGGTCTTTTCCATTAATTCACTTAACGTGATATCTGGTTGCTGCTTAATTAAGGTGGCTAATTGCTCGGCTTTCGAATCAAGCTTGTCATCTGGCTGAGCTAAGCCTTGTTGCAGCTTGCTGATCAGGTATTGGAACTTTAGCTCCGATTCATGCTGAAGCGTGTTTTGAAAGGTTTGCAGGTTGTCTCTTTCACCAATGATTTGCCAATTGCGTGAACGGCGGATGCGTTTTAATTCACAACCTAGGTGATGCGCTAATTGTTTGGCTTGCGCGTTATGGTCTCCACCGATGCGATGGATCAGTGACGGCAGGGCAATGATGATGTGGTTTGGATTAACTTTCGCTTTCGCCATAAGTGTTTGTATTTATATTCATTCAGATGTCGTTGGGATGATACTTAGTTTTGCGCCCGCCTGAGTCACAGGTTTGCTGTCTTCTGGATTATACAGCGCGCAGCTATCTAATGATAAACAACCGCAATTAATGCAACTGCCGAGTTGAGTTTGCAGCGTTTGCAATTGCTGGATCTTTTGTGTCAGTTGTTGCTGCCAATGGTTGGCTAAGGTTTCCCATTCGTCTTTTTTCGGCGCGCGATGCTTGGGTAAATAAGCAAGCTGGTCTGCGATTTCTTGCAAAGTCAGGCCAACATTTTGCGCCGCTTTGATCACGGCAATCCGGCGCAGAATTTGCCTTGGGTAGCGTCGCTGGTTGCCTGCATTACGGCTACTGTAGATAAGCCCTTTTTGTTCATAAAAATGTAAGGTTGCCACGCTAATCCCAGCACGCTTCGCCACTTGGCCCACACTCATGTCCATGTTGAATATTCCTTCTTCTTGAAACCTCATTTTAACTTAAGGTATGCGGTATCACGAGGTTTATGGTTTAAGAGCTTTATGATTCACGATCTTTGTGTCGGATATGATTGAGCCATGTAGGCTTTGAGCGCTTGATTAAACACATTAACCTTGTGTTGTAGATATTTTCTATGGCTGTATACCACGTTAACTGGGTAAGCGCCGAAATCGTAATCTGGTAATAATTGACTGAGTTTTCCCGACTTTATATAAGGATCCACCGCAAAATCAGGGCTGATGGTAAGCAGATTGGCATTGGCCGCTAAGGTCGCTGAAGCAAGCGCATTATTGACCGAAATGGTCGCTTGGATCGGAAAGCTAAAAGTTTCGCCTTGTTTAAAGCATTGTCTGAGTTTGGGACCTTTGTAGTTGCTATCAAATACAGCTGGCAGGTTCGATAATTGATGCGGATGATTAGGCAAGCCATATTGCGCAATAAACTGAGGTGAGGCGCAGACTTTCAATGTCATGTGGCCAACCGATACCGCAATTAAATCAGAATCTTGTAGGTGGCCAATGCGAATCGCCAGATCGTAGCCTTCCGACACCAAATCCACAAAGCGATCATTGAGCACTACATCGATATTGAGATCCGGATGTTGCTTAATAAATTGCGCCACAAAAGGCATCAAAACACATTCGCCAAAAGTGGTCGGTGCGCTGATGCGTAATCGCCCCGCGACTTGTTGTTGATCGCTTTTTAGCCCAACTTCCACCATCGAAATATCATCTAAAATTCGTTTGGCTTGCTCGTAATAGGCTCGTCCGGCATCGGTGAGTTGTAACCCGCGGGTGGAACGGTGGATGAGCCGAACTTCTAACGCATTTTCAAGTTGAGAAACATGGGTACTCATTAATGCTTTGGTCCTGCCTAAATGCTGCGCAGCTGCGGTGTAAGAGCCTTTTTCTGCCACGAACACAAAGCTATTCATTACGTTCAATTTATCCATGAGCTGGGCCTTTTTATTACCACTGTTAAAAATATCTAAACAATGCGTTCATTATTAGTCGTATTGTCAATAAAACGCAATAGATGCAAACTTCATATTAATGAAGCGGAAACGGAAACATAATCAAGCTGAGCAGCGAATAGGCGCGTTAGTCACGATGGATTCCGGTGAACAAATCTAGGTAATGAGGAGCGGTTATGAAATTAGCACCAGTGATGTTTGTAGGACATGGTTCGCCAATGTTTGCCATTGAAGCTAGTCATGCCCGTGAATTACTAGATCAGCACCAAAGCGAATTTAACGCAGTAAAAGCGATTGTGGTGGTGTCGGCGCATTGGATGACCAACGGCTATACCGGCGTGACGTCTGATAATGCACCACAAACGATTCATGATTTTGGCGGCTTTCCAACTGAGTTATACCAATTGCAATATCCGGTGGCAGGCAATCCAAGTTTAGCGCTTGAGATTGAACAGCAGCTAGAGCAGGCCGGCTTTAACGTGCAGTTGCAGGCTGAGCGGGGCTTAGATCACGGCGCGTGGGTACCTTTAATGCATCTAGTGCCAAAGGCCGATATTCCGGTGATTCAAGTGTCGATCAATTCATACTCGAGCGGTGAAGATGTGTATCGATTAGGGCAAACCTTAAGTCAACTGCGTGAGCAAGGTGTGGCGATTATCGGTTCAGGTTCGATTACTCATAACTTAGGCGACATTGTGAGAGATTCAAATCAAGCCGCTGATTACGTAGTGAGGTTTGAACAATGGGTGCGTGAGCAAATGACTAACCGAGATGGTAAAGCATTAATGAGCGCGCCTCAGTTACAACAAGATTTTTTCCGCGCCCATCCAACACATGAGCATTATTTGCCTTTGCTGGTGGCATTAGGGGCAAGCCAAATAAATGATGACTTTTCTGTCTTGAAAGGCGGGATCCAGCATCACGCTTTATCAATGGAATCGTATTTGTGGCACTAGCTTCGATTGCTAACGCAACAATATTTTTTATTACAGCAATATGTTTAACAAGGTTATTTTTTACCACTATTTTAGTCAGATCATTCGAAAGGAAATCATCATGTCAGTTATTCAAAAAGTACTTCAATCTCCAGCAAGCTACGCGCCACTTATCTTACGTGTACCGACTGGCATTACCTTAATGGCGCATGGCTCGCAAAAATTATTCGGCTGGTTTGGCGGCGGCGGCCTAGAAGGGACTGGTCAGTTTATGTCGTCATTGGGCTTAGAGCCGGGTGTGTTAATGGCATTCTTAGCCGGTTCTGGTGAGTTCTTTGGTGGCCTGTTTTTATTGATTGGTTTACTGACTCGTCCATCAGCATTTGTGGTGGCGTTTACTATGCTGGTGGCGATCTTGTCAGTGCATATTAGTAACGGTTTATTCCTCGCCAACGGTGGCTACGAGTTTGGTTTAGCGTTATTAGCAATTGCGGTTTCTCTACTGGTTTCAGGTTCTGGCCGTATTGGTTTAGATAACCTACTAGCTGAGAAGTTTAAACGTTAATTAAGCGCTCATTCTTTACAATGCCCAGTGGAAATACTGGGCATTTTTGTATCTTGTCTATTGACTGGAATGAGTACTGACAGTAAAGCAGTAGATTTAATTCTGAAGCGGATAATTTGTATTTATGATATTGCCGAGATGTGAAGAAGGCGTACAATGGACGAATCTAATAATAGTCTGAGCTGGAACATGGAACTTACTCAAGCATTACAGCAAATCCAACCTTCTTATATTCGTGAAATTCTAATGGACGCTCAAGCAGAAGGCGTTATTTCTTTGGCTGGCGGATTACCGGACGGAAATACTTTCCCGATTTCCTTAATGGATGAGTCGTTGACTTCATTGCCGCAAAAACCTGCGCTGTTCCAATATGGTCAAACTGCTGGTTATGGCCCATTGCTTGATTATTTTCGTACTCAGTTTTTACTTCCTGAACATCATGAATCATTAGTTTGTACGGGCTCTCAACAAGCTCTGGATTTAATCGCGCGTGCGTTTGTGAATTCAAATGACAAAGTGGTAATGGAAGCGCCAAGCTATCTAGGTGCATTGCAAGTATTTGGTTTAGCACAAGCCAATGTGATTAGTGTGTCACAACAAGCAGATGGCCCAAACCTTGCCGAGTTAGAAGCGTGTTTTGCTGAACAAGCGCCAAAATTGTTTTATGCCGTGCCTGATTTTCATAACCCGACTGGTGTGTCGTGGAGTTTGGAAGTTCGTCAAAAAGTAGCGAAATTGTGTCAACAATATGATGTGACGTTAGTGGAAGATGTGCCATATCGTGAACTGCGTTTTATGGGAGAGATGTTGCCACTTGTGTCTAGCTTCTGCCCAGAAAGTGCATTAGTACTGCGTTCTTATTCAAAAATTGCTGCACCAGGCATGCGTATGGGCGTTGTAACCGGTAAAGCTGAGTGGATTGCACCGCTTGTGAAAGTAAAGCAATGCGCTGATTTGCATTCAAGTATTCCAATGCAAGCGGTATTGCTTGATTTGTTAAATCATCAAGACTTTCCTACGCACTTAGAAACGTTGCGGGATATTTATCAAGAGCGTTACCAATGTTTGGCTGATCAACTGACCGCTAAATTGCCCCAAGGTTGTCACTTTCATCCAGTAGAAGGTGGTATGTTTATTTGGTTAACCTTACCAGAGTGCGATGACTTTACTTTGGCAAAAGCGGCTTTGAAAAATAAAGTCGCTGTGGTTCCTAGTTCTGTATTTTACAAGCAAGGTGAGAAGGTGACGCCAGCACTTCGCTTGAACTTTACCAATGCGACGACGGAGGAGTTAGTTGTAGCAGTCGATCGTTTAGTGGCAGTAATTAAAGCGGACTGTAAATAAACTTTAGATCTAATTTCATGTCAAATTTAAGGCCAAGAATTGAATAAGGTTCTTGGCCTTTTCATTTCTTATCCCATGATACTAATTCATAAAAATCCCATACCTTAATTCACTATTAATTAGTTATAAAATATTACTTTTCATGTTTTATTGGTTTTTTATTACCAATGAATAATGGAGTGAATGTTTAATAAATATCTCATGGTTTATTCCCTTTTATTTCATACTTGCTTTTTTATTTGTTCGACTAAATTAAATGAGTGATTGTCAATGTCACGTCAATTTTAATGAAAACATCCGTTGAACGGTAAAAGGAATTATTATGAAAAAAACAGCAATAACAGTTGCGATGCTCAGCTTAGCTGCAGCGTCATCTAATGCATTGGCCGACGGTAATGAAACTGCGTCAGTGACCCTTACTCATGCGGTGCCATTAGTTTGTAATATTGGTTTACTGGCAACCGGTGATGCGGACACATCTCTTGGTGAAATTGCAGAATTAAGTTCTGGACATAATAAAATACTAGAGCTGAATAATATTACTGATAAAAACCCTCAAAGTATCAGTGGGGCGGTAAAGTGTAACTCTAATGATGGTTATAACATCGATGTTAGCTTAGCTCAAGGTGGTTTATTTAATAGTGATGGCGGTGATACGATCCCTTATACACTAACTCCATCGGTTAAGAATGGACCGAAACTTCAAGTTAGCAATGCATCATTTACTTATACCGGTGGTGCGAATATGAATGGAGTGTTTACTTCAGACTATGAGCCTGGGGAACAACAATTTAAACTTACTTTAGAAACTGCTGCAGGTGCGTTTGATAATGCAGGTAGTGGCCACTACACAGAAACTATTACCTTTTCTCTTGTCGCTCTATAGTTTTATAAAATAAAAAGAGGGGGGCTTCCTCCTCTTTATTATTTAAGGTTGCACTATGTTTAAAATAATACTTTTTATTATTACTTCGCTATTTTCCATATCAGCTTTAGCTAATGTCATGATCACGCCGCTTTCAATGGATATAGATATAAAGAAACCAGTATCTAGTTATACCATTGAAAATAAATCTGGTGAGCAGCAAACCTACTTAGTTAAAACATATTACAGAACGATGGATTCAACCGGTAATGAGGTGAATGAAGAAACGAAAGAACTGCGTATTTTCCCAAGTAAAATCATATTAAACCCACAACAAGCAAAAAGAATTAAAGTAATGTATTTAGGGAAAAAAGCATTACAAAACGAACGATCTTATCGGGTGATTTTTGAGCCCATTATCGTGGGTGAACAAGAAGGAATGAAATTTAATTATCGATTTGTCACTTCCGTGTATGTCACACCAGAAAAAGCTGAGCATAACATTGTTGCTACGATGGATGCTGGCAAAGTATCTATTCAAAACTTAGGTAATAAGCATACAGTGCTAAGTAACTGGGGTTTAGTGTTTAATCAAGGTTCAAGTGGGGAAGTGACTTACAAAGAGACACTGCCAACAATTAATATGTTAGCCAAATCTAACCTGGTGCTGCCGATCAAGCCAGGTATTGCCCCAAGCCAAGTGAATTCAATTGATATTCTTGAATTTGACTAATGAAACTTTGGTCAGTTATCACGCTAATGTTTGCATTTGGAGGGCCACTAACCGCGTGGGCTGAAGAAAGAATTCCAATGCCGATTGATGTTGATCTACCGACCAAACGAGTACAAATTACCGCTTATTTATCTAATGAGAATATTTCTGATTGGCAACTCGATAGTGGTGAGTTTGTCGATAAAGTGTCTCCTATCGTGCTAGACAGTATTAAAACCAAGTTAGTTAAAGAGTTTATGGATGCGCGAATTGTCTCTAGTGACATGCAAAAGCTAGGATGGAGTGCCAATTTCGATGAGGATATGTTAATTATTACGATTGATATTCCTGCAGAACAACTTGAAGAAATCGATATTCCGTTTGGTGGCTATTCGTCTAAAAAAGAGTATGCAAAACACGTTCGTAGAATCGAACCTAGTCCTGTTAGTGGGGTGTTTAATCTTTATTATTCCCATACTCATAATCTTGATGATACATCGCAATATTCCGACAGCTTAGCATTACGAACTGGTATTGCCATAGGTCCTTTAACCTTTGAAGACGGTCATACATTTTCTCGTAACAGTATCAATGAGGAAGTGAAAGTTCAGCGTGATGCTTCTCGGTTAATGTATGACTTGCCGAATAACTACGGTTTTCTTCAAGTGGGAGATTATTATTCTGATACTCAAATTCAGCAGCTCAACCCAGGTGATATCTTCGGACTTTCCTATTCTTACCAACCGCAATATTTACGTGACTACTACCGGCCTAACTCTGTTCCGATTGTTTTAGAGTCAACCTCCATTGTCACCATTCGAATTAACGGTGAAGATTTTCGTCGCATTCGTCTCGCACCAGGTCAATATAATCTGCGTGATCTACCTATTGATAATGGGGTAAATGAAGTTGAAGTGAGTTATATCGACCAAGGTGGATCAGAAGTGGTGCAGTTTTATAACTTAGTTAATGTTCCTGAGATTTTACTAGGAGGAACGCTGGAAACCCAATGGACAGCAGGTTATGTACAGAGTTACAACGCTGAAGGGATCAAGGAACTTAATGATGAAGTACCAGCCGCGCAGATGGTATTGTCATATGGCTTGACCGATTGGTGGACAATTTCTCCTAAAGTGGAATGGCAGCAAGATGTGCAAGATTATAACTTGCTGCATAACTTCGCCGTGTGGGATGACTTTCTGACCTTAGAAACAGGACTAAAGCAAACCGAGGAAAGTGATCTTTATAAGGGAAAAGTGAGCTATTATTTACCTGAAACGGCTTGGGGTGCGTTGAATAATACCAATATCAGTTATGAGTATAGTTACCAAGAACCAATTATTGGCTATCAAACTCAGCAATATATCCGCTTTAGTACGGGGTTAAATCTCCCAATCACTAATGGTTACATGTCTTTTAATGGCTATTCACGTTTTGATGATAATGAGAACGTTGAAAACTCTCTAGCTTTGAATACTAGTTATCGTTTATGGGACTACTTGACTCTAGGGGTAAATCTGCGCTGGAAAGAGACCTATGGTGATAGTGAAGAGAGTTTTACCATTTCCGCGAATATACCAATCAGCTTATTTAATCAGCGTTTTAGCGTGTCATCTCGTTATGATTCAAATAAAGAGCACAGTGAAAATGCCTTGTCTTTCTATCGCTATGGTATTGACCAAAGTTGGCGAGGTACGGCGAATTTTCGCGATCATGAATATGATGGCGCTGACCTTTATTATAAAAAATATGGTGACTACTTAAACGGAAATATTCGTCTCAGTTCTACCAATGAAATTGATGCAGAGAATCGGACGAGAGTGGGTAGTGTCGGGTTGGAAACTGGAGTGGCTTTTTCTGGAACAGACATTGTTTGGACATCGCCAGTCAGTTCTGGATTTACCATTGTGAGCCTAGAAGATGAGAGTGATGATTACCGTTTAGTGAAAAATGATTATGGCCGTGTTGCTATTGTGCCGAAAGAACAAGGTGGTTCGACATCTTTAATTACAGAAGTGAGTAATCGTCGAGAGCGCTTAATCGAAGTGAATACCCGAGAGTTAGCATTTGACCAAGAGTTAGAGTTTTCCGAATTCGTTGTACAAGGAGGTTTACGCAGAGGTTCAAGTGTTAATTTAGAGATGATTAAAGGGTTGCTCGTCACTGGCCAGTTAAAAGTTCATGGTGAGCCACTTGTCGATGTTGTCGGTGAGTTTGTCTCTGAAGATGGTAGTCGAAGTTTTCCATTTTATACTGGTACAGCAGGCGAGTTTGAAGTTGATATGATCCCTAAAGGGCAATATGAGCTTAACTTCTATAGCGACCAATATAAATCGCAAATGGTTTATATTGATGATAAAAATTCTGTTGATGGGATGTTTGTTCAGTTGGAACCACTCGCGGTAGAGTTTCGTTAAAATTTTCTTGCCCTACTTTTTAACCATTTTTATGTTATATAAATTTGCAACATTTTTCTTATCTATTAAATAAAGAAAACTCTATTAATATTTATTTAATTTTCATATAAAGGAAGGTTGCAACGTGCCCACCTTTTGGCTTGCATTCGGTTTTTTACATTGATTTTTTTAAATGCTTTATATAAATGAGATTTTATTGTGTGTTCACTTACAAAGAGTTCATTCGCTATTTCGGTGTTACTTTTGTTATTAGATAATAAATTGAGAACATCAATTTCTCGGCTTGTTAGCTCAATTGAAGTCGTTGTTATTGGTTTTATCGACTGAAGATAAAGTAACATTTCGATTAACATAGAATGTGGGATCCAGTATTCACCTTCTAATACTTTTGCCAAGCCTTTAATGAGTGTTTCTTGGTCTTCATAATGAGAAAAGTAGCCGTATACATTCGGCCACTGTAACAATTTTTGAGCAGAAATACTTTCTTGGGTATTAAGAAGAACGGTGCTGATATGGTCTTTCATGCTACGTAGATACTCTTCCCACGGTTGGCTTGAATCGGGTAAGTTGGCGAGATCGACTAAGATGAGTGCAGGTCGGTTCCAGTCATGATAAGTCAAGGTTTGTTGATTAACCAGGCTGACTGATGGCCCTAACGATTCAGATAATAATTCTTTCATTAATTGACTCTGAATACAGCTAGTGGAGAGTAGCATGACATCCATGTTTTTCATCATTTTTCCTTCATAATAATTAATTACTCATTATGTATAGAATAAATGCCGTGATTATCAATTATCAGGGGGATATGTTTTTTGCTATTTTTTATTAAAAATAAACTAAAGTTTTTATTTTATAGTGTATTGTAAAACTAAAGTGCTAATTGTCTTTTTTATATTAAACTTTAGTTCTTATTTTACTAACGTTCACTCGGTTTTTCATTTAAAGATAGATATAAAATCATACTTTTTTACTAGAGTAATTAAAAAAGCATGATTTTATCTATACCCAAGTGATTTCAAAGTTAGATTGGATTAAACTTCATCTCCGGCTTCATCTTCTTGTACGATGTCGGTTTCTAAACTGGCTTCATTTAACCAACGTTGTATCGCTGGGCTATTGATGACTTTTTTCTGATATTGGCTCGCCAGATCAGAAAGAGAGATTTGGTAAGTTTGGAAACGCAGTGCGATAGGTGCATACATTGCATCGGTGATAGACCATTCTCCAAATAACCATTCTTCAGGAAATTCGCTCATTTGTTGTGACCACATTTGGTCTATTCTTTCTATTTCATGGCGTGCGGTTTCTGATAATTTTATTCGTCTTGTTGCTCGGCAGTTCATTGGCATTTCATTGCGTAACGCAGTAAAACCCGAGTGCATTTCACAAGCAAGTGCGCGTGCTTTTGCTCTATGACTAGGATCATTTGGCCATGCTTGTCCATTGAGATAGCATTCATTGATATATTCTAAAATCGCCAGAGAATCCCAAACGGTGATGTTGCTATCTACTAAGGTTGGGACTTTAGTGGTCGGGGTGATTGCTTTGAGGGTTTGATAAAACTCTGGCTTAAAGAGAGGTAATTTTATTACTTCTACTTCAAGATTATATTGAGCGAAGATAAGCCAGCCGCGTAGTGACCAACTGGAGTAATTTTGGTTACCGATATAAATCTGCATATTTGTTCCTTTTTTATGGTTATATGCAAGTGAATTCTGCACCTTGAAGTTACTTGGGTATATGTCCTTATGTGGATTTACTGTAAATGATTGCTTCTTTGATAACGAACGGATAGTTTTGATAGCAGATATTAAAAATATTGATGGATTAATTAGGTAGATCAAATGGATATTGACGCACTTCGCAGCTTATTGGCCTTTGTCGAAACGGGCAGTTTTACACGTGCGGCGAAACAAATTAATCGTACTCAATCTGCTTTGAGTGCACAAATGAGAAAACTAGAAGAAGAAACTGGTTCGAGCCTATTTATTAAGGAAGGGCGGAATTTAGTCTTGACAGAAGTTGGCCTCAGTTTGAGTAATCATGCTAAGCAATTAGTAACAATGCACGATCAAGCGTTACAGCAGTTGAAATCAAATAAAGGTAAACGTTCGCTAATGCTTGGTTGTCCAGAAGATTATAACGACACCGTATTACCTGCATTTATGGCCGCTATTTATGCAGCCGAGCCTAAGTGTTCAGTGCATATCTATAGTGAACCCAGTGTGACGTTAAGGCAATGGCTTGATGATGGAAAACTTGACGCCGCAATTTTAACTAGGCAACCCAATACAGAAGAAGGGTATTGGTTAACTTCCGATCAAGGTGTTTGGATTGCCGCTCACGGTTATCAATTAAATTTAGCTGAACCCCTTCCTTTAGCTTTATTCCAAAGTGATTGTAAATACCACGCTGCTGCAATTGATGGCTTAACCAAACGAGGTATCAGTTACCAGTTACTTGCATGCTGCAATACTGCTTCTGCGCAGCGAGGATTAGTTCAAAGTGGCTTAGCTATAGGTGCAATGGGAAAATTAAGTATTGGCGGTAACGTCAAAGTATTACCGAATATGCCACCATTACCTGCGGTTGATATCGTATTGTCTGTTTCCGTGAAAGGCCATCCAGTCTTGAATTCTGATTTTTTGAATCAACTCGGTAGGATTTATTCTGATCGTGTTTTGACTTAGATTGATATCGTAGATCATCATTTATTGAGTTATTATTTTCTTATCTATTCCCAATAAGCATTAATTTTTATGTTACTTGAAGGTATTGAAACCCTGTTGGTTTTGAGTCATGAAAAAACCATGAGTCGAGTTGGTAGTCAGCTGTATATTAGCCAGTCGGCGGTGAGTAAGCGCATCGCTTTGCTAGAAAAGAAGTTAGGTAAGAAGCTGATTGTGCCAGATGGACGGCATGTACGTTTAACACCTGCGGCAAAAGAATTGATTGCCAGTGTCAAACCCACTTTCCATGAGTTGCAAGGCCGAATCTATGAGCAACATACTTTAAATGATGACACAGTCATTTATTTAGATTGTTCAGAGACCTTGGTGGCTGGATACTTATCTAGCATGATGGGAAGATATTTTGAGCAGGACTCATCGATACACATCAGTACCCACCATACTCCAAGAATTGTCGAACGAGTCCAGTCGGGTAAAGCGACCATCGGTTTTTGTGCCGGTGAAATTCCCTCGAAGCATGGCCTTGAGGTACTGCGCTTGTGCGATGAGCCCTTTGTGTTGGTTAGCCGACAACCCCTACAAGCCTTGCCACAACAAATCATCACTAATGATTTATCGAACCCTGCGAACCGTTACCAATTTGACGTGTTATCTCAACTCGGTATTTCGGCATTGATGGAGATGGATTCCTATACTGCAGCGGCGCAACTAGCATTAGGTGGTGTCGCGCCAGCTTTGGTGCCACTATCAATAGTCAAAGCATTAAAGATTGAGACGAAATATTGCTTTAGTTTTGATGTTCTAAAACCGCTATTTCGCCCGGTACACTTATGTTGCAGGCCAAATACTTATCGTAATGAGCGAGTTAAAGCATTGATAACAGCCATTGCTGATGCTGTTCCCACAGAAGCTTAAGTGCCATGGTCATTGACATAATAATGACCAATGGACGAATAATTTTTTGTCCATTACCAAGTACCACTTTTGCTCCTAAACGTGCACCAAGAAAATTACCCACTGCCATTGTTAGCCCCAATTCCCAAATAGGTAATCCGGCCATAATGAAAAACGATAAAGCAGCAATATTAGAAGTGAAATTAAGAATTTTAGTACGGGCAGTGGCGGCGACTAGGCTATAGCGACCAATTGCCACGAAACACACGGCAAATATAGAGCCAGTGCCTGGTCCTAAAAATCCATCATAGAAGCCGACACTAGTCCCGATGATTAGCGCGAATGCTGCCTCAGAAAGTTTAGGTTTATCATCGGGGTGTGGTGTTACGGATTTAGAGAATAGAAAGTAACCTGAGATGGCAATTAGCACGATAGGAATAATGCTCATTAATAGATCGGGTTTAATCACTTGGACAGCTTCTGCGCCGAGTGCGGATCCGATAAATGTACAAGCAATCGGTAGCCACATGGTTTGTAGTTTTACGGTACCGCTACGAATAAAATATAAACTGGCGGAGAAACTACCAAATGAGCTTTGCAGTTTATTGGTGGCTAAAGCTTGAGCGGGAGGAATACCCGCCGCGAGCAATGCTGGTACGGTCAATAAGCCACCACCACCTGCCATTGCATCAATAAAACCGGCTAATGCCGCTACACCGACAAGTAATGCCATGATTTCTAATGACAGTTCCATCTACCTTCCTTGTTTGCGTTCAATTCAAATCAGTGTCGTGACTATATCATTGAACTTTTGCATCGATTAGTAAAAGGAAGGAATTAGACCTATTCCTATAATTCATTAATTATTTTCTAGGAGTGTGGCTATCTCTTCAAATGACATCGGCTTATAGAAAAAATAGCCTTGTAATAGTTGAACACCATGATCTTTTAGGTAATCCGCTTGTTCTTTGGTTTCGACACCTTCAGCAACCATTAACACATTCATGTTATTGGCAAGGTTAATGATGCTGTTTAAAACTGGAGAATTAATCGACTTTATACCTATAGTGTTGATAAAACAGCGATCAATTTTTAGGTAATCAAACTCGGTATCTTCTAACACGGATAAAGAAGTATAACCTGTACCAAAATCATCAATAGATACATCTATTCCCAGTTTTTTTATGTCAGTGAGTATTGCCCGGTCAGACTTATCAAGCAATTGTCGCTCAGTTATTTCAATACCTAATTTAAGCCCTTGCTCTTTATAGCGGCTGGCAAGTAATGTTAACTTTTCTAGACATGAGTTTTGAGACAGGTAGCTAGGTGGAACATTGATACTGATATGTAAATTGTTGGTGGTATGTGTTTTCCAATCTACCAGAGTGCGTTCGAATACAAAATCAGTAATATTATTAATAAGCCCATGTTGCTCAGCAACGGGAATAAACACATCAGGTCCAATAAAGCCAGACCGAGGGTGACTCCAACGAATCAATGCCTCTACCCCTTTTATTTTAGAAGTGGAGCTATCAACAAGGGGTTGGTAAACAAGGAAAAACTCATTATTGATTAATGCTTTTTTTATCTTTTCGGCTAGTGAACCTCTGGTTTGATACCAATAGCTGAATAGGTGCCAGAATATGGACAAAAACAATGAAATAGGAATGGTGACTAATAGGGTGTTGGTATATAGCTCATTTATTAACTTGTTACTCGGCTCAATGGTAACTTGGATATTTAAATGTTTTGATTGTTCCATCGTAAGAAACTGGCTTGGTTTTAAATGTGTATTTGATGGATAAGTGTTACCAGAAACGGTCATAACAGATTGTGCGATTCGATCATCATCTTTTAGTCCTAATCGAACATCGATATAGCTCTGATCGACAATTGAAATAGCTGAACGATGCAGATTATTTTTATCTTGATCAATAATTAATAAACTACGAACCGGGCCATCTTCATATGAAATATCAAATAAATACTCTCCAGTATTAAGCTTAGATTCAGAGAATTTATGTTTTATTTGAAAAATTTCATCTTCCGATCTTTTTGACGAGCAGGTGACTCTGCCTTCTTCAACAATCAGCATTTCTCTTAAAAAAGCTTCAAATAATAAATCTTTTTGAATTTGTCGGCAGGTTGTTGCGTCATACAAGGCTTGGTAGTTTTCATCTCTTAGTTCATCAACAATTTCTTCAATTTGGTGAACATAAGATTGGCTAATGGTTTGTAAGTGTTGCTTTAATGAGGAGGAATTACTTACATAGCAAATGAACGCAACGATAGGTAAAGGAGCAAGAAAAGTTATCAGTAGTTTTTTAACTGCCTTTGGAGTGAGTATGGTATGTGGCATTGATTATTGTCACCCTAGTAGCGAAGCTTTATTTGAGTCATTGATTTATTTGTAATAATTAATTGTTTATGCTGCATAGGATATTTTACATCGCTATAAATGTTTCAAATTGTAACATGCTTTTTTGGTAAAATATTATGTAACCTTAATTTTTAGCAGGTTTTTAACATGATCATGCCATTGTTGCTAGTGTTGAGAACTACATTTAATGCATTTTTCATAATGGTCTACACTTTGATGGAAAGCTAATTAGCTCTGATTTAATAGTGTTACTTAAAATCAAATAGTTAGCAGGAGGATGTTATGACAGACCAAGATCGTATTGAAGATCTCGAACATCAAATCTACATTGCGTATGCCGAAGGAGATTACCAACAAGCAAGTCAATTAGAGAAAACGTTGAAAAAAATACGCGGCCATTCGATGCAAATGAAAGAGCATCAAAATGATCCTTATTCTCTAGAAGGGCATGTGTTTGTTGATGATGATTAGTGATTGAATCATTTAGAATTGAAAAGTAACAATGGTGTGTTGGTATAGTCAACACACCATTTTTTATGCTTATTAACATCATAACTAATTGATGCATGCGAATAATTTATATTGTTAAGTCGGATCAATGTGGTTGCCGTAGTAAGGTTACTTAGCCAAAATTCTACGATAGAATGACGTTTTACTATTTAGAAAGTGAAAGGATATGATTGGTCTAGCTGTATTTTTGGCCGTAGTGGTATTTGTTATTGGTTTACAACAAGTTTTGATGAAATCACTAGGGGAAAGAGTGATCAAAACCCCATTGTCTAAAGGATTATTTTATCTGTCTGCTATGGTTGGAACGCCAATTCATGAAGCATCACATGCATTAGTGGCGTTAATCTTTGGTCATAAGGTCCATAAAATTAGTTGGTTTCAAATGGGGAAAGATGGCCGGCTTGGTTATGTCAATCACAATTGGAATCAACGTTCACTCTACCAATCAATAGGGGTCTTTTTTATTGCAATTGCACCATTACTAGCGGGATTTTCAGTGATTGTGCTATTGCAGCATTTCTTAGTAATGCCAACCATTCGACCTTTTATTTTGAACGTTGATGTCGCGAATGTGTATACCGTTTCCACAGCCGCTTTGCACTACTGTGCTTATGTAATAGACACCTTTATTGATAGTGCTTTATCTTCTCGCCAACATGCATTAACTCTACTTCTTGCTTGCTTAATTTGTTTTCACTGTATTCCTAGCCGTGGGGATTTTAATAATGCACTAAAAGGCTCGGTGATGGTTTTGATTGTTGTCGCTGTGCTATGGGTATTGTCTTTTTACTTCAACCTATTCCATCAACAATGGATGCTTGCTGCTTTCAATTTTTCGGTGAATGTCTCCGGCTTTATCTTAGCGACTGCTTTGCTTTCGATGGGATGGTGGATAATCTTGGTCATTCCGACTTTATTTTTTAGACGGTAAGCTATTTTAATAATTCATCCATTAAACACTCGATATTGTTATTTATTTGCGATTTCGGGCGTATAAAGTAATAGCCTTTTCCTGATCGAACGTTGAGCTGACAAGGTGCGATAAGCCTACCCAGCTCTATGTCAGCTTGAGCAAGCATTGTATCACCAATCGCGATTCCAAAGCCTTGCATTGCAGCATTAACTGAAAGGTCTAATGTAGCAAAATGTTGATTCTTTTTTCCTTCCAATGCTGTCCACTCGGGTTGCTTTTGTTCGGCTGCCCATGCGTTTAACCATAACTTCCAATCCGATTTTTCTGGTGTGGCGTGTAACCATGTTTGTTGTTTTAGTAGGTTTACTTGTAGTGATAGATGCTCACCTAACAAGGTTGGAGCACAAACAGGGGTCAAGATCTCTTCAAATAATAAATGGTAATGCAGTTGTTGGTCTTGTTGAGTAAAAGTGTCGAGATCGCCATAGCCAATTGCTGCATCGAAAGGTTCGCTCGCAAAGTTGACACTGTGTTTAATAGTCGAGGTGAGTTCAACATCGATCTCGGGGTTCTGCTGCTGAAAGTTCATTAGTTTGGGTAATAGCCATGAAGTAATGCAACTTGGGACTTTGAGCTTTATTTTACGTTTGTCATGAGCGATATGCTCGATTGAACGTTGTAAGTGGTTAAGCGTATGTTCAACCAACGGCAGAAACTCTGCACCTTTGGATGTAAGTGATAAGCCTCGTGCGTGTCGATGAAACAAGGCGACATCCAATTGTTGCTCTAACGATGAGATTTGTCGGCTAACTGCACCTTGTGTGAGGTTAAGTCGATTTGCTGCTGAGGTGAAGTTGAGTTCTTCAGCGGTTACTACAAATGCGTATAGTGCTTTAGTCGAAGGTAGTCGAGTTGGCATGATCG
Organism: Vibrio algivorus; assembly: GCF_030161215.1. Taxonomy (NCBI): domain Bacteria; kingdom Pseudomonadati; phylum Pseudomonadota; class Gammaproteobacteria; order Vibrionales; family Vibrionaceae; genus Vibrio; species Vibrio algivorus. The sequence goes on from NZ_BSPV01000003.1 coordinate 290,555, forward strand.
TTCCTTGTTGATCAATCGTAATAAAATCAAACACTCTCAAGTATTGAAACTAGGTATGATTTTTTATCATGGCTAGTATGCTTACTTTTCGTTTCTTATTGCAAGCCTTGTTTGTATAGAATCAAGATATAACTTTAATTGATTATTTATGCTCAAATTTAGAATTTAAAGTTAAATTTATTGTGATTTTTGTTTTTATTATGCATGGCGAGAGAGACGTATGACATCATTAGCAGATAAGTTGGTTCCAGAGTCGGTAAAAAAACTCATACCTTATCAATCGGCAAGACGTATTGCGCGTGGCATGACTAATAAACAAGATCACCTGTGGCTGAATGCCAATGAATTAGAAACATGTTGTCAGTATGGTGATGAGAAACAGGGTGTAAATAGCCATTATAATCGTTACCCAGACTTTTTACCGTTTGATATCGCAGCAGCTTACCGTGATTACTGTGAACAATTTCAACTAGACAGTAAAAATGAAGATGGTCGACTTAATGCGAATGTTGAAATTATGGCAGTACGTGGTGCAGATGAAGCAATTGATTTATTAGTACGAGCTTTCTGTCAGCCAGGTAATGATCAAATTCTGGTTTGTCCGCCAACCTATGGCATGTATGAATTCTGTGCGGATTCAATGGGTGTGAAAACGGCAGTCGTACCATTGACGGCTGAATTCCAACTCAACTTACCTCAAATTGAAGCTGAGCTTGAAAATACCAGTATTGTGTTTTTATGTTCACCGAATAATCCAACGGGTAATACTTTATATTCGCAAGACTTGTTGGCTTTACTTGAGAGTACAAAAGATCAGTCCCTGGTTGTGGTGGATGAAGCTTATATTGAGTTTGCACCACAGACCAGTGTGTTGCATCTAATGGCGCAATACCCGCATTTAATCGTTGTTCGCACTTTATCAAAAGCATTTGGTTTAGCTGCCATTCGTGTGGGTTTTTTAATTGCCGATCAAAGCGTGATGAGTTATGTCGCGCGCTTAGTTGCGCCATATCCTATTGCCGATCCGAGTGCGGAGATTGCACTAAAAGCACTAGATTCAGCTGGTTTAATACAGATGAAGGCACAAACGGATAGCTTAATTGAGATACGAGATTGGTTTAGCTATGAAGTCAGTCAACTTTCAATCGTGGATAAAGTCTATCCATCGTGTACCAATTTTGTTCTCATTCGTTTTAAAGGCAGTAATAATTTTTACGAGTATCTTCTTAATAAGGGGATTGTGGCACGTAGTCCTGCTAATGAGTCAACGGTGAAAGGATGCGTTAGAATTTCAATTGGCTCCGCCAGCAGTATGAATAAAACACTACAAGTACTAAAAGAATATACTTAAGTCATTTGGGTATATAAATAAAAGGATTTATGATGAAAAAGTTAATAACGCTTGCGGCAGTATGCTGCGCAATGATAGTCGGAACGGTTCATGCTGCAGACAAAAAAGTGGTACGTCTTGCCTCGGATTTTACCTACCCACCTTTTAACTATAAAAATGAAGATGGTGAACCTACCGGTTTTGATATTGAAATTGCCGAGGCTCTGTGTAAAGAAGCTAATTTTAAGTGCGTGTGGATTTCTCAAGATTGGGATGGCTTAATTCCTGCGCTACTTGCAAGAAAAGCTGATGTGATCATGGCGTCAATGCGCATTACTGAAGAACGTAAAAAGCGCGTTTTATTTACCAACAAATACTACCAAACACCAGCACGCTTTGTGGCCAAAATCGATGCCGGATACAATATGGATAAAGCCGGGCTTACCGGTAAAAATATTGGTGTTCAACTAGGCACTATTCATGATAACTACGTAACCGAGAAGTTTGGTGATGTGGCTAATATCAAACGTTATAAAGGCCAAGATGAAGTGTATCTTGATTTGGACAATGGTCGTTTGGATGTGGCGTTCAGTAATGCTGACCAACTGCAATTAGCCTTCCTTGATAAGCCACTTGGTAAAGGGTTTGAATTAGCCGGAGAGCCAGTAACAGATAAAGCATATGTAGGTGAGGGCACCGCTTTGGCACTACGTAAGCAAGATAAGGCATTAGCAGAAGCCTTTAATAAAGCGATTGCCGAGATCCGTTCTAACGGAACCTACGATAAGATCGCCGATCAATACTTTAATTTTGATATTTATGGTGATGAGTTGTAATAATTCATTATATATACTCAAGTAACCTCAGATAATAAAAAAGCGATGTTTGTATTTTCAAACATCGCTTTTGTGATTTGAGTTAAAACCAAAATAAATCTCTAACTCCACTTAAACTCCCTATCAATTGGTGTTCATTCAGAAAATTTGAGTGGTCGCCTGAAGTGTTTTTTGAATTGATTGAAATTAGTCGAACTGTATTGGTGCTCTTGGCTCGATTTAATACGATATAGTCACACAAGTATAATCGATTCGAGAAATGCTTTTAGAATGGGCTGTCTTTTGTTAATTCACTACAAATATCGACAATGGCTAGTGATAGGCCGGATTTGATCACTTGCTGCTGACGTTGTAGTTGCATGCGATAAAAACTTAGGTCGATATCACCATCGGGTTCGGTAATATTTAAAGGTACCATTGTCATTTTTTCTATGAGGTTAAGTGACTTAATACTATTGATGATCAATGGGTCGGTAAATTCATATTCAGAACCGTCATTATTGAGTTTATTGCGCAAAATAATGAGATCTTCAATATCGTGATAAATAGCATCGGGCAATACACCTAAACCAAACAATAGTTTTAAACGAACCGCGAGATCGCCTAGAGGGCCAGAATCTTGTAATAAAGGCCCGACAACGGATTGCACGGCAAAATTATCCTTACGAAAAATACGTTTGATGAGAGCATCGATAGACTCATCCAGTATTTCTACGGTTTGGATAAAGAAGCCTCTCACCGTAGGTGCTTGGTTTAATCGTTCCAATATTTCTGTTTCGTTTAATTTTTCGCTCATTAGACCATCTAAATTAAGGGGGGCAGAGAAGCCCCCGTGATGATTAGAATTAAAGTTGTAAGTAAAGACTTTCGATTTTTTGTACTTCGATACTGTTTTCATTTAGCCCGGTATAATGCGCTAATGTTTTTTTAATACCTTGATCTTGAATAGATTTTTGTAATTCAATTGCCTGAGGGTCGTTATCATTACGATATTTACAAGCCGCTGCAATTCCTTTCAATAAAGTTGTGTTTTCTGTCCCATATTCGATGGTGCCAAGTAGTGGTTTTATTAAGCGATCATTTTCGCTTAATTTACGAATAGGTTGTCGGCCTACACGGTCAACTTCGTCAACAAGGTAAGGGTTAGCAAAACGGTCTAATATTTTTTGGATATAAGCCCCATGCATTTCACGATCAAACTGGTAGCGTTGAATTAATACTTCACCACTTTCATGCATCGCTTGTTTTACATCAAAGTAAATCTCAGGGTCTTCAATAGCTTCACGGATAGTTCGATGGCCTTTTAAGCACCCTAAATACGCGGTGATACAATGGCCAGTGTTGAGTGTGAATAACTTACGTTCCACAAAAGCCATTAAGTTATTGGTTTTTTCCATTCCTGCGATATCAGGAATTTCGCCTTTAAATTGGCTTTCATCGACAATCCATTCGCTAAAGCTTTCTACCGTAACTTCAAGTGGGTCATCATTTGCCGCTTCTGCTGGTGGTACAATTCGATCAACGGCAGAGTCGACAAATCCAATTAAGGTATCAGCTTGAGTATGCAGATCAGGGGACAGATATTTATAGACTTCACCTTTTAGATGGGTTGTGCCTCTAATCATATTTTCACAAGCGATGATATTTAAAGGTTTTAGATTACCTGCTTCAAAGCGTTTAGTGATACCTGTTGCGATAGTTTTGGCAATAATATCAAGTACATTAGGGCCAACAGCAGTCGTAACAAGGTCAGTGTGAATGATACGTTCAATAACATCATCACTAGCTGAATTAACGGCAGTAACATGATTAACGGTATCGATTTGGCATTTCGAACCTACGACTTTAACTTTATATTCTTGTTTATGACTGATTTGGTCGACAAGCGGTGCATTGACATCAGCAAAAGTCACTTGAACATCTGCGTCTGCTAAAAGCTTTCCTATGAATCCTCGACCAATATTACCAGCACCAAAGTGAACTGCATTTTTCATAATAAATTCCTACGATAAAAATAAAGCTTGTTAGGGTGAGGCCAGATGCATAAGGGCACGCTGACCTCGAATCATACAGAGTTATGCTGCTTGATTACCTTGTAAGATTTCCAATACTTCTTCGACATCAGTTGTCGTCGTTAATCTTTCAATGGCATCAGGGTCATCTAACGCATTGGTTATCGTAGTGATTACTTGAATGTGTTCGTCATTTTTAGCTGCTATGCCGATAACAAGTTTGGCTATTTCATCTTCGTCTTCACCAAATTGCACACCACCAGGGTATTGGCAGATGACGATACCGGTTTTGATAACACGGTCTTTCGCTTCAACGGTACCGTGAGGTACGGCAATAGATTCACCAAGATAAGTTGGTACTAGCTTTTCACGCTCAAACATGGCATCGACATATTCAGGTTCAGCATAGCCAAGTTCAACTAACTGGTTGCCAGCGAAACGGATAGCTTCTTCTTTATTACTTGCAGATAAACTTAAATGAATATTTTTACGTTCAATATTAAACACAGAAGGTGCTTGTTCTTCAAAACTCTCGTCATTTGCTGCAAGTATAGATACTTTCATCGCTTGATTATCGTTGGCAGCTTCTGGACGTTGCTCAGCTAATAGCTTGGTCACTAATTGGTTGTACATTTCGCTATCTAAGAAGTTAACCAATGAAATGTGGAATGCATTAGGTACATGTTTACGAGCACGTTCTGTTAAATCTTTATGAGTGATCACGATATCAACTCCTTCTTGTAAACTATTAATGGCAAGGTTGGTCACTTGAATGTCTAAGCCCGCTTGTTGAATTTTTTTGCGTAACAGGCTGGCACCCATTGCACTTGATCCCATACCAGCATCACAAGCGACAATAATGCTACGAACATTTGCCATATCAATTTTGTTGTTTTGGTTGACTGCTGCACTTTCACCTTTGGCTGAAGCTTTCATGCTTTGCATATCAGCAGTGGCTTTATCTAAGGCAGTTTCATCACCATCTTCTTCCGTTGTGCGTTGTGATTTCATTAGTAATGCTGCGACGGTAAATGACACGGCCGTGGCGGCAAAGATAGAACACAGAACGCCTAGCATTGAGCTTTTCGGTGCCATTAATAAAATAGCGAAGATAGAGCCAGGAGAAGCAGGAGAAACGATACCTGCATCAAAGAGAGTGAGAACAAATACGCCCGTCATTCCACCCGCAATGGCGGCGAGAATTAAACGAGGATTCATTAAAATGTATGGGAAATAGATTTCATGGATACCACCGAAGAAGTGGATGATCGAGGCGCCACCGGCAGTTTGTTTTGCCGTACCTTTTCCAAAAAACATATAAGCCAAAAGAATACCTAAACCAGGGCCTGGGTTAGATTCAATTAAGAAGAAAATAGACTGACCGGTTTCGGCTGCTTGCTGAATACCGAGTGGTGAGAAAATACCGTGGTTGATCGCATTATTTAAGAAGAGAATTTTTGCAGGCTCAACGAAAATAGAGGTCAGCGGTAATAAGTGGGCATCGACTAAGAAGTGAACACCTGCTGCTAATACACCCGAGAGCACTTTAACGAATGGGCCAATTAACATGAAAGCAATGATGGCGCATATCATCCCAATAATGCCGGCTGAGAAGTTGTTAACCAACATTTCAAAGCCACTTTTAATTTTACCTTCTACGCGCTTATCAAAGGCTTTAATTGCCCAACCGCCCATAGGACCAACAATCATTGCCCCCATGAACATTGGAATATCGGTTCCAACGATTACACCCATTGTTGTGATTGCACCGACAACTGCACCACGCTCACCACCGACAAGTTTACCACCGGTATAACCTATCAATAAGGGAAGCAGGTAAGTAATCATCGGGCCAACCATAGAGGCTAAGGTCTCGTTTGGAAACCAGCCAGTTGGAATGAATAAGGCAGTAATAAAGCCCCATGCGATAAACGCACCTATGTTGGGCATAACCATGTTAGAGAGGAAACGACCAAAATTTTGTATCTTGATCTTAGCATCAGGTGATATCATAACGACTCCCGTTTGATGTTCTTAATTATTTTGTTGTTGTGAACGGTTCGCGAAAACCGCATTGATTGCTTAGTACCCAATCAATTTACCACACAAATTAATTAATGAACTGACAACGGGTTTTTTGTGATCGGTGTCTCTATCGGGTGTCATTTTTCTTATTTCTATGCGATCCACATTGCAAAATTTGGTTGTAATTTTGTTACAAAATGCAATTTTGGAATTTCCACTCAAGTAAATGGTGATATGTATCACATTTTATGCAGGGGTGATGGTGATATTTATTGTGAGGTAAATCACTAAAATGAACTTAATATACGTATCTGTAATTATATAAGTGATCTACGTCATGTTTTATTAATTAATTTGACGTGTAAAATAATTCACATTATGAATGCCTTACCCGTATGTAATTTAGTGACGTAATATTTTAGATGAAAATTTGGCTTTTAGATTGCTATAGCTGTGATACTTAAAGCTGCAGTTTTATTGTAGACATGCACTCACCCAATTGCATAGGTTATCTAAATCTGAGGCTAATTACTTGGGTATATATTTAAGATAAAAAAATCCCTGCTATTAGGGGAAAGCAGGGAGTGGCTTATTATATCCCTTACGGGCTGATGCGAATCAGAAGCGCAATATACTCAGTGCAATAGAAGTCGTAGTGTTGTTAGCTGTTACTTCAATCACGATGAGTATTAAAAATTATAGATCTAGTTCACAGTTTATGAACATAAAATTTCTGTGAATTAAACCTTAATATTGATGAAACTTGCCGGATTGGTAATCATTAATTGCTTGGTTTATCTCATCCATCGTATTCATAACAAATGGACCGTAGTGCACAACAGGTTCATTGATTGGTTCACCCACAAAAATTAGCAAACCGCTATCACTATTGGCGTGCAATCTTATTTCATCTAGTCTTTCACCTTGCTTATTCGAAGCAGGAAGTATCGCAAAATCCGATTGTTGTAGAGATTTACCAGAAACCGTTACCGCACCTTTATACACATAAATCATCGAATTATGTTGGCTCGGAATTGTTAATGATATTTCACAATTTTCTTCAGCTTTCCAATCAGCAACACTAACTGGTACACCGGTATCCGTCAGTGGACCTTGTATAGGTTGATTGTTTACCTTTAAATCACCCGCTAATAAGCGCAGTAAATTACCTTCAGAAATCGATTTTTCAGTAATACTCTCAGGTTGAAAGTCAAAATACTTGGCTGGCTGCATTTTGTCGCGTGCGGGTTGATTTATCCAAATTTGAAAACCATGCAATTGACCTTCTTCCATAATTGGCATTTCACTATGGATAACACCTTGTCCCGCCGCCATCCATTGAGCACCACCGCTACGTAATTCACCTACATTACCCATGTGGTCTTTGTGTTGAAAGTGCCCATTCATCATATAGGTGAGGGTTTCAATGCCACGGTGTGGATGAGGGGGAAAACCGCCAACATAGTCTTTTTTATCGTCGGCTTTTAATTCATCCATCATTAAAAATGGTGAAAAGTACTTGTTATTAAAGCCCGCAACACGTTGGATCTTAACGCCATCTCCATCGGATGTGGGTTGGGATTGCATTACTAAGCGAACTTCACGAAATTGAGTTTGAGACATAATGACCTCAGGCTTAATGAATAAGGAATGGCTTAATCTTAGTGAAGAAGTTGCAATCTGTTGAGTATGAGAAATACATCAAGTTGTTCGAAAAAATTGAATGAAGGTAGGGTTTTGTCATTCGTCTTAATTTTCAGGTTTCCCTTACACGCTTTATCGACAATGTGAAATATTTTTAATCTATTTACACTGTAAAATATCCTCAGTTCAACTTCATCAATTCTTATCAAAACAAAAATAGCTTAGTTTTCTAAATAGGCTTAGAAAGTGCTTATATTACTCATATTCTATGGCCTTAGTGTTTATTGGTATTAGTCTGCCGGAATTGATCTCCAATGTAATTGTTAACGGTTTATTTTGAGACCTTATGAAAAATATACACAATACGAAATACTTATCGGTTCTCAAGCTTAATGCCTTTGCTTTGTTTATATTATTGATAGCGAATGGGTATAACACTTGGAAGGATGCTAGTAATGATGTCGATCTTTTTTTAGATAATGTAAAAAAATCACTTTTACTTACGGGTAAAAGGGCGATTGAAAATAAAGATATCCTTCTAAATACTCTCTCTTCTCAGCCTGATACTTTCGATAATGATGTTGTGCCTATTGAGTATGATAAAGAAACGGATATTTATCGATTTAGTCGTTCGAGTGACCGAGGTTTACTGTTGAATGGTACTTTAATTGGTAGTGGCTACCCACATCGTGAGTTGCTCGACGAAAATTTTATTTTTCCTTATTTAGATAAAATTTGGAGCCGTAGTACCCCATTATTATTGAGTAATGATCAGTTTTATATTAACTATCAGTATAAATATAGCTACTCAATGGCTGATAGTGATTATGATCAAATAAACAATAGAATTGCAGACATCACACCTAGTCTGTACACATCGCGTGCAGGAACGAAGGAAAGAGTCAGTCAACAAATAAGCCAATATGGATTTTATGTGACTAACTCTTATAAAGATGGGGTAAATAAGCAAGAAGTTATATCTGTAATATCTCCCGTCGAGTTTAATGACGAGCATATTGGCGATATGGGCATCGATATTCCACTGGATTACTTTTATTCATTAAATAACTTACCAGAATTATTGAAAAAATATGCTAGTGTGACTATTCAATTTTCGAGCAGTGAGTACCCATTACAGGTGGCTAATGGTTCTGTTAATCGTGATATTTTAACATTAAGCAAAACATTCAATATTTTGGATATTGCTGATATTAAGCTTACGGTGTCACCTACTTATTTTATGCACCGATTACTTGAGCGTTCGCTTATTTTTATTTTGATGCTTATCGTGATTAGCGGGGCCTATCTTTACATTGAAATGCATCGTAGGAAACAATCTTTTCTTCATGCTCAGGCAGTAACCGATGAATTAACAGGGCTTTATAATAGAAGAATTATTGACCAGGCTTTGAGCGAGAGGCCGAAAGAAGATTCTGTCACGATTATTTTATTTGATGCTGATAAGTTTAAACCAATCAATGATACTTATGGACATGATGTTGGAGACCAGGCATTAAAGCATATTGCGAATACCTTAAATAATAATACTCGAGATACTGACTTATGTATTCGATTAGGTGGTGATGAATTCTGTGTAGTGTTCTTTAAGGCAAGTTTTGATATGACGAGGCAATTAGCCGTTAAATTAAAGAATAAAATTGAAGAAACGCCATTTAATGAAGATGGATTAACAATCAAAGTTTCTTATGGATACAGTGAGAAATCACCAGATGAAGGGTTTGATAGCGCATTTAAACGAGCAGATGTCAGCTTGTACAATAATAAAAAAGAACGTAATAAGGTGTTTTAAACCTATTGATTTAGTATTTATGATAGGCTGATGATTAAAAATGGAGCTCAAGTTACCACTGTCGTAACTTGAGCTCTTTTTGTCTAATCAAACATCATATCGATAGGTATTAACTCTCTTTTCCCATTTCCCGTGTTACTTTGATATTGAATATGTTGGTTTTGCTGCTGTGGTCTGAGTTTAATTCCCCACAGTGGTTCGATACCATTGACTTGGGTCGCATAGCGGATATCGCCAATCATTAATGGATTGTTTTGATCGAGCACGAGCCAACCATCACTAAACCAATTGAACCTAGCTATATCTTGAAATTGAATGGAATTACTGTCGATAGTTGAATAGCTTTTATCAATGTCGAGCTTTGCAATTGATTGACCTGGGTAAACTGTCGTTTTACCTAGTAATGAAACTCGAATTGCATTCACGTAATAGCGATCGTTAGCTTGGTAAAGCGTACGCCAGACTAATAAATTTCCTATGGTAGGCATTGCTTTAATACGAGTGACGGAATGCATAGTTTTATTGGCAATCTGTTGAGTCGCTTCTAGAGCTCTATGATGTTGTAGAGCGCCAAAACTGATATAGATGGCAAAGAAACTAGCACCTATAATCATCCATTTTTTTGATTTGGTGATACAGGTGATGATGATTGCAATCAGTAAAGGAATCGTGACTAGTGGATCGATGATACCAATCACGTCCCATGCAATTCGTTGGTTCGAAAATGGCCAGAGTAGTTGGGTACCGTAAGTGGTTAAAGCATCGAGTAATCCATGTGTCGCATAGCCAATGGTGGCAAATAGAAAAGTTTGCTTAAACGGAATTTGCCGGTAGACGATAGCCCAAAGCAACAAGGCTATAATCAAACCGCCAAATGGAATAAAGAAAAGTGAATGGGTAAATTGGCGATGAAACTCCAATGCCAACAATGGGTCACTACTCGATTTTATTAGCACATCTAAATCAGGCGCTAAGCCCGCCACACAGCCCACTTTTGCTGCATGTCTTCGGTTTTGTTTGTTCGACACCAGTAAGGCTGCAGCCGAACCTAATACGCCTTGTGATATTGGATCCATTCACTTTCCTTCTTCCATGACTTGTTTAATTGTTGCACAAAGATATTACAGTTCAAACATCAAGATTTTAATGATGGGAATTCAATTTTTATCAGTTTTGCTTATGTCAGAATTTTCACATTCCCTTCACGCTTGTTGATGCAAGATAATGTCATTGAAAGTGTGAAAAGCGCTTTAACCAGTTTATTAAGGGGATTTTGAATGAAAAAATTATTATTAGTGTGTGCATTAAGTTTCGCTGCAGCACCTGTATTAGCAGAAAACCATCTTGTGACGGCTGATGGAACCCCTGTTGCTCAGCAAAGTAAAGGTGGTTTCCAAGGTCCAACTAAATCAAAACGTATTATTCGTGATGTAATTAGCTCTCTTAATGCCAGCGATGATACTAAAGTTGAGTTAACGGGTAATTTAACAATGTCTCTAGGTGATGAAGATTACATGTTCCAAGATGCGACAGGTGAAATTTCGGTTGAGATCGATGATGATCTTTGGTTTGGCCGCACAGTGACACCAGATAACACCATCATCATTCGCGGTGAAGTAGAAAAAGATTGGAATAATACGTCTATTGATGCCGATTCATTGGAAGTGGTTCAATAAGCTTTTTCTTGATGTAACGTAAAGCTTGCTTTTAGTGGCTTCATTATACTTCTCAGTTTTTATACCCTTCGTACTTGAAGGTGCGCTTTGTTTGATGGCCTTCATTCGCCTCATTGCACTCCAATTACTTTGGGTATAGGTTTTGGACATTAACAGAGGGTATGATGCAACTGCATGAGTTAGTCAACACCATAGGACAAGATTTACAGCGTCGCTATGGCGAAAAAGTGCATAAGCTCACTTTACATGGTGGGTTTAGCTGCCCAAACCGTGACGGTACGATTGGCCGTGGTGGCTGCACATTTTGTAATGTCTCTTCTTTTGTTGATGAAAATGTTCAAATTCAACCTATTAATATTCAGCTGACTGATCGCGCAGGTGAAGTCAAACGAGCCAAAAAATATCTTGCTTATTTCCAAGCCTACACCAATACCTACGCTGAAGTTCAAACCCTCAAAGCCATGTATGAAGAAGCATTAAAATCTGCTGATATGGTTGGGTTGTGCGTCGGTACTCGACCTGATTGTGTACCAGATGCTGTACTAGATTTATTAAGTGGTTATGTTGAACAAGGTTATGAAATTTGGTTGGAGCTCGGGTTGCAAACTGCCAATGAGAGGACATTAAAGCGAATTAATCGTGGTCATAATTTTGCTTGTTATGAGGAAATTACCAAGCGCGCGAGAGCATTAGGTATTAAGGTTTGCACCCATTTAATTATTGGCTTACCTAAAGAAACAAGAACCGATTATTTTGATACTTTTGAGAAGGTATTGGAGGTAGGTACTGATGGTTTGAAACTGCATCCACTGCATATCGTGGAAGGGAGCACGATGGCAAAAGCATGGCAAGTTGGGCGCTTAGATGCCCCTGACATGGATGATTACGTTGAGGTGGCAGCGGAGATTATTCGTCGAACTCCTGCAGATATTATTTATCACCGAGTATCCGCTGCGGCAAGAAGGCCGACTTTGTTATCGCCACTATGGTGTGAAAACCGTTGGCTTGCAATGACAGAAATTGGCAGAGTACTCGATAAACTCGGCCCACAAGGGAGTTTATGTGGGCAACCATTTGAGTACCAACTACCAGCATGCCAAACAGAAAGCGAAGCCTAGCAGCCAATTAACCTTAGCCTAGCCGGTTTTTGCACCAGTGATCCGCTTTAATACTTCTTCTTTCGGGCCATCAGCGACAAGGTGTCCTCTATCAAGAACAATCAATCGATCGACCAAATCAAGCATCTCGGCTTTGTGTGTAATTAAGATTAATGTTTCTGTAGGCGAGAGTTTTTTGATTTGTTGCTTAATCAAGCTTTCAGAGCGGTTATCCATTTGACTGGTAGGCTCATCCATTAGTAATACTGGCGGTTTAGTTAACCACGCTCTGGCAATTGTAATGGCTTGTTTTTGACCACCAGACAGTGCAGCGCCACCTTCTCCTACTTGCTTATCTAACCCTGACTCATCATGTTGCGTAAAGTCGGTGACACCTGCACGCTCAGCAGCTGTTAATACTTGTTCATCGGTAATGTGGCTACGGCCTAGGGTGATATTTTCACGAATAGATCCAAAAAATAGTGCGCAGTCTTGTGGTACACAGCCAATATTGGTTCTGACATCACTATAATGCAGTTGGTTGATATCTAGGTTATCCAGTTTTACCGATCCATCCGTTGCTTTATATAGCCCCATCATTAAGCGTTGTAGACTGGATTTTCCAGAGCCAATTCGGCCAATAATTGCGACTTTTTCACCCGGTTCAATGGTGAAGTTGATATCTTTTAGGGCGTAGGTTTTGCTGTTAGGGTAGTGAAAACTGACGTTATCAAATTGTACTTTGCCTTGCAGTTGCGGGCGATGTATATAGCGTTTGCCTTGTTCTTGTTCCATTGGCATATCCATCACTTGCTCAATAATGGTCATCGCTGATTTGGCTTGGTTATAACGGGTCGATAGCATAGACAGTTGCACTAATGGGCCAACAGCGCGGCCACTTAGCATGGTTGCAGCGATTAAGCCTCCCATCGTGAGTTGACCATCTGCAATTAGGTAAACTCCGGCAATAATCATTGAGACCGATACAAATTGCTGTAGAAAACCAGCGGTGCTTTGTACTGAATCAGTAATGCGGCGAGTTTTGATGCCCCAGTTAGACATGTGAGCGACAGATTCTTCCCAACGATATTGAAACTGGCTTTGTGCGTTGAAAGTTTTCAGGGTTTCTAGTTTGTGGAGGCTTTCGATTAAATTAGCGTGTTTTTGAGATGATAGTTTGGAGCCTTCTTCAATGGAACGTCTTAATGGGGCCTGGATTAAGAAGCTGTACACCGCCAAAATAATGACAGCCACTAAAGGAACTAGGGCAAGAGGTCCTGCAACCAGATAAATCACAAATAGAAAGAGCAGAGCAAACGGAAGATCGATGAGTGCACCGACGGTAGCAGAAGTTAAAAATTCACGAATCGACTCGAATTCTTGCAAATGACGAGCAAATGCACCGACAGAGGCCGGTTTCGCTTCCATACGCACGCCAACCACGCGATTAAACAGTTTTGATGAGATCAGTAGATCAGACTTTTTACCTGCAATATCAATAAAATAAGAACGGACTAGTTTTAAAGCGAGATCAAATATAAAGATCAGAAAGACACCGCTGGATAGCACCCATAGAGACTCAAAAGCGAGGTTAGGCACTATTTTGTCATACACCAAACGAGTAAATAGTGGGGTAGCGATAGCAAAAATATTGATCAAAATAGAGGCAAGTAGCACATCACGATAGATATTTTTGGATTCCCACAATGTGCTCCAAAACCAGTGCCCTTCGCGGGTTTTGAGTATTTCTGGAGAACGTTCATCATAACGAAAGCGCTTTTTGACTAGAAAAAGTTGCCCAGTGTACTGTTGTTGTAATTCTTCAATACTGATGGAGTGAGCAATGCCTTCTGATTGAGGAAGAACAATTTCGGCTTCGTTGGCTTCACGATCAATGCTAAGAATCACACAATTGCTGCCATCTTTTAGCAATGCTATGACGGGTAGCAACATAGGCGAAATTTCTAATAGAGGAAGTTGCGCAGCCTTAGCAACTAAACCAGCTTTTTCTGCGGCACGGATAAACAGTGATGGAGTTAACTTACCATCGGTTAGCGGCAGATCACTGACAACAGACGGCTCTGAATGAGGTTGCCCATAGTAGTGGCTGATGTAAATCAATGATGATAATAAGGGATCTTTCATGATTATTCTCTCAGTGCCGTTTGTTGTGCTTTGAGGATTGGCTTTAATAAGTAATCTAAAATAGTACGTTTACCGGTAATAATATCGGTTGAAGCCGTCATGCCGGGAATAATTGGCAAATCTTCACCATTGGCATCTTTAAGCTGACTTTGTTCGGTGCGAATTCTGACTTGGTAAAAACTATTGCCTTCTTCATCTTGTATTGTGTCTGCACTGATAGTTTCTAATGTGCCTGTCAGTCCACCATAGTTGGTAAAATCATAAGCAGTAAATTTCACAATAGCTTTAAGGCCAGGATGTAAAAAGCCAATATCTTGAGGCGCGATTTTAGTTTCAATTAACAAGGTATCTTCTGTTGGGACAATTTCAATCAAATCCATTCCCGGTTGAATCACACCACCAACAGTATTGATATGAATTTTTTGAATGGTACCTTTGACTGGTGACGTAACAATTGTTCGACTGACTTTATCTTCTAAACCGATTTGCGATTCCGCCATACTTGATAGCTTATTACTGACATCGCTGAGTTCTTGCTGATTTTTAGCCACAAAGTCTGAGGCGATGTTGGTGTATTTGTAGGTGGTTTCTTGAATTTCTGATTCGATAACTGGTAATTTCATGCGTGCGGAAGTGAGCTCTCTCCGGCTGTCATTCATTGAACGTTGTAATTGTAATATTTCAATTTCAGGCACCACCCCTTCGTCAGCTAACGGCTTCGTCATTCCGTATTCACGTTGAATGATTTGATAGTTGCTAGCAAGAATACTGATACGAGTTCTAGTCTCATTTTGTTCCTGCTGCTTTTGTCTAATTTGTTGGCCTGTCACATTGAGTTGGTTTTGTAAGTTGGCCATGACATCGCGATATTCATTTTGTTGTTGAGCAATTAAATTTGGATGCTTTTCTGAAAACTCTCTGTCAAAGGAGAGAGGGCCGATTTGTAGTTGAACTTTTTCCTGCCAACGGGCTGCGTCATTATTAATGATGATACTTTTGATGATTTGACGTAGACGGATGCTATCGGCTTTTAAGCTCGCGAGATCTTGACTCTTTTCTCGGTAGTTTGATTGAAACAGTGTGTCATCGATAAGTAGCAGTTTTTGACCTTTTTCTACTGACTGCCCCTCTTTAACCAGCATTTCTTTGACTATCCCACCTTCTAAATTTTGTACCACTTGCATTTGAGAAGAGGGAATCACTTTGCCTGAGCCTGTTGTGACTTTATCTATTTTGGCAATTGATACCCAGACTATCGCAAGGATAAAGAAAGCAGCGATGATCCACAAAATAATGCGTGCACTTTTGGGGGTATTGAGCAGCAAAGCCGTGGATTTATCATCGACAAAGTCCATATGTTCTTTTGATACTGATGTCGATTTCTGCTTCATAGAAAGTCCGTTTCAATTCAATTGGTAAAAGCGTAAATACTGATCTTATTCTTTTTGCTCTTTTTGTTAAATTTTTGTAATAAAACCTGATTTTTAAGGGTTTGCTTACAATAAATGACATCGAGACAATAAGGTTTTCCTATACTATCTAAGTAAAAGAATATGAAAATGTGAGATTGTGAGTTGTGTTGTGCTTTTATGTATATATTATGTTTCATTAGTGTGTAGGTAAAGTCATTTCATATAAGTTTATCAATTACTTGTAATTATTTTCTATCAATTATTGCCAATGTATTTTTATGGTGAATGAGTAGGTTTGTGATGGCTTGGTATAGTAGTAGATGCAATGAACAGATATCGATTAAGGATAGTGTATTTATTCTTCGATATATCAATGTGAAGCCTAAAATTTTTATTATGTATTCGTTATTTAATCTGAAAGTGGAATCAGTAGTATGGATGTGATGAGTTCAAATCAAGCAACAATTGATGTTGTCAGTGGTGAAGTGTTTGTAGGAAGCCACTCTAAACCATTAACTCAGATAAATGGCGAATATCAACTCTCAAACTCTGATTCTATCTGGGCTAACCCGAATGCGAGATATATTGTTAATACTCCATCGGAATCTCAAGTCGTTGAAATTGATTGTATTTCTTGTGTAACGACCAATGATGCAGGAGCGATTACGATTGCTCAGATAAGCTCAGCGCAAGGGGTCAACCTCGATGACTTAAAAAACTCTCAATTAACCCCAGAAGATATCGCGATTATTCGTGCTCATATGCCACCTCCTTCTCAGAGTGAAGAATCAAATAATGAGACAGATAATGATGTAGAAGATGAACAGAATTCGGAAGAGGCTCAAGCTCAAGCATTCTCGGTTATTGAAACAGCATCAACCGGTTTTGTAGAAGTTAACTATGATAATGATGCGGTATTAACCAAAGCGGGTTACGATACGGTTGGCTTCTTTGATGAAGAATTGTCACAAGATAGTGCTGATGATGGGATTCCTATCGTGAAAGCGCCTGGGGGCATCAGTACATCGATTTCTTTAACCGAGGCGGATTTGCAACCTTTAGGGTACAGTAATAACCTCGGTTATCCAGTTATTATGCAGCAGTCTATTTTGGTTGAGTCACGTACCCTCGCACTGCAACCGGATACTTTTACCTTTCAGCCTCAATCTCTAGAGACATTATTACAAGAATTAAATACTGAACTGACCTCTGGTGGTCAAGCGCTTTCTTTTGTGTTTGATGAAGAGACTAACTCAATTATAGGGCGATTGGATGGTGAGACTTACCTTACGATTAAACTAACGGCATCATCACCAGATGGACGTGACGTTCAAGTTGATATTGAAGTCAATCTAGCCAAGCCATTAGATCACGTACCGTCTGACAACTCTACTGGGCTAGTGTCGAACCTAAATGATCAAATTTCGATTAATGTCGAGATTCAAGGCCAAGACATAGGTGGTAATGAGCTGAATTCGCCAATTTTAGTTGATGTAAATATTAATGATGGTGTAGTTGAGCAGTTTGGTAGAGACCCTGGCGTATCTATTGATGAAGAAACAGATTTAGGTGTCGCCCAAAGTGGCCAAATACCTCTAGATATTGGTTCGGATAAAATTTCTTCCATTCAAATTGATGCTAATCAACCACTACTGGAGGGAGCAACCAGTCAAAGTTTTCCAACTTATTATGAAGTCGATGGTCAGTTGCTGAGCGTTTATAACATAGTTGGGCAACTAGTCTTTACTTTAGAGGTTAACAATGATGGATCTTATACCGCAACTTTGTTTAAACCATTTGACCAAGGTAGTGTTAATTTAAACCGATATGTTGTTGGTTTTAATATTACGGCAACCGATGATGATGGTGACACAGCTCCCGGTATGATTAAAATTAATGTTACTGATGGTAATGTTCCTACTGGTGGCGAAACAGGTGAAATATCGATTATTGAGGCCGATACTCAGCCTAATGAATATCCTGTTGTTGGGCGAACCAGTATTGGTGTTACACCAGGAACAGATCGATTAATTGCTGATTCTGTCCAATTTGATAAAACACAAGTTAACGATCTGATTAATGAATTAAGTACTGAACTGACGACAGCCAATGGTGAGCCGATTAGTTTTGGTTTTAAAAGTGGTGATGAAACTGTTATTGAAGGGCGGGATGCTGGCGGTAATCTTGTTCTATCCATTGATATTAATGGTACGGTTTTATTTGAAGGTACTTTGGTTACAGTGGAGGTCACTCAATACCAACCTCTAGATCATTTAGATAGCGGTAATAGTTCTGGCTTTGTTAGCGTTGATGGCGAGAACATCATTATTGATACTCAAATTCAAGTAGAAGACAGTGATGGATCATTATTAGAGACACCCGTTAATGTTGAAGTGACTATTTCAGATGGTGATGCTCCGCAATTAAGTGTTGGTGATTTAGCTGAATTTACTGAAACCTCAGCAGGTGGCTATGCTGAAGGTTCAGTCACTTTAGATGCAGGTTCTGATGTCATTGAACGCTTTGAATTTAATGCCGATCAGCCTACGTTAGAAGGTTTGATGACGAATGGTATTGCCACTGAATACCTAGTGACTGGGAACGAAATTATTGTGTATACCCCAGGTAATCAAGCCAATCCTATCCTAACTATCACGATTCAAAATGATGGCACTTTTGAAGTGACGCAAACTGCGGCATTAGAGCAAGCAAATAACCCAGACGATACGATTCATCTGCAATTAGATGTGACAGCGTTCGATAAAGATGGTGATCAAAGTAATTTAGGCCAAGCCAATATCGATATTATTGATGGAATCAACCCAACCTTTGCTCAAGATGCAGGGACAGAGTTGCAAGAAAATATCGATACCCAAACCGGTGAGGTTCCACTTACCGTTGGTTCCGATAATATTGAAACATTAGTGTTTTTACCTGCTGATCAACAAATAAGCTTTGATGGTATTACCAGTAATGGTTTAGATACAACGGTTGACGTTAATGGCAATACTTTAACGCTTACCGATAGTGAAGGTAATCAAGTTTTATCAATTGTGATTCAACTTGACGGAACCTATGAAGTGACTTTAACTGGCCCGCTTGATCAAATTATCTCAGAAGGTACAGATAATTCTGCTTCCATTACGATTGACGCGTTGGTTCGCGCGACCGATTTTGATGGTGATATTGCCGATGGGACTGCGGTTATTACCATCTTAGATGGTGCTGATGCCACTGGTGGTGGAACAGCATCATTGACTTTCTTAGAGCCGGACTTAGATCCTGCAGGTGCTAATTCAGGCTCGACGAGTTTTAATGTCGATGCGGGTGATGATCGTCTTGACCCAAGCTCAGTGACATTTGATCCACAAGATTCGTCTTATTTAACTGAGTTACTCGCTGATTTAAATGAAGTGATCACAACCAATAATGGCGTAGATGATATTGTTTTTGCAGTGAATGCAGAGACAGGCGCAATTGAAGGAACATTAAATGGTAATGTGGTTGTGACTCTATCTTTATCGGCGGTCAATAGTGTGACTGACGGTAACGATGCGACCGTAACATTAACGTGGAACCAAACCATTCCATTAGATCATATTGCCGCAACAAGTTCTAACGGCTATGTAACCGTCACAGCTGATGAGATTGTGATTAAAGCGCCAGTACAACTTCAAGATACAGATGGTGATTACTTAACTAATCCGGTAGAAGTCACCGTCACCGTTCAAGATAATGTTGCGCCTATCATTACCGTTGGTGATGCCGCTGAATATACTGAAACTGCATCCGGTGGTGGCACAACGGGTAATATCGCCATTGATTTAGGCTCAGATTATATCGACCGGTTTGAGTTTGTTGCAGGCACCGATGCAGCAACATTAGCTGGCTTAAAATCAAACGGTGCCGATACTGATTTCGAAATTGATGGCAATCAGATCATTGTTTATCTCGCAAGTGGTACCGCGGAAAGCGACCCTATTTTGACCATTACGGTTAATACTGATGGTAGCTACGAGATTGTTCAAACCGCACCATTAGAGCAAGATAATGCTGAAAGCGATCAAATTAATCTAAATCTAGAATTAAATGCGATTGATAAAGATGGTGACCCGAGTAATTCCGGTACATTAGTGGTTAACATTATTGATGGTGCGGATCCTACCGGTGTTGATACCACGGTGATCATTGATGAGGCTGACCTTTCTCCTGATGGGTACCCAGTTAGTTCCCCGGCAACCAGTTTCACACTTAATCAAACCACAGATAAATTAGTGGCGTCGACGTTATCGATTGACCCAACGGCTGTGGGGGATGTTTTTGGAACACTTGAAGGGCCATTAAAAAATGAACTTAGTGGATTAACATCTGGTGGCACTGCTCTGGATATTACCATCGATGTGGATGCAACCACTGGCGTCATTACTATTACTGGTAACTTAACCGGTAGTAGTGATGAAGTGTTCTCGATTACTTTGACGCCAAATGAAGATGGAACAGGTAATGTTGTGGTAGATATATCCGCGACACAAACGCTACCTCTTGACCATATTGCGAGCACTGGCACTTATGTCAATGTGGATGGTGACTCACTGACCATCAACATTCCTGTCCAAATTCAAGATGCTGATGGGGATAACTTAACCGACCCTGCGAATGTGACCGTCACCATTAATGATGGTGATCTTCCTGTTATCAGTGCAGGTGATTTAGCTGTCATCAACGAAACCGCAACGGGTGGTACTGCTTCTGGTAATGTGACGTTAGATGTTGGCTCGGATGCAATAGACCGTTTTGAGTGGAACGTCACGCAAGATACTTTAGAAGGGTTAACCAGTAATGGTCAAAATACCGATGTCGAGATTGATGGTAATGTCATCTATTTGTATATCGAGGGTACGACAACTAATCCGATCCTGACCATTACTATGAACAATGATGGCACATTTGATGTAGTACAAACTGCGCCTCTTGAGCAAGACAATTCAACCGATGATACGATTCATCTCGCTTTAGATGTAATAGCGATTGATAAAGATGGCGATACCAGCGAGTCAACCCAAGCGTTGATCGACATTATCGATGGTCAAGATCCAACTGGCACAGGTGCGAAAGTTGATATCACTGAAGGGGACTTGTCTCCAGATACTTATCCTATTGAAAAAACTGGATCTTTCACTCTCAACCAAGTAACCGATAAATTAATTGCATCGACTTTTGTAATTGAAGAAACGGTACTCGATACGCTGCAAACAGAGCTTGAAGCATTAACTTCTAATGGTAGTGATCTAACGATCACGATTTCAAGAGATGACACTACCGGTGAAATTACCATTAGTGCCACTTTGGTTGATACGACCGAGGAAGTATTGTCGATTGTTTTGACGCCAACAGAAAATGCTAACGGGAATGTTGATGTCGATATTTCTGTGACTCAAAATCATCCGTTGGATCACGTCGATACCTCCGGTGGTTATGTCAGTATTGTTGATGATGTTTTAAACATTACTATTCCGGTGCAAATTCAAGATGCGGATGGTGATGTTCTAGTGGATGCCAATGGCAACCCAACACCGGTTGATGTCGTCGTGACCATTAACGATGGGGATGATCCTGAATTTAATGTGCCATCTCAAGCAACTGAGTTAACTGATGGTGAAGTGAGTAGTGAAGCGGATAGTACGACAGGTGTTATTTCTAAAAGTTTAGATCTTGATACTAACAGTGATCAAATTGATGCTATCACATTCAACCTTACTGACGCTCAAGCACAAGCTTTGTTTGATATTACCTCCAACGGCAAAGACACTCGAATTGATCAATCGGTTGATGGAAGAATTTTAATCTTTGTGCCTGCAGAGTTCGGCGGAGAAGATGTACCCGTTTTAGAAATTATTTTTAATAATGATGCAAAAGATGGCAGTTATACCATTCAGCAATTTGAGCCTATCGATCAGCCTGAAGATACCAATTCTTCAACCTTTGATCTTGATGTTATTGCCACCGATATGGATGGCGACACCGCTGGATCCTCAATAACAATTATCATTAAAGATGGAACCGATCCTAATGCTTCTGATGTAACGGGTGATAAAAGCATTACCGTTAATGAAGGTGATCTGAACGATAACGGGCAAAGTCTGATATATCCAGGAAACCCTAAAGGAACAGGGACCTTTACCATTGCAGCAAGTAATGATGATCTTGATCCGACATCACTTACTATTGATGATTATTCTTCTTTTCAAGCAAGTATAGATGGATTAGCTTTAACCTCCGATGGGCGTGTCGTTAGGGTCGATGATACCTTAGTTGTGAATGATGAAGGTGTTATCACTGTTACCGGAACGACAGAAGATGGAGAGGTGATCTTCATTTTGACCTTCACCCCAACATTAAACGCAGATGGTAGTGTAACGGTTGTGATGTCGTTAGACCAAAAACAACCACTCGACCATGTTGATGCCGATTCAATCACCTTTGAGGTTCCGATTCAAATCACCGATACCGATGGCGATAAGCTGGTTGGCAGTGACGGTTTAACCGAGACTCCAATTGATATTAGCGTTTCATTTACCGATGGTGATGCTCCGGAATTAACCAGTACAACTATGGACATTACCGAAGCTGATGTCGGCATAGATGATCCTCAAATTTATACTGGCCAAGTTCCTATCGACATTGGTAGTGATACGATTGCTTCTATACAATTTGTCGCACAAGGTGATACAGCCGTTGATACCGGGCTAAAGGCCAATAACCAAGCGGTCTACGTTGATATTTCAGATACTGGTGCGAGTTATTATTATTTGTTAGATCCTGACGGGTCGCATGACGCAAGTAATAAAGTTCTAGTATTAGAGGTTACTTTAACGGGAACGGATGGCTCTTACCAAGTCGAACAATATGAGCCGTTAGAGCAAAGTAATGATGATGGTGATATTACAAGTATTACGTTGGATGTAGTTGCTACCGATCATGATGGTGACCAGAGCAATAATGTTACCATTACTATCAATATTGCTGATGGTAGTGATCCTCAATTTAATGAAGACACCTCTAATATTATCTTGAATGAATCAACAGATAGTGGTGTAACAAATTCAGATGGCCAAGTGACTGTCGCAGTTGGTTCGGATGATATTGAAACTATTCGATTTTCACTTGACCAACTAGATGAGAACGGAAATCTACCTGAGTTGGTTATCACTTCCAATGGTAAGTCAACTGAATGGATATTTGATGTAAAAAATCTTAGTCCTGAAGATGAAGATCCTGTACTGGTAGATACCGCTACTTTATATGATAGTGATGGAAACAAATTAATTGAAGTCACCTTAGATGATACTGGTGCCTATTCGGTAACCGTTTATGGTCCAATCGATCAGGATGATAGTGAGCTTACGCAAATAGATTTAGAGGTTATCGCAACGGATACCGATGGTGATACCGCGGATGGTTCGTTGGTGTTCTCTGTTACTGATGGTGCTAATGCGCAAGGTGGCGGAACGGGAACCATTGCGATTACTGAAGGAGATCTATCGCCACAGGATTCTGATGTACCCAATACTGGTGGTTATCCTGTCAGTGGGGAGGTGACTGGAATAAATGTTTCTTCTGGAGTGGAAAACCTCGATCCAACTACTGTTGGAATTAAGCCTTCAGATCTTAACCAACTTATCACTGAACTACAGGCTGATTTAACTTCAGGTGGGCAGCCAATTGTCTTCACCTTTGACCCAAGTACCGCTACGTTGGTGGGGAAAGTGAATGGTGATGATGTTCTCACTATTGTATTGAGTGCAGAGAGTGATGGGAACGGCGGTGTCAACATTAGTGTTAGCATGACTCAGCACCTACCCCTAGATCATTCACATGATGATGAAGGTCAGGTTCAGACTCTTTCCGCTAGTGACTCTGGCTGGGTAACCGTGAATGACACTGAAATTCATATTAACTTACCGGTACAAGTACAAGATACCGATGGTGATTATCTTGATAATGCCGTTAATGTCGATTTGAGCATTACCGATGGTATTGACCCGTCATTTACAACTGACTCAGGTGTAACGGTTGATGAATCAGCCATTGATGCTGGTGGCGAAAATCATCAAGGTTCGAATCCCGATAGTGGTTCAGAAACCGCCTCAGGACAAATGAATATCGCGCTTGGGAGTGATGAAATTGCGGGCTTTGGTATCGACCCAAGCTTATTTGCTGCATTAAACCCAGGTTTAACTTCATTAGGCCAAGACGTTATCTTAAGAGAAAATGCTGATGGCACATTTAGTGGTGTCGCAGGTGATAGGGAAGTCTTTATTGTTACTTTCTCTCCTGATGGTAGTTACAGCTTTACGATAACTGGTGCACTCGACCATGATGCGCCTGATGAGTTAGATCCTACTGTTGGCACTCAATTAAATATTCAGTTACCTATTTACGCTGTCGATAAAGATGGCGATAGAGTACCGAGTACCAGTGATATTAATGATTACGATGCATCGAATACTATTACCGTTACGGTAAACGATGATGTGCCAGATATTCAAGATATTTCCGTATCAATAACAGAAGGCTCTGGTGGCTCTGCCTTTATGACTCAAGCGGCAGAGGGGGCGGATGATATTGCTGAAATTTACCTTACCTTTATCGATTCTATGGGGGAAGAGGCAGAAGAGCACAAAGCACCATTTGAAAATGTTCCTATTTATGATGAATCGGTTGCTGATGGGGGGACCGGTCAGTTATTAGGTATGTTGACTGTCGACGCAAATGGCAAACTGACTTTTGTTGCAGATGAAAACTTAAACAATGAAAATGAAGATCTCAGTGTTGATATTATCGCCCGAGTTGTAGATAGCGATAAAGATGAAGATTCATCTGTTATTTCATTGGAGTTACGAGATCAAGACCCAATTTTTATTTTCCCTGAGACTACTCGCGGTCAGGAAGAAGACGGCCAAACATTAGATAGTTTTGATAATACCGAAAATACGCCTCATTTAACCGATGGTATTGAAATTTTGGTGGAAATTGATTTAGGTGATGTTGATAAAGAAGAGGCATTAGTCGACGGTTCTTTAACCATTACGATTCCTGATGGTACTGAAGGCGCTTTCTACTATGATGGGGCACTTCTTGTGATTACTGATGGCAAAGTGACAATTCCAAGTGGTGCAATATCTACCGTGGATAATATTGTCTCTATTTCAGGTGTTACCTTTGTACCAAATAAAGATTATTCAACAGATGGCATTACCTTTACTGTCGATGCAATCATTTCTCGAGAGGGTCTTGATGATCAAGCCATCACCGGTGAGCTTACGATTTCTGTTGATGGTATCGCTGATATCCCAATTTGGAATGACTCAACCGTTACTGAATATATTGGTGAGGAAGATACTAGTATTGCCATTGACGGCCTAGTAGCAGATTTAAATGATGGCGATGGATCTGAAGATTTATTCTACATTATCAGCATACAAGCTGATGAAGAGGGAAATATCAATGGTAGTTTGTCCGGAACCGGATTAGAAGATCTAGGAAATGGACAATATCGTATTTCAGCAGACGATATTGCTAGCTTGAAAGTGACGCCAAATAAAGACTTCAGTGGTGATATCAAGTTACAAGCTATGGCGCAAAGTGAAGAACAAGGAACCGCAGTTTCTGGCAAAGAAACGGCTAACTCTGAGATAAAAGACATTATTGTACGTGTTGAGCCTATTGCTGATAAAGACTTAACTCTACAAGTGACTCGAGTGGAATCTGATGAAGATGTGGCCATTAATCTTGCTGACCATATCACTTTAAACCATCCTTCCGATGCTACAGATGGTTCTGAAACCTTATACGTACGTATTAGTAACCTTCCTACAGGGTCTCAGCTATTACTGAATGGTGAACCTATTTCATTGGAAACCGATGGAAGCTATGAAATTTTATATAGTGAATTAGCGCAATTAGAGTTCCTACCTGCACCTGAAAGTAGTGGCGATTTCACCTTAACTATTGAAGGTATTGTGAAAGATAATACTAGCTTTGAAGGTACCACTACTGCCACGGATAATGATGAATATATAACCATCAGTAAAGATATCAGTATTTCTGTTAAAGGAGTGGCTGATGAACCTATTATTACTATTAATGATGGTAGCGGATGGACACCAATTAACTTAAATCCTGATGATCAAACCAGTGATGGGGTCGAGATTACCATTCCAGAAGATGGTGTCGCGACATTTGATTTTGACATCATTTCAGGTGAAAGCGTTGATGCCTTAGAAGGCGATGATTCAGAAACATTGTCAGTGGTACTTTCAGGTATTCCAGAGGGCTTAATCGTAATCAGTAACGGTGAAGCTTTGGAGCTGACTTACGTTGGTCAGGATGAAAATGGTCAACCTATTTATCAAGTAGAATTGGATAGCCTGAATAACATTCAGATTGAGCCACCATTAAATAGCGCTGAAGATATCGAATTAACCGCTTCTATCGTTGTCACTGAAGCCGATGGTGATAGTGCCGTTTATGAAAAAGACATTGTTATCCATGTGGAGCCTGTTATTGATTTAGGTGATACCTATACATCAGAATCTAAGGGATTTGAAGATCAGTTAGTGACTTTAAATTGGAAGCCGACTTTTACCGACAATCAAGAATATGTGGCGTCATTTACCCTTATGCTCCCTGATGGTGAAGACACTGATGGTTACTCGATTTATATCGTTGAAGGTGATGCTCAAACGCAATTATTTTTTGAACCAGATGGTTCGCTGAATTTAGATGCTTATTTAGCGCAATTAGAGAGTGGCGCTGAATTGAAAATTTCCATGCCGCAGAATTCAGATAAAGATTTTGAACTCACGACCAATATCACTGTTAAGCAAAATGATGCAGATGATGTAGGCGATAACGATGATGCTGATGATGCAATAAAAGAAAATATAACCGGGACATTGGTCGTCGATGTAGAAGCTGTAGTGGAAGATGTTGGTGAAAATGATCCATATACATCTGAAACTGGGGCAGGAAAAATTGTTATTAGTACCGGCCTTGATGAAAATGGTGATGGTATCATCGACGATTTAGGTACGGTGGTTTGCGATGAAAATGGTGTGGTTGATTTAAGCAGTGATGGTGATGGAACCATTATGTTTGCTGAAAATGATCTATCCAGTGATGAGGTCATTACCGAACTAGTCATTGATTTCTCTGCGATAAACCTGCCAGAAGGTCAAGGTTTTGTTGTCGTGGGGGCTGTGAATAACGGTGACGGTAGTTGGACGGTTAAAGAGGGCAATCTAGATAATATTCAGATTCAAGCACCTGCTGGATTTACTGATACTGTGAACATTAAAGTTATCGCAAAAGTTGTTGATGAAGGGGATAACAATGAAGGTGATATTAGCGAAGAAGTCTCTATTACTGGTGAAATCACCTTAGATTTTTCAAATAACACTAATGATTCATTAGACCTTGCGGCTGAAATTATAGTGGAAGACACCGTGGTGATTGGTACTGAAGATCAAGGTATCAATTTAGGTTCACAAATTATTAATAATGATGCCATTTCAGTATCTACTGATGACCAAAATAATGATGGCGAAAGTGAAATTCCGAATGATGTTATGACAGTCGTTATTGATTCAGCTGATCTACCTGCTGGAGCGACGATTACTGGGGCTGAATATGATTTCGAAACGGGACAATATGTCTATGAAGCCACGCTAAATGCTGATGGATCGGTTAATTTAAGTAGTCTTGGTTTAGTTCCACCAGCGGATTATGCGGGGGACTTCCAGTTTGATATTAAATACGTCAGTACTGATACTGAAAGTGGTGATGTAAAACAAGCGACTCAAACCATTACCGTGAATGTTTCTCCTGTGGCTGATATCGGGGTTAGCCTAGATATAGGTGTTGTCGAGAGCCAAGGTCTGGATGAAAATAAACAACCGATCAGTGAATCTGGTGAAACTGAAACCACTTATCAAGATGTTGCTTATGAAGATGCAACCATTATTTTAGATTTTTCTAATGTGAGTTTTGGTGATACAAGAAATACTATAGAAGAAGGACTAGAAACGGTTGTATCAATGACGATACAGGTTGATCCATCAATGGGTTACTTGTTGGATGCTGAAGGAAATTTAGTCAGTGAATTAACCCTTGCACCTGAAGAGTTATCCAGCGTGCAATTTATGCCAGCAGAAGATTTTAGTGGTCAAGTTGACTTTACTGTCAGTGGTGTGATTACCGATACTGCGACCTTTGACCTGGATGGTAATAGAACTGAAACCGATACCAGAACAACCGATGAAGCGACCGTTAGCATTGATATTATTGCGGTGAACGATGATGTGTTAGTGGAATCGAGCACAGGGGGTAATATTCAAGGTAACGAAGATACTGCAGGAGGTATCTCGCTTGCCGCTGGATCGGTCACTTTACAAGATATCGACGGTTCAGAACAGATTGTTTCTATTATCTTAACGGGCATTCCTGAAGGATTTGTTGTTAATGGTGCAGTCAACAATGGTGATGGTACTTGGACAATCACTGATGCCACGGGCAAGCAAGAATATAGCCTTGATGGATTAACACTTATCCCACCCAAAAATTTCAGTGGAACCATTGAAGTTGGCTTTATTGTTTATACGAAAGAAGACTCTTTAGATGAAATCGTTGCGATTGAAAAAAGTATTGTAGTAGAAATATTACCAGTTGCAGATGAAATTGACACCCAAGTCGTGACATCAGCATCAGGTACCGAAAATGGTGACATCGTATTAGAGTTGGGTATTTCGACGGTGGATAATACTAACTCCTACGATTCTTCTAGTGAAGGTGCAGGGAAAAGCTCTGCGATTATTAATGAAAATGGCCCAGAAAATATCCAAATCACGATCAGCAATGTTCCGGTCGGTATGGGGGCAAGTTTTTCATTCCCTGAAGGAGTAAGTGGTACGATTACTGATAATGGTGATGGGACTTGGACTATTGTTACGGATTCAGGAACTTTAGATAGCCTTATCTTTAATCCTGGTGATGCGAATAATAATAATTGGGATGGTCAGCTCGAGCTTGATATCCGGGCTGTTGATAATGGTGTTGTTGCAGAAGAATCACTAAGTGAGCAAGTAACTATTTCGGTTGATGTTACGCCTGTTAATGATACGCCTGAAAATACCGTACCAACAGAAGTAATCGATGCAGTTGAAGGTGACCCAATCTTAATTGAAGGGCTTGCTATTTCTGATGTAGACGCGCCAGAAGGTGGCCAGATGACGGTAACCTTGGCAACAGGTAATGGTTTATTATCAGTGCCTGATGAATATTCTGGCAGCGTTACAATCGATGGTAATGATTCTGGTCAGCTAATTCTTACCGGTTCCTTAGAAGCAATTAATGAGTTATTAAGCGGCGGTATTGAATATATCCCTGAAACAGCAGGTGATGCCACAATTACCATGACCACCAGTGATAATGGAAATACGGGAACGGGCGGTGAACTAACGGATACTGATGATATTAGTGTATCAATAGCTCCTGCTGCGGCCATGATGGCAAGTTTTGTTAGTTCGCGAATGATGGTACCAAATGTATCCTCAACTGCGGCGCAATTAGCTTTAATTCCATTACTAGGTTTGTTAAGTGAACATGTTCAAGCTTTTGAAGCGGAATTTATAAAAATTGATCATCTAGATTCAGGCAAAGTTGTTGATGCATCAGGGCAAGCACTGGGTGAACAACAAGATGACGGTTCTTGGATTATTGCTTCGCAAGATTTAAGTAGCGCTTACTTGTCTGGTTTAGATGAAGGCCAGCATAACTTAACGGTAGAAGCGGTTTCTCAAAATGTTGAAAATGACGAATTAATTTCAGAATCTCAGCCAGTTGCTGTAAATGTGACTATTGAGCCAGATGAACAAGATGTACTGCAAGCTAACAATGCAGCAGAACACTCGGTGGTTGTAGGTGATGATAGCGATGAAACTTTAATTGGTACCGAAGGTCATGACACATTGATTGGTGGCTTAGGTAATGACATTTTAGTCGGTGCGGGAGGCTCCGATATTCTTATCGGTGGTGCAGGTAACGATGAGCTATGGGGCGGAGAGCAAAATGGTTCAGGTGATGGAGCGGCAGATATTTTCGCGTGGCGTTCGCAAGACATTGGTACTCATGCTTCGCCTGCGATTGATGTGGTCAAAGATTTTGAGTTAAGTATAGATAAGCTCGATCTTCTCGATTTATTCTCAAATAAAGATGCTTCTAAAGCTCAAATGGATGAGATTCTTTCGCACATTACCGCGTCAGAAGATGATGGCAAAATTAACTTAACCGTTAGTACTGATAAAGGTGGGGAGCAAGTGATAGTCTTAGACAATATCAGTACTCAAAGCCTTGGCCTTGAGGATGGCGCGAGCTCTAGTGATATCGTGTCGAGTTTGTATGCTCAACATAATGCCTTTATGAGTGAACATAATAGTTAATAGTTAAGAACAGCAATACCCCATTGAAGTTACCTTCTTTGGGGTATTTTTTACTTTTAATGAACCATAAAGGTGCAAGAATCAAAGTAACCTTTGCTAGTTAACTGAAATTTTCAATTAAAACAAATGGTTAATAATTACCCCTAATTTGGCATGATATTCGCATCTATATAATCAATGAATAACATTTGATATTCAGAAAACCTGATTCGCAACAGGCAAAGACGCCTCTTAGATTTGGATTCACTTTAGTGATGACGATCTAAGAGGCGTTTTTCGTTTTGTATCCGAGTTATTTCAGGGGTTCTGGACGAGAGGGGCTCTTATGGTAAGGGAACGTATGGCAAAGGAATGCATCAAATCAGCTTGTCCGTATTGTGGAGTGGGTTGTGGCGTAGAAATCAATCATAAAAAACAGATTGTAGGCGATCAAACCCACCCTGCGAATAAAGGCGCTTTGTGTGTTAAAGGTTCAGCGTTGGTGGAAAGCTTGGATATGCCATCTCGCTTACTTTACCCAAGAATTAAAGGTGAGCAAATAGGGTGGTCGAATGCGATTGAAGATATTGCAGATAAATTGCACCGCACTATCGAAAAATACGGATCTCAAGCGGTAGGTATGTATGTATCTGGTCAGTTATTAACAGAAGACTACTATGTTGCTAATAAGCTGATGAAAGGCTTTGTCGGTAGTGCCAATATTGATACCAACTCACGTTTATGCATGTCTTCAGCGGTTGCCGCTCACGTTCGCGCTTTTGGGGAAGATATCGTGCCAGTCAGTTATGAAGATATTGATCATACTGATCTCATTGTGATTGTTGGGGCAAATACCGCTTGGACGCATCCGATTTTATTTCGCCGTATCCAGCAAGCCAGAGAAGCCAATTCCAATGTGAAATTAGTGGTGATCGATCCGCGTAAAACCATTACTGCAGAACAAGCCGACTTACACTTACAAATTGAAAATGACGGTGATGTGCCATTATTTAATGGACTCTTGCATTACCTTATTCAAAATGAAGTTATTCAAGAGTCATTTATTGATCAATATGTTAATGGCTTTGATGCGCTCAAATCCGCTCTATCAGAGTCAAATCACTCTATTGATGTTATTAGTCAACAACTAAAGCTAGACCCTGTTTTAATTAAAACCTTTTATCAATGGTTTGCCCAATCACCAACCGCAATGACGCTATTTTGCCAAGGAGTGAATCAATCTGAATCCGGTACCGATAAAGCCAACTGCATCATTAATGCACATTTGGTCACCGGGAAAATTGGTGTTCAAGGAAGTGGACCATTTTCAATTACGGGGCAACCTAATGCGATGGGAGGTCGTGAAGTCGGTGGACTGGCCAATCAATTGGCGGTACATCGCGGTTTTGACGATGAATCCATTCAGCAAGTTGAACAGTTCTGGCAAGCACCAAATATTGCGACCTCACCAGGCTTAAAAGCCATCGATTTATTTAACGCGGTTGAACAAGGTGAGATCAAATTCTTGTGGATCATAGCGACCAATCCCGCCGTTTCCATGCCGAATTCTGAGCAAGTAAGACGCGCTTTAGCTGTGTGTGATTATGTGGTGGTATCTGATATTACGTCTCATACTGATACAGCTAAATTTGCCGATGTACTTTTGCCTGCTGCCGGTTGGGGAGAGAAGCAAGGCATGGTGACCAACTCCGAGCGTTGCTTGACCAGACAGCGACAATTTGCCACACCACCTGGAGAAGCCAAACCAGATTGGTGGATGTTATCTGAAGTGGGTAAAACGTTATGCCAAAAATTCGGTGTGACCTCTGGCTTTGAGTTTGAATCTGCAGCAGATGTCTTTCGGGAATATGCGGCACTTTCTGGTATCAACCGAGATAGTCATTTTAAATTCGATTTATCCAGCTTAAGTCAACTTAGTGATGAAGAGTATGCCAATTGGCAACCCCAAGCTTGGCCTTTAAATGGTCAGCCTGTGTTACAAGATAAGCAAAGCCAAACATTGGTTTTTCCAACCAAAAATGGCAAAGCGAACTTGGTACTTGCCGATGAGATCAACACAACTCATCACAGTGAAAATGTTTGGTGGATGAATAGTGGTCGTCAACGAGACCAATGGCATACCATGACCCGTACTGGGCATATTAGCCATTTAGCTGCCAGTGAGTTGGAGCCTACTCTCTATCTCAACCCGATTGCTGCAGAGCAAGCTCAATTGCCCGTAGGTACCCTAGTGAGTATTAATAATTGGACCAATATTCAAAATCTGAATAGTAGGACTAATCAAGAAAATCACTTAGTCGCTCGTTTGGCCGTTGATGCAGGATTGACCCAAGATCAAGCTTTTATGTCGATGCATTGGGCAGGACAGTTTGGGGGGAAAAGCCAAGTCAATACTAGCTTAGCTAGCTTAGCTGATCCTCATTCTGGTCAACCAGCATTTAAATCACAACGTGTGAGTATTACCGCTTTCCCTGTTAGCCATTATGGATTATCTGTCGGGTTGGATTTTAGTGATGGTGAACATTCAGAAGTAAATTGGTCTTATAAAAGCTTGCAACATGTAGACTTTAACCAAACACGTTCCAATGCTTTGTACCAACAAGGGGTATGGCGGTTTGCCGATACTAACGCAATCACCAAGTCGGAGATTCAACGCCTTGTTCAACGACAATATCCAAATAGTCAGTATTTAATATTAGATCAACAAAATTCATGGTTAGTCGTGGTCTTGGTGTCTAAAACGGTGATCGGCATGGTGATGATTTCAAGTCAGCCGATAGAATTGCAAGCCGAAGCATTGCAACCTTTTATTAGAGAAAAATTTAATCTAGGTGGCTTGTTATCTGTATTGAGTGCCAAAGGCGGGCAGGTGAGTAAATTGGTGTGTAGCTGTTTTCGAGTGACTGAACAAGATATTCTCGAACAGTTGGAACAAGCGCCAAATATGGGGCTAAGAGAGCTACAAAATATATTAAGTTGTGGCAAAAATTGTGGTTCATGTCTTCCAGAAGTCAAAGGTTACTTATCTCAATCGATTGATGTTGTATCGATAACCCAATAAACCTCAGTTGAAGTGAATAAACCAAAGCTCAATAGACGGAAGGTCAATAGAGCTTAGAATTACACAAGGAAGTGTACGATGAACAATCAAATTATAAAGCATAGTCGTAAGATAAATCACTCTATCGAAAGGTTTAAAATACCGAAAGACATTCGTCATTTAACGATGGAAAAAGCTCAACCATCGGGTGCAGATAAAAAGGGAAAAGTGCTTTTGGTGGGGGCAGGGCCTAACGATCCAGAACTATTGACCATTAAAGCTTATCAAGCTATTCAAAAAGCCGATGTGGTGGTGTTTGACCGCTTGGTTGGTCATGACATTCTAGACTTAATTCCTGAGCATTGTGAACAAATTTATGTAGGTAAACGTTGTGGTCAACCAAGTTTAAAGCAAGATGAAATAAATCAGATCTTGATTGAACAAGCTGAGCAGGGTAAGCGAGTGGTTCGCTTAAAAGGCGGCGATCCTTTTATCTTTGGTCGTGGTGGTGAAGAAGCCTTGGCTTTGATTGAGCAAGGTATTCAATATGATGTGATTCCCGGTATTACCGCTGCGATAGGTTGTGCTGCTTCTGCGAAAATTCCGCTGACTCATCGTGGCGTCTCTCGCAGTGTGACTTTAGTGACAGGGCGCATTATGGAGGGAGCATTCAATTCATGGTCAGGCTTGGTGAGTTCGGGGCAAACTGTGGTCTTTTATATGGGGCTTGAACAGGCACAATCTATTCAACAAGGCTTACTATCTTCAGGTTTAACTTCAAATACTCCAGTAGCCATTATCGGTAATGGGTGCAGTGCCAAGGAAACAACGTATATTACAACTTTAGATGAATTACCCATGCTGGCGATAAGTTTAAAAGGGCTAACACCAGCGCTTATTGTTGTGGGGGAAGTGGTTGCCTTACGTGATGAGTTAATGGCTGAATTAAAAGAAAATGCAAACCTACCACTTTAGGGTTATTTTGTTGTTTTTTCAGCAGTTTTTTATGTGATAGGCATGTATGTTGCTTTGTATTAAAGATTGATATTAGACTATTGCAAGGATGCAACGTCATGGCTCAATCTTTATTCGATTCCCAATCTTTATTAATTACGAAAAACACACCATTGATTATCTGCTGTGATAACACTGAACAGCAGGTAAAATTGTGTGCTCAACTGGCACAAGATTTTGAAGATATTACAGCATGCTCATTGAAGCAACTTCCTGAACGGGTGCAAAACCAACCTAGTGCTTGTCTTATCATGGCTTGGCAAAAACCTTGTGCTGAGCTTGTGTGTGTCATCGAATTCGCCGATAAAAAATCAATTCCTCTTTTATTGTTAACTCAACAACTTAATCACGATGATGCTCATTATCTTGTTGGGGGAAATAGCTATGTATTATTGCCTCTCTCGACGGAAGGAAGCTTGGTGGGATGGGTTCAATATGCGAAAAATGTACGATTAAATGAGATCAAACAAACCCAAACAATCCAAAAATTACACCAAAAGTTAGAAGACCGAAAATACGTTGATCAAGCCAAAGGTTTGTTAATGAAGCTGCATCATTTAGATGAACAGCAAGCCTATCAGGCCCTTCGTACATCCGCGATGAAAAATAGCCAAACCTTGGGTCAGGTGGCTAAAAACCTTATTGCAACATTAGAAAATATTAGCCTTTAATCTATCCCCAAGGCACTTGGGGATAAAACATGCACAAATTATATGGATATAACTAGTGCAAACTTGCACCATAAAAAATCAAAAATGATTGATAGTCGTTGTGGTATTGCATAACTATATGAAAAATATAAATACTTTAAGTTGGCATGCAAATTGAATTGTTTTACTTATAACAAAAATAGAAGTTAAAAAATCGATGAAGTGAGCTATCAATGGCGGTAGGTCAATCATCAACGAATACATAGCAAAGGCGCTAGCGATCTTAGGATCGGTAGCGCCTTTTTTATTGACAAAATGTAGACAGGGAGTCGTACATGAAGAAAACACTTTCATTGCTTGCCGTTGGAGTTTCACTCGCTTTTAGCCCGATCACACAAGCTAAAGTGACGATTGGAGAGCCAGAAAAAGAAGATCTAACCTTTGGTTTTATTAAGTTAACCGATATGGCGCCACTTGCTGTCGCGTATGAAAAGCATTACTTCGAAGATGAAGGCTTGTATGTATCATTGCAATCTCAAGCCAACTGGAAAGTATTACTTGACCGAGTGATCGATGGTGAGCTTGATGGCGCACATATGCTTGCTGGTCAACCGATTGGTGCAACTATTGGTATCGGCACCAAAGCCGATATCATCACCGCTTTTAGCATGGATTTAAACGGTAATGCCATCACCGTTTCAAATGATGTTTGGGAGCAAATGAAACCAAGCTTAGCAAAAGATGCCGATGGGAAAATAGCTCACCCGATTAAAGCGGACTCATTAAAGCCTGTGATCCAGCAATACAACAGTGAAGGTAAGCCTTTCAAAATGGGGATGGTTTTCCCTGTCTCAACTCACAACTATGAATTGCGCTATTGGTTGGCCGCTGGGGGGATTAACCCTGGTTTTTATGCACCGGATAAAGGAGATAACAGCGGAACATTACAAGCAGATGCTTTGCTTAGCGTGACGCCGCCGCCACAAATGCCAGCCACGATGGAAGCCGGTACGATTCATGGTTACAGCGTAGGTGAACCTTGGAACCAACAAGCGGTATTTAAAGGCATTGGTGTTCCTGTGGTGACTGATTATGAGATCTGGCAGAACAACCCTGAGAAAGTCTTCGGCGTTTCAAAACAATGGGCAGAAAAATACCCAAATACTCACTTACGAGTGGTTCGCGCTATGATCCGAGCAGCTTATTGGTTAGATGAAGAAAACAACAAAAATCGTCACGAAGCGGTTGGCATTTTGGCACGTAGCGAATACGTCGGAGCCGATAAAGCAGTCATTGCCAACTCAATGACGGGCACCTTTGAATATGAAAAAGGCGACAAGCGTGAAATCCCTGATTTCAACGTCTTCTTCCGTCATAACGCGACTTACCCATATTACAGTGATGCCGTTTGGACGCTGACACAAATGCGTCGTTGGGGGCAAATTTCTGAATATAAACCGGATTCTTGGTACATGGATATCGCGAAAAAAGTCTATCGTCCAGATATCTATAAGCAAGCAGCTCAATCATTAATTGATGATGGTACGTTTAAAGCCTCTGATTTCCCTGAACTTAACTCCAGCGATGGCTTTAAAGCGCCTCAAAAACATTTTATCGACAACATTACCTTCGATGGTAAGCACCCTAATGCCTATTTAGAAAAGTTCTCAATCGGTCTGAAAGATAAAGAAACCATCTAGTTATCTGCCGCTGGGGCTAATTATCTATATAGGTTAATCAGTAGCGATAAGAATCTAAAAGAAATTCAAGGAAGAAAAGTTATGTCGAATTCAGCAGTCATATCACCCAAAAAGAAGAACAATGTTTTTTCATTATTGCCATACAACTCAAGCCAGGCTTCGATTTCTCAAGCGAAAAAGTGGTTACTACCTGTCGTGGGGATTGTGGTGTTCCTTTTAATGTGGAGCTTAGCCGCTAAACAAGTGCAAACATCGCTAGGAACCTTGCCAGGGCCTTATGAAACAGCTCAGCAGTTTTCTGGTTTAGTGGATGAGCATTTTGCTAGTCGTGAGAAAGAGCAGGCTTTTTATGATCGTCAAGACGCACGTAATGAAGCCAAGCTTGCCAAAGATCCGACTGCTGAAGTACGTATTCGACCTTATACCGGTAAAGCAACGTTCTTTGATCAAATTGCTACCAGTTTATTGACAGTTGCTGCGGGCTTCTTGTTGGCAACGGTGATTGCGATCCCTGTTGGAATAGTGTTAGGGCTAAATCAATCTTTATACCAAGCGTTTAACCCTGTGATTCAACTACTTAAACCGGTTTCACCATTAGCTTGGTTACCAATTATCACTATGGTGGTGAGTGCGACTTATGTGAGCGATGAACCTATGTTTGATAAAGCTTTCATCAACTCATTATTGACGGTATGCCTGTGTTGTATTTGGCCAACATTGATTAACACTACCGTTGGGGTAAACAGTGTTGATAAGGATCTGCTGAATGTGAGCAAAGTACTGCGTTTGTCTTGGTGGCAACATGTAAAAACCATTGTTTTGCCTTCTGCGGTTCCGATGATTTTTACTGGTTTACGTTTGTCGATTGGTATTGCTTGGATGGTATTGATTGCAGCGGAAATGCTGGCGCAAAACCCAGGCTTAGGAAAGTTTGTATGGGATGAATTTCAAAATGGTAGTTCAGATTCATTAGGCCGCATCATGGTGGCGGTAATTGTGATTGGTTTTATTGGCCTACTGTTCGATAAGGGCATGTTGTTACTACAGAAAAAAATCTCATGGGATAAGAAACAAGAATTGAGATAACTCTGTGTCATTTAACCACCAACATGTTTTAACAATAATCTTCAGGATGGAGAAAATAAGATGAATGTAGCGGAAGCATTAAAAATCAATGAGCAGTTAAAAGAAGACGAAATTCTTCCGGAGAATAAATACTACCGCCCGATGGTCGAGTTAACCCGACTAGGCATGCGATTCCCAACACCTAAAGGCGAGTTTATCGCACTAAAAGGGGTGGATTTAACGATTAAAAAAGGCGAATTCGTGTCACTGATTGGGCACTCTGGTTGCGGTAAATCTACCGTACTTAATTTAGTGGCGGGTCTGACTCTGCCAACCGATGGTGGCGTAATTGTGGATAGCCGCGAAGTCGATGGCCCGGGGCCAGAACGCGCAGTGGTGTTTCAAAACCACTCACTATTGCCTTGGCTTACTGTTTATCAAAATGTGGAACTAGCAGTAAAACAAATTGCTCATAAACAACAGAAAGGAAAAGCGTGGATCAAAGAGCAAACTGACCACTATTTGTCCCTTATTCAAATGCAGCATGCGGCAGATAAAAAACCAGATGAGATTTCTGGTGGTATGAAGCAACGTGTGGGGATTGCCCGTGCGTTAGCTTTGCAACCGAAAGTACTATTGATGGATGAACCTTTTGGCGCACTAGATGCATTAACTCGTGCTCATTTACAAGATTCATTAATGAAAATTCAAGCTGATCTAGGCAACACCATCATTATGATTACTCACGATGTGGATGAGGCAGTATTGCTGTCTGACAAGATTGTCATGATGACTAACGGCCCATCTGCCACCATAGGGGAAGTATTGGATATTCAGTTAGATCGTCCAAGAAACCGTGTGGAATTAGCCAACGATCCACAATATCAAGGCTATCGCCAGTCGGTATTGAAGTTCTTATATGAGAAGCAATTGCACCCAACACCTCAATCCGAGCCGCCCGCTTCAACACCATCTAAACCAACGTCCTCTAAACCAAACAGTGCGAAAGTGACCTTCGCCTCTGATATTAAACGCGCATAAGGAGTATGCCATGAATAATTTAATGAGTCGTTCGCCAAGCAGTAAGCAAAACTTGGTTATCGTTGGTAATGGTATGGTTGGGCATCACCTTGTTGAACGTTTAGTGGAAGCCAATGCCACCGAGCATTACACCATTACCGTGATTGGTGAAGAGCGCTTTGTTGCTTATGATCGTGTTCATTTATCATCAGTATTTTCCGGTCAAAGTCACCAAGATTTATTACTAAGTAGTGAAGAATGGTACCAACAAAATGGTATTCGTTTAATTTTAGGTAGCAAAGTCACCACACTTGATACCAGTAATCAACGGTTAGTGATGGATGATGAAGATGTGTTGGCGTATGACAAACTAGTACTATCAACCGGTTCTTATCCTTTTGTGCCGCCGATTGAAGGGAATGATCGTGAGCAATGTTTTGTTTATCGAACGCTGGATGATTTAACTGAAATTCGCCAAGCCTGTGAAAAGTCGAGTTCTGGTGCAGTGATTGGTGGCGGTTTACTTGGACTTGAAGCTGCCAATGCATTGCGTTTGTTAGGAGTAGATACTCATGTCATTGAGTTTGCACCAAGACTCATGCCAGTCCAGTTAGATGCTGGAGCCAGTGGGGTGTTGGAAGAGAAAATTAAAGCGCTCGGTTTACATGTTCATTTGGATACTGCGACTACCTCGATTACCGATGGTGAAACCGCGAAACATCGTTTGAATTTTAAAAATGGCGAATATATTGAAGTGGATGTACTGGTTTTTTCCGCTGGTATTCGTCCACAAGATGCCTTAGCGCGTCAGGCAGGATTGGCAATTGGTGAGCGTGGCGGCATTGTGATTAATGATGATTGCCAGACTAATGATCCCAACATTTATGCCATTGGTGAATGTGCTTTGTGGGAACAAAAGATTTTTGGTTTGGTTGCGCCTGGCTATCAAATGGCACGTGTAGCTTGTGGCAGCTTATTACAAGCGTTTGCTATCCCAACACAAAGCTTTAAAGGTGCGGATATGAGCACTAAATTAAAGCTGCTTGGTGTTGATGTCGCTTCGATTGGTGATGCACAAATGATCACCCAAGGTGCACAAGAGATGGTACTGCAAGACACGGTTGCAGGCAGTTATAAAAAGCTGGTGGTTAATGCGAAGGGGGATAAATTATTAGGCGCTATTTTGGTTGGTGATAACACCGATTACGACGCTTTGTTGCAATGCTACCTTAATGATACGCCACTACCAGATCATGCCGCTCACTTATTATTTGATACATCGATGTTGTCAGGTGAGGTTTCAGATAACGCGCTGATTTGCTCTTGCCATAACGTAACTAAAGGTGACTTGGTAGAAGCTATCCATGCGGGCAGTCATGACTTAGCTTCACTGAAATCTTGTACTAAAGCAGGTAGTGGTTGTGGTGGTTGTAGCAACATGGTTAAAACTGTGCTGGATAATGAATTGGCTAACATGGGAATGGAAGTCAACAACCATGTTTGTGAGCACTTTGAATATTCTCGCCAAGAACTTTTCCATTTATGCCAAGTGGAAGAAATTAAAGACTTCAATACTTTACTTTCCGAACATGGCCACGGGCTAGGTTGTGATTTGTGTAAACCGACAGCGGCTTCTATCTTTGCATCACTTTGGAATGAACATATTTTGGATCCTATCCATCATAGCTTGCAAGACTCCAACGATGCTTTCATGGCCAATCTACAAAAAGATGGTTCTTACTCGATTGTTCCGCGTATCGCTGGTGGAGAAATTACCCCAGATAAGCTGATCGCATTAGGGGAGGTTGCCAAGAAATATGATCTTTATACCAAGATCACCGGTGGTCAACGTGTTGACTTATTCGGTGCGCAAATGGGGCAATTACCGGATATTTGGGAAGAACTGATTAAAGCGGGTTTTGAAACTGGCCATGCCTACGGTAAATCATTACGTACTGTGAAATCTTGTGTCGGTTCTACTTGGTGTCGTTACGGTGTTGATGATTCTATTGGCCTGGCGATTGAACTTGAGAATCGTTACAAAGGTTTGCGTTCACCACATAAAATCAAAATGGCAGTTTCAGGGTGTACTCGCGAATGTGCCGAAGCTCAAAGTAAAGATATTGGTGTGATCGCTACTGAAAATGGTTGGAACTTATATGTGTGTGGTAATGGTGGTATGCGACCACGTCATGCTGATTTATTTGCTGTCGATCTAACCAAGGAGCAATTGATCCAATATATCGACCGAGTGTTAATGTTCTACGTTAAAACGGCCGACAGATTGCAACGTACTTCGGTATGGCTAGAAAACCTAGAAGGTGGTCTTGAATATTTACAACAGGTCGTGCTCGAAGACTCTTTAGGTTTAGGAGAGGCTTTAGAAGAACAAATGCAGTTAGTGGTCGATACCTACCAATGTGAATGGAAAACTGCGGTTGAGAACCCACTTAAACGAGCCAAATTCCGTCCATTTATTAATAAAGAAGAAGGAGAGTATGGTGTACCGATGACTTATCAACGAATTCGTGAACAACGTATTCCTGCAACCTTTATTGATGCGACAGCTACACAATCGGAATTGATGGTTAGCATGGATGAGAAACAACCAGAAAAAGTAGGAGCTTAATTATGTGGCATAAAGTATGTGAATTAAATCAATTGAATGCTTACTTAGGTACAGGCGCCATGGTGGACGATCAGCAAGTTGCTTTATTTTATTTACCATCAGATCAAAAACAAACGTCTGAACAAGTGTTTGCGATTGATAATTGGGATCCAATTGGTAAAGCTTTTGTGCTGAGCCGAGGTATTGTCGGTGATGTTAAAGGTACACCGTGTGTGGCATCGCCTTTGTATAAGCAACATTTTGATTTACAGAATGGGCAATGTGTCGAACAGCCGGAAATCCAGGTGAAAACTTGGCAAGTGAAGGTGGAACAAGAAGCAGTTTGGATTAGTCGTTAATCTGTTTTATTTTCGTTGCTCGTAATTCGATATTTTTCCAATTACGAGCAACGGTAGATAATTTACTCGCTACTCGCTACTCGCTACTCGCTACTCGCTACTCGCTACTCGCTACTCGCTACTCGCTTTAGGCTGCGTCATTCTTAAACTACTGACAATGGCTGCAACAGTGGCAAAACTTGCCGCTAAAATTAAAGAAGCATGGGTCCCGTTATCGTGGAACATATTAAACATTAATGCCACTAATGCTGCACCTGTGCTTTGACCAAACAAGCGTGCCGTACCCAGCATGCCACTGGCGCCACCACTACGAT
Organism: Vibrio algivorus; assembly: GCF_030161215.1. NCBI lineage: Bacteria > Pseudomonadati > Pseudomonadota > Gammaproteobacteria > Vibrionales > Vibrionaceae > Vibrio > Vibrio algivorus. The sequence continues at coordinate 332,810 of NZ_BSPV01000003.1, forward strand.
TACGCGGTGCAGATGAAATAATGGTGTGGTTATTTGGAGATTGAAATAAGCCAAAACCGGCACCACATAATATCATTGGTACGATAATATTTAAGTCGGTTGGACTTGCCGGCAGCATTACCAAGATGAATAAACCAAGCGCCATAATTGCCATACCAATCCCACCTAATAACCCTGCGTGAACACGTTCAATTAAATAACCTGATAATGGTGCCATCACCATAGTGGCGAGTGGCCAAGGCGTTAGTAATAATCCCGTTTCAACTTCGGTTCTACCTAGTACTGATTGTAAAAAGAAAGGTAATGAGACCATTGCAAGCATTTGGGCACAGAAGGAACAAATAGAGGTACACATCGAAAGTGAAAAAATAGGAATTCTCAATAAGTCGATCGGTAACAATGGAACGGTAAGGGTTAATTGACGACGGATAAAGAAGAAGCCAATAACCGCAACGGCAAGTAATTCAGCTGTGATTAAGGTGGCAGATTGACCTTGTGAAAAGCCACTAATCGCTGAAATTAATAAACCGAAAGTCAGTGCATTCATAATGGCACTTGGAATATCAAAACGTTGCCCAGCGGATTTTTCTTGGTTAGGGGGTAGGAATTTAATTGCAAAAAACAGTGCAATAATACCTATAGGAACATTGACTAAAAATAACCATTTCCACGATGCAATAGAAAGAATGGCGGCGGCTACTGTTGGTCCGGCTGCTGCCGAAACAGCGACAATAAATGAGTTAATCCCCATTCCTCGTCCCAAAAATCGTTTGGGATAAATCAGCCGGATCAAGGCAACATTCACACTCATAATAGCTGCGCCACCAAGCCCTTGTAATACACGAGCGAAGGTCAGCATTTCGAGTGACGTTGATAGAGCACAAAATAGAGAGGTGCAACAAAATACCCCTAAACCTACTTGATATACACGACGAAAACCGACCATGTCACCGATAAATGACATAGATAACAATGAGATTATAATGGCAATTTGATATGCGTTGACCACCCAGATAGATTCGGCAGGGCTAGCATTAAGATCGGATGCAATAGTTGGTAGAGCAACATTGGCAATAGCGCCATCAAGTACTGCCATTGTGATGCCAAGAGCAATAGTAATAATAGCGCCTAATCTCTGTGGGTTAGCTAGACCATCTTGAGTTGATGTATTCATTTTAACAGGAAAACTGGAAAGGGATTAAAGACATATCTTGTAACATAGAAGCCGTTATTCTACGAGAAAAAATTAAACTTTTAGATCTAAGTCTAGTCAATAATATGGGAAAATCATTCATTTAAAGTTGTTTGTTTTTTTACTTTATTCGACTGGTAATGTGTCAGTTTGCGATAAAACATTTTTTAATTAAGAGGTTGATGTGGTATCTCAATATCCAGTATATGTTCGTTTAGTCTTCATTTGGTTAGGTTTAGCGGTCGTTCCTAGTTGGTTACTGCTAACAGGCCAACAAGTGTTTCCTTGGATAGACTTATCGGGTTGGCTAGCAAGTTTACTTTATGCGCTTACCTCAACAGGCACGGCTCCATACGCAATCTTAACCGTCGTTGTATTTTGGGCGTTTAGCTTTAAGTTTATGAACAAACTTCATTGGCAAAAAATGGTACTTGCCACTTTGTTTGGCTTAACGATTAGCTTTGTGCTTAATCATGGTTTGAAATCATATTTTGAAGAACCAAGACCAAATTTTACTTGGCTTAGTCAGCAAGCTAATTCTCCTATTAATTTAAGTACTTTCTATCAACAAGAAGACAAACAACGCAGTGCAAATGTTGAATTAGCATTGCAGCAATACCGCAGTGAATCCGATCCTCAACAATTAAACACTAATCCACCACTTAATGTGTCTAATAGCTTGCAACATCACTGGGTACATGAAGTAGGCTTTGCTTTTCCTTCTGGTCACACTATCTTTGCGATTACTTTAACTTTAATCGCCAGTTATTATTTGCTTCTTTCTGGCGCAACAAGCTTAAATATAATGGTGTTTTTATGGGGCTTAAGCATGGGAACCAGCCGTATGTTATTAGGAATGCATTGGCCACAAGATGTCTTTGCCTCAACTTGCCTCGCCGCCATCATTAGTGTGCTGAGCGTTGTTGTTATTGAGAAGGTTTGGGGAAGATTTAAGTTAACTAAGTATGCGAAGTAGTAGCTTATTTTCTCTAACCGTAACTTCTACTTGTGCTTAACTGACGGCTTTCGTTACACTGCAAGTCGCATTTAAATACTAGGAAAACTGTAAATGAAAAAGTTAATTCCGTTTATCGCCTTATTATTGACCGCTAATGTGTATGCTTCTGGGGTTGACCTGAAAGCGACGATGAAAGAAATGAAAATTGAATTCAATCACGCCGCAAAAGCGCAGAATATTGACGAAATGAAAGCGCCTGTTGAAAAGCTGACTGTACTAGTAAATCAAGCTAAACAAGGCACTTACTCTCCAGAAAAACAACAATTGTACTTGGAAGGCTTTAATAAATTAACCACGACACTAGATAGCGTCGAGACGCATCTTGATGCTGGCGAATTTGAGCAAGCCAAGGAAGAATTACGCCAAGTCGATGATCTTCGTGTTGAATATCATGACAAACGTAATCCAAGTATTTGGAGTAAGTTGTTCGGCTAAAATGAATAAAATCGGGTCAGATCTTCTTTTGCCAGAATGAAAGATCTGACTTGGCTAACCATTTAATTATCTAAAGATGTAACGCCTCCCCAATCACGTTCCTGGTTTCCGTCATGACGACTTGACTGGATAGGTCTTAAACTCATTCATTCCCCAAAGTGAGTCAGCGACTGCATGAACCATTACTCTTCATACCATCATTTGAAATATTTTTTCTAATACAGAGCAAGGGGATAATCTGCCTGTGAGAAATATAGATATTTGGAACCTTAGCACTTTCATAGCTATAGACTTTATGCAATCTGTTTGATTTCAATAACAACCTTTCCAATTTTGTTGTGCTAGCATCGGAAGCATAATTTTAATTTGCTCAGAGGAGAAATGCATTGGCCAGACAAGGAAGTGGTTTAAGGACGGCTATAAAGGTTGTTAAAGCTATAGATAGGGTCAACAAACAAGCCGCCCGCGAAGCTCAGCGTAGAGAGAAAGCTCGGCAACGAGCTGAAGCTCAAGCACTTAGAGAGCATGAAAGAGGTGTGCGTGAAGCTCAGCGAGAATTAAAGCGGCAAGTAAGACAGCAACAATCCGCAGCAAAGCAAGCATTTAAAATTGCGCTATCAAATGCAAATGAAGAATACCAAGATCGCTGTGAAGAACGAGCCGCCCTTAGAAAGCAATTCATACAAGAGGTTTTAAGGTAAACAATGGATAATAATTTATTGATATTAGCAGTCATATCTTTGTTAGCAGTTTTGCTGACCTATATAGTGACGAAACGCTCTGCGGATAAAAAACTTGGACAGTACAATTCAATTGATGAAGCGTTAACGAAATCCAAAGAAGAGCACGAGACATTAAAGAAAGCAAATGAATCACTACAGCAAACTACTGAGATAGCAAAGCAGACACTTTCCAAAATTAACTCTGAAACTGCCGACCTACAAGCTTTGAAAGGACAAGATGACTCTCTTAAAGTTAGTATTTTAGAACAGCAACAGTTTCTTGATACGGCCCAAAACTCTCTAAATGAACTTAATGCCAATATTGAAAAAGGCGAGCTAAATCTGAACGAGATAATGGGTGGGATAGACTTGTATTCACGACTCGATGAATATACTGCTCATGGTCATTTTGAAATGCCACAATACCTCTACGAAACATCAACTCGCTATTCTGAAGAGATCAAAGACATACGGCAGCAACAAAAAGACATGATTAAAACGAAGACCGCAGTCACTTTCCCAGAAACGACCGTTATTTCTAATGATAAGTCTTTGAATAAAAAAATCCTCAATGGTCAAGTTAAGCTAATGTTAACTGCGTTCAATATTGAATGTGACATGCTTATTGGCAAGGTTTCTCCAAGTTCATTTGGTCGTACGCTGGAACGAATCGAGAAACTAGCAAACAATCTAGAAAAGTTGGCTGCGACACTGGAGTGTGGCTTTGATATTGACTACATCGAACTAAAATTCGAAGAATGTAAGCTCCAGTATCAATATACCCTGAAGAAACAGGAAGAAATTGCCGAGCAGAAGCTCATCAAAGAGCAAATTCGTGAAGAGCAGAGAGCAATAAAGGAGTTTGAAAAAGCTATTGCTGAAGCTGAGAAAGAAGAAAAAATGTATCGAAATCTTCTTGAAAAAGCTCAGCAAGAGCTTGCTCAAGCTAATGAACAAGAACGTAGTGAAATGGAACAAAGAATAGCCATTCTAGAGCAGCAATTGGCCGAAGCGGAAGCCAAAGAAGAGCGTGCTAAGAGTATGGCGGAACAAACTCGTAAGGGCCATGTGTATGTGATAAGTAACATTGGTTCCTTTGGCGAAGATGTTTACAAGATAGGTTTAACGCGCAGGCTAGAGCCTATGGACAGAGTTAAAGAGCTTGGTGATGCCAGTGTACCATTCCCATTTGACGTACATGCCATGATTTATACTGATGATGCACCTGCACTCGAAACAGCTTTGCATCGTGAATTTCATTCTCAACGTGTTAATGCAGTTAACCTTCGCAAGGAGTTTTTCAGTGTCGATCTAGAGGAAATTAAAGATGCCGTTGAAAAGATCGCTGGAGTAGATGCTGAGTTCAAAATGACCGCTCTGGCGGAAGACTATTACGAAAGCCTCCGTCTTAGTGATGCCGCATGATTTAACAGTTTTGTCCCTCTTCGAGTCAGCCAGATCAGTGCTGGCTCACCTTTGCCCCATTCTTAGTTAGGATTGGAATCTTTCTCAATATATTAACGTATCCTTCCCTGAGGTAAATCGCCCTTCTGTCTCGTTCTGTGTGTTTATACAGTTATAATTCAATTTTTTGAGTAATAAGCGATTTTGTGTGAAAGCGAGAACTTATGCTTAGATGTGATTTGATAGACTTCACTATAACGTATTGTTAATTAAAGATAATGTATAAATATTGACGGTTCACCCCTGTCACAACTGGCTTGCTAAACCCAGTTATCGCTTTCTCCATCGCCTAAAATAGGCTAAATACTTTTAAAAAAACATTATTAGAGTATCTTATGGCAATAAATGAGTTGATTAGCAGCGATCGTGTATAAAAACTATTGGGGTTTACCCTAGTTTATTGCTAATACACTGTTAGGCTGCCAAAGTTGGCAAGGATAGATTGTGCGAAAATCTGATAGACTTTTTCAGCTAACCAATATTCTGCGTAGGAACCAACCAATTACTGCAAAACAATTGGCTGAGCGTTTGACGGTATCTGAGAGAACTATTTATCGCTATGTTGACGATTTATCTCTAGCTGGAATACCCATTTATGGTGAGCCTGGTGTTGGATACCGCTTGTCAGAGGGGTTTGAATTGCCTCCTTTACAATTGTCGTCGGGTGAGCTGGAAGCTCTGATTGTGGGAGTGAGCCTCACTGCATCTTTGACTGGAGAGAAATTTGCTGCGTCAGCGCATTCTCTCTTGTCCAAAATTGAAGCTGCATTGCCGAATGAATCACAGATGATTGCTCATGAAGACAGAGTGATTAGAGTGTTAGCAAACCACCGTCAATCCGAGGTATATCTGGTGTGGGGAAAAGTCCATGCAGCTATAGCATCAGGATGTTGGCTGAGGATCACTTATAAATCGCTCTCGGAGGCTGTGACGGAAAGAACAGTATTTCCTCTGGGGCTGTTTTATTGGGGCGGTAAATGGACACTAGGCTGCTGGTGTGAACTACGTGGCGATTATAGAGACCTCAGAGTTGACCGCATAACCAAAATAGAGCTCGGTAAACAGGCTGGTATTTTGCCTGAAGATGTTTCTTTGTCAGCATACATTGCATGCAGAAGTTCGTCTATTGACTGACACGGTGGTGTCAGTAGTAATGCCTTACAGTTGGTATTCAATCCAATAAAAGAGGCACTGACATGATAAAGAATGGCAATATGGATAGCATTGGCGGCATGGAGTTTGCGACGTTCAGACTTAAAGAAGGCGTGACAGAAGCAAAATTAGTAGAGCTGTCGAATCAAGTAGAATCCGAGTTTCTTAGCCGGCAAGAGGAGCTCATCCTCCACTTTCTGGTTCGTGGAACTGATGGTATCTATGCAGATGTGGCCATTGCCTGTTCGCAGGAAAAAGCTGAGGAGTATTGTCAGCAATGGCTAGGTAACGCAGTGGCACTAAAATACTTAGATCTTCTTGAAAAAGAATCTGTAAACATGACGTTCTGGACGAGAATTAACTAAAAGCCTAACAAAAAGCTGCACAGGAAGCCAAAAGCTTCGCTTTTGTCTCCTGTGAGCCTGGCGTTACTTTCCCATACATCAACTAATCCGTAATTTACTAAATTAGTAAGATCTAATCGATAACTCAAAAATGTCCAAAACGAGTTTGTTTCTTTATCTAAGTCATACTCTAGGTTTTGACTATTCTAAAACCTGTCATTCTGGAAATGAGGAACGAATTATCCGGAATCTCTTACACTAATGAAACATACATGAAAGCGAGATCCCGCATCTTCTTGCTTAGGCTCATGTGCGAGATGACAGGGCCGGATCGATTCATTTATGTTTCAAGTTGGTTTCAATCTTTGAAGTATGATTATAAAGCTTATATTACAGCACAACCCCAACCTATAGCTTCACAATAAAAAACACCCCATTGTTCAAATATCAATGGGGTGTTTGATTTCTGGCTTTGCTTAGTTTTATCTACAGCTTAGCGATCTCATCTTGTTTGTTATTTGGTTTTTTCTTGCTTTGCTTTTCTGCTTGCTTGATTAATTTCAGCAAGGTTTGAGTGTCATAATCTTGCTGTTGAGCGCTATATAAGCTTGCCATCAATGCGTTGATCTCTAACTGAATACTGTGTTTGATATCAGCTGCTATATCTGGATTTTGAGCTTGCCACTGAGTAAAAGTACTTTGAATTTTTGCACCATCTTTGGACTTAATTGAATCAACGAAGCTATTTGGTTGTACTTTGCTTGGCGTTATTTCCTCAGCTGTTGCTTGAGGTTGTTTACGCTTTTGCTGTACTAATAATGCCAGTGTTATAAGCCATAAAATGGCAAATAGGGCTGTAGTATATGGCCAAAAACTCGCGTTAGTTATATTGGCAGTCGATGTGGTTTGAGGTTCAGTCGATTTATCACTTTCGATTGCGTTCGCAGTACTTTCTGGCTGTACGTTTATCGTTTGTGATGTTGGTGGAGCATTTTCATCAACTTTAGCTTTTAGAGTTATACCATTTACTTTGGCGGTTTCTGCTTGGTTAGCTTTTGAGTTCCACCAAGGTACACTAACCGATGGTAATGTAATCTCACCAGATTTTTTCGGCATGATAACTTGCTTTAATGTCATGACAGTATTACCAGATTTATCTTGGCCAAACTTTGGTTTTTCGCTGTATACACGCACCGAATTTGGATAGTCAATTTTAATGTCAGGCAAACTTTCTGCGCTAACATCTTGTACGACTAAGGTGATAATTCGGGTAATAGGTTGACCAACTTTTGCTTCTATCTCGTTAGATGAATCTAGCATGTTACCTTCACTGTCTTGCCAGCCTTGTTGCAATGTTAGTGATTGGGTAGGTAACCATGCGCCTTGATACGAAGTTGGCTTTTCTTTCACTGTTAAGGTGATCGGGTCTGATTGCACATCGACCGGTACAATACGACGGGCCCCGGTTGTGCGACTGACACTAATCACAGAAGCTTGTAGGCGAGTGGGAATAAGCTTATGTGTTCCAGATTGTTCGGCAGTCACTCGATAGTCTTGTTCTACTACGGTAGTTTCGATGCCATTAATGATCTTTTGATATTGGTTAGGTTGGCCGACAGGCTCGATGTTTAAGCCATCACCTGAAGGTGGTGTGAGTTTGGTGTTTTGCAAACCACGTGGGTCGGTTTTCACTAATAAGCGAGAAGTGAAAGTTGCCATCTCTTTTGGGTATAAAGTGGTTTTGGAAATGCTGTCATCAAAGCTAATTAGGTCGCTTTGTTTTGGTGTGCTTGGATCTTTGCTTACATGTAAGGTAATAGGATCGGTTTTAACGCCATTAATTTCAAAGCTTGGAATGATCACGTTACCGGATTTATTAGTCGCAAGGCTGATGTTCCATTCGCTTCTTAATGTGACTTTGCCATTGATGCTGTAACGTGATGAACCAAATTGTACAGTGCCTTGAGTGAAGTCTTTATCTAGTGCGCTTGGGTCGAAATCTTCTCGGTGAGCCGCACCCATATACGCGACTTGCAAGTTAAATACTTCATTGGTACTTAAACGGGTTTGTGAGACGGAAGCGGTCGCCTGTATATCATTGGCAAATACACTTTGGCTTATCGCAAGTGACATTAAAACAATGCTAAATAGGGCGAATTGTTTATGGTAAGCACACTTTAGTTTTGAGGCGCTTAGTTGAGACAATAGTTGAGAAAAAATTGAATACATTGTGTTTTCCATTAGTCGAATTACCATTGCTGACCGTTAGATTTTGGTTGCGGATTTTGCTGGGCTTCAAGTGCCATTTGAGCCTGTAATAAACGCCTTGCATCATCTGGAATCTGTTCTAGCTTATTGAGTTTTGGGTCAACGTCGATCGTATTACTCGTTGGGTTGTTTTTATCTTGCTGACTTGCTGCCATCGCTTGCTGTTTTTGCTGCTCATCTTTTTGTTTTGATTGCTGTTGGGCTTGCTCTTGTTGTTTAGAGTTTTCTTCACTGCTTTGCTGAGAGTTACTTTTCTGCTCTTTATTCTTATGGTCTTGTTTGCTTTGCTCAGATTGATTCTGATTTTGTTGAGAATCTTTATTCTGGCTTTGAGTTGATTTGTTTTGTGATTGATCGCTTTGTGACGAATTATCTTGAGCGTTGTTTCCTTTCGATTGTTGATTTTGTTTATCTTGTGACTTTTGATCTTTAGACGGCTGATCTTGAGAGCTTTGGTCGTTGTTTTGCTTATTGTCTGGTTTGCTATTTTTATCGTCTTGGTTTTGTTGTTGATTTTCCTGGTGTTGATTTTCCTGCTGTTGCTGTAGAGCTTTGTTAACAATCTCTAGGTTTTTTTTCGCATCAACATGATTTGGATTGGTTTTTAAAATATTTTCATAACCTTGTTTAGCTTGCTCTAGCTGGCCGGCTTGGGCTTGTGCGTTGGCTAAGTTGTAGCGAGAGTCTTCATCTTGTAAACCTTGCAGAGATTGAATTGCCGCTTGGTAATTACCAGCCTGATATTGTGCGGCACCTTGCCATGCTCGATTTTTAAATTGAGCCGCTGCTTTGGCATAATCTTTGGTTTGATAAGATTGGTAGCCTTGCTGGTCTGGGGTTTTAAATACCGATGACAGTTCAACATCAGATTCAGGCATCGCCTTTGGCTGGGCTTCTTGTGCCGCGAAAGCATGTTGAGGTTGCAACAAAGGTAGGCTGATTAATAGCGCTAGGCTGAAAATTCCACCACGGCGAAATGCGCCAAGAGCAAAAATAAGCAAGATGGGTAATAGCCAAAAACCATTATTAATATGTACTTCCAACTCTGGCGATTCTTTGTTTTGTTTGCTGGTTTTTAATTCCACATGATTGAGGGCTTGGGTAAGTATTTGAATATCGGCATCATCGCTACGAAGTGCAGTATAAACACCGTGATTTGCTTGAGCTAATGATTGCAGCGCATTGATATCAGCTTTCGCAACAACGGTGACACCATCATGGGTAAACATATCACCATTTGGCAGACGAATAGGTGCGCCTTGTGCAGTGCCAACCGACATCACCGATAAGTTCCAATTGGTGCCTTTGAGTTGGGTTGCGATGTTTTCTGATTCAGCAGAGCTTAATCCATCAGCAACTAAAATAATGTCACCTTGTTGGTGGCCAGCTTGAGTTAACATATCAATGGCTTTTTTCACTCCAGCACCGGCGTTACTACCATGGTTTGGCATGATATCGGGAGATAAGTTTAGAATTAAATTCTTCAGTGTGTTGGCATCATGAGTTAATGGGCTGATCATATAACCATCGGCCGAGTAGGCGACTAGCCCTGTGGTGCCTTCTTTTAATGCTGGCAGTAAATCCATGACCTTGTAGCGAGCTTGAGTTAAGCGGTTGGGGGCAAGATCGGTGGCATACATAGATAAAGTCATGTCCATTACAATCACTCGCGCATTGTTCACGGCAAAGCTCGGAACCTGCTGTTTCTGAAAGCTTGGGCCTGCTAGAGCGATGATGGTAATCAACCAAGCAGATAGTAATACACCTACTACTGAGCTGTGTGTTTTGGCTTGGTTTAGCCCCAATTGTTGACTTAAATGGTTGGCTATTAAGCTCGTGGTTTTCGGTTTTCGATACAACCATACGCTAAGTAATATGGCCGGAATGATAGTGTATAACCAAATAGGGTTAAGGAATTGGAAATCAGACATGTCGTCTCCTTAATACGGCAAGGATAAATGACAGAATCAACGCTAAAGCAAGCGGGTAAGTGAACCACTCAGTTTGCGGCCGCCAGGATTGAGTTGCATTACTGACGGGTTGTAATTGGTTGATGGTGTTGTAAATTTCGTTCAACTCTTTTTGATCGCGAGCGCGGAAATATTGACCGCCAGTCATTTGTGCAATTTGAGTAAGCGTTTTTTCATCTAAGTCTTGAGCAGTATTCACCGTACGGCTACCAAAGAAGCTATCGACTTGTAACTCACCAGCACCGACGCCAACGGTATAAATGATGGCGTGATTTTCTTTGGCGATATTAGCCGCTTCAATTGGATCAATTACACCTGCGGTGTTACTGCCATCACTGAGTAGTACGATTACACGTTGCTCAGCTTCACTTTTGATAAAAGTTTTAGTCGCAATGCCTAAGCCTTCACCAATTGCGGTCTGAGTACCTATCATATTTAACTGAGCACGATTTAATTGTTGTAATACGGTGGTGCGATCTAGCGTCAGTGGTGTTTGCAAATAGGCATGATCGGCAAATAGAACCAACCCCAAGCGATCCCCTTTTCGCTTGGTAATGAAATCAGTTAATACTTGTTTTACAGCCGTTAAGCGGTCGATATAGCCTGAAGGCGAATTCATATCTTCTTGTGCCATCGAACCGGATAAGTCGACAACTAGCATCATATCGCGATGTTTCGGCTGAAATTCGACAGGCTTGCCATACCATACTGGCCTTGCTGCCGCTGTGACTAATAATAGCCAGATAATGATAGCGAGAGCTTTAAGGGCAATATGTTGTTTTTGTTGAACAATGCCTTCTGTTGGCAGGGTAGGTAAAACAATGGCCGCTCTAGGTTGGTGAGCAGGGGCAAAGAAGTACACAATCAAAGGCAGTGGTAAGGCGAGAAACACCCACACCCAATGAAATTCAAACATCGTCTTTGGAACCTTTATCTGTTGGGTTTTGAATTTTTGATTCAAGTTTGTTGAGAATTCGCTCTTTTTCAATTAATGACTTTGGTGCTTGTCGTGCTTTTGGTGATTGGTTAGCAGGACGAACGGCTGAAACTACACCGTCATTAAGATCAGTCGCCGATTGCTTAAATGCTTGTTGAGCGGCTTTGATTTTCTTTTTGCTTGGCGGAAGCGATTGAGTGATCCACTCTTCTACTTGTTTATACAATTGGTCTGCAAGCTCTTGAGAAACTTCTTGTTTTTTATATAAAGCCGTTTGCCAATCTTGTTGGTTAGCCTGGAAATTGTTTTTATTTGATGGATGTTGCTCATCTAAAAAAGTGTACCAGCGTTCACCGTGTAAACTGGCAAGCATCGGTCTTGGATAGTAAGACAAACAGACTTGGCGAAGTAGGTCATTGGCGGTAGCGACTTTTTTCTGGCCTTGTTGTTTATTGCTATTTTGCGCCAACAGCCGTAGTGCGGCCTTTTTTGCTAAACGTCGCTTTTTATAACGAGAGGCGATAGTTAATGCAATGATGATCGCCAAGATGAGGATAGCCGCGCAAGCCCACCATCCCCAAGCAATAGGCCATAAACCAGGCTCTGCCGGTAGATGTAATGGTGCTAAAGGAAGCGTTTGAGATCCCGACTCAGATAAAGTCGGTTGAGCTTGTGATATCGCAGATAAAGGAGCGTTATTCATTGATATTTCCTGAAATTGGTGCTGATGATGAAGACGCACCTAGTTGAGATAATAAAGGTTCTGAGCATGATAAAGAACGCATTGGAATCGCGAGGCTTTTACCGATCTTCTCTATTTGATTGAGGTGTTCAATATAGCGGTTTTTTAGTTGTGTTCGGGTATTTTTTTGCCCGAAATTCAACCAACGAGTTTGTTCGCCGTTGCTAACATATTCACTGCCACGAAAATCGGTGCTGCCCATCTCAAGAGGATCAAATATATGAATAAATTGCAATCGGTTATGTTGTCTTAGTTGGTTCAACAGTGGTTTTCCGTCTAGATTTAACCGTTTAAAATCACTGATAAAAACAATATCACTGCCTTTGGGACACATGCGATGCAGAGTTTGAAGTACTTGCTGGAATGGTAATTCTTCAGCCGGTTTTGTATTGGTTTGTTGCTGGGCTTGAAGTTGTTTAATTGCCTCATTATTTAGCTGAACCAATTGATGACTTATATGCAACGCACCTTGTTGACGAGCGGTCGGTTTTAACTCAATCAGCCGGTCTCCCATATCAATTAGCGCGCCAATACGATCTTTTTGCTTTACCGCAAGCCAGCTTAATAAACTCGCGAGGTGCGCACATTGAACGGTTTTAAATAACAGTTGAGAGCCAAAACGCATGCTAGGACTAAGGTCTAAATATAAGATCACGGGCTGTTCGCGTTCTTCGGTAAACAGCTTAGTATGCGCTTTTCCAGTACGAGCCGTGACTCGCCAATCTATTGAGCGAATATCATCACCCGCTTGATATTGGCGAACTTCTGAGAAATTCATACCACGACCTTTTTGGCGACTAGTATGACTGCCGTTCAGTTGTGACCACAGGCTTTTACTTGGCGGTTGCCAATGTACCGTATGGCTTTTGTAGTACAGCAATTCTTTTAAGCTTAATTCTACGCCCGTGGCAAAAGGGGGTAACTTTTGCTCCATCATGCACTGCCAACCTGTGCGAGTAATTCTGCGATCACACGATTAGAGGTTATGCCTTCAGCTTGTGCCTGATAACTGAGTAATAGACGATGACGTAGAACAGGGAAGGCCATTGCTTGAACATCTTCAGGGCTAACAAAATCACGACCTGCAAGCCAAGCATGCGCACGAGAACAACGATCAAGAGCAATGGTGGCTCGTGGGCTGACTCCCATTTGTAACCATTCTGCTAACAATGGATTGTATTGTGATGGCTGACGCGTAGCCATGATCAAACGAATAATGTATTGCTCAACATTTTCTGCCATGTGGATCGAAAGTGCGGCTTGTCGAGCATCAAAAATGGTTTGCTGAGATAATTTGACCGGTTGATTTGCAAGTTGGCCTTGAGCTTCGCCGCGGTTAAGGCGCAAGATATCCAATTCACTTTCAGCATTTGGGTAGTCTACTTCAAGGTGAAGCAAGAAACGGTCTAGCTGTGCTTCAGGAAGAGGGTAAGTTCCTTCTTGTTCAATCGGGTTTTGGGTCGCCATTACTAAGAACAAGTCAGGTAATTTATAAGATTCACGTCCAACCGTAATTTGCTTTTCCGCCATTGCTTCTAACATTGCAGCTTGTACTTTGGCTGGTGCGCGGTTAATTTCATCGGCCAATATTAATGAGTTAAATATCGGCCCAGCTTGGAAGGTAAATTCTCCTGTTTCAGGGCGGAAGATATCCGTACCGGTTAAGTCGGCTGGTAAAAGATCGGGAGTAAATTGTACTCGGTGAAAATCGCCTTCAATACAATCGGCTAATACTTTAACTGCACGGGTTTTAGCAAGCCCTGGGGGACCTTCAACTAGAATGTGTCCGTCAGCAAGTAGTGCTACTAATAATTGTTTAACTAGTTCATTTTGGCCAATCACTTGAGAGTTCAAATATTGCTGGAGCTGGGCAAAAGTGTCCGAATGCATGGTCAAAATATCTCCTGATATGTTTATGAAAAGTCGTTGAATGACGAGTGTGACAATTTGTAACTTGAAGCTTTATGACCGCTAGAGAATGAAAAAGTTCTCCCTAGTTAAAAACTAAAAATAAGAGATTTAATTTAGATGTTTGATTTTTCGTCATAATATCAGAGCTTAAGTTAGAAGTAAGGTATATATAAGGTTTGTTACTGTCATTTCAAGCTGGTTTTCTGGCAGTTGTAAGGCAAAGCCGTTAGAATTAATACAATTGATTTTATAAATTGTAACTTTGGGAATTAGATCATGAGTAATGATATTGAAAAAGAGCTAGAGCAAATGTCGGCAGAGATGACGGAAGCTCTAGAAACGCCATTACCAAGTATTGAAGAGCAAAAAGCAGTTGTTGCAAAACTTAAGCAACTAGAAGCAGAAGGTAAGCTAACGCCTGAAGTTCTTGAAGAGCACTTTGGCAAGTTTAATGATGATGAAGCACGTCCTGTGCATTAATCTGTTTTGAGTTGCTCGACAGAATAAACGCCTGCCTTTAGTCGCAGGCGTTTGTTTTTTAAGCATCTTGAAGTCACTTGGGTATACATAACCATAGATGGAATACACAGTGTTAGAAAAAGAAAACTTGATAAAGTTGGCTCGTATGCCAATGCCATTTGGTAAATATGCAGGGCGCATGTTGATTGATTTGCCTGAAGAATATCTGTTGTGGTTTCAAAATAAAGCAGAATTTCCTAAAGGGGAGCTAGGGGATTTATTAAAATTATGCTTAGCATTAAAAGTGGAAGGGTTAGATAGCCTAGTGAAACCATTAAAACGTTGATATATACCCTTCGTACTTGAAGCTGCAGCTTTGTTGACGGCGTTCATTAACCCCACTCACATAGGCGAGCTATGCTCATGGGGCTTAATTCACTTGTCGTCTCACTGCAACTCCAATTACTTTGGGTATAGGCAGTAGCAAGAGGTAGCTGCTGAGCTGAAAAAATTATGAATTATATTCGGCAGTAAAAGCAGCTTTACATGCATTAAAGCGATTTACAAATTCATCAATATCTTCTTGCTGGTAAGGCTTCAATCCGCTTGCAATCATTTTTTTTACGCCTTTGCCAACCACTTCACCATCTTCTTTAAAAGCGAAGTTTAAGGTCACTACACCGCGTTTCCCGGTTACATCAAACGTCGCACCAGTAAATTCAACTTCTGGATGAGATAGGTCTAATCGGCAGAACTCAACATCCATACTTTCGTAGATCACGAGAGGGCGTTGAGTATTAATCATCATCTGCTCTTCTTCCATTAGGGGAACCATGATGTGTGGAAAATTCATACCAGAAAACTGAACGTAGTTTGTGACGACATGTTCAATAAAGTTTTGGTCTTGGCTTTTTTGACCTTCGTGATGCATGAGTAGGTATTCTTTACCATTTTCATCAACTAAAGCGCTGTCTTGAGGCCCTTTCTCTTCTATATGTAAAGCAACACCATCAGAGACCATGCCAGAAAAGCGGAAGCTCATTTTTTGGCTAATGCCTTCTTGCTGTAATAAAACAGCAAATAAAAGGTCGCCAGGGACACAAAAACGTTTGCTGTCTTCATCATGAATAGGGTTAAAGTCACCCGCTACTTTTTTAGCAAAATGACTTGCTTGCTGACGGGTAAATTGGAAAGCACTATCTTGAGTTGAGAAATAAGGTGTTAGAAACATAATTCACTACTAATAGAAAAAACAGCCGAGATTATATATGACAAACGGACATAATTGGTCAGTCCAGTGAAAATAAATTAATTTTCTTTTATATGTTATGAGGTTAGCAGATTAAAACTTAACCAGAAGATCGTTCAATAGGGTAAATATTGCAATAAAGCTCTTTTTCAAATTGGCTTTCAAGTGCGGAGCGCCAGTGTTTGCAATCATTGACTGGGATGAGATAAAAGTTTTCACGAGCCGTATCGGTGACAAAAGCAATACCATATTGCATCAACTCATAATGAGTATCATGTACAAACCCAAGGCTAAAGCCCTGACGTCCGGTCAGTTGGTTTATATCACGCCGAGTTAGCGTGACTCCATGTACCTCATTTATAAATTTATCCTTTAACCACGAGGCAAAATCTTTAGCGCTGACCATAATGTAATTCCTCACCGCTTTCCTTGACTATAAATTCCACGGCAAATGGCATCGTTGCGGATAGATCGCAACATTGAAAGGTGTGTCAAGTAACAGACCTACTTCTTAACTTTAGCCAATGGATATTATTTTGCGTTGAAATCTTTCAATTCCAGTGAATTTCTTTAAAATGTCCAACCTTGCTTATTTGCACAAAATTAATGAGTACCCAAATGAGTACCAATTTTTAAAGTGTGAGTAATAAATACAACGTAACCTATTGTTTAATAAATGGGTTTAAATTTATCATGTGCTACTTGGTATGTGGCACCACTGAAAATAGGATATATCATGCCTGTAATTACTCTTCCTGATGGCAGTACTCGCCAATTCGACAACGCTGTCTCAACGATGGATGTGGCTTTATCAATCGGTCCTGGTCTTGCGAAAGCAACCATCGCTGGCCGTGTTGATGGTAACCGTGTTGACGCGTGTGACCTTATTGAAAATGATGCGAGCTTAGAAATCATCACTGCTAAAGATGAAGATGGTTTAGAAATCATTCGCCACTCATGTGCTCACTTGCTTGGCCATGCAATTAAGCAACTTTTCCCTGAAGCGAAAATGGCGATTGGTCCAACGATCGATAAAGGTTTCTATTACGACATCGATCTTGAGCACTCTTTAACGCAAGAAGATTTAGATGCGATTGAAAAGCGCATGAAAGAACTTGCGAAAACCAAATATCAAGTCATCAAGAAGAACGTTAGTTGGCAAGAAGCGCGTGATACCTTTGAATCACGTGGTGAAAGTTACAAAATCGAAATTTTAGATGAGAATGTGGCACGTGACGATCGCCCGGGTCTATATCATCATGAAGAATACATTGATATGTGTCGTGGGCCACACGTACCAAATATGAGCTTCTGCCAACATTTTACTTTATTAAATGTGGCTGGTGCATACTGGCGTGGTAACAGCGACAATAAAATGTTGCAACGTATCTACGGCACAGCATTTGCAGATAAAAAACAATTAAAAGAGCACCTTGTTCGTTTAGAAGAAGCCGCGAAACGTGACCACCGTAAAATTGGTAAACACTTAGATTTATTCCATATGCAGCAAGAAGCACCCGGTATGGTATTCTGGCATCACAATGGTTGGTCTATTTTCCGTGAATTGGAAGTGTTCGTACGTGAGAAGTTAACAGAATACGACTACCAAGAAGTAAAAGGCCCACTAATGATGGACCGTGTACTTTGGGAACGTTCTGGTCACTGGGATAAATACGCAGATGCGATGTTTACCACTTCTTCTGAAAATCGTGAATACGCGATTAAACCTATGAACTGTCCAGGTCACGTGCAAATTTTTAACCAAGGTTTGAAGTCTTACCGTGATTTACCATTACGTATGGCTGAGTTTGGTTCATGTCACCGTAACGAGCCATCAGGTGCTTTACACGGCATTATGCGTGTTCGTGGTTTTACTCAAGATGATGCACATATTTTCTGTACAGAAGATCAAATTCAAGATGAAGTGAAGCAGTGCATTAAGATGGTTTACGATGTATACAACACATTCGGTTTTGAAAATATTGTTGTGAAGCTATCAACTCGCCCTGAACAGCGTGTTGGTAGTGATGAAATTTGGGATAAGTCAGAAAGCGATCTAAAACTGGCATTGGAGTCAATGGACATTCCATACGAAATCCAAGAAGGTGAGGGTGCGTTCTATGGACCTAAGATTGAATTCACTTTATACGATTGCTTAGATCGTGCATGGCAATGTGGTACGGTTCAGCTTGATTTCAATTTACCAGGCCGTTTAGGTGCAACTTATGTTGGTGAAAACAACGAACGTTTAGTTCCAGTTATGATTCACCGTGCAATTTTAGGTTCACTAGAACGTTTCATCGGTATTTTAATCGAAGAATATGCCGGTTTCTTCCCAACTTGGTTAGCGCCTGAACAAGCAGTTATTACCGGAATCACAGATAAACAAGCGGATTATGTGCAACAAGTTGCACAAAAACTGCAAAAATCTGGCTTTAAAGTAAAAGCGGACTTGAGAAATGAGAAGATTGGCTTTAAAATCCGCGAACATACTTTAAAGCGTGTACCTTACATGATCGTTTGTGGCGACCAAGAAATGGAAGCTGGCGAAATTGCGGTACGTACACGTAAAGGTAAGGACCTCGGTAAATTCAAAGTTGAAGATTTCATTTCTTATCTTCAAGCCGATGTTTCAAGCCGTAAGCTCAATCTGGAGGAATAACCTATTAAAGGCGGAAGAAAAGGCCAACAACCGGCCAAGCAAAACCAGCATCGTTTAAACGATGAAATTCGTGGCGTTAAAGAAGTACGCTTAACAGGTGCAGACGGCGAAGCCGTAGGTGTTGTTTCAATCAATGAAGCTATGGAAGCGGCTCTTGAAGCTGGTATGGATCTGGTAGAAATCAGTCCAAACGCTGAACCACCTGTCTGTCGTGTGATGGATTATGGTAAATTCCTCTTTGAGAAGAGCAAAGCTGCTAAAGAGCAGAAGAAGAAGCAAAAACAGATCCAGATTAAGGAAATTAAATTCCGTCCTGGGACTGATATCGGAGACTATCAGGTAAAACTACGCAACCTGACTGGTTTCCTTGAAGACGGCAACAAAGTGAAAGTAACTATTCGCTTCCGTGGCCGTGAAATGGCGCATCAAGAAATTGGCGTTGACGTTCTAAACCGTTTGAAAGCCGACACTGAAGAGTTAGCAGTGGTTGAATCTTTCCCAACGCGTATAGAAGGTCGTCAAATGATCATGATGCTAGCCCCTAAAAAGAAGTAATTAACGGCCTTACAAGTAATACAGCCTCATCGTTCGCTGTTATCCAGTGAATGATGGGGTTTTATTCGCCCTAATTACATAATATTAACCGATATGTTTATTAACACTGCGTCTTTAAAGCTATTTATTTAGCACGTAGAACGATTAATACATACAATGCGGAGTTATTCATCATGCCTAAGATGAAAACAAACCGAGGCGCTGCGAAGCGTTTCAAAAAAACTGGTGGCGGCTTTAAATTCAAGCACGCAACTAAACGTCACATCCTGACTAAACGTACTACTAAAAACAAGCGTCAGCTTCGTCCAAATGCCATCCTTCCAAAATGTGAAGTCGCTGGTGTTGTTCGTATGCTTCCATACGCTTAATTTTTTAGTTTAATCAAATAGTTTAGGAGAAGCATAATGCCTCGCGTAAAACGTGGTGTACAAGCTCGTGCACGTCATAAGAAAGTTCTAAAGCAAGCTAAAGGTTACTACGGAGCACGTTCACGTGTTTACCGCGTAGCTTTCCAAGCAGTTACAAAAGCTGGTCAATACGCATACCGTGACCGTCGCAATAAAAAGCGTACGTTCCGTCAACTATGGATCGCTCGTATTAACGCTGCTGCTCGTCAAAATGGTCTATCTTACAGCCGTTTCATCAACGGTCTTAAGAAAGCATCTATTGAGATCGATCGTAAGATCCTTGCTGATATCGCTGTATTCGACAAAGCTGCTTTCGCAGTACTAGTTGAAAAAGCAAAAGCTGCTCTTTAATTAGAACCAGCCTTTAAGATTAAGAAAAAGAGAGCTTAGGCTCTCTTTTTTTATGTCTGACTTTTAAGCTAACTCATATATTCTCAATTTTAATATAGTTTAATTTGTTTTTGTGTTTTAAAAAAATAATTTAATTATATCACCTGTAATTATCGCTTAATGACATTAATGTTATTTAAATTAATCTGTTTTTGTGATCTTATTACTACCGTTATTTTCTTATTAATTATTAATTAATATAAATTTTTCATTCACTTGCATTTAGTTTTTGATATTAATCTCAAAGCATTTTTTTTAACTTTCATCTTGATTAAAATAATACATAATATTCGCCATTATCTGTTGTGCTACGGTTGTGGTTGTTTATTTAAACATTATTTTAGAGGTTATTATGTCAAAGGAAGGAAGTGTTGCTCCTAAAGAAAGAATTAATATCAAATATATTCCAGCTACTGGCGATGCTCAGTCTGAAATTGAATTACCATTTAAAACTCTAGTTGTCGGTGATTTTAAAGGGCATTCAGAGGAAACTTCAATTGAAGAAAGAAAAGCAATTTCTATCAATAAAGATAATTTTCAATCAGTAATGCGAGAAAGTAATCTCAGTATTAATACTTCGGTGGATAATAAATTATCCTCTGAAAAAGGGGATGATTTATCAGTTTTTTTACAGTTTAAATCACTTGAAGATTTTTCTCCTGATGCTATCGCTTCCCAGGTTCCAGAAGTAAATAAGCTAATTGAATTACGTGAGGCTCTTGTTGCATTAAAAGGTCCTTTAGGAAATATTCCTGCATTCCGTGAGCGTATGCAAGAGCTGCTAGGTTCTGAAGAAGATCGTAATCGATTACTTTCTGAATTAGAGCTTGTTGATAATTCTAATAAAGACGTTTAATCAATTATATAAAGCAATTAATTAGGGAAAGATTATGTCTACAGTTGAACAGGTTCTTGATAATACAACATTAGAACGCGCTAGTTTATTAGATGAAGTAATGGCGAAAACTCGTATTACTCCAAATGAAGAAGGCTATGATATTGCCAAAAAAGGTATTGCAGCTTTTATTGAAAACCTTGTGAGCGCAAAACGTACAGAAGAGCCAGTTAATAAATCATTAGTGGATCAGATGTTGGTCGAACTGGATAAGAAAATCAGTTCTCAAATGGATGAGATTCTTCATAACGAGAAATTCCAACAGATGGAATCATCATGGAAAGGTTTAAAGCTGCTTGTTGACCGAACTGACTTCAGAGAAAACAATAAAATAGATCTTTTGCATGCGACTAAAGAAGAACTACTAGAAGATTTTGAGTTCTCCCCAGAAACTACTCAATCTGGATTGTACAAGCATGTTTACTCTTCTGGCTATGGTCAGTTTGGCGGAGAACCAACTGGCGCGATAATTGGTAATTTTGCATTTACACCATCAACACCAGACATGCGCTTATTACAATATATGGGATCCATTGGGGCTATGTCTCATGCCCCATTTATTTCTAGTGTCAGTCCTGAGTTCTTTGGCATCGATTCTTTCGAAGAATTACCAAATTTAAAAGACTTAAAATCAATTTTTGAAAGCCCGAAATATACGAAGTGGCGTTCATTACGTGATTCAGAAGATTCTCGTTATATTGGTTTAACTGCTCCAAGGTTTTTGTTGCGAGTACCTTATGACCCAACAGAGAATCCGATAAAATCATTTAATTATAAAGAAAGTGTAACGGCATCTCATACTCATTATTTATGGGGTAATACTGCTTTTGCTTTTGCTAGTCGCTTAACAGATAGTTTTGCTAAATACCGTTGGTGTCCAAATGTTATTGGTCCCCAAAGTGGTGGTGCGGTTGAAGATTTACCTGTTCACGTCTTTGAATCAATGGGAGCGCTACAAGCTAAGATCCCAACAGAAGTGCTAGTGACGGATCGCAAAGAGTTTGAACTAGCTGAAGAGGGATTCATATCACTGACGATGAGAAAAGGTAGTGATAATGCGACATTTTTCTCTGCTAACTCAATTCAAAAACCTAAAATTTTCCCAAATACTAAAGAAGGGAAAGAAGCGGAGACTAACTACAAGCTAGGTACACAGTTACCTTATATGATGATTATTAACCGTTTAGCTCACTATATTAAAGTATTACAACGTGAGCAGATTGGTTCTTGGAAAGAACGTCAGGATTTAGAACGTGAACTTAATGGTTGGATTAAGCAATACGTAGCAGACCAAGAAAATCCACCAGCCGATGTACGTAGTCGTCGCCCACTACGAGCAGCAAAAATTGAAGTTTCAGATGTTGAAGGAAACCCAGGATGGTATCAGGTTTCTATGTCTGTTAGACCTCACTTTAAGTATATGGGAGCGAGCTTTGAGCTATCTCTCGTTGGTCGTCTGGATCAAGCGTAGTAATGGCATATATAGCACCAGAAGACAGTGCGTTTGGTATCAGTTTCCTTGAGCGTTTGGAAGCTGATGCTAAGCCTCTAAATATTATTCAGGCGCCAAATTTAAGTGAGATACTTAACTCTATTAGGAATAATATTTCAAATATTTTAAATACTAGAATGGGGGATTCTCAAAGTAGTCCGCAGTTAGGGTTAATCGATTTTAATGATGCGACGTTAGAAGTTACCGATCTTTCTATGACAATCAGATTAGCCATAAAAAAGTGTTTAGATATATATGAACCAAGATTAAAGAATATTTCAGTGTATACATCACTTGATAACTTTGATGCATTTTCTTTGCGTTTTAATATTTTAGCTGAGCTTGATCACGAAGCTATACATAAAAAAGTTAAGCTTGATTTAATGTTAGATCAGAATAAAAAATATAGAGTGTTTTAATAATGGCACATGATAAATATTTTCGGGAAGAGCTTACTTTTTTAAAAGAGCAAGGAAAAAATTTCACCGATATATATCCTCAATTATCACGTTTTTTACATGGTCAAAATACTGACCCAGACGTTGAACGACTATTAGAAGGTTTTGCTTTTCTAACAGCGCGTTTACGTGAAAAAGTTGAAGATGATTTTCCTGAATTTACGCATTCTATTATTAACATGCTTTGGCCTAATTATTTAAGGCCTATCCCTAGTATGTCTATCGTTAAATTCTGCCCTAAAAAAAACTTAACTGATGGTCAAGTTATCTCTTCAGGTACGAGTATTAACAGCCGAGAGGTGAATGGTACACAATGCCAGTTTAAGACTTGTCGTGATTTCACTATTTATCCAATGACGATAGAAAAAGTGATTCCTCATCACACGCGTAAAGCGACGACAATTGAACTTGATTTCCAACTTCAGGGAACGATGAGTTTAGGTGATATTAACTTATCTAGTATCCGGTTTTTTCTAGGGTCGGATCAATATAGTTCGCAAATGATTTACTTATGGCTCAACCATTATATTGATTCCATTACGGTTGAAGCGAAAGGTGTGGATTTTAATATACCTCTAGAATCGTTGAATTCTGTGGGTTTTTCTGACGATGATGGGTTACTACCGTATCCAAAGAATGCTTATTCAGGATATCGGATATTACAAGAATATCTAACTTTTCAAGATGCGTTTTATTTCTTTGATTTAAATGACTTAGGTAAAGCATTACCTAAAAATATTGTAGATGGTTTTAAGCTGAAAATCGCTTTTTCAAAAACCTTACCTGCTGATGTTCGAGTAACGAATGATCATTTTCAATTGTATTGTTCACCGGTAATTAATCTTTTTGAACATGATGCAGATCCTATTGATTTAACCGGCAAATCAACAGAGTACAAAATCACACCATCTAGTCGCCTTACTTCTCATTATGAAGTGTTTAGTGTTAATGAAGTTTATGGCTGGTTGGAAACGAAAGAAGAAGCGCAAGGAAGAATTAGAGGACAGCGAAGAAAATATTCAGCTTTTGAAAGTTTTCAGCATGAAATTGAGCGAACGAATCATCGTTCTGCAAATTACTATCGAGTAAGAGTTAGGGATAGTCTTCGCAATGATGGATTTGATAATTGGTTGTCTTTTGTTCGTAGCGATGAGCAGCAAGCCATTCAATATAATGAAACTGTATCAATAAAGCTGACTTGCACCAATAGATTATTACCTATTGAGTTAAGCATCGGAGATATTGATCAACCGACGAATACATCACCAATATTTGCATCTTTTGAGAATATCACAATCCCCACACAGACATTAAGGCCTGTACTTGATGGAAGTTTACTATGGACATTGATTTCAAATTTATCACTTAATTATTTATCTCTATTATCTAAAGATGCGCTGTGCAGTATTTTCCAAGCCTATGACTTTAAAGCTTTGGTCGATAGACAAGCAGAAAAGATAAGTCAAAGGCGTTTGGATGGAATTGAAAAAATTGAATCAAATCCTATTGATAAAATTATACGCGGTCGATCAGTTCGAGGTTTAGAGTCAGTGCTATATCTTAATCAAAGTGCATTTTCTTCTGAAGGTGAGCTTTACTTATTTGGAACCGTACTCAGTCGATTTTTTGCTTTATATGCAAGTATTAATTCTTTTCATCAATTAACAGTAATTAATACGGACAATAATGAGAAATATACATGGAATTTACAGGTAGGGATGCAACCACTGATTTAGCTAAATTAGAAGTGCATCGATTATCAGAATCTGTGCATGACTTTAATTTTTATCAATTAATTGAGTTACTTCATTTATTTGAAGGAAATATACCTGAAGAAAGTGATTGGGAAAGGGAATGTCGACTCTCTTTTTCTGGTAATCCTAGTTTGGGTTTTTCTCCTTCAGATATTACTAAATTAACCTATTTTCCCGATGGAAAGTTGAGTTTAGAGACTAACTTTCTTGGTTTATCTGGCGGAGCATCACCACTTCCCGGTTATATATTGGAACAACTTGTTAATGAGGATCCTGGCGGTCTTCGCAGACCATTTTTTGATTTTTTTAATAATAGAATTGTAAATTTATCTTATCGACTTTGGCGGAAATATCGATATCACGTACGTTTTAGACCTGGAGCAGAAGATGATTTTTCATCTCAAGTTTTTGCTTTAGTTGGATTGTCTGATGTGTCTTTGCGAGGAGATACACCGATTAACTGGAGCAAGATGCTTTCTTATTCTGGGTTATTAGCAAGCCGAAGCCGGTCACCTCAAGTTGTTGAAGGAATTATTGCACATTGCTTTGATTTATCGAAAGTTGAGATTAAAGAGTGGAATATACGTGACGTCAGAATTTCGCAAGAGCAAAGAGGGTTTTTAGGAAAGCAAAATATGACCTTAGGGGTAGATACCGTATTAGGTAGCTTTATTGAAGATGCTAGTGGGAAATTTACGATTTGTATTTCTCATTTAACCAAAGAGAAATTTTCTGAGTTTTTGCCATCAGGAGAAAATTTTGAACCATTAAGAAAGCTCATTGAATTCATAGTTCGGGATCAGCTTGCTTATGATATCGAACTGGTTATGGATGGCGAGGCATTAAAAAAGATCAATAGCTCATCAGGTATGTCTTTGGGGTGGACCTCTTTCTTAGGTGAAAGTAATAGAAATGGCAGCGTGTTAATTCAAGGAAGACAATAAAATGACTCTAGGAAGTAACAAATTATTTTTAACTGTTTCTAATGTAAAAATATTACAGCCAGGTTTGAATCCTAGCCATACCTTTGATATTAACGGTGGCATTGTTGGCTCGAATGATAACTCTGTTTGGACGCTATATGATGATGAAAATAATATTTATGAAAATCATTTTGAAATTTTCTATATCGATAACGTTTACTGTGTAAAAGACTTGTGCGGACATACCTATATTAATGATTCGGATATGCCATTAGGTTCCGATAATGAAGCCAAATTGCAACATAAAGATGTTCTAAGGGTTGGAGATTATTATATTCGAGTTAAGTTAACCGAAGATGACGAATTGTCAGATAGTCATTCATTGGAAGAGTTTATTAATAAAAGTAGAAATATATTATTAGATGATGAAGTGTCCATAGGTGTCGGTCCCAATAAAGAAAAAGTAAAACATGACGATGAGAAATTTCTTGATCCTATTAAAGAGCTAGATAGAGAAAAGCGTGTCAGTAAAGAATCTGATGATAATGTTGGCAATGACTTGGAGTTTTTAATTAATAAAAATGAAACTAAAAAAGAATCCGACATTACACCTCAAGCGGATAGTGAGTTTGAACTGACGTCCTCAATGAGATTGAAAAGAATATTGGGTTTTGGTCGAAAGAAAAAAATGGACTTGAATTCAGAAAATTATATTGATGGAAGTAGTGACTCTATTTTAGACAACCCGAAAAATATTGAGAGCTTTAATATGGATGAGAATAACCTAGAAATTTTAGAGAAAGAATTAGCTCAAACTTCGATGCAGGATAAAAGCACTGAGGTGAATAGTCATTTAGTCATGGGACCATTGCTAAGTGGGTTAGAACTTCAAGTAGGTAATAGTTCTGGAATAGAAGATGTCCATAAATTGGGAGAAGAGCTTGGTGAGAGTCTAAAAGCGTGTATTCAGGGGATCTTGAATATTCATAGCCAGGTAGAAAATGGACGCTTTGGTGTGATTAATCGTAACTTACAGCCTATTGAGGATAACCCATTAAGACTTGGTCTTAACTATACCGAGACGATGAGAACTTTGTTTGATAATAAGAAAAGCATGGTGCATTTATCTCCTCCTGCCGCGATTGAGGAAAGCCTTAACAATATTCGCAATCACAATCAAGCCATGCAGGAAGCAACATCAGAAGCACTGCAGCATATTTTAATGGCTTTTTCTCCAGAAGTATTACTTAAACGTTTTAATAGTTATAAACGTACAGGTGATACGGATGTTAATACTCCCGAGTCCTGGGCATGGAATATGTATCAGAATTATTTTTCAGAGCTAACCTCAAACCGCCAACGAGGCTTTGATAAATTATTTTGGGAAATATTTGAACAGTCTTATGACCGCCGGATCCGAGAGATGCAATTGGAGAAATAAGCATGAAGTTTATTCTTTCCACACTAGCCATGTGGGTCTTTTTATCGGGATGTAGCTCTGATCCAAAACCAGAGCCAGAACCGACAAAAATCACTATTAGCATGTTTGCAGATCATGGCGTAAACCCAAATGTAGAAGGGGTTGCATCTCCTGTTGAGATACAAGTCTTCGAGCTTGTTGATGATTCAATGTTGTTATCGACCGATTATCATCAAATTCGAGATGACTTTAAAAAAGCGCTCAAAAGCAACTTTGTAAAAAGCTATGACTACGCTTTAACGCCCGGTCAATTTAAATTTATAAGTGATTTTGAAATTAGTGATGAGACTAATTATATCGGCGTAGTTGTCCACTTTTCAGACCCCGATAATAGTGAATGGAAAAAAACTGTAAAAATAATAAATAAAGATCATTTATATCATTTATTAGTTTATTTCCGTGACTACGAAGTCATCTTAGAAAAGGTAGAGTAATTCATGTTTACACGTAACCGTG
Organism: Vibrio algivorus; assembly: GCF_030161215.1. Taxonomy (NCBI): domain Bacteria; kingdom Pseudomonadati; phylum Pseudomonadota; class Gammaproteobacteria; order Vibrionales; family Vibrionaceae; genus Vibrio; species Vibrio algivorus. The sequence continues at coordinate 360,145 of NZ_BSPV01000003.1, forward strand.
TTATTTGGAGCGAAGGGCTTTTTATGAAGCCTCAACACTTTCAGCAACAGCAACGTTATCTTGAGTATTATGCGGATGAACGCTCAAAGGCTGTGAGCCCATACTTATACGGGGTAACGGAGCTATCTCTTAATCCTGAGTATTTGGCGTTTGGTCGAATCGCGATCGAGAGAGCGGTTGGCATTATGCCCGATGGCTCAATATTTTGTATTCCACAGGAAGACTTGTTACCTGATCCTCTTGATATAGAAGACGCCAGCTTAGCGAATCAAATCATTTATTTAGCGATCCCTTTACGCAGTGATTCTTTGTTAGAAGTTGATTGGCCAGAAGAAAAAGGAACTGGGCGTTATCAGCAGAGAGTTCAAGAACAGCGAGATATTCACTCAATACAGGGGAGCTCAACGCCTGTTAGTGTTGCTCCGCTTAAAATTCAATTGATGCTAGAAAAGGAAGACAGAACCTCTTATGCATCAATGGCTATCGCTCGGATTCGAGAAAAAAGACCAGATGGCAGCATTATGCTTGATGAGAGTTTTATTCCTTGCCATACCAACGTGCTCTGTCACGCCGGTTTACACCGTGTTGTAGGTGAAATCGCAGGTCTTATACGCGAAAGAGCTAAGAATATTGCTCAACAAATTTCATCGCCTACACAAGGTGGTGTGGCAGATGTGTCTGATTTTATGCTACTGCAGGCGTTAAATAAAATTCAGCCAAAGTTACAGCATTTATCTGAATTAAGAGGTTTGCACCCTGAACGATTATTTGAATGTTTAAGCTCTATTGCAGGGGAATTAGCAACGTTTACCAACGAAAGCCGATTACCACCTTCAATCTCAGCTTATAACCATGATAACCCTGCGGAATCGTTTTGGCCTGTGGTGCACCATTTGCGCCAGAGTTTAAGTATTGTGCTTGAGCCAAGAGCGGTTTCAATACAATTGCATAAGCGCCAATACGGTTTGATGGTCGCGCCAGTACAAGACCCTCAATTAATTGAAGAAGCCGAATTTATTATTGCGGTGAAGGCAAGGATGCCAATTGATGAGTTACGCCGTTTATTTATTCAGCAAACTAAAGTGTCATCTGTTGAAAAAATACGAGAGCTTATTTCTCTTCAATTACCTGGCGTTCCTCTTAACGCATTGCCGGTTGCTCCGCGTCAATTACCGTATCACGCCGGTTACACCTACTACCAGCTTGATAAAACCAGCCCTGCATGGGAAAGCTTAAAACATTCAACCGGGTTTGCATTTCATGTAGCAGGAGCATTTGAAGATCTTGACCTGCAATTTTGGGCAATTAGGAGCTAATGATGAAAACCAATAATACCAATGTTGCAGTGGATGAGTTGCTGTATGAGGGGAGCGAGAATATAGACCGAGATCAAGACTTTTGGTTTCCCTTACGTGGTGATAATCCAAATTTATTGATTGATGTTGCTACTCCATTATTTGGTTTAGCACTCAGAGTTAAGCAGTTATCGGAATGCGCGTCTATTGCCAATATTTACCATCAAGTGGTTAAAGAAGTGACAGCGATTGAAATGGAGTTAGCAGAAAATGGCTATGAGCATTCGGTCATTATGGCTTACCGATATGTATTGTGCACTTTTCTTGATGAGTCGGTAATGGGCACGTCATGGGGAACAAAAAGTATTTGGGCGCAACATTCACTGCTTTCTCGTTTTCATGATGAAACATGGGGAGGGGAGAAGGTTTTTTCTATTTTGACTCGTTTAGAAAATGATCCTGTTAGATATAAAGATCTTTTGGAATTTATTTTTCATTGCTTGAACTTGGGTTTTGAAGGTAAGTACAAGGTCGTTTCAAATGGCTTTGCTGAGCGAGAAAGGGTGATTATTAAGCTACATGAGTTATTAAAATCGCTTAACGATTCAGAGCCTAGCTCTCTTTCTAAAGCAACAGAGCATGTTGTTCACTCTAAATATAAATTAGGTCGACAAATTCCAGTTTGGTCTGTTTTTGTGATGTTTCTTATGGGCTTGTGCGTTGTTTTTTCTGGGTATTTATACGTACTAAATAATAAGTCAGCCGATGTATTAACCCAATTGAATCAGTTACTTTAAAGGTATCATTATGCTACGAGTTGAATTATCGACACTCATTTCTAAGTTAAATGAACAAACCAAATTCGCTTTAGAACAGGCGGCTTCTTTATGTATTGAAAAGCAGAGCTCTGAAATCACGGTCGAGCATCTTTTTAATGTTCTACTTGATAACCCTATTTCTGATTTACGAGTGCTTTTAAAGCAAGCCAATATTGATAGTTTATCTTTAAAAGAAAAGCTCAGTTTAAGCTACCACACAGAAAGTGGACTAGATACTTATCCAGCCTTTTCTCCTCTTTTAGTGGAATTACTACAAGAAGCTTGGCTACTTTCTACTACTGAGTTAAATCAACATCAGTTGCGCTCTGGTGCGATATTTTTAGCCGCGCTTTTACGTAAAGACCGATACCTAGCACTGAATACTATTCCTGTGTTTGAAGCGATTAATAGAGAGACCTTAAAAAAAGATTTCGATGTGCTTTTAGTTAACTCGGGTGAAACAGAAACAGTTTCACCACAATCAGGTAATACATCATCATCGGCCACTTCATCCACTTCGGATTATTTATCTCGATATTGCAAAAATGTCTCTGAATCGGCTCGCAATGGTGAGTTAGATCCGGTGTTATGCCGGGATGAAGAGCTTAATTTGATGATTGATATTCTATGTCGACGTCGTAAGAACAGCCCAATTGTTGTTGGAGACGCAGGGGTAGGTAAAAGTGCAATTATTGAAGGTATGGCGTTACGTATTATTAGTGGACAGGTTCCTGAGCAGTTAAAAAATGTTGATTTATGGTCTTTGGATTTAGGCTTATTGCAAGCCGGTGCTTCGGTTAAAGGTGAATTTGAAAAACGTCTTCAAGGTGTTATTGAAGATGTGAAAAAATCGAGTAAACCTATTATCATTTTTATTGATGAAGCACATACTTTGATTGGTTCGGGTAATCAAGAAGGAGGAAGTGATGCGGCTAATTTACTAAAGCCTGCTCTTGCACGTGGTGAGCTCAGTGCTATTGCTGCTACGACATGGAAAGAATATAAAAAGTATTTTGAAAAAGATCCAGCCTTAACTCGACGCTTTCAATTGGTTAAGTTGGATGAGCCTACCATTGACCAAGCGGTTGATATTTTACGTGGACTAAATTCTGTTTATGAAAAGTCACACCAAGTATTAATTACTGATGATGCATTAAAAGCGGCAGCTGAACTATCTGCTCGCTATATTTCGGGCCGTCAATTGCCAGATAAAGCGATTGATGTGTTGGATACTGCATGTGCTCGAATTGCAATTAACTTAGCGGTTCCACCGAAACGAATTTCTGCTCTTGCCACACTTGCTCATCAAAGAAAGCTTGAAATTGAGATGATTGAACGTTCAATTTATTTAGGACAAAAGCCGGATCAAGACCGCCTCAATGAGCTCCTAGCGCAACAAGAAATTGAAAATGTTGAGAAAAGCGAATTAGAAAATAAATGGCAGACTCAGCAAGAACTAGTTAATGACATTTTATCAATACGCACACAGCTTATTTCTTCGGAAGAGTTACTCGCTGAAGAACTTATAGAGTTAAAAGCAAGTCTTAATCAAAAATACCAGCAGTTAGACCTTATTGAGCATGATGACCGTTTAGTTCATCCGCATGTCACGTCTCAACAAATTGCAGAAGTGGTCGCTGACTGGACGGGTGTTCCTGTTAACCAAATGAATTCAGACGAGCTGTATAAAATTACTCACCTTGTCGATATTTTGGGGGAAACCATTAAAGGCCAAGATACGGCAATTAAGCAGGTACATAAGCATTTACTCACCGCTCGAGCAGATTTAAGGCGAGCAGGGCGCCCGAAAGGTGCTTTCTTGCTTGTTGGTCCTAGTGGGGTTGGTAAAACGGAAACCGTGGTCCAGTTAGCTAAGCAACTTTATGGCGGAAAGCAATTTCTAACCACAATTAACATGTCTGAATACCAAGAGAAGCATACCGTATCACGATTAATTGGTTCCCCCCCTGGTTATGTAGGTTACGGTGAAGGTGGGATTTTAACCGAATCAATTCGTAAGATGCCATATTCAGTTGTATTACTCGATGAAGTCGAGAAAGCGCATCCAGAGGTTCTAAATATCTTCTATCAAGCTTTTGATAAAGGTGAACTGGCCGATGGTGAGGGGCGTCTAATTGATTGTCAGAATGTGGTGTTTTTTCTCACTTCAAACTTAGGTTATCAGACGATTGTCGACTATGCCGATCAACCTGAAGTGTTAGAACAAAAGTTATATCCGGAACTTGCTGCATTCTTCAAACCAGCATTATTGGCGAGAATGGAAACAATCCCATATTTTCCTCTATCGCGAACAGTACTTTCTGAAATTATTAGAGGTAAATTATCGCGTTTAGAGAATTTATTTAAGCAACGCTATGGGGCGAGAGTCACTATTGCAGATGAATTGTTTGATGAAATATTAAGTCGTGCTAACCGTTCTGAAAATGGGGCACGTATGTTAGAGGCGATCATTGATGGTCAATTATTACCACCAATCTCATTAGCATTGTTAAATAAATTAGTCGACAAAGAAACGATTTCTCATATTTCGATGTCAGTACAAGATGGCGAGTTTATTGGTGAGGTTGAATAAGATGAACTCATGGTTAATCTCTATAACAGAATTAATGAAGTTGAGAGATGCTAAGACGCTATCAAATACTTTTATTAATTCATTCACAAAAACGTTGGATATAACTAAGTGTTTAACGATTGAATTAAGCGACAGTGGTAGAGAATTGATTTATCAAAGTGAGAATAATGATATTTTTAGCTGGTCAGTCCTGGATTTTGATGTCCCTTTTTCTCATGTGTTGCAAGAAGGTAGGCATAAGCTTATACCTCAATCTGATCTTGCTTACTGGCAAAACAATCAAGACTTTAAAATATTGATATCTTCATTAGGTAATGGAGAGACATGTTTAATTTATCCGTTACCATGCGCTAAAGAATCAAGTCCTTCTTTAATAGTCATATTTGGTGATGCGATTAAGTTAGGGCAAGTAGCCGTAGCGCCTGAATTTAAATTGTATATTGAAGCATATGCAACACAATGGGAGTTATTGAAAGATCTTAAAAAGGTAGGTTTAGAAAAAGAAAGCTTATCTGAAACATTGACGACAGAAAGGCAGGTGAACCAGCGGGGGAAAAAATTATTAAGCTTGTCTACGTCATTGATTGGTAATTCTTCGGCAATGTTAGATGTAAAAAAGAAAATTGTAGTGGCGGCTGAATCACCATTGTCGGTTATGATCCATGGTGAAACGGGGACAGGAAAGGAAGTTGCTGCAAAAGCGATTCACCAAATATCCGATTATAACAAAGGTCAATTTGTCGCGATTAATTGTTCCGCAATACCTGAAAATTTATTGGAAAGTGAGTTATTCGGTTATGAAAAGGGAGCATTTTCTGGTGCCAATTCTTACCATGCAGGTTTGATTGAGCAGGCAGATGGTGGTTCATTATTTCTTGATGAAATTGGAGATATGCCAACGCACCTTCAATCTAAGTTATTGCGTGTACTTGAGACAAAAAGCTTTCGTCCTTTAGGGGGAAAGAAAGAACTAACATCAAATTTTAGACTGATTTCTGCAACCCATATAAATTTAAAAGAGAAAGTGAAGTCAAAGGAATTTCGCCCAGATTTATATTATAGATTAATGCAATGTCCGATATTACTTCCAGCATTAAAGGATAGAAAAGAAGATCTTGAGTTATTGAGTGAATATTTTATTGATCAATATAATGAAAGCTATCAAAGGGATGTGGGGTTCCTAACAAAGCAGTCTTTGGAATATCTAAAGAAAATGGATTTCTCTGGTAATGTTAGAGAGCTAAAAAGTATGATTGAATTATCTTGCTCTCAAGTAGAGGATGGGCAGCCAATTGCTCTATCCTATATTTCAGATAACTCAAATGCATTGTCGTTATTCGATTTTAACGAAAGTGTTAATCATATTGGTAATTTAACCGAGATCCTTGATGATTTTGAATTTAAAGTTATTCAAGAGCGATTAAATAAACATTCAGGGAATAAAACGAAAGCAGCAAAAAGTTTAGGTATCCCTCTTAGAACTCTGACTTATAAATGCCAAAAGCTGGAGATTTCTTGATGAATTATCAATTTAACACCGTTATTTTTACTTTGATTTTGTTTCAGTTGTTTTTTGTTAATGATGTTCGTGCTGAACAACGTTTGATTTTAAATGAAGCTAAAGCATGTACTAGTATCACGGCTCGGCTGGAGCGTTTAGATTGTTTTGATCGTATTTTCAATACATCTTTACCTGAAATAACCTCATTAAAAGAAGTTAAGCCAGAAGCCTGGTCTCGGGGGATGGCAGTAGAGCAGAGCAGAATAAAAGGAGACATGTTCCCTTTAATCTCAAACGGAAATGGAAAAACGAGCTCTGATATTTGGGTGACTTTACCCGCTGTGAATCATAGTGAAGATGGACAAAATGCAGTTCTAATGATGAGTTGTATTAATAATATTAGTCATTTGGATCTATTGCTTCATAAAAATATTGAACAAGCAAGAGTGAATGTATCTGCTAATACCTTTAAATCTAGTTTATGGAAAACTGATGATTCTGGTTTTGTTATCAGTAGTTCTAGAGGCGTTTTTGCTATTGGTATGATGAAGAGTATATCGCTATCTTCGAGTTTAGATTTAAGCTCAGATATAGAGTCAATTAATGGCCTTAAATTTAATACTGAAAATTTGTCAAAAGTATTAATTCCATTACGTAAAAGCTGTGGTTGGTAAGGGATATATGAACATCACAGAATATCGTCAAACTATTATAACGCCAATATCTAAAGAATCTCATGTAGGTGAGCGTTTATACGATGACCCATTATATGAGTTTATCGATGAACAAATGATGAAGGTTGGATCTTTATCACATGCTTCCGTGCAATGGAATAAGGTTGAAAAAAGTATTCTTCAGATTTTTAAAGAGAAAACAAAAGATATTAAGTTACTTATTCACCTTATACAGTGTTTACATCATCAAGCAACTCCAGAAAGGCTAACTCTCTCTTTGTTCATTTTTGGTGATTTCATGCGTGAATTCTGGAGTGATAGTTACCCCTCTCCAGGAGAAAGAGGGAAATTACCCCGTCGTAAATTCTTTAGTTTACTTTTGCAGAGGTTTGATTTACTTGCCGATAAATATGATTTCTCTCTTTTTGATGCGGGAGGGAGAGATTTATTGCTGCAAGCGCTTACTGATTGGCATACAGCTGCGATAAAAAATGACTTAGATTCTGATTCTGTACGGTTTTTTGTGCAAAGGATTAAAACTAAGCTCAAAGAGGGAGCTGAAAGTTCTTCACTTTCTGACCAGCCGAAAAGTTCTACTGTTGAAACTTTTGGTGTCGATCATTCCACTGTTGTGAACCTTCAAGCAAATAACCCATTAACGTTTGATTCTTCCAGTAGTCAGTTAGTGAAGCAGACACTTTTAAAAGTATCTGATTTTTTATCTGAACAAGAGCATGGCACTTCGCTTTCTATTCGGACACGACGATATGCTGTGTGGGGAAATATTGACTCCCCACCGGAGCATAACAATTTAGGTGAAACACAGTTGCGTGGAATGCAAAGCGAGCGCTTAAAAGAGTACACCGATGGAATGTCTCATCCTGATCTTGCGTTATGGCGCAAAGTTGAAAATAGCTTAACTTTGGCACCTTACTGGATTGATGGGCAGTATTTAAGCGCCAAGATTGCCGAATCTATCGAGAAACCTGAATGGGCTGCTGCGATACAAGATGAGACGAAACAGTTCATTTTGAGATTACCTAAGCTGCTGAAGCTAAAATTTAAAGATGGAACCCCTTTTATTTCTGACGAAACTCAGCAATGGATTGAATCTTCTGCGAAATCTCAATCTCAAGGTAGCGTAAGTAATTGGCAAGAGAATTATCTGCAAATTAAACAGATTGCAAAAGAAGCGGGTGTCACTGTTGCCATATCAAGTGTTAATGATGGCCTGGAAAACGCTGTAGATCCAAGAGACAAGTTTTATTGGCAATGTTTGCTAGCAGATTTGTTGGAAGAGAGCAAATTAACTGCGGTGGCAAATGAACAATACCGCGGTTTATATGAGCAATTTATGTCTATGAGTCTTAGTGATTGGGAACCATCACTCGTAGAAAAGCTTAAGCGTATTAATAATATTAAATAATTAAGGTAGTGATTATATGTGGAAAATGATAACAGGGATTGGTCAAAAGCTTAAGCCAGCACTAACAGCAGCAATGCCAATCTTATTATTTAGCCTTTTCGTCCTCATTAATATTGCAATCTGGTGGATGGGACCTTGGTTAACGATCGATAAGAGCCAACCATTATCTTCTCTCACAGCTCGAACCGTTGCTTGTGTATTATTTTCATTAATTTGCTGCTCCTTATGGGGAGTATGGCAATGGAGAAAATTGGTACGGATAAGAGATGAAGAGAAACGAGCGCTTGAATTGAAAACTGATCCTCTGATTCAATTTGAAGAGCGCCAAGAGTTAGAATTAAACCAAGTAATGCAGACGATGAAGACGAATCTAAGCAAGAGTAATTATCTTTACTCGCTTCCTTGGTATTTAGTGCTTGGTTTAGAGAATGCAGGCAAAACCAGTTTAATTAATCGTTCAGGGCAAAACTTTGTTTTTTCGTCGGTGATGCGAGCTTCTCATCTTAAAAGTGAAAACCCATATAGTTTTGATTGGTGGATTGGAGATGAATCAGTATTAATTGATCCTGATGGTGAATTATTAACTCAGGGTGGCCTAGGAAATGATGTAGATCCCGAGTTATCACGACGTTTATGGATCCACTTTACTCGCTGGTTAGAAAAAACACGGAATCGTAGGCCATTAAATGGCATTGTTTTAGCTGTTGATATTGCACATTTAGCCAAATCAACAGAGTCGGAGCGTAAAGCTTACGCTAATTTACTACGTACTCGTTTACGTGAATTAATGGAAACATTATCGACTCGGCTTCCAGTGTACGTCTCTTTTACTAAGTTTGATTTGTTACACGGTTTTGAACCTTTCTTTCGTAATTACACTAAAGAAAAACGTGAAGAAGTTCTTGGTTTCACTTTCTCATTAGATTCAGTGGATGACCTAGATCATTGGTTAACCGAGTACACCGTTAGTTATAATGAATTTATTACACGTATTAATGAAGCTATCCCTCATATTATGGTGAGCCTGACTGATAGCGAAGACCGCAGTGCCGTTTATAGTTTTTCTCGTCAATTAGCAGGCTTACAAGATACGATTTACCGACTATTAGAAGAAACACTGGGAAGCGATCAATTTTCAACATCAGCTTTAGTTCGTGGTGTCTACTTTAATTCGGTATTTCAACAGGGTGTAGCTATTAATGCTTTTGATAATGCGACATCTCGTCGTTATGGACTGCGACATGCTATCAATAGTGCACAACATGCAAAAAACTCGACAATATATTTTACTCAAAAGCTATTTAATAAAATCATTTATCCCGAAGCTGGGCTAGCCTCTGATAATTTTAAAGTCGCTAAAAAGAAGAAAAGAATTATATATACTTCAGTGGTGGCTTGTAGTGTTGCGAGCCTATTATTGATTACTGCTTGGCAGAGATACTATTCAATAAATGTTACTCAAGCAGATAGAGTTTTACAGAAGGTTCATGAATATCAGGTGCTCATTTCTGGTAATAGTGGGATGTTGTCACAGAAAGATATGTTAGAACCTTTAAATAAGATTCGTGAAGCGACATTAGAGTTTGGTTTTTTCCGTAATAAATTGGAATATGTATCGGATTTAGGGCTCTATCAAGGGCACACAATTGGCCCTAAGGTGGAAGAAACCTACTTAAATCTACTCGAGTATAAATTTTTGCCACTACTCATGGCTGATATGATTAATGATTTGAACCAGGCCCAATCTGATGAGCAAAAGTTAGCTGTATTGAGGGTTTACCGAATGATGGTAGACGCGAGTGGCCGACACTCAGAATTTGTCTTAGATTATTTTTCAAAATATTGGCAGCGTCAATTCTTTGGTCAACAAAAAGTACAAAAGCAATTGCTGGCTCATCTTGATTATGCAATGGAGCATACTGATCTCGCAGCAGATCGAAGCAATGGTAATGAATTAGCTGATCAATTGATGCGCCCTTATGATTTGTTGGTTAGTCGAATTCAGAATGAATTAGGTCGTATGCCGAATGAAGAAAGGGTGTACCGTAATTTAAAATTAAGTGCACAAAGTTTATTGGGTCCTGCAGTCAATATACGTAATCTAATTGGGCCTGTTTTTGATATTGTGTATAAAAACGGAAAAAGAAGTGATCAGTCTCTTTATATTCCTAAATTGCTTACTAAAGAAGGCTTTGATGATTACTTTATGCCTCAATCTGAGTCTGTTTCTAAGTTAGCTTTAATTGATAGTTGGGTACTAGGCCAATCTTCAACGGCAGAATTTAGTGAAGAAGATAAGCGAGTTTTAAGGGAAAAAATCCGTAATCTATATATTGCAGATTACACCAGTACTTGGCGTCATGCTTTAAATAACATTAATATTAAAAAGTTTAATGATATCAATGAGGCGGTAACGGTTGTTGATAATATTATGGGGAATCTAGAACCAATCCAGAGACTTCTGAGAACGGTTGATACTAATACGCATTTATTTAGGTCTTCAGACTCCGAGGGTGATAAGGCTGCAAAAGACGCTTTATTGAAAAGTCCTAAATTTAAAGTAGCCTCTAAGATTGATGAGCCTTTTTCTGAATTAAATGCACTGAGTTATCCTAGTGGTGATAATCCAGCCTATATAACAGAAGTGTTGGATGTCGTTGGACAATTACGTGATTACCTTAAAGCAATGCAAGATTCTCCGAATGTAGGAATGTCTGCTTTAACTGCCACAAAAGAACGGGTGACATTGCAGAGTATAGATCCTATTTATACATTACGCCGTGTGTCTAGTGGCTTACCAAGTCCTCTGAATCAGATGATGAAAACGTTATCAGATCAAAGCTGGTATGTGGTAAAGAAAGAAGCGATTCGCTACTTAGAGGTTCGTTGGAAAGAAGATGTATACCAGCCTTATCAAGAAAAATTAGCAGGAAAATATCCATTATTATTAACGGCCAAAAAAGAGGTGTCACTGTCTGATTTTGAAGCTTTTTTTGCGCCAAATGGAATATTGAATACTTTTTATAAGGAGCAACTAGATTTATTTCTTAATGAAAATGTATTTACTGATGATGCTGAAAGTGGCAATAAGTCTATCGTTAATCAGCAAGTTATTGATGAGTTGGCTAAAGCAAAGAAAATACAGGAAGCATTTTTCAACCGAAAAGGCGTTTTGGATATTGAGTTCTCATTACAACCAATAATCCTTAGTGGTAATAAGCGACGAAGTGCGATTGATGTTGATGGTCAGTATCTGACCTATAGTCATGGTCAGAGGGATGTAGTTGAGCTGATTTGGCCTAATTCATTAAGAGAGACTGCTTCGTCAAAAGTGACATTAGTGCCAACACAGACGGGATACTCCCCGAGAAGTATCACGACTCAAGGCTCTTGGTCTTTTTTCCGCTTATTGGATCAAGCAAGAGTTGTTTCTGCTAGCTCGAAGTCAGTGGATTATAAATTCTCAGTTGATAATGGAAGTATGGTATATCGGTTGAATTCGAATAATGATAGTAATCCATTTACTAATAATTTATTTAAGTCATTCAAGCTATCTGAAAATTTATATTAACGAATTAATAAATCTTTAGTATTTATTTGACTAAAAGAGGGTGAGGGAAGCCTCACTCTGATTTCTTTGGATGTGGATTATGTCGAGCTGTATATATATTGAAAACCGTATTTTTAACCTTGTTAGCGATTCAAGTACTCTTAGAAAAAGTCATATTTATGATGATGTAAAATCGGAAATAAATAAGCAAAATTCTCCATTTTCAGGTGGGACAGATTGGGAGGTTGTTAAAACAAAGTGTACCTTGGTTGCTGAAAAATCGGGAATTGATTTATTGTTATGTTGTTACTATACGGTAGCTACAACGAAACTTAATGGCATAGTGGGGCTGGCTAACGGTTTAGAGTTACTTTTATATTCGCTAATTTTATCTTCAAAAGATTTAAAAAATGCCAATAAACGAAAAGAGCTTATTGACTGGGTTAATAGTTGTACTATTAAAGAAATCAAGCTGCTTAAACCTAACTATGAAAAGCTTCGAGACTTGTATCGATGTGAGCGTTATTGTGAGCAAATAGATCAAATCCTTACAGAAACACAACCTGAATATGTAGCAAATATGGATGGCATTGCTTATATAATTTTTGAACATATTGACCGATTAGAGATTCAATATAGAAGTAAAGAAAAAATCGCCTCAGTTCGACCACTTAGTGAACAAAAGGTGGCAGTGAAATGGCATCATTATGTTTTATTCTTACTGCTTGTCTCTTTTATAGTTTATCAATTTTTATTGCCAACCAGTCGATTAGATCCGAATCACTATATTCAGTCGATTACTTTACCAGAGAAGCCATTAGATCAAGAACAAAGAGAAGAGCTAAATCATTATATTTCCAATATGGAAAATCAGTCATTAACTTGGTTAGGTGAAACTCCGAACAGACAAAATGAAAACATAAAAAAGCTTGAGTTTTTGCTTGGTGATGAGGAGCAGGTTGCTCTATTAAGGCAACAGTGGTTGGTAGAGCGAAAGGAGAGTATTGAAGCAGTTAACGAGATGGTCGATAAATTTGATTCAGTACGAACCCAACTTTCAAATGTCAATTTAGGTATTCAGAAAAGTAACTTAAATAGCTTAAAAAGTGAAATGAGTACGGTGACTAAAGTGGGTAAAAGCTTGTCGCCAATCTATGCTCGTATTGGATATATAGAACGATTACTTAAATCTGGTGATAACGAAAGAGCAGCCAAAGAATTTGCTATCTTACAGAAACGTTTGGATGCCCTTTATTGGAAAGCTTTTCAGCTTGAAAGTTTAGTTTTAAAGTGATTTTAATACAGCTCATAACCAAGCAAAAATATTTGCTTGGTTATGAGAGTTAGCAAACGTCAAAGACGCTCATTCAAATAAGCTTGATAGTCAGGGATTTCAATATCGACTTCTTGCTCTAATAATACTGAATTGAATAGAAATTTTGCGGTCGCACGGTTCGTTGCTACTGGAATGTTCCAAACTGATGCAATGCGTAGTAACGCTTTAACATCTGGATCGTGGGGCACTGCATTGAGAGGGTCCCAGAAGAAAATCATCATATCTATTTTCCCTTCAGAAATGAGAGCGCCAAGCTGTTGATCTCCCCCCATAGGACCACTGATTAAGCTCTTGATCGCAAGCCCAGTTTCGCGACTTAACATATTCCCTGTTGTGCCGGTCGCATAAAGAAAGTGGCTTTGTAGTTTCTCTTTATTTTCGACAACCCAACGAAGCAGCTCTGGCTTGTAGTGATCGTGAGCAACCAGGGCGATATTTTTGTGTGCTGGCATTGTTCGAATGGTTTTCTTCATTATTAACATCCTAAATGTTCAATAAAAATAAATGAAATGCTCATAACAGCATAATTTAATTACAGGTAAAAAAATAGCACGATCACTTCGTTCTTATCTCTTAATTTGAGCGCTTGATCACGCTGTACTCTTCGTCTTTCTTTCCAGTCACATTTAGCCGCTAAAAATGCCTCTCTCATTGAGCTCATTTTTTTAAGTGAAGTTTCTATTGTCAGTCTTCGTGCGATGAAGCGTAGTTAGTTGATATGACATTCATGTGATTTTTTGCTGAAATATTGCTTACACCACTAAAGGTGTTTTGTGGTTATTTAAAATATTCACATTCCTATTATTTTATTTAAAATCAATGTCTTGAGTGGTATTTGTATATTCACTTAAGGAATAAGGGGTTGATAAAATAATCGAGTACGTTATTATTTAAAACGAAATTGATTAGTGCACTAAATAATTGTTGTCGATTTTAACAACGAGCACTACTAAAAATTAATCGCCACTGAGCTTCTTTATCGGCAGCTGGATTGTTCGAGTAAAGAAACAGTGTACAAATAAAAAATAGGGCTAAGATGATTACGGCACCGTGGGTAGCACACCCCGAAAAAGTGACCACAACTCAGGATGAGTTAACATTTAGAAAACCCGAAATAAGCGACGGCAATCAAGTAAATGCTTTGATTGAGTCGTGTCCTCCTTTGGATACAAATTCTGCCTACTGCAATTTTTTGCAGGCCTCACACTTTAGTGATACATGCGTATTAGCTGAAAAAGATGGTGAAATAGCAGGTTTTGTTTCCGCTTATCTCAAACCATCAAGTCACCCTAATCGACCTGTTCTTTTTATTTGGCAGGTAGCGGTTGCGGAAAATAGCCGTGGCTGTGGATTAGCGTATCGAATGATTAAATCGTTATTAGCGCGTGAGTGTGTTGCTGGCGTTGCTGCAATTGAGACGACGATTACTAAAGACAATCATGGTTCTTGGAACTTATTCCGAAAACTTGAGCGAGAAGATGGTGAAGAAGGACGCGTAAGTGTTTTCTTAGACAAAGAAAATCATTTTGATGGTGAGCATGATAGTGAGTATTTATTTCATATACCGCTTGCTATGAGCTAATACCAACTAACACAAAATTTAAAAATTCTTGGTTGGGAATTCGCTCAATCGAGATACACACATAGGATGATAGACAGGATCAGACATGAATATCTTTAAAAAGCACGAATCAAACGTTCAATGTTATGCCAATAATTTCCCGGTAGTATTTTCATCGGCGAAAGGTTGCTGGCTTCATACCGAAGACGGAGATCGCTACTTAGATTTTCTTGCCGGTGCAGGTTCGTTGAACTATGGCCACAACAACCCTGTTCTCAAAAAAGCATTGCTTGATTATATCGACCAAGATGGTTTAACCCATGGTTTAGATATGCATTCAAAAGCAAAAGGTCATTTCTTAGAAAGCTTTAATGACAAGATTTTAAAACCACGTGATCTGGAATATAAAGTTCAGTTTACTGGACCAACAGGTACCAATGCAGTTGAAGCCGCTATGAAGTTGGCTCGTAAAGTGAAAGCTCGTACTAATATCGTCGCTTTTACTAATGGTTTCCACGGCGTGTCTTACGGTGCGCTAGCGGCAACAGGTAATCAGCATCACCGCGGAGGTGCAGCTATGCCACTTTCGGGTGTGACTCGAATTCCTTATGAGGGTTATGCTGATATTGATGGTTTGGCGTTATTTGAAACTATGCTTGATGATAATTCAGGTGGTTTGGATAAACCTGCCGCAGTACTTGTTGAGGTTGTACAAGGTGAGGGTGGATTAAATGCCGCATCTGATAAATGGTTACAGCGTTTAGAAAAAATCTGTAAAACCAACGATATTTTATTGATTGTTGATGACATTCAAGCCGGCTGTGGCCGTACCGGTACTTTCTTTAGCTTTGAACCATCAGGTATTAAACCCGATATGGTGACATTGTCTAAGTCAATTGGTGGTTACGGTTTACCAATGGCAATTACGTTGATGAAACCTGAACTCGATCAATGGGCTCCAGGTGAGCATAACGGTACGTTCCGTGGTAATAACCATGCGTTTGTAACGGCAGCAGAAGCGATCGATACCTACTGGCACAATGATGAGTTTGAAACGCACATTAAAGAGCGTGCTGAGCAATTAAATAAATCATTACAAAAAGCCTTGAAGCAGTATTCAAACCTATTTGAAGGCATTAAAGGCCGAGGTTTGATGCAGGGTATTGAGTGTAAAAATGGCGATATCTCAGACATGATCACCAGCGAATGTTTTGAAAATGGCATGGTGATTGAGACTGCAGGTCCAAATGATGAAGTTGTGAAATTCTTCTGTCCATTGACAGTAAGTGAGTCAGAACTCGAGCAAGGTATTCATATTTTCGAGAAAGCGGTTGAGAAAATTTCCGCTAAGGTGACTCGTAAAGCGTCTTAATAGTCGCGAATTCCAAAGTAGGGCTTCGAAGTAAACCGAGGCTCTATATACGGGCCCAATGAATACCTAAATGCATTAATAAAAGGATAAAACATGATTGTAAGAACATTAGAAGAATGCCGAAACAGTGAACGTCGAGTAGTCGCAGATACGTGGGAAAGTGTACGTATGTTGTTGCGTGACGACAAAATGGGCTTCTCGTTCCACATTACAAACATCTATGCTGGCACGGATACACACATTCATTACAAAAACCACTTAGAGTCGGTTTACTGTATTTCTGGCGAAGGTGAGATTGAAGTAATTGGTGGTGAAACGTATCCAATTAAACCAGGTACTTTATACATCTTAGACAAGCACGATGAACACCAATTACGTGCATACAAAGATGCTGATATGGTCATGGCTTGTGTGTTTAATCCGCCGATCACTGGCGCGGAAACCCATGATGAAAATGGTGTTTATCCATTAGTTGATTAATTCTTAACTCGTTTCTCGATCGCTACGCTTAGCGTAGTTCGATCGGGATTCTGGGCTAAAGCCTTTAGATACGTATTAATCGAATAGATTATAGAATTTTAAATTATTTACTCATAGGAGCTTATTTTGACTTCTTCAAATAGAAGCCACACTGCCAATAATAAAACTGCAAATCATACCGTTGAAAAAATTGGCGGTACTTCCATGTCAGCCTTTGATGCTGTTCTTGATAACATTCTACTGCGCCCAGAAAACCCATATAACCGTATGTTTGTAG
Organism: Vibrio algivorus; assembly: GCF_030161215.1. Classification (NCBI taxonomy): domain Bacteria; kingdom Pseudomonadati; phylum Pseudomonadota; class Gammaproteobacteria; order Vibrionales; family Vibrionaceae; genus Vibrio; species Vibrio algivorus. The sequence continues at coordinate 377,028 of NZ_BSPV01000003.1, forward strand.
TATCTGCCTACGGTGGTATTACCGATGCATTATTAGAATGTAAGCGTACGGGTAAACCGGGTATTTATCGTTTAGTTGCTGATCGTGATGATGCTTGGGTCGATGCAATGGAAGAACTTGAGCAGCGTATGTTGCTGATCAACGAAAACATGTTTGCTGATCCAATCAGTCGTCGTCGTGCCGATAATTTTATCAAAGACCGCATCGCTAAAGCGACCAACTGTATTAATAATATTATGGAAACTTGCCAATATGGACAGTTTTCAATGCAGCATTATTTGCCGCAAATCCGAGAGTTTTTATCTTCCATCGGTGAAGCACATAGTGCATACAATACTTGCTTGAAGCTAAAAACTCTTGATATTAATGCTAAGTTTGTTGATTTATCAGGTTGGGATTTAGATGAACAGCAAAACGAAGGTAAAGATGTGTCTGGTAATCTTGATACGGTAATTGAAAATGCCCTTCAAGATATCGATATGAGCAAAGAGTTGCCGATTGTTACAGGTTATGTGTATTGCTCGGAAGGTTTAATGAAAACCTATGACCGTGGTTATAGTGAAATGACGTTTAGTCGTTTAGCGGTATTATCAAAAGCTCAACAAGCAGTTATTCATAAAGAGTATCACTTGAGTACCGCTGACCCAAGGATTGTAGGACCAGAAAAAGTGCGTCCAATGGGGCAAACTAACTATGATGTTGCTGACCAATTAGCCAACTTAGGTATGGAAGCGATTCACCCGAATGCAGCGTCAGGTTTACGCCGTAGTGGTATTGAGCTTGTGATTAAAAATACCTTTGAGCCAGAGCATAAAGGTACTTTGATTTCTCATGCTTTCAATCCACACAGCTATGCCGGAAATACGGATAAAGTTGAGATTATTGCAGGCCGTAACAAAGTTTTTGCATTACATATCTTTGATCAAGCAATGGTAGGACAAGCCGATAACGTTGGTTATGAATTAATGGAAATCATTAATGATGAACGTGTCCAACTTGTTGGTAAAGAAATGAACGCAAACTCAATTACTTATTATTTAAGTGGTAATTCTAAGAGTAAAAATAAAGTGCTGTCTCGTGCCGAAAAAGCGTTCCCGAATGCCAAGATTACCGGCAAGATGGTAGCGTTGATTTCAGTCATAGGTGCATCAATTGACACTAATAAGGCGTTAAGTCACGGTATGATTTCATTGATGAATCAAGATATTACACCACGAGCAGCGCACTCATCGATGCGTAATGTTGATGTGCAATTTGTGGTTGATGATGAGAATTACGAGTCGGCAATTTGTACGCTGCATGAAGAGTTTATCGATGGCGTAAAATCAGAGAAAGAGTCTGATAAAGAAAAAGCAGCTTAGTATTGTATAAACTCAAGATAGTTAAATAGAATTAGCCCTTGTGACGCGAAGGTCAATAGACCCTAGCCACAGGGGCTTTTTATTGAATTTAAAGTCAAATTTTCCACCTACGCCTAGAGTACTTTCCGCTTATAACAATGACTACTAGGATAGAGTTAATTGCGTTGCCAGCGAAATTCCATCTGCTTGGCTGTAGCTTCAGCAGTTTCAATACTAGTTAACTCGCTGACAATAAATAAGCTCATATCAATACCCGCAGAGATCCCACCAGAGCTAATTCGGTTACCATCTTGTACCCAACGAACATTTTCCAATACCTCTAGGAGAGGAAATTGTTGGCGTAAGTCTGCAATATCTTCCCAGTGCGTAGTTGCTTTATGAGTTTGTAGAATGCCAGCTTTAGCCAGTAAAAAGGCACCAGTGCATACTGAAGTGATTAAAGGAACAGTTTGACCTTGCTTAGAAATCCAATCAATAGCTAATTCATTATTGATCTCTTGAGTGTGATCACCACCTACTACGATTAAGGTATCTAATTTGGGATGGTTTGAAATATCATAATGCGGTAGAACGTTAAATCCAGAGCGAGCTTTTACCGGCTGCAAATTTTCTGCAATCAAAAAAGCATTAAATGGAGAGGGGCTACATACGCGATTCGCAGTCGTAAATACTTCATAAGGCCCGGAAAAATCCAGTACTTCAGCATTATCATAAATATAGATACCAATGTTCATTTATCATTCCTTGAATGAATATACCCAGAGGTCACTGGGGTATATTAGTTTACCTTTCACTTCCTTTTACAATGAATTGTCTCGAATAGGAAGATTAAAACATACCTACCTTGTTTTATGTGTCATTATTAGAGACAGATATATCAGTTTTTTTGGTATACAAAATCAAATTCAGTACACAACATTAAAGAGAAATGCTATGAAGCTTTTAGTCCGCAATCTTGCTCGCCAAACTACAGAAATTGAAATGCGTAAATTATTTGAAGAATTTGGTGAAGTGGGTGAATGTACCCTTGTTTTAGACCAAGAAACCGGTCAATCGAAAGGCTTTGGTTTTGTGTACATGCCCGATTTAGACCAAGCTAAAACTGCGAGATTTGCGCTAAATGGCAAAGAAATTGATAACAGTAAAATCAAAGTAAAAGTGGCGAGCTAGTCGGTAACGTTACTTCTTTATGCTCGTAGTCTCCGTTATTACGAGCATTTATCATATTGTCGTCTTACTTCTTTTGTAGGGTTATGAGCAATATGCCTGATAAAATCATTATTGATGCCAAGACAAAAGACATTGTAATCGGTTCTTGTACTAAAATCATGCCTCCTAATGCAGCAATGACGGGTACTAGTAGTTGAACAACACCAGCCTGAGTAGCAGATAACCCCTTCAGCGCAATATACCAAATTGCATATCCCACCCCAGAAGTGATTGCACCCGAAATAATGGCAAGTGCTATCCCTGTGTTGGTCAAGGTGTGCTGAGTCGCTAGAATATAACAAACCACCAGTAAACAGAGCGGTAGGCTACGAATAAAGTTTCCTGTGGTATCACTTAAAGGGTCGTGGCTACCTTTACCTCTAATGGTATAGCCTGCCCAAGCGACCCCTGAAATTGCCATCAATAAAAATCCACTAAATGATGGTGTTGATAAACTTGGTAGCACTAAGTAAACAAACCCGCTAAATGCTAAAAATATCCCAATCCATTCGACCAATTTAAGCTTACTACCTTTAAATAATTGGTAAATGATCATGGTGATTTGTACAGCACCGAATAATATTAATGCGCCAGTCCCAGTGCTAATAGAAAGGTAAGCAATCGAAAAGCAAAGTGCATAGATAAACAGAAATATTGCCGATATGGTACTGCCTTTAAGTGACGGGAGCTTTACGGCTTTATTTTTTGATATAGACGTGATCATGAGTAAAACGGCTAACATGATCGCACCTGATAATAACCGTAGGCTAGTAAAGCTGAGAGGGTCGATATTGCTATCGATTAACGCAAGGCGTGCGAGTACTGAATTAGCAGCAAAAGCGATTAAGGCACATAGAGTAAACGTTAGAGTAATAACTGGGTATTGAGATAAACTTTGTGATCTGGTGTTCACTATTTTGTGCCTCTGATTAGTCATGATAATTAGTGATGCGCGTGTTCACTTGCTTCTTTATTCATTGGCTTCATGCCAGCCATGACTTTTTTAACTGGTACATCTAGCGTTTCAGTTTCACCATTGGCATAAGATAAATTGACCGAAATAGTTTCGCCTTCAACTAGTGGTTGCTTCACACCTAATAACATAATGTGATAACTACCCGGCTTTAAGATAACTTCACTTTCTGCTGGCAATACAATGCGATCCACTTGACGCATTTTCATTAGATCACCATCTTTCTCAACCGTGTGTAACTCCGTTTTTTCTGCTACATCTGTTGAGGCAGAAACTAATGCTCTTTCAACTTTCATGTGGTTTTCGACGGTCATAAATACGGCACTATTTACCGCATTTGGTGGTGTTGCACGTGCGTAAGGCTCATCATAGGCTAATCCATCATGAGCTAATGCATAGCCACTGATGAGTAGGCTAGATAATATTAAAGCGTTTTTTTTCATTGCGCGTCTTCCTTTTCAATTTGTTGAATCGCGAGAATAAGAGGTTGAGGATTTAAGGTATGAGGGACTTTCTTGAGTAATGAACCGTCAGGCTTTACAAAATAAAAATACGAGCTGTGATCAATAGTATAGGTCAGTGCAGAATCGGCTAACTCCGTTTTTTGAAAAATAACCCCATATTGGTGAGCAAGAGTGCTGATATCTTGTAATGAACCTGAGTAACCTTCAATGCTAGGGTGAAAATAGTGTGCGTATTTTTGAGCGTCAGTACCAGAATCACGTTCGGGGTCAAGCGTAATAAACATTGGGCGAATGTCTTCTAAGTATTGAGGCTCAATTTGCTTTAAAGCGGCGGCAAGCATCGCAAGCGAAGTTGGGCAAACATCCGGGCAACGTGTAAAACCAAAGTAGATAATACGAATGCGAGGATCATCAGCAGAAAAAATATCTACGTTATCAGCCCCATCGGTTTCAAGAGTGATTGAAGCTGTTGCTTCGGTCTGAGTGCTGTCCTTTTGTAAAAACAAGTTTAGCGTTACACCTAGTGCAAAAGCGAATACCAGTATTAAAATCCATGATTTTTTCATTTTTCCATCCTGATTGAGGTGTAAATTTTATTACCTTGTTGGTCAGTCAATGTGCCTATCCAAGTCATCTTCTCATAAGTACAAATGGGTAATACAATTGTGCCCTGATACTGACCATTTTGTTGTTTTAATATAGGAAACTTCACCACCCCTAGATCCATTTCCAGCCCTCGTAGCGTCAGTATTAGTTTATCACTCTGAGCCTCTTGCCAATTCACATTAATATGAGTGGTTTCTAAAGGCTTAGCGACGTCGGTATCTAATGTTATCTCAACGCCTTTTTGCTCACATTGTTGAGTTGATAATGCGCAATATTGAGAAGGTTCAAGAGGTAAGTTTACTTGTTTAGTTGAGTTGATAATATGCATGATATTGGGGGCATAAAAGCCCGCTAGTAAAGCAATAGGTATTAATAACAACCAAATCAATGTTGTACGATTTTTAGGAAATAAAGAGAACAAGTGAGTCATAATTTGTATTCATAACGAAAGCGTTGAAAGATGCTATCACAGAGAGTAAACAGGTACAGGCCTTAACGTGACTTTCTTGAAGTGAATAACATTCATCGCTGAAAAAGCCCAAATCGATAGCGATGTTCGATTTGGACTGAAATAAATATTGTAGTAGCAGGTTCTAATCTTTCTTGTTAGCGGCTTTTTCTAACAACCAAACAATCGCGATTCCACCGAGCATACAAGCAATTGCTAATATAAATTGTGATGGCTGACCAACAATTTGTTCAAACTGCTGAGGTAATAAGTTGTGCTCTACTAAAGGCACTTGTTCACCGTGAGAATTAATACGCCAGCTGATCGTTTCCTTCCAAGGCCAGATTTTTGGCAGTGTTCCAACCATTAAACCCGTTAAAAAAATCAACGTTGCTGAACGATGTTTGTTTAATAGCCATGAAAGCAAGTGAGAAAAGCTCAGCAAGCCAACGACCGCACCAATGGAGAATAACCCTAGAATACCAATATTAAGTTCTTTCACTGCGGTCAAGATTGTTGGGTAAATTCCAAGTAATAACAGTATAAAGCTGCCCGATATCCCCGGAAGGATCATCGCACAAATTGCGATTGCACCGGCGAGGATTAAATTCAGAGTGGTTGGTTGTAAATCTAAAGGTTGCAGTACCGTAATGGTGTAAGCGAACGCAACCCCAATCAATAGGAAGATAACATGGTGTAAACGGCGGTCTTCAACTTGTTTAAGAATATGAATCACAGAGATCAAAATCAAACCGAAGAAAAATGACCACAACGGAATTGGGTGGGTAACGAGTAGCCAGGAGATTAGCTTCGCTAGAGTTAAAATACTGGTTAAAATACCGCCGAATAATGCAATAAGAAAACCAGCGTTAATATGCGTCAATACCGCTTTAAAGCCTTCACGTTTCCACAAGCTAAATAAGCTTGGGTTCACTTTACGAATGCTACCTAGAAGCGTGTCATAAATACCAGTAATAAAGGCAATTGTGCCACCAGATACACCAGGTACAACATCGGCCGCACCCATTGCAATGCCTTTAAGATAAGTCCAAAGATAATTCATATATCAACACCATCAAAATAAGTGACCATGTGCCCATAGCCTAATTTAGCGCGTAGGTTGGCATGGTTTACTTAAAATGAAAAGTTCTAGTTAATTGAATTTACACTTATTCACTGAAATGCCCACCAAAACGCTTGGTAAAAGGCTTCTTTTGCTTCTTTTTCGATCATTAGTCCATTGGAGGTGACTAAGCGATCAAATGGCCAAGTCATTACTTCTTGAATCGATACGCGCAACATTGCTTTATTTTTGAATTTACGGCGTTCTTGATAAGGCAGGCGAAGTTGGTGTTTTCCACCTTGAATCAATGATGCTAATTTTTGTCCTATTGGTAAGTGAGGCTGTATTGCGACAAGGTTGTCACTGATAAAAAGGGTGCGACTAACCGGATCACAAAACAACATTTTATTGGGTGTATCATCATTGCCAATTGCGGTTTGAAAGAGTTGTCCTTGCCATTGTGGTGGAGTTTGTTTTGATAGCACACCATCAAAGTTGAGATCGGTTCTTTTCTCAATCAATGAGTGAGTAGCAAAAAAGTAGGCTTTTGAATAGGCAAGCCACCAATCAGATAAGTGCTGGTGGTAACTTGGTGTTGAGGACACAACGTATTTTACCGCACCTAGTTTGGACAAGGCGAGTTGGCATTGGGTGGTTAATTCAATTGGCGAGATAAGCATGAGTTCATCATTGTCTAATTTTATGATCACCATGCGTTGTATGTGCGTTAAACCAAACTTACGATAAGGCTTATCAATGTACCAAATTCGATTTGGTTCCCATTCTGTAAACATCAGGCTTGCTTCCTTGCAAACAAATACTCAGCCAGAGTGTATAGCAAAGTGTTGTATTGGTCAGCGTCTTTATGTTTCAAAGTACATATAAAAAACGGCCACCTTGGGTATAAAGGTGGCCAAATATTGAGTTATTTACTTTGTTGGTTATTTAGGGAAGATCTGGTTCCAATCTTTCTTCATATCTACCACGTTCCATTTATCTTTTTCTGCAAGAATCATGGCTTTTTCAAGGTGACCAACAGATGAATCTTTATCGTATGCCCATTCACGTTTGTCATCTGTGTGGTGTACTAAAATGGCTAGGGTTGGGTGAGAGGATGACTTAGTCCATTGTAACATTTCTAAATCACCATCTGAGTTACCGCCTGCAATTACAGGTTTTTTACCGATATAAGTTTGAATAGTTGATGGCTTCTGGGCTTTATCATTATTCACACCAATTTCAGGTAGACGCATGATCACGGGCTTGCCATCAACAATCTTATATTCTGTTTTTAGTGACGAACCAAAAATCTGCTCTTTAGGAATATTATATGCTTCAGGCGCCCATGCTCGCATAAATTCAACGCCACCAGCTGAAACAATGTAAGTTTTAAAGTTATTATCTTGTAGGTAAGACAAAAGCTCTACCATTGGTTGGTAGATCATTTTGTTGAATGGGCGTTTAGTTACCGGGTGGCGGGCTGTCTTGATCCATTCTTTGACCGTTGCTTCAAACTCTTGTGTTGTCATACCTGAGTGTGAAGTTAAGATTAACTTTGCGATTCCTTCCATACCGGATTTACTGATGCCTTCTATATCGCCTTTAATAGCAGAGGCAAAAGGTTCTTCCGTCTTCCATTCTGGGTGATTTTTAGCTTGTGCCTTAATTTGGTCAATCGCAAAATAAATTTGGAAGTAAACCGGCTTTTCACCCCATAAAGTTCCATCGTTATCGAAAGTAGCGATACGGTCTGAAACTGGAATAAAATGCTCATTTCCTTCTTGAGTGACGGTGGAAACATATTCAACAATCTGCTTTTTTATATCAGTGTTGTTCCAAGAAGGAAGGGGATCTAGGGCCGTGTTTGCAAGAGAAAAATGAGAAAATGCGAGCATGACTAAAGGGAGAAAAAAGGAAGATATTCGTTTCATAAAGCGTCCTTAACTTTGATTTTAGAGGTCTGCGTACTTATCTAAAGCAGCAGACCTAAATGAGCGATAAATGCCATATGCCTTAACTATAAACCCTAAAGTTACATAAGCAAGGCGAAGAAATTATTGTTTTATTTTACTGGTTAATTCCTTGATGACGTATTCTGGTGCATATTGACTTAATTCATCAATACATTGCTGAGCTTTCGGGTTACCGTAACGCGCATAGATATCACATACGGCATACAACTGTTCCGGAGCGCCTGAAATTAAGTAGGCTTTTTCAAAAGATGCTGTCGAAGCGGTTACATCAAACTCTTCTTGTAACACACCATTAAGATACCAGTAATAACTATTGTCTTTAGCTAAGGTAGCTGCCGATTTTATCTCTTTTGATGCTTGTTCTTTTTGGCCTAAGCGCACTAATGCCAATGACTTTGAATAGTGTAAATCAGCATTATTAGGAAGCGTTTTTAAAGCTTTATCTAAAATTTCAATAGCTTTTTGATTGTGCTCTTGACCTCGTTCATTATCGGCTAAACTCAACCAAATTTGAGGATTATGCAAATCGTCTTCTAATAATGAGCGATATAATTCGTCTGCTTTCTGCCATTCTTGATGCCAACGATAAGTATCAGCGAGTAAAAGTTGAGAATCTTGATCTGAGCGTGCTTTTAAATGAGCTTTTAATTCACTGACGACAGGCTCTAATTGTGCTTGCTGAGCTTTATCCATATTACTGAAATCACGCACTAAATTCATGGCTGCGGTAATACGAACCTTTTCCACTTTATCTTTTAATAAAGGCGATATCATTGACCAGCGGTGCTCTGCTTTATATGGCTCGGCTCCTACAATAGCAGCTTCACGCACGATAGGATCTTTATCTTTTAGTGCTCGAGCGACCGCAACCAATGAATTTTGATTTGGAAAGCGAGATAGCTGGCGTAGTGCGTCGGCACGCTCCTCACTGGAAGCTTTGATATTTTGAGCAGTATAAGCAAGTTGTTGAATTCGCTCTTGGGCTGTTGGAGTCTGCTGCTGTTCGACTGGCGTTGATTGCTCTACTGCATTATTCGGCGCAGCTGATACAGGGCAGACCAAGAATAGAGACGTTAAAATAAGTAATGCTTTTTTCATGGAAAATCCTATTAGTATTTGGTTTGAACAGCCGCACGTTGTGCTATTTGTGAATGTAGTGCTGCATCACTGAACTTTCCATGTGCTACAGGATGTCCTAGGTGTCTTAATATGTATGACAATGAACGATCGATATGAGAGAAAAATTTATGCCAACCGGCGCATAGATAGTTTAAACCTGGCTCACCATCATGGGTGCTAATAAATCGATTTTTAGGGCACTCACCATGGCAAGCAAACCGGTAGTCACAACGTTGACACTGTTGAGTTAACATTTGAGACTTAGCAAAACCAAACTCTTGTTGTTTTACGCTATAAGCCATTTTTTCAATCGTTTGATCATGAATATTTCCGATTTTATATTCAGGGTAAACATAATGGTCGCAGGCAAAAACATCACCATTAGGTTCCATTGCAAGACCTTTACCGCAGATCTCACCTAGGGTACATAATGGATTTTTACGACCCATCCAAGTTTCTACACAAGCTTCAAAGTATTGAACAAAGACTTTGCCAATATCATTATTAATCCATTCATCGAATACTGTGATTAAAAAATTCCCCCATGCATGATCGGAAACACACCAAGGTTCCATTATGGAGTTTTTATTACCTGGAATTAATCGTTTATCCCCTTGTCGAGGTTGCGCATTTTCACTTGTTTGTGGCGCCGTTGAACGGAATGTTTTTTGCTCAACTATTGGGATGAATTGCATTTGTGGTGATTTCACTTCATCTCGTAAGAAGCGATAAACTTCAAGGGCATTTTGGCTAGTTAGGTTATTCACACAGGTCAGAGTAGCAAATTTTACCTTATGCTTATGTAATAGTTCGACAGCCTTCATTACTTGTTTAAAGGTGCCTTTACCTGCACGGTTGGTACGGTAAGCATTATGCAATAACTCAGGGCCGTCGATGCTTAATCCAACTAAAAAATCATTTTCTGCTAAAAATTCACACCAAGTATCATTTAGTAGAGTGCCATTGGTTTGCAAATCATTTGATATGTGTATTCCTTCTGGGCGGTACTTATTTTGTAGCTCTACAACTTTTTTAAAATAATTCACGCCGAGCATTGTTGGCTCACCGCCTTGCCAAGAAAAAATAATCTCAGGTGTATTTTGTCCTTCAATATACTGACGAATGTAAGTCTCAAGATCATCTTCAGACATTTCTGGAGAACAACCTTTTTTATACTCAAGTAAGTCTTGTTTACTAAGGTAATAACAATAATCACAGTCTATATTACAAACTGCGCCAATGGGTTTTGCCATAACATGCATGCGCTTAGAGGCTTTGCCATTAAATTGTGGACCTTGTGTAATATGCATTATAAAGACCTTAATTCACGTGAATATTGTTATCATCATACTGAATATTGATAATAATAACTTGTTATACAGGCTATAACTGTTAGCTATATCTCCAAGTGAATTCAATACCTTGAAGTTACTTAGGGATATAAAAAACCGAGTTAAGTAAGAGGGGATACTTAAACTCGGTTTTTAGTAACAAAGTTATGACTTATTTTTTAGATTCTACTTCTGCTTTTAGCTTATCTAAATCTTGTAATTTTTTATTTAAGTTTAGAGAGTTAGAACTAATTGAACCTGGGTTCATTGTCATGCCTGTCTGATGTGGATACTGATCTAATGTTTTTACAAAATCCCCCACAATCTTCTGTGCTGGTACGAATAACCACATGTTTTTAGCTGCCCACTTAGTGTACATGCCTGATTCGTGTGGTGCTCTTTCAAATGGGTCAGCACGTAGGTTAATGATCTGAGGCCAGTTTGGAGTAAAGCGAACAGCGTTTGTGATATCACCTTCCATTGTTGCGAAGTTTAGTTTCCAATCTTCCCAACGGATGGCGTTTAGCTCACCATTTGCACTAAAGTACAATAGTGAATCACGTGGTGCTTTATCAGTTTCACCTTTGAAGTAAGGTAAGAAGTTGTATCCATCGATATGAACACGGAAATCTTTACCATTAGCTTTGTAACCTTTCGCAAGTTTCTCTTTTACATCAGGTACGCCAGCTGCTGCCAATAAGGTTGGTAGCCAATCCTGGTGAGCCATCATATCATTGATTTGTGTTCCAGGTTTTAACACACCAGGCCAACGAACAAGTTGAGGTACACGAGTACCACCTTCCCAAGTTGTGCCTTTTTCACCGTAGAATGGTGTGTTACCACCATCAGGCCAAGTAACGGTTTCGGCACCGTTATCTGTGGTATAGATGACGATGGTGTTATCTGCAATGCCTAGTTCATCAAGTTTATCAAGTAAAATACCAACTTGGTCATCCGCTTCAATCATACCATCAGCATAAATACTGACTCCGGTAACTCCGCGATATTTTTCTTGTAGACGAGTCCATACGTGCATGCGTGTTGAGTTATGCCAAATGAAAAATGGTTTGTCTGCTTTAACCGCTTTTTCCATAAAGTTTATAGTACCCTCAAGGAACTCTTCATCGGCATGCTCCATGCGTTTACGAGTCATTGGGCCAGTATCTTCAATTTTACCGTCAGCATAAGAATGGATGACACCACGAGGGCCGTAATTTTTACGGAACTCAGGATCTTTTGGATAGTAGTAACTTTCCGGCTCTTCCTCTGCATTTAAGTGATATAAGTTACCAAAGAACTCATCAAAACCATGATTTGTCGGCAAGTGATTATCTTGGTCACCTAGGTGGTTTTTACCAAATTGGCCGGTCATGTAACCTTGTTCTTTTAGTAGATCTGCAATGGTTGGAGTCCAATCAGCAATACCTTGTTTAGAACCTGGCATACCGATAGTTAATAAACCAACACGGAAAGGTTCTTCACCAGTAATAAACGCAGCACGACCAGCCGTACATGATTGTTGACCGTAATGATCAGTAAATAACGCACCTTCATTAGCGATACGGTCAATGTTAGGGGTTTTATAACCCATCATGCCTTGGTTGTATGCACTAATATTCCAATAACCTATATCATCACCAAATATTGCTAGAATATTTGGTTTATCCGCGGCCATAGCGGCAGTAGAGCTTGCAAGTAACCCCACACCTACTGCTAGTTTACTTAACTTATGTGCCATTTTTGACTCCATTAATATCATTGAATTTAGATAGAAAAACTTCGTATCAAAGCTTACTTTATGGAGAGGGCATGGGTTTGTCGCTTTATACTAAATATAACCAGAGGTTATTTAGATAAGCTATTGATGATAAAAAGAGGTCGATATTTGAGCTTGATAAAGGCTTGAATGATTTATCAGGCTTGAAATTGGTAGTTCAATAAGGATAAGCACTTAGATAAAAGGCTCATCTAGCTTGAGAAGTTTTAAGTGGTTTTGTGATCAATCACTAAATTTTACGATTAGATAAAACGGTAATTTCCAAGAATAAGAAAGAAAAACCAACCATTAATATTTTCAATGGTTGGTTTTTGGTTTTATTCAAATAACATTATTTTGTTGTCGGTGCTTCTTGAAGTTTTTTCATAACCGAGTCTAGGTTAAATGAAGCTGGAGTTTGGCTTGGTGGGAATTCTTCAAATGTTTGTAAGAATTTCGCAACATAAGCCTGTGCAGGAACATATAGATAAACATGATCTAGCACCCAATCCCAATAGGTATTAGAGGTGATATCTGCTTGCTCATATGGATCTGAACGTAAGTTAAATAGCTTCGGTGTACGTAGTGGGGTAAACGGATCAGCCCATACTTGTAGTGTGCCAGGTGTACGTTGTTCCATGAATACGATTTTCCAGCTCTCGTAGCGTAATGCAACAAGCTGACCATCGTCGTTAAAGTAAAAGAATTCTTTACGAGGTGACTCTTTTTCTTTTCCTGTTAAGTAAGGTAGTTGGTTATAACCATCAAGGTGTACTTTGAACGTTTTATCGGCAACTTTTTTGCCTTTAAGTAGCTCTTCTTTGACGTTTGCCTCACCTGCTGCAGCAAGAATCGTTGGCAACCAATCTAAGCCACTGACAATACCATTCGCAACCGTTCCTGGTTGGATATGACCAGGCCAGCGGATCATGGCTGGAACACGGTAAGCACCTTCCCAGTTAGTTACTTTTTCACTACGGAATGGGCTAAGAGCGGCATCTGGCCACGTGTTTTTATGTGGGCCGTTGTCTGTGGTGTAAAGAACAATTGTATTGTCTGCCACACCGAGGTCATCGAGTTTTTTCAGTATCTGACCGACTTGACCATCATGCTCAATCATACCATCTGCATATTCGGTACGAGAGTTTAGTCCAGGTTTATCACGGTGTTCATCCTTCACATGAGTTCGGAAGTGCATACGAGTAGCATTCCACCAAACAAAGAAAGGTTTATCCGCTTTAACTTGTTTTTCCATAAAATCCATTGCAGCAGAAACAGTTTCTTCATCAATGGTTTCCATTCGTTTACGAGTTAGAGGACCGGTATCTTCAACCTTACCATCAGCATAAGAGTGAATAACACCACGAGGACCATATTTCTTTCTAAATTCAGGATCTTGCGGATAGTTGCGTTGCTCAGGCTCTTCTTCCGCATTTAGGTGATATAGGTTACCGAAAAATTCGTCAAACCCATGGTTTGTCGGTAAAAATTCGTCACGATCGCCTAAGTGGTTTTTACCAAATTGGCCTGTTGCATAACCAAGTGGTTTTAAAAGTTGTGCGATGGTGACATCTCGTTCTTGCAAACCTACATCAGCACCAGGTAAACCGACTTTAGCTAGTCCGGTACGAAGCGTTGTTTGACCTGTAATAAATGTCGAGCGACCAGCGGTACAACTTTGTTCTGCGTAATAGTCAGTAAAAATCGTACCATCATTGGCAATTTGATCAATATTTGGTGTTTTATAACCAACTAATCCCATTGTATAAGCTGAGATGTTGGTTTGACCAATATCATCGCCCATAATTACCAATACATTTGGCTTTTCTGTGGCAGCGAAAGCATTAAATGAAGCAATCGCCCCTGCTAACGTGACCGTTTTTTTTAAAATCGGATGCATAGCCCCTCCTGAGCAATATCCATATGAGCAAGATGCTCATATTTCAAAAACAATACTATACGAATAAACTATAGATATATATTGTAAGTTTATCATTGTTTTTTATGTATTATTTGCTGATAACCTCACTTTTTACTTTCATAGTAGTGAAAGAATAATGATTATAACCATTAGTAATCAAATTTGCGTATAGGGTATGTGAAAAGTGAATATTTCACATAAGCTTAAGCTTCTGTTTGTTACTTATACAACACCAATATGAGGGATTTATGACAACTGCACTTCAATCCATTCAAGAATTAAAAGAGCAAGTAGGATGCTCCGTTGTTGGCCAAGCTCATGTGGTTAACTCGTTGGTACTCGGTTTATTAACAGGAGGGCACATTTTGTTAGAAGGGCTGCCAGGTACAGCCAAAACGCGTTCTGTTAAAGCGTTAGCGAGTGCGCTTCAAACCGAATTTAGTCGAATTCAATTTACTCCAGATTTACTGCCATCAGACGTTACAGGTACAGAGTTGTATCAAGAAGTTGATGGTAAACATCAATTACATTTTCAATCAGGCCCTATCTTTAGCAACATTGTGTTAGCCGATGAAATTAACCGCGCTCCGGCTAAAGTGCAAGCAGCCTTGTTGGAAGCGATGGCGGAAGGGACTGTCACGATTGGTGATAAAACGCACCAACTTCCTGACTTATTTATGGTGTTGGCGACTCAAAACCCGATTGAACAAGAAGGAACTTATCCACTTCCTGAAGCACAAATGGATCGGTTTTTATTAAAAGTGGATGTGGATTATCCAGAAGCGTCAGCGGAAAAAGATATAGTCCGTTTAGTTCGCTCAGAAGAACAAGGTATGGCCGAGAATAACGATTCCAGTAATGTTAGTTTTGAGTTTGACTTGAATAATATTTTTGAAGCCAGAAAGCAAATTGCCAATATTGAAGTTTCCGATATGGCTGAAGATTATATTGTTAATCTTGTTATGGCGACCCGTCATCCGGATACGTACCCTAAATCTCCTTTAGCAAGTTGGATTCAAGTCGGTTCTAGTCCTCGCGCCTCAATAGCTTTAGATAAATGTGCTCGTGCCCAAGCGTGGTTGGCTGGCCGAGATCATGTTATCCCTGACGATATTCGTGCAGTTGTCCCTATGGTTCTAGGGCATCGTTTTGTTTTGTCTTACGAAGCCTTAGCTGATGGAGTATCGCATCAAGCCGTGATTAATGAGTTATTAGATACTGTCGCGATTGGCTAAGTGAGGCGTTATGGCAACTGAGGTTCTTGACCCTAGAGTTTATTGTGACTTTGCCGGATTGGTTAAGTTACAGAGTCAGGTTCATGCGTTTAGTTTCTTGCCGAAAATGCAAGCGGCAACTGTGATGTCTGGACGCCATAGTTCTCGTTTCCGTGGGCGAGGATTAAATTTTGAAGAGCTTCGACATTATCAACTTGGTGATGATATTCGAAATCTTGATTGGAAAGTGACAGTCCGAACCGGAAAACCACATGTGCGCATGTACACTGAAGAGAAAGATCGAAACGTGTTGCTTGCAGTTGATCAACGCAGTGGGATGTTTTTCTCATCAACAGAGGTCATGAAGTCGGTTGTTGCGGCAGAAATAGCTAGCTTATCGGGTTGGCGAGTGCTTAAAGATAATGATCGTGTGGGGTTTAATATCGCTACGCCGAATTATATTGTCCATCAAAAAAGCCAGCGTTCGCAGAATGATTTGCTACGAGAATTACGTTTATTAGCTCGATATAACCAAGCCTTATCTGTCGAATCAGTTGATGTTCCACAAGTGCAATTTTCCGATTGGATCAAACGTATTGCTCAACTCAAATTGAAAGCCACCACCATCGTAATTATTAGTGACTGGCATGATACCACCGAGCAAGACATCAAGCATATACAGCACTTGCAACGACATAATGATGTGTTAAGTGTTCTAATTTCTGATCCAATGGAAGAGTCGCTCCCTCAAACCGTATCCAAAAAAAACTGGGTAATCGGTGATGGTCATTACCAATTAAGCCTAGATACAAGTAATAAAGTTTTAGAAGCCAATAAAACATTGCAAGCTCAGAGTAATTTAAAACGAGAGCAATTAATTAAGATTATGGCAATGAATAAGATGCCATTAATTGAGCTCGATACGAGTGGAGAACACATAAAGCAGTTTAAGCGTGCAATGGGAGGTGTGATATGACACAGCCTGCTCCCCCTGGTTCTTATATTCTTCGTGACTTAAATGAGGTGGGTTTACCGGATCATGTTAGTTGGTTCCCACAGACATTAGGATGGAAGATTGTTGGTGTTGTTGCACTGATTATTTTGGTTTATTGCCTTTATCAATATACTCGCCGATGGTGGCAAAATCGTTATCGATTAGAAGCGATTAAAGTGGCCGAGAGTTTATCGTTAGACGACCCGAAATTCGAATACAAACTTTTTGTGATAATAAAGCGTGTATTAGGACATCTTAATGAAAAGCATCAAGCATTATATGGTGATGATTTTATTAAGGTTGTAAATGAGTTTCCCGTTAAGCAACCTTTAACGTTGGAGCCTATTTTAGGTCAATCTTGGGTGTCATCTTTAACTTCACAAAAAGCGTGTTTAGTTAACTCTGACAAAGAGAAGTTAAAGCTATTTTGCTTAAATTGGTTGGAACTCCATCAAAATAAGGAGATTCAATGATGTTTTCATCATTTGAGCTTTCTACTCCTGAGTGGTTATGGCTATTACCTTTGCCTTTATTAGTTTATTGGTTAGTCCCTGCCTATCGAACGAAGCGTACTGCTATAAAAGTTCCTTTTTTTAACTTATTGATAAAATCTCTTGGAGAAGATCCATCGGAAGGGGCGACTCAATTAAAGTCGAGCTGGTGGCAGCGTCTTATACTTTGCGTATCTTGGCTTTGTATTGTGATCGCTCTTACGCAACCGAAAATGTTGGGTAAACCGCAAGTGAGAGAAAGCCTTGGTCGCGATGTCATGGTTGCGGTTGATTTATCAGGCTCTATGTCTGAGCAAGATTTTAAGAATAAAGAAGGCCAAAATGTGAATCGTCTTGAAGCTGCAAAATCGGTTTTAAGGGACTTTGTAAAACATCGAGACGGTGACCGACTTGGTTTGATTTTATTCGGTGATTCCGCTTTTATTCAAACGCCTTTTACTGCCGATCATCAAGCGTGGTTGACATTATTGGATCAGACACAAGTGGCTATGGCCGGAGAAAGTACTGCATTAGGGGATGCAATAGGCTTGTCAATTAAGAGCTTCGAAAGTGACGACAAGCAACCGAATAATAATCCAGAAAGGCAGAAGGTGGTGATTGTTTTAACCGATGGTAATGATACTGCAAGTTTTGTTGAGCCAGAAGATGCCGCAAAAGTGGCTGCCGCAAAAGGGGTAAGAATTCATGTTATTGCTATGGGGGATCCTAATACGGTCGGTGAACAAGCGTTAGATATGGACGTCATTGATCGTATCGCAAAGGATACCGGTGGTCAGTCTTTCGAAGCCAAAGATAGTGTAGCACTTCAACAAGCCTATGATGACATCAATAAACTTGAACCTAAGCTATATGAAAGTACGACGTATCGCCCTAAAGTTTCTCTACAGCATTACTTTGTGATGGTAGTGGTGTGCTTATATCTACTCGCTTTTACATTAATGACGATAAAGAGAATTCGCTCAAGCCACAAGCTTTCCAAACAGTTATCCTCAGATAATAAGGAGGGAGGCTATGTTTGATTCTCTTTTATGGCAACAAATCATTAGTCAGTTTCATTTTATTCGCCCATGGTGGTTAATGGGTTTCATTCCATTTTTTATCATTATCTTTTTACGGTGGCATTATGAAGCAAAAGCTGAGTTTTCTAATATTTTGCCTAAGCATTTGCAGGATGCACTTACGATAGGTGAAAAAGGGTGGAGAAAGCATTTACCTTTGAAATTACTTTCATTGAGTATTGCTATAGGGTTGATTGTCTGCGCAGGTCCAACCTGGCAAAAAGAAGCATCACCTTTTGGAGAAGATAAAGCCTCAATGGTTGTGGTATTAGATAACTCACAATCTATGTTAGAAAAAGATTTACCTCCGAGCCGTTTAGAACGTTCGAAGCAGAAGATTCGAGATTTATTGGATTTGCGCGCAGGAGGAAAAACAGGCTTAGCCGTTTATGCTGGTAGTGCACACACCGCCATGCCATTAACACAAGATAATGATGTTTTTGCTCCATTTCTAGCGGCAATTAGTCCTGAAATTATGCCTGAAGCAGGGAAGTTTGCAGATAAAGCATTACCTGTTATCGACCAGCTATTAGATGGCACCTTAGGTGGGACAGTATTACTGGTGACTGATGGAGTGACTCCAAAAGCCATTGATTCTTATCAACAATTTTTCAAAGATAAACCCTATCAATTATTGGTTTTGGCAGCAGGAAACCCTGACGTAAAAACCAATAATCCCATTGATATGAAATCGTTGAATGAACTTGTAGATAAAACGAATGGCAAACTCATCACTATTAGTGTCGATAACTCCGATCTACAAACCTTAAATAATGCGATTGAACGTAATATGCAAATTAACGGTGAATCAGATATGCCATGGAAAGACATGAGTCACCCTTTGATCATATTGCTTGCTGTTTTGCTGTTATTTTGGTTCCGCAAAGGTTGGTTAGTTCAGTGGTGTTTAGTAGCGGTATTATTTTCAGGCATCACACCACAACATGCTCATGCATCAGTATCGCTTAAAGCAGATGAAGATAAACCATCGGTCGAGTTAACTATCTGGGACAAATTTTCTCAAGGTTGGATGGATTTATGGCTCACACCGGATCAACAAGGTCAAAGGTTATTTAACCAATTAAATTACCTTGAAGCGGCTAAGCATTTTGACGATCCAATGAGAAAAGGCATCGCTTACTATTATGCAATGGAATATAAGTTAGCGCAGACTGAATTTATTGAAGATGATTCCGATTTAGGGCTTTATTATGCGGCCAGTGCGTTAGCGAGACAGCGTGAATATATCGCGGCTAAAAATCTATTGATTCAATTGTCTAAAAAAGAGGGAATATCAGAAGAATTACGGCGCAATATAGAGCATAACCTGAATGTGATACAAGGGATTGTGGATGACGTGAACCGAATGAGTAAAAGTCAGGTCGGTACACCAGATGGGCCAGGTAGTAGTCGAGAGTTAGGTGATGAGCCTCAAACTGGTGACGGAGCAAAAGAAGAGGCGTCGCAACTTCAGACAGTGAAAGAGGAATTAACCGCTGAGCAAATTTTAGGTAGCAGCGAACTTGCTGACAAATGGCTTAAAAAAGTGGAAGCGGATCCTAAGGTTTTTTTGAGTCGTAAGTTTATGCTTCAACTACAGCAAGGCCCTGTAGTGCTAGACAATGGCTCTAATAATGCCGAAACAGACGAAAAGAATAAGGTGCAATAATGAATATGAACTTATCTCGTATGCTTGCTATTGTTGGACTGCTTTTTGTCATCATCAGTATGAAAATGGCTTACGCACAGGATGAAGATACGTCCGTAGATAAAATTGATGGGCATGTTGTCAATGTAAAGACTTGGATTGGTGATGAAAAAGATGACTCTGATAAAATTTTTGCGACGACAGAACAAGTCGTTTTAAACATTGACATTAGTACACCTCGTTGGTTTTTAGGATCAACGACAATTGGGAAGATTGATATACCAAACTTAGTGGCGAAACAAAGGAAGTTATTTGCCACCAACTACAGTACCACTGAAAAAGGGCAGTCTTGGGCTCATCAGCGTTGGGAAGTAACTTTATATCCTCAAAGCTCAGGGACTTTTACTATACCTCCGTTACCTGTGACAGTACATATTGCAGGTGATGACGCAAAAAAAATACAGGGAACAGTGTGGACGGATAAATTGTCATTCAAAGCGCATCTACCAAATGGTGAGTTGACGGCGAAAGATCAATGGTTTGCCGCAAGTGATGCAAAAATCACTCAAAGTTGGGAGACAACAAAACCGGATTTAAAGGTGGGGGATGCGATAACTCGAACGATTAATATCGAAGCCAACGATTCTTTATCAATTTTGCTTCCTCAGACATTGCAGGCAAAGGTTTCTGAACAATATCAAGCTTATGCCGATCCTGCTCAATTAACGGATACAAGTAACCGAGGCCAATACGTCTCGAAAAGGCAAGACCGAGTGGTTTATATTGTTCAAGATGGAGGAGAGGTTGCCTTTCCGCCTTTGACGGTGAAGTGGTGGAATACAAATAAGGGTACTGTTGAAACGATCAAATTATCAGGTAAGTCGTTTAAGGTATCTCATACACCGATGTCATTTATAAAAGCGTATTGGCCAATTATGGTTACTCTGTTAGGGAGTGCTTTATTATTAGTATTGGTTGTTTTGGGCTTCAAACGCTACTTAAAGAAACATGACGCTCCTTTAATCGTCCGCTTTTGTCGTTCTATTTGGGATAAAGATACCGGTCAAATACGTTTATTACTTTATATTAAATGGAGACAAGCCACTTCTAAGCAGAGCTTTTCTCAAGAGCTACATTTTAGTGATGTAGGCGAGGCTATTGTTAAGGAGCATTCTGCTTCCGTGTGGATGCAGTTTTGGCGAAAAATTACTAAGAAGCGCCATTGGTATAAAAATCGCTCTTGGCTTCGCCCTCTAGATTTAAGCAATGTGGTTGAAAAAATAAAATAGTTTTAAATTTATATTTTAGATATTAAGTAAATTCTTTTATGCTGAGATGCTTCAAGTACAATAATATACCCAAGTTACTTGGGTATAAACATTATCTGAACTATAGAAGCTGATTATGAAAACAACAGAGCTGAATCTTATACCAATTTTTGTGGCTATATACGAAGAGCAGAGTTTATCAAAAGCTGCTAAGCGGCTTTCTATCAGCCAGCCAGCGGTAAGTAAGTCATTAAAGCGTTTGCGAGAAGTTTATGATGACCCTCTATTTAACCGTTCAAACAATGGTATGGAGCCTACGTCATTTGCAATGGATATATACCCTGCATTTGAAGCTGCATTAGTTAACTTTAATAGTACATTAACGTCTTCTCGAAATTTTAATCCCAAAGCATCGAATAAAACGTTTTCTATTGCTTGCATTTCAGTGGTGGGCTTCAATTGGATTACAACTCTATTGGCTCACATTCGGGAAATAGCCCCTAATATTAATTTAGAAGTTCACCCTTTATTCACTCAAGATTATGAAACTGATCTGAGGTTGCAAAGATATGACTTAATTATTGATATTGAGCCTCATTCGAGCTCGGTATTGAAGCATGAACTGTTGGTGAAAGAAGAAGCGTGCGTTGTTTACTCTATGAATCACTCTAGATTGCAAGAACAAATTAGCGAAGAGGCTTTCTTTAAAGAGGAGCATATTGCACTTTCTCGTTGGCAAGTGAGAGGAAGCTTACTGAGTAATGAACATATCGATAATTTAGAGACACGAAAAATAACGCATAGAATGCCGAGTGCGGTAGAGATGCTTGCGATTATTGAAAGCAGCGATAATATTGGCATTTTGCCTAAGTCGACAGTGGAGTATTTTCAAACTTTATTCAAAGTAAAAACTGCACCACTGCCATTTGCACATAAGCATTTTGATTTTTGTGCAATTTGGCACCCTAGCCGAACCTACGATAGCGCGCATAAATGGCTACGTCAGCAGTTGCAAGCTACCGTAGGTATGAGCAAAGAAAGCGGATGGAATTAATCCGCATCTTTAACTAAACGTAGTCCCATATCGGACATGAGTACAGATTGGCTCGCGAAATCTCGTCGATAATTTTGAGACTCATCAGCATTGTATGAAAAGCTCGCACCTCTCACTGATTTGTGAGCTAACCCAATATCAGTATCTTCGGCATTATTAGGGTTATTGGTGGGGCTGTTTGGGTAATAGTTACTATCAAATGCATCAATAACAAATTCTCCCACATTGCCCGTCATATCATACAGTCCGAGTTCATTTGGTTTTTTTAAGCCAACTGGGTGAGCTTGATTATTTGAGTTTTTTGAGTACCAAGCCACATCATCAATGTTATTTGAACCTGAATAAGTAAAGTTTTGACTTTTTTGCCCACCTTTTGCTGCGTATTCCCACTCGGCTTCTGTGGGTAGTCGATAGTCTTCACCAGTTAATTCATTGAGTTGTTTAACAAAATAATTCGCTTGTTGCCAGCTAATATTGTTAACTGGAACATTGGGGTTTGGAAAGTAGCTTAATGAGCTCCCCATTACTGATTCAAAAAGTGCTTGTGTAACTTCAAATTTCGAGATGTAAAAGCTATCTAATTTAACATTATGTGCAGGTTTATCGCTTTCCGGAGCTTCGGAGGAATTCGATCCCATTGTGAATGTTCCACCTTTCACAAAAACCATATCTTGATCAATTTTTTGAGCAATCGGGCTGGTGGTTTGTTGGCTGCACGCACTCAAGAGAGTCACAATCCCAAGTCCTAAGGCAAGTTTATGCTGCTTTGTATAATATCGTGTCATATGGGGCACCAATTATCTCGAATAAATTTTATGTTTAGGGAAAGCTTCCGGTTAGAGCAAAAACTTAGTTTTCAAACTTATACCCAAGTGACTTCAAGGTGCAGAATTCAGAGCTATCATCCAAACCTTTAGGCAAGAAAGATTGGCGAAGGAATGTAAACACCTTTCAAACCAATCTGACGCGGCATAAAGGTTTGGATGAAGCTCCCGAAGGGCAAGTTAAAATAAGCTTTATGTTGCGTTAAATTGAACAGAGATAGAATAACTATGATCATATTCAATTTGTCTTGCTTAAAGCTTGTTTTATTCTTGCTGAAACTCGCACCTTGAAGTTACTTGGGTATAGAATACAACAAGGTAAAATAAACAATGGTTATATCTTTTATACCCAAGTAACCTATGGGGGAATTCATCAGATGGGTAGAGTGATAACGACACTACCTAGATGTCATAGTGAGCAAGTGAGGGATGACATGCAGTTTTTGAGGTTGGTTACAGTATTAACCTGTTTATATTTTGGCGCCGCTTATGCAACAACGCCGGAACAACAATGCGTTAGTTGTCATCAACAACAGGTGCAAGACTGGCAACAATCTGATCATTTTCACGCGATGGAACCTGCAAATAGTGTAAGTAGTTTAGGGCAATTCGATGGTTCAACAATTGATTACCTAAATGGCAAGGCAACATTCTCGACAGATAATCAAGATAAATTATGGGTAGATTTTATTGATGAGGCTGGAAAAAAGCAGCATTTAAATATTACTTATACTTTTGGTTTTCAGCCATTGCAGCAATATATTTTTGATGCAGGTAATGGTCGCTGGCAGTTTATCCCTTTTGCATGGGATTCACGAAGCAAAGAAAAAGGCGGTCAACGTTGGTTTGTATTACACCCTGAACAAACGCCAAATGATACTTTCCATTGGACACAGAACGGTCAAAATTGGAATCAAATGTGCGCCGATTGCCACGTTACAGATTATAAGAAGAACTATGATCCACAAACTCATTCCTATCAACCAGAATTTACTGCTTCCAATGTGAGTTGTAATGCTTGTCATGGTGATGAAAAGCAACATTTAAAATGGGCACAAGGTGATCAGTCCATAAAGAATAAAGGCTATGAGGTTAGCATTAAAGCTAAGACACCGTTATTTCATAAAAATGAGCAAGGTGAAATGGTGCCCATTCAAGCTTTGCAGCCGAGTATGCAAGTTGAAACCTGTGCCACCTGCCATGCCCGCCGTTCACAATTGAAAGATAGACACTCGCCACAAGATATCGTTGACGCGTTTATGCCAGCGTTAATAACATCTAATTTGTATTATCCTGATGGGCAAATTTCAGATGAAGTGTATGTATGGGGCTCGTTTATGCAAAGCAAAATGCATGAAAAAGGGGTGACGTGTACTAACTGCCATAATCCGCATTCAGGGAAGTTGAAACTACCCGGTAATCAAACTTGCACCCAGTGCCATACAGCAACCGAATATGATACAAATCAGCATCATAGACATGCTAAATTTAAACAAGGTAATCAGTGTGTAGACTGCCATATGCCGGCGACTACTTACATGCAGGTTGATCCTCGCCGAGATCATAGTTTTAAAATACCAAGGCCTGACCTTACACTTTCTACAGGTAGCCCAAATGCTTGTAATGCTTGTCATCAAGATAAAGATGCTAGTTGGAGCTTAACAAAATTAAAATCTTGGTACCCGAATAGTTCTCACCTTGAACAAGACCATTATGCTCAGGTATTTGTTCAGGCCGATCATGGTCACTTATCAGCGAGCACAGAATTATCGAAAATAGCTCAAGATAAGCAATACCCTGATATTATTCGAGCATCCGCATTGTCAAGAATGTCTAATTTACCTGATGGCAATGCCAAAATTGCGATTATACGTGCGGTAAAAGAAAATGAGCCATTGAAACAACTAGGGGCAATTGAAGCCGCGCAAAACTTTCCTATTGCTCAGCGATGGGAGTTGTTAAGTCCACTATTATCAAGTTCTAACCTTTCTGTCAGAACTCAAGCTTCATTGATGTTAGCACCGATTATTCCTAATTTATCGGCATCAGCTAGCTTAACTCAAAAAGAACGCAAGCTGTTAGAGCAAGTATTAGAAGAGTATAAAGCGATCCAGGAATATCAGTCAGATAGAGGCTTTTCTTATGTCGCACTTGGTAATTTGGCGCTGAATTTGAATCGTCTTGATGAGGCTGAGAAAAACTTTAAAAAGGCCATTGATGTTGAACCAATTTTTGTGCCTGCTTATGTTAATTTAGCTGATGTATACCGATTAAAAAAACAAGAAGTACTAGCACAAAAAGTATTAGAACAAGGTATCGTAATTTCTCCCAACAATCCGTCACTATATTATGCAAAGGCGATGAGTTATGTGCGTATGCAGCAGAAATCTTTAGCTTTAATCGAATTAGAAAAAGCTGCGCAATTGTCTGAAAATAATGAGCATTATCAATACACTTATTCATTACTACTTAAAGACCAAGGGCAGCCAAGAGAAGCGGTCAGGGCATTAGAGAAAGCTTATAATGTCTCTATGGCAAACCCTGAGTTAGCTTATGCGCTTGCTCAGTCTTTTATTGAGCTTAAAGATAATGCATCTGCATTGAAATATGCAAAAGAGCTACAACGCTTAGTACCAAATAACCCTCAAGTAGCTCAATTTGTTCACCAATTAGAAAGTGCACAGTAAGGAGCGTTAGGATAAATTAACGAGCAGCCTAATACTGTCAGGTTGCTCGCTTTAGTGGGTGTATACTTTCCGTCGCCGTTTTATTGAAGGCGTTCCTTTAGCTCAATCACATTAATTTTAAGCTAGATAAAATTACAATTCCCAATGTGGTTGTTACCATAGAGCCTACTGTGGTTAAGGCGATGATATTGGCGGCTAAAGTGGCATTGCCTCCCATCGCTCTTGCCATTACATAACTTGCCGCAGCAGCGGGTGCGGCTGTCATAAAAAAGATAATGCCAAGCTCTAATCCTCGAAAGCCATACAAAAAGCCCCCGAATGTGATAAGTAACGGACAAAGAATTAACTTGTAGCTACTAGAGACAATATTAGAGGCTTTATCGTGGCGTAATTCACTGATATTCAATGAACCACCAGTACAGAGAAGGGCAAGGGGGAGTGTCATGTTGGCAAAATATTGCCCAGTATGCAGCACCGTATCTGGCATAGGGATTTCTAGCTCTTGAATCACAAAGGCCACTACAATAGCGATAATCAGTGGATTTTTGAGAATAGAAATCAACATATTCTTATAGGTGTTTAGATCAGGCTGTTGGTTTCTTGGCGATAAAGTAATTACAGCTAAAATGTTATATAACACAGTGACCGCAGCCACAAAAATTGCCGCTAGAGCAACGCCATGATCTCCATAAGCATTCGCCACATAAGCAAGTCCAATAATGCCGGTATTAGAGCGAAAAGCACCTTGAATAATGACACCATGTTGATGATTATCTTTGATTAGCCATTTGACGGTAAAAGTCGCAAATAAAAAGAAGGTAATATTGGCAAGCACACCATACGTGACCAGTGGAATACTGTTATCGGTGATGGAGTCTGACTTTATAATGCTTAAAAACAAAAGTGCCGGTAGAGTTACTTTAAAGACCAACTTAGAAGCTGTATCGATAAAAGGTTCATTAATGACTTGAAAACGTCTGAGTAAAATACCCAATAACAACATTAGGCAAATAGGGCCAGTGATAGTGGCGGAAAAGATAAACTGCTCAATGATGCCTGACATTACAACTCCATTCATAAATATGCGGCTAATATACCCAAGTGACTTCAAGATGCAGAATTCAGAGCTACCATCCAAGTCTTTAAACAAGAAAGATTCGTGCAGGAATGTAATCACCTTTCAAATGAATCTGACGCAGTGTAAAGGCTTGGATGAAGCTCCCGAAGGGCAAGTTAAAACAAGCTTTATGCGGCGTTAAATTAAATAGAGATAGAATCACTATGATCATATTCAATTTGCCTTGCCTAAAACTTGTTTTAATCTTGCTGAAACTCGCATCTTGAAGTTACTTGGGTATAGAGGTTAGTGTTTTACCACATTTAGATGAGAGAAAGAATCAGCATGATAATAAAATCATCACTCTCGAGCGGTTAGGCTTGTAACCCAAGTTGGCTCTGCGATAATGCAGACCATTGTAATTATTAGTTTCTATACCCAAGTAACTTGCCCTTTGGGAGCTTTATCCAAACCTCCTCTTTTTATATAAGAGATAGGCCGCGTCAGCTTGGTTTGAAAGGTGCTTACATTCCTTTGCCAACCTTTCTACCTAAAGGTTTAGATAGTAGCTCTGAATTCTGTATCTTGAAGTCACTTGGGTATATATAGGATATTTGATGAGTAATAAAATTTATTTCAATACCCCAAGTCGGTTTAGTCTAAAACGTAGCTTGGTGAATGTGTCTACTCGTTTACATCACACATTAGCACGAAAACATGCGATAAAAACTGCTAAGAATTTGTTGTTAACGCCTGTCCGTTTAAAGGTGAAAAATCCAGAACCGAAAGGCTTAATCCGTGGCAAAGTAGCCTGTTCGCAAGGTCAATTGATTACTTACACATTGGGTAGTGGACCAATATGGTTAATTACACACGGGTGGTCAGGTTCAACTTCTCAGTTTTATCCATTAATGGAACATATTGCTCAACAAGGTTTTACAGCACTAGCCTTTGATTATGCGGGGCATGGGGAAAGTGAAGGAAAGTTTGGTCATCTGCCTGCTTTTGTTGAAGCACTTGACGTTATGGCAGACTCGTGTGATGAGATTGTTGGAGTGGTTGCTCATAGCATGGGAAGCGCGGCATTGCTTGAGTCCAAGCACCAAAAATTTCAAGCGGCTCCTTTATTACTGGTGGCCCCAGTTTTAAATTATTTAGAGAACTTGATGCAAACCGTTAGCCGTTCTGGCTTCTCGATGAAATTATTTAATGCAGTCATTTCTGAACTTGAGCAAGAATACCAGTACCCATTACAAAAAATTAATCCACAACAGCATTTATTAGACCGAAAGTCGGCCACTATTATTGTTCATGATCCTGAAGATAAGTTTGCCAATTACTCCGTTAGCCAAGATATAGTTAATTGTAGTCCATGGGTCAATTTAGTCACTGCGAATAGTTATGGACATAGCCGCATCATGAAATCTCAAGAAGTCATGGATAGTTTTGATTCGTTATCAAAAAAATAAAGCTTGAGCTCTTGCTTCGGTTTGTATACAACATAGGGCAGTTTATTGATTATACTTTCATAAGGAAATGAAGATGATAAAAGAAAATGCGTACTTTGATGGTAATGTAAAATCACTTGGCTTTACTCAACAAGACGGTGATAGTAGCGTCGGTGTAATGGCGGCTGGTGAGTACACTTTTGGTACAGCTGCACCAGAAAGAATGACAGTCATTAAAGGCGCACTGACGGTAAAATTACCGAATACGCAAGAATGGGTTACCTATCAAGCCGGTGAGTCGTTTAATGTGATTGGTGATTCATCATTTGACTTGCAAGTAGCCGTCGATACTGCTTATTTGTGTGAGTACTTGTAAGTCACTTTAATTAAATTATTTAATCGTCTTAAAAATGGGCCATTGATTAGCCCATTTTTTATATCTACTTATCGATATTAACGTTCATCAATTAACTCCTATAACACTAAACTCCCCTCACAATTTGTAATCCTCTTATATCAATGGGATGATTAACGATTCTATCTGACAACCTTAGAGCGGCATGATGCCAATACAGCTCGATATGTATAAAGGAATAGCATGAGTGCAATGGCGGCGATTCGCCCTCTGATACTGCTCTGTATCAGTTCTTTCTTTTTAATGATCAGCCACGGTTTAAGTGGTTTATTGCTTCCTGTTCGATTGGCTGATGAGAGTGTCGATGTACAGTCCATTGGTGTGATCTTATCGTTGTATTCTGTGGGATTTTTGTTGGGTGCAATATGGGCAAAGAAGATTTTACGTCGTATTGGTTTAGTCCGAACTTTTGCTATGTGTGGCAGTCTAGCCGCGACTGCAATTTTGATTATGGGGCTCGATTTTAATACCTATGTCTGGTCTGTAATGCGCGCGGTAATGGGCTTTTGTATTGCCTGTGCTATGGGGACGCTCGATACTTGGTATAACAGTGTGTCAACAGAATCCAATCGAGGCAAAGTTCTGGCGGTTAACCAAGTAGTGATCTTGGCGGCGATCACGTTAGGGCAATTTGGTTTGGTGCTTGCGCCACCAAGTGAAGCTACCTTATTTATCATTTGTGGTTTATTGTTCAGTATTTCGATTAGTCCAGTGGTGTTTATTTCCCACTTTGAGCCGAAGATAGAAACCTTCACCCCGATCTCTTACCGTGAGCTTTTCTTGCTTTCTCCTCTAGGTTTTGTGGCTTGCTTTTTGTGTGGTGTACTGTATTCCATCGTAATGAATATTTTGCCTCTATACGCCAATGATGTTGGCATGGATAAGCTGCAAATTTCGATGTTTATGGGGGCGGCAACCGCTGGTGGGATTATATTACAGCTTCCAATTGGCTATTTATCCGATCGTTTTGAACGTCGTAAAGTGATCTTATCGGTTTGCTGTATTTTGCTGCTTTCTACTCTCTTTTTAGCTTTTAGTTTAAGTCAGTCGACGTTTATTTTATCGCTTGTTCTTGTGGCGATAATGATGGGGATTATTGCCTGTTTGTACCCATTGAGTATTTCGGAAACTTTTGACCGTGCATTGAAAACCCAATTAGTTCCTGTGCTTTCTGGATTACTATGCGTGTATGCCGTTGGTTGTATTGTCGGGCCGTATTCTGGCTCGTTAGTGATCAAAACCTGGGGGAATGACGCCTTGTTTTCTTTACTAACTGTATTGGAGTTTGGGCTGGTGATTTTCATTCTATATCGTATGTCTGTTAGGCAAGCTCGCCCAGTGGAAGATCAAGAGCAGTTTGTCATGCATACTCCATCTTCTATCTCTGAAGAACTAGATCCTCGTGTTGAGTATCAAGAACACTCGATCTTTTTTGAACGTGCCTCTGAGCAGTTTCTTGTCTATTTAGAACGAGGAAGTTGTGATGCAATTCGTTATTTAAAGACCTTGTCACAAGTACAACCCGAATGGCTAATCCCATTAATTAAAAGAGTGCCAGATCTCAATAAGATTGATGTTATTGCACTATATCGTTCTTTGTCTTTAAGTGCCCCGGAACGATTAGATGAATATGTATCAGTTGTGAGTGAACTAGACTATCAACAAGCTGAGAAATTGGCAGAATGGTTATTTGATAAAGAGCCTGAAGGAGCTTATGCCTCGCTAGCTGCAATGACCAGCGCAAATGACAACGAATCGATTGGTATGATTGAAACCTTAGTTGAATCTCATCCTGAGAAACTATCAGAGTTCACGCAACAACTGGTGGATAATGTGGTTGAAAGTACAGAGAGTATGCGTGCTGCCGATAGAGAAGCGGCAGATATGAATCATGCGGTTGCTGATTTACTTTCAACGGTAGAGCAATCCGCACCAGAACATACTCAAGAACTGGTAGCGATTATAGAAGAAGCAATTGCTGAACATGAATTAGATAGCAGTGTGTTCGATTTGCCTAATGAAGAGATTGATAATAAAGCAGGCACTGGCAGTTGATAAAAATAGTGACAATATTATTCATAAGGTAGAATGTAATAAAATGTAACCCTATCTTGGTTGAACTTATTTTTTCGGAGTGTGTATGCCTATTACTGTGCTTGACCCTAAAACAGCATTAATTGTTATTGATTTACAAAAGGGCATTTTAGCATTGCCAACGTGCCATAATACCGACCCTATTGTAGAAAAATCTTGTCAGCTAATTAATGCGTTTCGTGAAAAACAGCAACCGGTTGTCTTAGTGAATGTTGCCGGTGGTGCGCCAGGTCGTAACGAGCAAGCGACTTCACATGGTGAACTTCCTTCTGATTGGGCAGATCTAGATTCACGTTTAAATGTGCAGCCTAGCGATCATTTAGTGACTAAGAAAACATGGGGTGCATTCACCAACACGGATTTGAATGAATATTTGAAAGCGAACGTGGTGACTCAAGTGGTAATAGTCGGTGTTGCAACTAGTATCGGTGTGGAGTCGACGGCTCGTCAGGCATGGGAACTAGGTTACAACGTTATCTTAGCCACAGATGCGATGACCGATTTGAACTTAGATACACATAACAATAGTGTGAAGCTAATTTTTCCTCGTTTGGCAGAAACAGGCTCAACACAAGATGTGCTTGATTTACTGGATGCATATACCTTGCTTTAACTTGCTCTTCGGAGGGGGAATAGCTCTGAATTTTACACCTTGAATAGTCAGGTTAAGAAACACATAAAGAGGCCGAATATTGAATGATTCGGCCTCTTTTATTGTATATGTCTTAACAATAACTACGTGTTATCAGACTTGCCTGGTACGGCAATAAAGCCTGTTGTGATGTGTTCATCTTTGGCTTCAACATGTTCAATCACTTGCCCAATATAGGTTTCCACCGTATCTCCTACCGCATCGTTATCTTCGGTAAAGTAAGCTAGATGAAAGACAGCATCACCTTCATTTACTAATGGTAGTGTTTGTTGACCAATCACAATACCATCTTTTGGTGCAAGCATGGTGATCTCTTCATGTCCAAGAGGTGAGCTGATGTAAGCCAAAACTTGGCCTTTATTCACCCGATCTCCTAAGGTCACCATAGTGCGTAAAATGCCGTCACTATCTGCACGGATCCAACTGGTGGATTTAGCTGTGACGGATTCGGGCACCTTCTTACGACTTGGGCGATGCATGCCAAGCTCTTGCATAACGCGTAATACCCCAATAACCCCAGCGTTAATTGCAATCGGTTCAAAGCGCAATGCTTCACCAGCTTCATACGTTAGTACTGGAATACCACGCTTTTCAGCTTCTGAACGAAGTGAACCATCGCGTATTGCAGAATCGATAATCACAGGAGTACCAAACGCTTTTGCCATACGTAAAGTATCTTCATTATCCAAACAAGCACGAATTTGTGGTAGGTTCGTTCTATGTATCGCACCAGTATGTAAGTCAATAATGTAGTTGGCTTTTTCGGCTACCTCTGTGAAAAAGGTATGGGCAATACGAGATGCCAAAGAACCTTTTTCTGTACCCGGAAAGCAGCGGTTAAGATCGCGGCGATCGGGTAGATAACGAGATTTATGAATAAAGCCAAATACGTTAACGATAGGCACGGCAATTAAGGTACCTTTAAGCTTATTCGCATCCACTTTTTCAATGAGTTGGCGAACAATCTCTACACCATTTAACTCATCACCATGAATTGCTGCGTTGACCATTAATACTGGGCCAGCTTGCTTACCATGAATGATCTCAACCGGAATCGACAACGGTGAGTGGGTGTAAAGTTTCGCAGCTTCAATTTCTAATACTTTTCTTTCACCGGCTTGCACGGTGTGGTCCATGAATTTAAAAGGTGAGTTCTTTCTCACTCTTTTCTTTTCGCCACGTCCTGAATTAACCACGCCCACGAGTTCTTACTCCTTTTACAGACGCATTTTTTTCAATAAATTCAACGATCATACCAGCAACATCCTTACCTGTTGCAGCTTCTATTCCTTCAAGGCCTGGTGATGAGTTTACTTCCATAACTAAAGGCCCACGAGAAGAACGAAGGAGATCAACACCCGCCACATTTAAGCCCATTATTTTCGCCGCGGCTACTGCAGTTTTACGCTCTTCTGGTGTAATGCGAACCAATGAAGCAGTGCCCCCACGGTGCAGGTTAGAGCGGAATTCGCCTTCGCCTGCTTGTCGTTTCATTGCTGCAATGACTTTATCACCAATCACAAAGCAACGAATATCTGCGCCACCGGCTTCTTTAATATATTCTTGCACCATGATGTTGGCTTTTAGCCCCATAAAGGCTTCAACCACACTTTCAGCCGCTTTACGAGTTTCGGCTAGAACTACGCCAATACCCTGTGTGCCTTCTAGTAATTTGATCACAACTGGAGCGCCGCCCACCATTTCAAGTAGGTCTTTAATATCATCAGGTTTGCTGGCAAAACCTGTGATTGGCATACCAATGCCCTTGCGCGATAACAATTGCATAGAGCGTAATTTGTCGCGAGAGCGGGTGATTGCTACCGATTCGTTTACAGGGTAAACCCCCATCATTTCAAACTGACGTAATACCGCCGTTCCATAAAAGGTTACCGAAGCGCCAATACGAGGCACGATAGCGTCGAAGTCTTTAAGTTCTTCACCTTTAAAGTGGATTTCTGGTTGCTCTGAGTTAATGTTCATATAACAACGTAGAGCATCGATCACTTTGACTTCATGGCCACGGCTCTGACAAGCTTCAATTAAGCGCTTAGTTGAGTACAAAGAGCGGTTGCGAGATAAAATTCCGATTTTCATAAATCGTGATCCTTAGTTAACGGTGAAGCAATTAAAAATGATGCCGTAGGGTCGACAATAATACGATGGTGCATTGCCGTACGGCCTAGCAACATTCTAAATAACATATTTTCTCTATTGGTTAGCGTAACCTCAATTGGCCACTGCTCACCATTAAAAGCTAGCATGGTTTCGATAACATAGCGTTGTTCTTCATGACCACCGGAGTCTTTTACTGTTCGTTGATCGATTACTTTAGCCACACATTCTTTAATGAGTTCATCGTTCTTTTGTTGGGGATGAATCCAAAAGCGAACCCAAAGCTCGCCATCTTGTTCAAAAGGTTCAATCTTAAAAGTATGCAAGCAAGAACTGCGAGCACCGGTATCAATTTTTGCTTTGATTTGTTCAATGCCAAGCTCAGGTAAAGCCAACATTTCCCGCCATCCTACAATGATTTTTTTAGTCATTTGTATATCGCTAAGGTTGATGAATAAACGCACTCACGGGAGGAGTGCTTGGAACTGGTATAGTTTTAGACTACAACAAATAATTAACGTGAAAGGTGATGTTGGGCGCGAATTTAACAATAAAATTTTGGTGCGTCTTGTGAAAAGTTTTTGTTTTTACGATAAAAAATATTGTTGATAAGGGAAAGTAAGATAACAAGCAAAAAAAACCTTTCCCACACTGGGTGGGAAAGGTACCTCAAAGGAAAATAACATGAACCAATCAGGGACTCGACTGGCTTCACGAATACTGCCATGTATTCACTTAATTAATAAGCAGAATACATGCCAGCTTTTTAATCTGTTGTTTTTAAAGGGTTTGTTGTGTTTTTGAAGATGGAGGGAGTAAGAGTTGAGCTTTTGTGCACGATTTTGAAACAGAAATGATGAATTTTGGTGCGATGGCAGGAGTATAAATCAAGTTTTAGGCAAAGCGAATTGAATACGATCATAATTATTTTATCTATCTTCAACTTAACGCTGCATAAAGCTTATTTAAACTTGCCCTTCGGGAGCTTCATCCAAGCCCTTCTTTATTAAACAGAGAAGCGGCGTCAGATTTGTTTGAAAGGTACCTACATCCCTTCGAAAATCTTTCTTGTCTAAAAACTTGGATGGTATCTCTGAATCCTACATCTTGAAGTTTGGGTATAAGTGTTATCAGCTAGAAAACTAGACGTGCATATTCAAGAGTATCTACGATTAAGAAAATAGCCCTGAGGATAAATAGCGGTCTCCTCTATCACAGACTATAGCAACGACTACTGAGCCAGGATTATTGTTAGCTATTTCAATGGCCGCATAAACGGCACCACCAGAGCTAACACCAGCACTAATACCTTCTTCACGGGCTAAAGCACGAGCGGTATCTTCTGCTGATTTTTGGTCGATATCGATGACTTGATCTATGGTGGAATCATCATAAATACCTGGTAAGTATTCTGTTGGCCAGCGGCGAATTCCTGGAATGGCACTCCCCTCCGAGGGTTGTAATCCAACAATACAAACATCAGGGTTTTGCGACTTAAGATAGCGGGAAACGCCCACTATCGTACCGGTTGTTCCCATGCTTGAAACAAAGTGAGTGATTTTCCCATGGCTTTGTTGCCATATTTCCGGCCCAGTTGAATTAAAGTGCGCATCTGGATTATCTGCATTGTTAAACTGATCAAGTACAATGCCTTTACCTTCTCTTTGCATTTGTAGTGCTAGATCTCGCGCACCTTCCATGCCTTGTTCTTTAGTGACCAAGATAAGTTCTGCCCCATAGGCTCGCATCGAGTCTTTACGTTCTTGAGTTGAATTATCCGGCATGATGAGAATCATCTTATAGCCTTTAATCGCGGCAGCCATCGCCAATGCAATACCTGTGTTCCCGCTGGTGGCTTCAATGATAGTGTCACCTGGTTTTATGGTGCCACGGGTTTCTGCTTGGATAATCATATTGAGGGCAGGGCGGTCTTTCACCGAGCCTGCTGGGTTGTTGCCTTCTAGTTTGACTAATACCGTGCTTTGATTGTCAGTTACCAAGCGTTGTAATCGGACTAAAGGCGTTTGACCAACGTAAGCCTCGATCGTTGGAAATTCAGAAGTTGGATTCTCAGACACGTGCTTCCCTCTGCGCTGTAATAAATTCAGTAGCTAGTTTCTATTGTTCTCAGATGCTAACACAATAGCGATTAACAATATTGTAAACAATTTATTGTTCGATAATATTCCAAAAAGTTCTATTTCTAACCTTTGTTATCATTAAGTTATAAAGATACTCTAGAACCATAAGGATGCCATTCAGGCATATACAGGAGTATCACTATAATGAAACGAATCAAAACCGCATTTGCAACGCTATTAATTGCGAGCTCATTTAACGCATCAGCCGCCGATCAAACCATTCTGAATTCATCTTATGATATCGCGCGTGAATTGTTTGCCACTTATAACCCAATTTTTGAAAAACACTGGCAAGAGAAAACCGGCCAAACGGTTGAGATCAAACAATCTCACGGTGGTTCTTCTGCTCAAGCTCGTTCTATTCTGCAAGGTTTATCGGCAGATGTTGTTACCTTTAATCAGGTGACCGATGTTCAGGTATTACACGATAAAGGCAAATTGATCCCTGCTGATTGGCAAAGTAAATTGCCTAACGCTAGTTCTCCATATTATTCAACCACGGCTTTTTTAGTTCGTAAAGGTAACCCAAAAAATATCCAAGATTGGGGTGACTTGGCTCGAGAAGGTGTATCTTCAGTATTTCCTAACCCTAAGACTTCGGGTAATGCTCGTTACACTTATTTAGCTGCGCTTGGTTATGCACAGAAATCATTTGGTAAAGAAAATGAAGCAAAGCAAGACGACTTTCTAAAGAAAATGCTAGCCAACGTTGCAGTATTTGACACCGGTGGCCGTGGGGCAACAACATCATTTGTTGAGCGTCAAATTGGTGATGTACTAATCACGTTTGAATCAGAAGTGAACAATATTCGTAAGCAATATGGCGAAGATAATTACGAAGTCGTTGTACCAAAAACATCGATCCTAGCAGAATTCCCTGTTGCTGTTGTTGAGCGAAATGCAAAACGCAATGGAACAACAGAAGTAGCGACAGAGTACCTTTCTTATTTATACAGTGAAGAAGCACAGCGCATGCTGGCCGGCTTTAACTATCGTGTCCATGATGAAAAAGTAAAAGCTGAATTTGCTGATCGATTCCCTGAAGTTGAGCTACTTACCGTTGAAGAAATTGCAGGTGGTTGGGAAAATGCAATGAAAACACAGTTTGGAAATGGCGCGAAACTCGATCAATTGCAACGTCGTTAATCTGCATTTCTTAGTATATGGTTACCGCTCGCTTTGGGGTAACCATTCATTTTGATAGATTATTTTGAGGGTTTATGAGCGGATCTCACGCACTTTCTCGCCCAAAACAGCAACGAGTACTGCCGGGTT
This sequence comes from Vibrio algivorus, assembly GCF_030161215.1. NCBI lineage: Bacteria > Pseudomonadati > Pseudomonadota > Gammaproteobacteria > Vibrionales > Vibrionaceae > Vibrio > Vibrio algivorus. The sequence goes on from NZ_BSPV01000003.1 coordinate 413,705, forward strand.
TTGCCATTAGTTTAGGCATATCACTTTTATTTGTGAGTTTGATTCTCCTACTTCCTGCAACTGGATTAGTGATGCAAACCAAAGGTATGTCACTCAGTGAATACTGGTATGTCATTGCCGACCCTCGTGTGGTGGCAAGTTATAAGGTTACGGTGGGAGCTGCGTTTATTGCTTCGTTGTTTAATGGCGCCTTAGGTTTATTACTCGCTTGGGTATTAGTTAGATATCAGTTTCCAGGAAAGCGTATTTTAGATGCGTTAGTCGATTTACCATTTGCACTACCAACTGCAGTGGCAGGGATAACCTTAGCGACGTTGTACTCAAATAATGGATGGATTGGAAGCCTGCTAGAAGATGTTGGTATTAAAGTCGCGTATACCCCTTTAGGTATTATTGTTGCGATGGCTTTTACGAGTATTCCATTTGTTGTACGTACTGTTCAGCCAGTCTTAGAAGAAATTTCTCAAGAGGAAGAAGAGGCGGGAGTAACACTTGGCGCATCCGATTGGGCCGTGTTTTGGAAAGTCATTATGCCCTCTATTCGTCCAGCTTTGATAGTTGGCGTTGCTTTATCATTTACACGTAGTCTAGGTGAATTCGGAGCGGTGATCTTTATCGCAGGTAATATGCCATATGTGAGTGAGATAACCTCATTAATGATATTTGTTCGCTTACAGGAATTTGACTTCCCGGCAGCCAGTGCTATTGCCTCGGTCGTTCTTCTTACTTCATTGTCACTGTTACTGCTCATAAACCTATGGCAAGGCGCTTATTTACGCCGTATTCATGGTAAGTAAGGAGATATGATGTCCAAATCTTCACATATTCGGCCTTCACGTGTTGGCGAAAAGCCTTTAGTCAAATGGAGTTTAATTTCTCTTGCGCTTTTTTTCGTCGCTATTCTTTTAGTTATTCCACTCATAAGTATTTTTCAACAAGCTTTTGCAAGTGGAATTGCTATCTATTTTAATAACTTGAGTGAGCCTGATACGCTTCATGCGATTGGTTTAACTTTGATTGTGGCATTATTAACCGTACCGATAAATTTGGTTTTCGGCGTAATGCTCGCTTGGTCGGTGACCCGGTTTGACTTTATTGGTCGCAAGTTTTTAATCACTTTAATTGATATACCGTTTGCGGTATCTCCGGTTGTAGCTGGCCTTTTATATCTGTTGCTATACGGAAGCAGTGGTTGGTTAGGTGAATGGTTATTTGAACATGATTTACAAATTATGTTCGCTTGGCCGGGGATTTTACTGGTGACTGTATTTGTGACTTGTCCATTTGTGGCGCGAGAGCTGATTCCTTTAATGCAGCAACAAGGCCAGTCGGATGAAGAGGCTGCTGTGATTTTAGGGGCTTCTTGGTGGCAATTATTTCGTCGTGTAACACTACCCAATATCAAATGGGCATTGATTTATGGTGTTATTTTGACCAATGCGCGAGCGGTTGGTGAGTTTGGGGCGGTGGCTGTGGTATCAGGCAATATTCGTGGTGAAACCAACACATTACCATTACATGTTCAATTGTTGTATGAGGATTATCAATCAGAAGCGGCTTTTGCCAGTGCATCTTTATTGGCATTTATCGCATTATTGACTTTGATTTTTAAAGCCATCGTTGAATGGCGACAAGAGCGTAATCATATCAACGGTCAGCAGTCTCAACAAAAGCAACAAGGTGAATTATGAGTATTCGTTTAAAAAATATTTCCAAGCAATTTGGTAAATTTGAGGCACTTTCACCGCTCTCGTTAGATATTGAAAATGGTGAAATGATAGGGCTGTTGGGGCCGTCTGGTTCGGGTAAAACCACGTTATTGCGCATTATTGCTGGATTAGAGAATGCCAATACGGGCTCTATTCATTTTGGTGACAAAGACGTAACTAACATTCATGTGCGTGACCGTCGAGTGGGCTTTGTATTTCAAAATTACGCGTTATTTCGCCATATGACGGTTGCTGACAACGTCGCTTTTGGCTTGCAAGTTATGGATCGTTCAGTACGACCTAGCACTGCCGAAATAAATAAACGTGTAAAGCAATTATTAGATATAGTTCAACTTGGGCATTTAGCTGGACGTTACCCTGAGCAACTTTCCGGTGGTCAGAAGCAACGTATTGCTTTAGCTCGAGCATTGGCAACCAAACCAGAAGTGTTATTGCTGGATGAACCTTTTGGCGCACTGGATGCTAAAGTGCGTAAAGATCTGCGTCGTTGGCTGCGTAATTTACATGATGAATTAGGCTTTACCAGTGTATTTGTTACCCACGATCAAGATGAAGCTTTAGAGCTTTCAGACCGTGTTGTGGTAATGAGTAACGGTAAAATAGAGCAGGTAGACTCACCAGTAGAGCTTTACGCTCACCCAAATAGCCGTTTTGTGTTTGATTTCTTTGGTAACGTTAATCAGTTCCAAGCTAAATGGGATAATAAACACTGGCAAAATGGGGAAGCCTTCATTTTGCCGCCTAAAACGGAAAGTACTCAAAAGAGTGGGTCTTTGTATATTCGTGGTCATGAATTGAGTTTATCGACCAAACCAAACAGTCAAGCATCATTACCTTGTCAAGTGGTGGCGGTGAACCCTGTTGGTGCGGAAGTGCGAGTTGAATTATCACCACTGGGTTGGGAAACCAATGAGATTTGGGAAGCGAAACTATCGCATCAAACCTTAAATGAACAATCGTTTAAACGTGGTGATGAAGTGTTCGCTGTGCCTCAAGTCGGTTACTTCTTTGCTGATGGAGATAAAGGCGAACCGACGGTTTTACGTTGGCCATTTCTCGCACCGGGTAACTTGATGTTTGATATCTAAACGAGCATCAATAGATTTTAGGACAAGACAATTTATATTAAAAGGGTCGCTATAAATGATAGTGACCCTTTCTAAATGACCTATACGCCAGTAAATTCTGTACCTTGAAATTACTTCTGAAGCTTTTCTTTTGCTTCTTCTACCTTTGAGTAATCCAAGCCCAATTCATCCACTGCATCTTTAATTAATGCAGGATTTTGCATGACCTGAGCCATCAGAATTTGTAGTTTTTCTTGTGGTAAACCTAGTTGGCTTATTGTTGCCATGGCAGCCAATGGGTTGGTGGTCAGCTCTTGAAAAATTTCACGGATCTGAGCATCTTCAATATTGTTTTCTTTTAACAGAGCCAAAATTGGATTCATGGTTCTCTCTTCTGTTAGTCAAATAAAGCCCTATGCTACACCAATTTAGATATCCGAATGAAGTTTTTATAAACAAACTCTTTTACGTGAATAACTGTAAGAAAATATAAATTTTGAACTACTCTTATTTATACCCAAGTCGTTAGGGTACATATCTCCTCAAAATACAATGAAAAGTTAGGAAGTGTTCATTATGGGTATGACTAAATTAATTATCGGGCTAGTCGTGGGATGTTTATCATTTACTTCTTATGCACAAGATGATGAGCAATTTAACGTCGGGCAAAAGAAGGCGGCCGTTTGCATGACTTGCCATGGTAGTGATGGGATTTCAAATATTGATATTTATCCTAATCTGCAAGGCCAGAAAATGGAGTATTTAGTCACTACCCTTAAAGCCTACCAACGTCGCCAACGTAGTGGTGGTCTAGCATTAGTGATGTATGAGCAAGCTGATAGCCTGACAGAAAAAGACATGCAAGACATTAGCTATTTTTTCTCCAAAGTGACGTCTTCATCTAATACAAATGAATAACGCTCCATCTATTTTCACTGCATGATGCTTATCTAACACGGAGGTACATGATGGAAACCACTTATGATATGAAAATAGTGAAGTATTTCATTATAACCAGCTTAATTTGGGCGCTATTGGGAATGTTGGTTGGCCTGATGCTCGCTGCACAACTTTATTGGCCAGTATTAAATTTTAATTCTGAATATATTCAGTTTGGACGGTTGCGTCCTTTGCATACTTCCGGTGTGATTTTTGGTTTTGTAGTTAATATTCTTATGGGAACGTCTTTATATATTGTTCAACGTACCAGTAAAACCGATCTATTTAATAAAAGCTTATCTTGGATGGTCTATTGGGGTTGGCAGTTGGTGTTAGTGTTGGCATTAATCACATTACCTTTGGGATTTACCTCATCGAAAGAATATGCCGAGCTAGAGTGGCCGATTGATATTCTCATTGCCGTGGTATGGGTGATGTATGCCATTTTATTCTTCGGTACGGTTGCTAAGAGAAAGGTTAAACATATTTTTGTGGCTAACTGGTTTTTCGGTGCATTTATTATTGTGATCGCGATGATCTTTATTATTAATAATTTAGAAATCCCTGTTAATTGGACGAAATCGTATTCTATCTACGCTGGAACTCAAGATGCGATTGTTCAATGGTGGTGGGGGCATAATGCGGTAGGATTTTTATTAACAGCCGGCATCATAGGTATGAATTATTACTTTATACCTAAAGTTTCTGAACGTCCGATCTATTCTTATCGTTTATCGATCGTCCATTTTTGGGGGTTAGTGGGCTTTTATACTTGGGCGGGGACTCACCATCTTGTTTACTCTTCGGTTTCAGATTGGATTCAAAATCTAGGCATTATTATGTCTTTATTATTGTGGCTGCCGTCTTGGGGTGGGGCATTCAATAGCCTGATGACCTTGCTTTCGAATAAAGAAAAATTAAAGCATGACTACGTGATGTTGTTCTTTCTCTCTGCGGTTTTGTACTACGCACTAGCCACTTTAGAAGGGCCATTACTCGCTATTCGGTGGTTTAACATGATTGCTCATAATACCGAATGGATTGTCGGCCATGTTCACTCTGCCGCTTTAGGTTGGGTCGCGATGTCTGGCTTTGCGGTGTTTTATTACTTCATCCCAAGGCTTTGGGGGCGTGAGCAAATGTGGTCACGACGCCTAGTGAAATGGCACTTCTGGCTGGCACATATTGGGATTGCGATTTATGCGGTGGCGCTTTGGATTGGCGGAATCGGTCAAGGTTATATGTGGTTGAAGCAACATCCAGATGGTTCACTCGCTTATAGTTTTGTGGACTCGATGAATTTTGTCGCACCATGGATGTTAGCAAGGTTTATTGGTGGAGCGTTGTTTGTTGTTGGTGTGATCATCATGATTTACAACTTATATAAAACCTTATCATTGCCCATTTCTGCGCTAAATCAGAGTCCTAAAACACGTGAGTTAGAAAATTCAGACGAGGGGAAAGTATATGTTAAATAAAGACTTTACCCAATCTGTTTGGATATTAATTATTTCTGTCATCGTGGTCGCAAGTTTTTCATTATTGACTTGGGTCGTTCCTGATTTGTTTATGAAAGATGAGTTGATCGAAAAATCAAAAATGAAACCGTATAGTGCTTTACAACTTGCTGGACGTGATATTTACATCAGTGAAGGTTGTCATACTTGTCACTCACAAATGGTGAGGCCATTACCGGCAGAGGTCGCACGTTATGGTGAAGCCACTAAGGCAGAAGATGATATTTATGAATATCCCAATCTATGGGGTTCAAAACGTACGGGCCCTGATTTGGCCAACTTAGGTCGAAAATATTCAGACCAATGGCACCAATTGCATTTAATGGACCCTCGCTCTGTTGTACCTACTTCCATTATGCCAGCCTACCCATGGTTATTTGAAAAAGTGTTAGATGGGGAAGATGTTGCCGACAAAATGGAAGCCTTGCGAATACTTGGAGTTCCTTACACCGATGAGGAAATTGATAAAGGGCGTTTACAGGTACGAAATAAAACACATGCCGATGCACTAATCAGTTATTTACAGAGCTTAGGTGAATAAGGGGGCAATATGTTAACGACATTTTGGAGTGCGTGGGTCATTGTTTTAACTGTCATCTTCATGGCAATTATGATTTATGTTATCTGGCATTATTGGCGTAAGAATCATGAGGCTGATGCCAATAAAGAGCTACATGTGTATGACGGTATTGCTGAAAATGATGCCAAATTGCCGAAGGTGCTGCTTTATTCTTATTTAATTGCCTTTATTGCAAGTGGGGTTTTCTTTGTGTTGTACCCTGGTATGGGGAACTGGCAAGGGTTGATGAATTGGCATTCAGATGATGAATTGCAGCAGCAAGATACTCAAATTATTGACCGTAAATTAACTGCATTACAAGCTGAGGATATGACACTCACTCAGTTGGCTGCGCAAGATGAAATTGTGGATTATGGCCGGCGTTTATTTTTAAATCATTGTGCGGCGTGTCATGGTGATGAAGGGCAAGGGCAAAAACATTTTCCTAATTTAATTGATAATGAATGGATTTATGACTCGAGTGATACTGGCATTATTCAATCGATTGCTCAAGGCCGACATGGTGTTATGGTTGGATGGAAAGATGTCCTGACGGAGCAGCAGATACAAGATGTTGCCGCTTATGTGGCAAACTTTGAAGCTGAACGTTCCATTGCGGTTGCAGAAGTGGTGCTAGAGCAAGGTAAAGAGGTTTATGCTTATAATTGTGCCGTGTGTCATGGTGATAATGGACGAGGTAACAAACAAATTGGTGCTTATAATCTATCGGATAATATTTGGGTTCATGGAGGCTCAATCGATGGTATTGAAGAGACGATTCGTGAAGGTTTGAGCTCTGAAATGCCAAGCTTTTCACAGCAACTTTCTGAAGCCCAAATTACTGCGGTGGCAGCTTTTGTAAAATACAAAGGCATGGAGCAAGAGCAAAAACGTGTACAGCTTAACTCTGACTTAATAGAGCGTGGTGAATACTTGGCTTACGCAGGGGACTGTGTTGCTTGTCATACCGCTGAAAATGGTGAACTTTTTGGCGGTGGACTGCCATTTCCGACGCCTTTTGGTACTGTCTACTCAACCAACATTTCTTCCCACTTAGAAAGGGGGATTGGCCGTTACTCTTATCAAGATTTTGACGATGCAGTACGTAAAGGAGTAGCAAAACATGGCAATCTTTATCCTGCTATGCCGTATACCTCATACCAATATATCACTGAGGAGGATATGCGTGCGCTATGGGAATATATTCAATCACTCACTCCAGTGAACTCTCCTAACAAGCCGAATACTATGATGTTCCCAAGTAATATTCGCTTGGGGATGTGGGCATGGAATACGGTGTTTTTTGATGAATCACCACTCACTTATTCTCAAGATAAAACAGAGGAGTGGAGACGTGGTAAATACCTAACATTAAGTTTTGGGCATTGTGCTGAATGCCATACACCTCGTAATATTGCTCAGGCTTTAGAATCAGATAAACCTTTTCAAGGCAATATTATTGATCATTGGAATGCTCCCGATATTACCGCTAATGAATTACATGAACATGGTTGGACAAAAGAGGATTTAGCCGACTTTTTACAAACAGGGCGTTCATCTAAAGGTACTGCTTTTGCCGGGATGGCGGATGTGGTGAAAAATAGTACCCGACATATGACACGTGAAGACTTGTTGGCTATAGGTGAGTACTTATTAGTCGGTGATGTGAATAATACACTTGACCCTAATGTTCAACCTTTGAAACCGACAGGGTTTACTTCAGTGGATAAACAAACGAAAGAATACCAAATTTTCGTTCAAACCTGTGGAGCATGTCATGGCCCTGATGGTAAAGGGAGAGCGAGTATTGCTCCAGCATTATTAGGAAATGGCATTATCTCTCATTCTGAACCATATAACACGATTGCGGTTGTGCTGAGAGGCTTATCTCCTGATTACTTAGAGCCAAATAAAGACTACATGCCAATGACTAGCTTTAATAATATTGCGGGTGATGGCGAAATGGCAAATATGATTAGTTTTATTCGCGATAAATTGGGTGCTAGACAAGAACCTGTCACACGAGAGATGGTGAAAGATATACGTGTTGATCTTGAGCGTAGCGGAGTAACAGGTGGTTTCCATGATGTAAAACAGTGATATTTCGATCGTCATCGATTCTAAAGTTACTTGGGTATAGAGTAATAAAAACCTCAATCATGGGTATAACACGATTGAGGTTTTGTTTTTGCTATCTTTCAAGATTAATTGAGTTTTATTTTAAATTGCCACCTACACCAATGCTTGGGTTGACATAAACAGGGCCAATCTTAAATGGGGCACCAATGTCTAGACTGGCATAAGGCGTACAAGAGGCGATCAGTAAGACGGCGGCAGTCGCAAGAATAATATGTTTGATATTTTTCATTATTTCATCTCCTGTATAACAAAGCCGGCACCCGCTGGGTCTCGGATGATTGCGACTGTACCGTTACGTACTTCTTTTGTTGGGGCCATTAAGACATAACCACCATTGCTTTCCACTTTCTCAACGGTCGCATTGATATCTGATACCTTAATGTAGTTAACCCAAGTGGTTGGTACATCGGCATTCGGCTTTTTCACAAATCCAAATGCGGCTTGTTCATTAATGGCCAAGTATGGATAACTATGGCCTAACAAGCTTTTATTGCTTGCTTTATAGTTACCCAGTTTTTGATAGAAATTTTGGCTTTGAGTAATGTTGTCGGTCCAGATTTCTTGCCAAATCCAATTGCTATCTTGTTTAGGTAAGGCGGAAGGGTCGCCAGTAAAGGTATTTAAAATGGAAAATACAGCGCCTTGTGGATCTTGAATAACTGCGAGTTCACCACGTCCTTTCAAGGTGGTTTTCTTAATTAAGGTTTTACCGCCAGACTGTTCTGATTGGGTTAATGTGTTATCTATATTATTGGTTGAGATCACCGGTAGCCAATAATTGGTACTGCTGTTGCTTGGCATTTTGGCCATGCCAGCAATGTTTTGACCTTTGTAGGTAATTAAGCTGTAGTCATCATTCACGGTTTCAAAGTTCCAACCAAAGACATTGTGGTAGAAAGGCTGAACTTTGTCTGGAGCGGTGGTGGCAAGATCTCGCCAAATGATGGTACCTACCGCTTTATTATTACTATTCGCTAGTGCAGGGAGGGTGAAAGAAGGAGATTGACTACATGCGGTAACGAATAAAGCTAGTGAGCAAGTGATTGGCACGGTTAACCATTTCGTTGAAAAAGGTTTCATTAGTTTATCCTTTAGTTTTCATTTACCTATTAAGATAGCATTGAAGAATATAAATGGTCATATTTTATTTAATATTCAATTGCTCTGTGTTGTTGCGTAAAACAGCGTATACTCGCCGCCAAGCACGTTGCTTCAATATTTTAAGTGGTACTCCATGTCCAAATTATTCTTTAAAGGCCGTATTGATACGCGCCAAAATCACGTTATGTCTGGTTATAACGTCAACCGTGAAGTAAAAGTGGGAAGCGCAGAGTTACCTTTGTCGCTAAGTGTTCAAACCGAAGCGCGTCATGCTGAAGTATTAGAAATCTTAAACGAGAATAAATTAGTTGCGGAGATTAAGATCGACTCTACTCAAGATGAGAATATTGTTGAGTTAGAAACGATTTTGAATAAGCCCAAACCTACGACATTTGAAAAAACGCCCAATCGTAATGACCCTTGTTCATGCGGCAGTGGTAAAAAGTACAAGAAATGCTGCGGCTAAACTTTTAGAAGCAGATAAAAAAGGCCTAAGCAGAAATTATTTGCTTAGGCCTGATTTTTTGTGGCGTAATAATTTAAACAATCAAATCGTAATCACGCTTTAAGATATCAATGATTTCTTGTTTTGGGTTGTCACTTAACTCGATCTTCCTACCTGTGATTTTTTCTGCAATACCTAAATACGTTTGGGAAATTTTCATGATTTCTTCTTGAGGTAGAGCATTATTTTCTGCAAGTGCGAAGCGTTCATCCATGCGGTTTTTATTTAATAGAATATCTGGATCTGGGAAGTAGTTTAATAAGAATTGGCGGAATCCTTCTTTTGAGTTTTCGACAATACGTCCCGCTTGGTATTCATTTTTATCCCAAATACGTGATGAATCAGGTGTCCCCACTTCATCCATATAAATGAGTTTTTCATTTCCAGCGGCATCATTGACGTAACCAAATTCAAATTTGGTATCGACGAAGATTTGGTCAACCTTATCTAACGCATCACTGATCACTTTAAAGCCTTCTTTGAGTAACTTTTCATAGTGAGCGATATCTTCTTGTTTAGAGAAATTAAATGCAGCGAAATTCTCTTCGATATCTTGACGAGCGATGTTGACATCATCCGCTTCTGGCACGTTTGGAATACCTTTTAAAATCCCTTTGGTTGATGGCGTCATCAGTAATTCAGGTAAAATTTTATCTTTTTCTAAACCTTCTGGTAGTGCTATACCGCAGAAATTACGCTCACCTTTTTCATAAGCACGCCACATAGATCCTGTAATGTATTGACGGCAAATGGCTTCAATCATGACAGGTTTAGCTTTTTGAACAATCCAAATAAATGGGTGGGGAATATCTAGAATATGGCTATCTGCGAGGTGGTTGTCTTTAAACAGTTGAAACCAATGGTTGGAAATTGCATTGAGCGCAGCACCTTTGCCTGGAACGCCTTTTAATCCACCCTCACCATGCCAAATACAATCAAATGCAGAGATGCGATCACTTATTACCATAATGGCTAAAGGAGCATCCTCGGCTACATCGTAACCTTTTTCTTTAATTAGGCGACGGCTGTCAGCTTCGGTTAACCAATATACTGAACGAACTTTACCACTATGTACTGGTTTGTCGGTACGAATGGGAAGGTCATCATTCACGGCAAGAACTTGATTAGCAATGCTCATTTCCATTTTCCTACTAGGCTTAAAACTGGGTATGTTAAGAACTAGGCATGAATGCCTTTCACACCTGAAAGCCGCATAATAACAGAACTCACCTAATTCCATCCAGATAAAAAGCAAACGTTTGCATTAAAATGTTCTTGCGTAAATCGAAGCCTATTTAGTCATCAAAATTTTATATCGCTATACCCAAGTGTTTTGAGAAGAAATTAATGTAGGTGTCGAGTTAGCGTTTGTTGAATCGAGCTATCCATAAAGAAGAGTTCACAGCCACTTTGACGTGCTTGGCTTTTGAGGGCCTCTTTGTCTTGGATTGAAAAATTGTCACTCGCTACAATCGCACTGGCATTTTTAGCATTGAGTGCTTTGAGAATGATGTCTTTTTCTGTCATCGAATGAGATTCTTTAATTTTTATTACTTTATGAGTTTCAATCCCGAAGTTTTGTAGTTCTTGATTGGTTGGTAGGGTGGCACCTGCGGTAAACAGTAACCAGTTTGGTTTTTTAGAAAGCATTGATAAACGAGAAAACAGAGAACTATTTTCTGAAAAAATATCGTCATTATGTGCAAAAGATGTGAACGCTTGATGAGGTAAAACGGCATTGTGATTCAACATAATAAACTGTCCATATATCCATACTGTGTTTTTATACAGTAGTTTTTTGTTGGTGAAAGATCAAGCGATTTATTGAGTGAATACTTAGTAAATGTGATTCCTGTCACTTTTTATTTGTGGATTTAAAAAACTGGTGTAAAATTAATGTGTTCATAACTTATTAAAAAAAAAGAAATTTAATGAGTTTTGACAGTAGGATTTTTCTGATGGTGTGGTCGATTTTTTTATTTACGACTAATTTTTTAATGGTGAATAAAAAGATCTTTCATCTTAGATAGACCAATGGCTTTACACGTTGTGAGGCTATAAATTCATAGGAATAAAAAAATGAATAAATATTTAGCAGAATGTTTTGGTACGTTTTGGCTAGTACTTGGTGGTTGTGGTAGTGCGGTATTAGCAGCAGCTTTTCCTGATCTAGGCATCGGCTTTGTGGGCGTTTCACTAGCCTTTGGTTTGACTGTTTTAACTATGGCTTTCGCAATTGGTCATATTTCTGGCTGTCACCTAAACCCAGCGGTATCTATTGGTCTATGGGCTGGTGGTCGTTTTCCTGCAAACCAACTTTTACCTTACATCATTGCTCAAGTTGCAGGTGGTATCATTGCTGGGGGTGTACTTTACGTAATTGCATCAGGTCAAGCTGGTTTTGATGTTGCGGCTGGTTTTGCATCAAATGGTTACGGTGAGCATTCACCAGGTGGCTTCTCTATGACTTCTGCATTAGTAACTGAAGTTGTGATGACAATGATGTTTTTGATCGTGATTCTTGGTGCAACGGACATACGTGCTCCTGCTGGTTTTGCTCCAATCGCGATTGGTCTATGCCTAACATTGATTCACTTAATTTCTATCCCGGTAACTAACACTTCTGTAAACCCTGCACGTAGTACTGCGGTTGCTGTTTACGTTGGTGATTGGGCGACTTCTCAACTTTGGTTGTTCTGGGTGGCACCAATTGTAGGTGCGATCCTAGGTGCTATTGCATACCGTTTCATTGGTTGCGAAAAAGCGGAAAACGCATAATCAATGTTGAAAGGTGTCTATATTCCTTCGCCAATCTTCCTTGCTTAAAGTTCTGGATGATAGCTAGGAATTCTGCATCTTGAAGTCATTTGGGTATATCAACTGGATCTAAAAAGGCGCTTATGATGAGCGCCTTTCTTTTGCTTATAATTTATTTCAATTTGGCTTGTTTGTCTCTTAAAGCCTGTTCTGCGAGATTAAACTGTCGAACATCAATTCGAGCAAAGTCGTGACATTCTGGACAAGCGTTATGACTCATCCCATCGATATATTCTAATTTAGTTAATTGACCTACGAATTGTTTGCACCAGTCGCAAGTACCATGAGCACTTTCCATTTTATATTTTCCCGTAACATCTTAGAATTCTTGAACGCCAAGAAGTGTAGCGAAGTAAAGTGACACTTTCGAATGTTATTGATGAGTTAAATGTGTATTTGATCACAATACTCAACAATAAAAATCAGGGAATCGATTGCCTGAATTAAAGGGATCATTCAGGCTCGAAAATCGGTGAGATATTGAGGTTATTTGGATAAGCGTTTCTTTTCTGTTGCGCCATCAATCGGGCGGTTAACCGAAACACGACGACCTTTTTTTAAGCCGACTTCATAGTCTGCCGTGAAGTTTTTCATGGCCTCACGTAACTGCTGTTTGAACGTTTCACGATCGACATTTTGAAATTCTTTATCGATGTAGTCGTTAATCTTATTCGCTGAGTCATCGTCTGGGGCAATTAAAGGCAGTTTTTCAAGGGCACCTTCGATCCAACCAGATAAGAAAGAATTAACACGACGTGTCACTTCAGCACTTGTTGTTCCCGTGCCTGAGAAACTATTGCGGAACTGGCCCGTTTGTTCATTCATTTCACGATAAATAATATCAAATGCAAAAGCGGCGAAAATAGCACGGTCAGCTTCACCAATAAACTCAACACGCTTTAAACCTTTGTGGTTGAGTAATACTGCCTCAATACCGAAACGAGTATTGATCCCACGTATTACGCGCAAAATGTTAGAGCTAATGTTTGCAGGCAGCAGATGGCTAGATTGAGTTTTACCCAATTTAATGAAATCAATATCGTCCTTATCCAAGCCATACTTCAGCATCAGCCTATGTGCCATCTTGATTGCTTGGGCTGCTTCATTGACGTTGGCTGAATTACCTAGCTCAAGGCATTTGGCAATTTTCTTAAGGGCTTTTTGTTTATCCATTACCTTCGGTGTACTCATTGATAGACTAATTGTCTGGGTAAAATAATGAGCCGCGTATTCTACCGTTTTTTGGGCTTGTAAGAAAGGACAACAGTTTAACTGGAATCACAAAACAAATTAGTATGATAAATCGGTTGCGCAAGACATTTTCTACTCCTCACTGTGATTGAAATAAGGTAAAGTGAAGTGATTTAAAATATACCCATGTAATTTTAAGGTGCTTAGATTCCTTCACCAACCTTCCTTGTCTAAAGGTATGGATGATAGCTCTGAATTCTGCATCCTGAAGTCACTTGGGTATAATCCATTTCTAGCTGAAGGGATCAGCGATGTAGGGGCATGATGCGCAATGTTGGCAAATAGTAAATCTTCACAATCATCTTCAACTCAAACTTTCTTACCATCACTTAATCAAGGTTACGATGTTGAGCCTTTAGTTGATGCTTTCTTAAATGAATTAAAGGCATCTGGCTTTACTGGTGACATCGAGCAAACTTATGCCAGCCGTTTGGCTGTCGCGACCGATAACAGTGTTTATCAGCAGCTTCCTCAAGCGGTCGTGCTACCAAAAGATAATCAAGATGTGCAGCTCATTGGCAAAATAGGCGCACAAGACAAATTTGCTACTATCACTTTTTCACCGCGTGGTGGGGGGACTGGCACCAACGGACAATCATTGACCAAAGGTATTGTGGTCGATATGTCACGTTATATGAACAAAGTGCTTGAAGTTAATGAAAAGGAAGGCTGGGTTCGTGTTCAATCCGGTGTGGTTAAAGATCAGCTTAATGATGCCGTTCGTTCGTTTGGCTATTTTTTCTCGCCAGATTTATCAACCAGTAACCGAGCAACATTAGGTGGAATGATTAATACCGATGCTTCTGGTCAAGGATCGTTAAAATACGGCAAAACCTCCGATCATGTATTATCGCTACAAGCTGTGTTTGCAGATGGTTCAATGTATGAAACTGATGGCTCGCAAGGTGAACCTGAATTGGGTACATTTGCCGATAAAGCATATCGAATGACCGAAGTGGTGTGTCGTGAAAACCGTGCTGCCATTGAAGCTAAATTCCCGCCATTAAATCGCTTTTTAACTGGTTATGATCTGAAAAATGCCTTGTCATTTGATCAAGATGAATCAGGAGTATTTGACCTGGGTCGAGTGCTTTGTGGTGCAGAAGGTTCATTAGCCTTTATTACTGAAGCAAAACTGAATTTAACGCCGATCCCTAAATCCCGATCTTTAGTTAATATTAAATATAACTCCTTTGATTCTGCATTAAGAAGTGCGCCATTAATGGTTAAAGCGCAGGCATTATCGGTTGAGACCGTGGATTCAAGAGTATTGAATTTGGCGAAGCAAGATATTGTATGGCATACCGTCAGTGATTTGTTGACGGATGTACCGGGCAAAGATATGCAAGGTATCAATATTGTTGAGTTTGCAGGTCAAAATGATCAAGAAGTGAAAGCTCAAGTTCGTGCATTAGTCGAAACATTAGAAAAGCAACTTGAGACGGAAGATGGTGGCATTATTGGTTTTCAGGTCTGTCATGATCTAGAAAGCATCAATAAAATCTACAACATGCGCAAAAAAGCGGTAGGGCTTCTCGGTGGTGCCAAAGGGCGAGCCAAGCCGATTGCATTTGCTGAAGATACTTGTGTGCCGCCGGAAAACTTGGCGAATTTTATTGCTGAGTTCCGAACTTTACTCGATGAAAAATCCCTTAACTATGGCATGTTTGGTCATGTTGACGCTGGGGTACTTCACGTTCGTCCTGCTTTAGATTTGTGCGACCCTGAACAAGAAAAAATGATGCATCAGGTATCAGATGAAGTGGTCAAACTGGTCGCTAAATATGGTGGTTTAATGTGGGGCGAGCATGGTAAAGGTTACCGCTCGGAATATGGTCCTGAATTTTTTGGTGATGAATTGTTTACGCAATTACGCCGAGTGAAAGCCGCATTTGATCCGCTCAATAAAATGAACCCGGGGAAAATTTGTACTCCGCTTGAAAGCCAAGATCAGCTAGTGAAAGTATCGGATACCAAGCGTGCTTTTTATGATCGCCAAATTCCGGTTACGGTGCGTGATAGTTTTAGACAAGCCATGGAATGTAATGGCAACGGTTTATGCTTTAACTATGATGTTAATTCACCTATGTGTCCGTCAATGAAGGTCACGGCAGATCGTCGTCACTCTCCAAAAGGCCGAGCAGGCTTGGTGCGTGAATGGTTGCGTCAGTTAACTGCTAATGGAGTAGATATACTCGATTTAGAAGAAACGACATTGCAGCAGTCAACGTCGGTAAAAAGTATGATCGATCGTGTTCGTAACTCGATGAAAAAGAAAGATGAATATGACTTTTCGCATGAAGTTTTCGATGCTTTAAATGGCTGTCTTGCGTGTAAAGCTTGTGCCAGTCAATGCCCAATTAATGTTGATGTACCTTCTTTCCGTTCACGCTTTTTAAACGTTTATTACACTCGTTATCAACGTCCAGTTAAAGACTACCTAGTTGGTAATATTGAAAGTTTATTGCCGCTAATGGCGACTATGCCAAAAGTCACCAATGGTATGTTGGGAATGGGCTGGGTGCAGTCTCTAACCAAAAAGACCGTCGGGTACATTGATACACCGCTATTATCTCTACCTACGTTAAAACAGAGTTTAGGCAATCAACAATGGGACAGTCGATTTAGTTTGTCACAGTTACAATCGCTGTCAGAAGATAAACGCCAAGACTACCTATTGATAGTTCAAGATCCGTTTACCAGTTTTTATGATGCCGATGTCGTGTCAGATTTTGTTGATTTAGCGGTGAAGCTTGGTAAAAAGCCAATTGTGTTGCCGTTTAAACCTAATGGTAAAGCTCAACATGTAAAAGGCTTCTTAAAGCAATTTACTAAAACTGCGACTTCAACCGCTGAGTTTTTAAATCAGTTAGCTGAGTTAAATATTCCTATGGTTGGTGTCGATCCTGCAACCGTGCTTTGTTATCGAGATGAATACCGTGAAGTGCTTGGTGAGAAAGCTGGGGACTTTCAGGTTCTGAGTGTGCATGAATGGTTACAGCCAAATCTCGCGACATTTGTTTATTCGGCAAAAGCCGATGGTAAGCCTTGGTATTTGTTCTCTCATTGTACCGAGAAAACCAAGTTACCCAACTCAGAAAAACACTGGGGTGAAATTTTTAGCCACTTTGGTGGCGTGTTAACAACCATTCCAGTCGGTTGTTGTGGCATGGCGGGGACCTTTGGTCATGAAGCGGATAAGTTTGAAATGTCACAAGGCATCTACCAGTTAAGCTGGCAGCCAAATATTAACCGCTTAGACAAAGAGCGTTGTTTGGTTACCGGCTATTCTTGTCGTAGTCAAGTGAAACGTTTTGAAGGAATGAAGCCTAAACATCCACTGCAAGCTTTGCTTATGATGTTGGAGTAGAGCATTAAATTTGCCGAATAGCTGAATAGGAAAAGGCCTGAAGCGAAAGATATCGTTTCAGGCCTTTTAGTTTTGGTAATGATTACCAATGATTAGAAATCGTAACGGATACCCGCTTGGATTTGGTCATCTAGGTCATCAATCATTTCAAACTTGTAGCCAGCATAAGTGCGTAGGTTACTGTTAAACTTGTAAACGGCTTCGATAGCAACGTTATCAACCGCATCATCATCGCCATCGTTTTCTGTTGCGTAGTTATAAACACCAACGAAAGTCCACTTATCCAGCTTGTATTGAGCTGAAATTTCGTAGCCATCATTATCATCGCTGTTACCAGTAGCGTCATCACTAAAGTTCATTAGATAAAGGGCACCGAAAGTGAAGTCTGCAATAGAGTATTGTACACCGATATCTACTTGGTTAGCGTCTTGGTTTGCTACTTTTCCGCCAGCATAACCCACACCTAGATCTAGTCCAAAATCAAATGAGTACATACCAGCAATCGCGTATTGATCGGAATCTGCCACTTCCTCAGCAAGGTAGTTAGCACCTAGTGTAAAGCCACCAAACTCACCTTTATAAGCAAAGTTATTTTCTTGTTTATCGCTACCTGCACGTAAAGCTACGGCATCATCGGCATCTGCGCCAAACGTTGCCATGGTATCGGTGAAGTCTGTGATCATTACTAATGCAGTATCTTGTTTACCGTAAGAAAAATCACCAGCTTGAGTACCAATACCACCGAATAGGTAACGAGTTTTGATGCCATCAGAGCCGTCAACTTCATTTTCGTACTTACCAAAACCTGAAAGGCCATCTGTGATTTGAGTAGTACCAGAAATACTGACACGAGCACGGCTTTTATCGTCAAATGTGCTGTTAGTTTTTAATCCTGCATCATCATATTCGTTGTTATCTGAAACATTGAAACGTGCTTCTGCACGGCCGCCAATTTTTAGCTCAGATGTATCATCTTTATAAACGGTTGCTGCTAAAGAAGAAGTAGAAACCATTGCTGCTAAAATTGATGTGGCTAGAACTGCTTTTTTCATTGTTTTAAATCCTATGTTTTAAATTAGAGACTTACGTGTCTTCTTGGTGTTGGAAGTACTCTAGAATAGGAATGTTAAGGATTGGTGTCTGTTATATGACGTTTTGATGTATTGCTAGAAGTGATGTCTAAATGTGATCTATATCTCACAAAAAAGCCAAGATGCAGAACATTTTGGCTTTAAATTAGTTGATGTTGAATTCAGCGCCGGAAATTCACTTAGGTAACCTCTGGTTAGGAATCTCTACGAAGGTAAGTAGATCGCACCTAATACCGCAAGGCGTGAAGCTCCAGTGGCAGCAGGTAAGTTACCCGGTAAACCATTGATCGTTTGGTGGGCGAGCCAAGCGAAAGCCATTGCTTCCATGTAATCGGCATCAATGCCATATTTCAATGTATTACCTATTTGCCATTCGGGAAGCCGTTGTTGCAATTTTTCCATAAGCAATGGGTTATTAGCACCGCCACCACAAGCTAATAGTTCATTAGTACAATTTGTTTGAGTGAGCGCTTTTACTTCATTAGCAATGGTGATGGCAGTAAATTCGGCTAGCGTGGCAAGTACATCTTCATTGCTCAGAGTCAAGCCAGTTAATTTGTCTTCTAGCCAAGGTAGGTTAAATAGTTCTCGCCCTGTGCTTTTGGGGGCCGGAAGTTGTAAATAGCTTTCGGCCAATAATACTTTAAGGAGAGGAGGAGCTACCTTGCCTGAACGAGCGATAGCTGCATCTTTATCATAAGGTTTACCAAAGCGACTCTGAACCCAAGCATCCATCAGCATGTTGCCTGGGCCAGTATCGTAGCCTGAAGTCTTATCGCCATCAATGATGGAAATATTGGCAATGCCGCCGATATTTAAAATCACAATATGGTTATCAAGATGATCAAATAGTGCTTGATGGAAAGCGGGAACCAGCGGGGCACCTTGTCCGCCTAATGCCATGTCTTTACGACGAAAATCTGCAACGGTAGTCATGCCAGTTTGCGTAGCAATAATATTGGCATCACCAATTTGCATGGTAAAAGGATAAGCGGAATCTGGTGCATGAAACACGGTTTGACCGTGACTACCAATTGCTTTGATATCGTTCCTATTTAAGTTGTTTTTATCTATGAGTTGATCAACTGCATCGGCAAACACTTGACCTAAGCGATGATCGATCTCACCAATTTTAAGTAAGGTGGTTTGCTGACCAATACACACATCTAACACGTCTTGCTTTAAATCCTCTGGCATAGTGAAAAAATCTTTCGCCAGTAAACGGATCGACTTTCCATCGGTTTCAACTAATGCGGTATCCACGCCATCTAAACTGGTGCCAGACATAATGCCGATATATTTTTCCATAATTTACCTTTTGAGTCGTAACCTAATCATCTTGGAGCTACTTGGGTATAAAGACAGAGTTTTAAACATACATGATTAGTGTCAGAATAGCGTATAAAACCTTAAAATCAGTACCATAAATCACGTTTGTTGATTATTTTGGTGCAATATTTCGATACATGAGAAGGAAAATGCAATGGGTCCATTATGGTTAGATGTTGAAGGCTATGAACTTGATGCGGAAGATAAAGAAATTTTAGCGCACCCAACCGTTGGTGGTGTGATCTTATTTGCTCGTAACTACCATGATAATGAACAACTTATCGCGTTAAATCATGCTATTCGTCAAGCAGCCAAGCGTCCTATCCTTATCGGTGTAGATCAAGAAGGTGGCCGTGTACAACGTTTCCGTGATGGCTTTACAAAAATTCCGCCTGCGCAAGCTTATGCTGAAATGGAAAATGGCGTTGAAGCGGCGGAACTTGGTGGTTGGTTAATGGCAGCAGAATTGATTGCCCATGATATCGATTTAAGTTTTGCACCTGTGCTGGATCAATCTTTTCAATGCAAAGCGATTGGTAGTCGTGCCTTTGGTGAAGACCTCGATACTATTTTGACTTACAGCTCCGCTTATATGAAAGGCATGAAGCAAGTCGGTATGGCAACGACAGGAAAACACTTCCCAGGCCATGGTGGTGTAATTGTCGATTCTCATTACGAAACCCCATTTGATAATCGCAGCGATATTTTTGAAAATGACATGGCGATTTTTAAAGCTCAGATTGATGCTGGAATACTCGACGCTATGATGCCTGCACATGTAGTTTATCCAAATTACGATGAACAACCAGCCAGCGGTTCTCCTTATTGGTTGAAAGAGGTATTGCGTAATCAACTTGATTTTAAAGGCATTGTATTTTCTGATGACTTAAACATGGAAGGAGCCACGATTATGGGTGGGCCAGCTGAACGCTCTTTGAAATCAATGCAATCAGGTTGTGATATGGTGTTGATGTGTAATAACCGTCTATCAGCAGTTGAAGTACTCGATAACCTACCAATTGTAGAAGTACCACAAGCGATGAATTTGCTTAAACAACAGAGCTTTAGCTTGAAAGAATTGCAAACAACAGAACGTTGGCAGAAAGCGAATCGTATTATGAATCTATATTGGGATAGTGCACACTAATACGGAATTGGTTATCTAGGGCCTGTTGTTCTTTCGTGGTTAAATTTTGTTCGAGATAAAAGCGTTTTAGGCAAGGCAAGTCG
Organism: Vibrio algivorus; assembly: GCF_030161215.1. NCBI lineage: Bacteria > Pseudomonadati > Pseudomonadota > Gammaproteobacteria > Vibrionales > Vibrionaceae > Vibrio > Vibrio algivorus. The sequence goes on from NZ_BSPV01000003.1 coordinate 434,350, forward strand.
ATTGTAGCCTAGTATTCTAAGTAAGTGAGACTTAACCTGTCTTATTACGAACTATGGCATAGAACGCTTTTAGCCGAACCCTTTGGGCAGCGTTTGTTGGGTATTTGCACTGCGTTATCGGCTCCTCGTGTAGGCTAGCTACACCACGGAGCCTCTGCCTTGTTCAAATACCCAACAATTCGCTGCAAAAATCATCACGAAAGATCAACAGGCCCTAGAATAAGTGATGGGGTTGCATTCTCATCACTTTTATTCCACAATTCTCACCAGTTAGGCTGCTTAGTGTAGTCTAAAATCCTTTCGTATAATCTTACTGATTGAACTGCTTGTTCTAGGTGTGAGAGTCTCTACCAGAATCCTCAAATTCTGATTACGAAGAGTAAGCGGGCGATCGTTTTCTCTTTGTATCAATATTATCAATCGAAGATCTCCAAGCTCATTAATTTGAGTATCGAATTTATCTTGATCGATAGAAGTCACCTATACTCGATTTAGAGCAAAGGTTTACCGAACAAAAGAAAAATCGTTGCGCATTCATTTTTATAATAGAAAAGGATGTAACCAATGAATCCACAAATAACCGCATTTATCGAAGGCTTACCAAAAGTCGAATTGCATTTGCATATTGAAGGTTCACTTGAGCCAGATCTCATGTTCGAACTTGCTAAGCGTAATAACGTCGAGATTCCATTTAATTCACCTGAAGAAGTGCAAGCTGCTTATCAATTTGAAGATTTGCAGTCGTTTCTTGATATCTATTATCAAGGCGCCAATGTATTGATTTATGAGCAAGATTTCTTTGATTTAACTTGGGCCTATTTACTGCGTTGTAAGCAAGATAACGTGATTCACACTGAAATCTTCTTTGATCCACAAACACATACCGCACGTGGTATTGCTTTTGAAACCGTGATTAATGGTATTGATAAAGCGATGCAAAAAGGGCGCGAGGAACTCGGCATATCAAGCCAGATCATAATGTGTTTTTTACGTCATTTAGATCAAGATTCGGCCTTTGAAACCTTAAAACAAGCCTTGCCATTTAAAGATAAGATTATCGGCATTGGGCTCGACTCTTCTGAACAAGGCCATCCACCGGAAAAGTTTAAAGAAGTATTTGAAGCAGCGATTGGGCATGGTTTTTTAACTGTAGCTCACGCGGGTGAAGAAGGACCGGCAACCAATATTCATAATGCAATGAAGTTATTAGGTGTATCACGAGTCGATCACGGAGTACGTTGTGTCGAAGACTCAGGCTTAGTTAAGCAGTTAATAGCAGATCGAACACCGCTAACAGTTTGTCCACTATCAAACACTAAGCTTAAAGTCTTTGAGAATATGAGTGATCACAATATTGTCGATTTGTTGCGACAGGGACTGTGTGTAACGATTAATTCTGATGATCCTGCCTATTTTGGTGGTTATATGACGGATAATTTTATGGCAGTAGCAGAAGCACTACCGGTATCACTAGAAGAACTACAGGCTTTTTCTCTCAATGCGATTGAAGCAAGTTTTATTAGTGATGAGGAAAAGCAAAGGCTGGTAGATCTGGTTACTCGCTTTAGTCGTGAGTTTCTGGCTTAAATCGATTTAACCTATCTAGATCATAGAGCAAGCATAAAAAAACAGGCTTGAATATCGCTTCAAGCCTGATTGGTATATGTGGTGTCTATTGACGGATTATCGATTTTCGAAGCGGTTATAATCGAGTAAACCGGATTCTATCGGTTGGTCATTTTCATACCATTTATGGATATTATCGCTGAAAGACCAAAAATTAGGATCACTGCGTCGGATGCCATATTTATCTAGCAAAGAGACGTAGTCCTGATCTTCCTTAATGCTAGATAAAGCTTGATAAAAATCGGCAATGTCTTTTTCTTGTAATTGTATAAAGGCGGCAGGATAACTGCCCACTACACCTTTCACAAACGTCAGATCATCATTTTCAAGATCGCGATTACTTTCTTCGTCAAATAAGCTCGAGATATTGGTATGAGCATTATTGTGAATTAAGGTAAATACTTGCTCTTTACCACTGTCTGTAGTGATAAGAACAGTCACTAGCTGTGGTACTTGGCGTAACCCTTTGCCTTTAATGTCATCAATTTTACGTAAAATAACTTCGTTTTGTGGTGATAATCCGGTGTCTCGTATTTCGTAACGATGACCAAGCACAGGCTCTAATCGTTTTTTCAGCATGGCATATAATTCATCTTGAGGCTTATCGGTTTTATATTGAATGCTGGTTGGTTGCTCAAATTTTTTCACATCACGTTGAATAAAGGCGCTGAGTTGTGGTGATGGATCTTGATACCAACTTTCCATTAACTCATGTCTGTCTTTAATTGGCAGTAGGGATAAGAAGTTCTCTTCACCTTCCATACGTAAGAAATCCATGAACATACGAGTCATCAGCTGGTGGCCGAAGTTACCGTACACATCAAAGCCATCGACTAATAAATATTGAATTCGTTCTAATAACGCATAATCAATAATCCAAGCGGTTTTAGGCGGTTTACCTACTAAGCCTTTCACGACTGAGGCACTATCAAAATGGCGGAATATTGTTAAGGCTGCATTACCATTTTTACCATCACCGTCCCAAACAAGATCCGTTGTTAAATGAGTACCATTTTCGAACCACTGATTCATCGCTTGAGTTTTGGCTTTTAAATAACGAGCTTGCTGCTCTGAATAAGCAACCCATTGATAAAGTGGCACCACATTGCTTTGTTCTTCTGACGGTAATTTGAGATTGTCAGTTTGGTCATAATAAAACTTTTTAACATTAGGTAATTGGGCAGTTTTAGGGTTAACAAAAAACACCCAGAAGCGGTCATTGATAACATTAAGCGCTAATTGACCTCGGCACACAGGGCCTTTAATAAAGCTCATAATGGTATTTTGCGCGTTATCTAGCATGAAGTTATAACGAGCTTCTACTGGTAAGGCAGCAAAAGCGGTCATTGGGTTGGCTGCCACTGTCGGTTTATAGCTAGGCAACTCTTTTACGTCATAGTCTGGTTTAATAAACAGCTCTTGAATACGATCCAGTTTATTATCATTGAGTGCGTAAGGCTGATGAGTTTTATCGACAATGGTCGCAGGATAGGCAACTAAACGGTAATAAACACGATCAACATTTGGCTCATCGTAAGGGCGACGAGTGGCAATACGGTTGACTGGCTGGCCTGGCGGAGTTGTTGAACGCACCAAAGCAAAAAATTGAATAGGTGTATCTTTGGTGGCTTTTAAGTGATCGGTAAAATAGAGATGCGATAAAAACAAATGCTCATAAATATAGCGGCTAGTGAGTTGTTGCTTTAGTGAGTCACCATTGAAAAAGGCCTCCCATTTTTTTACTTCAGCTTGCTGAGCATCAGATAATGGTGCATGTGCTGTCATCGTTGCTCCACTAGATAACCATGCCATTAATTTATTGTGCTCAGTATTATTTAAGGCAGGCATTCCATAAGGCATTCCCCAAGTTGGGTAGTCAGCCTGATATTGATCTAAGCTTTCAATGGTCGGGCACTGTTGTTCACGATCAATATTAAAATCAAAGCCTTCTAATTGTTTTTGGTCAGGTAATGGGTGGGCTTGTTTTTGTTCTAATAGGCGAGCAACTAAACCAGCTTCCAAATTAGCTTCTGGAATTTGTGAACGTTCATTCAAAATTGGGTGGAAGCCAATATCACGCCATTGTTGGGTTGTTTGAGCATCTTCAAATAAACGCGTTGGGTTTGATGCGGTAAGGCGAGTCCCTTGATAAACAAGGCTCTTGTTCGCACCACGGTCAATCCCCTCGACTGAGGATAATTTTAACTGACAAGGCGCATCATAACAGGCATGGCAAACCACACAGCGATTGTCCAAAATTGGCTTTATTTCATTAACAAAGTGCTGGGCAGCTTTACTGTTGTATTCTGGGGTTCTATCTTGAACTTGTGCTTTACCAAATAAATCATCGTAATTTAATCCGGTATAGACGGCACAGCCTGAAAAAAGAGTGATAAAAAATAAGAGAGTCAGGTGTTTTAATTTCATATTAATACCGATAAAAACCCATTTAATTAAGTGCTTTATACCCAAGTAACTTCAAGATGATAGCTATGAATTCTGCATCTTAAGGTTACTTGGGTATATCAGCAAGAATAGCAAATATGTAGTTAATAGAAAAATAAGTGGTTAACAGAAAAGTAAACAATCGAACACAGAAATTTGATTTTTACCATGAAGTCTTATGTTAAGTAAACCCTTAGAAAAATCAGCACCTTGAATGTTTGGCCGTAAATCCTTTATGGTATGGATGGCTTGGGTATTAAACAGCTAAGTTTGTGCTGTTTTGACTCTACTTAGTTCAAAAATAAGGTAAAAAAGTTTATCCTATTCATGGCAGTGTGCTAAATTTACTAAGCATTTCTAATAACATTAAAAGCGAGTATATATTATGAAAAAGTTGAAAGTGGCGATCGTAGCAGCTCTTGGCGTAACAACTCTAAGTGGCTGTATGGGTCAAATGGGTGTAACAGGCCTAGTAACTAAAGTTAACTTAATGGCTGTTGATAACCGTTATGCGCGTGAAGGCGTTTTCCTTCTTCTCAGCCCAGTTTACGGTATTGCTTCTGTAGCCGATTTATTCATCTTCAACTCAATTGAGTTCTGGACTGGCAAAAACATCATCACTAACAAATCTCCTGCGCTTGTTGATACAAGTGTTGAAGCTTGGTTAAAAGTGAACGATAAAGTAGATAGCTCTCTAACTGGTGCTCCAGTTCAAGCTAACGTTGCTGACGTTGAAAACACAACTATCCAAAAAATTGACAACAACACGCTAGAAATGAATATTTCTTACGTAAATGGCACTCAAAAAACTCTACGTGGTGTGAAAACTGGTGATGCTGTTGCGTTTTACGCAAACAACGAACTAATCACTACAGTAAGTGTTCAAGAATTAGAAGATTACGTAGCATCAGCTCAACTGTAATCAACACCTTTTAGTGACACTGCTATAATATTATTCTTAGGGCCGATCAGCGATGATTGGCTCTTTTTTTGTGTCAAATCTCAAATCATCAAAAATTCGACCTAAGTACTACAGATATTTCTCTTTAACTCTTTCATAGTACAGATAGAGCAAAGGAGAAGCAGTTATGGAAATGGCATTAGTTATTATTGAAAAATCGATTTTGTTGATTGGGATCGCATGTGTGTTATTCAGCTTATTTGAATATGGAAAACGTAGTCAAGATTGGAAAGGGGTGGTGACGGTTTTCTATAAGCGTGTTGACATGACCGTGAATGAATTCAAGTTTTATAAGTTTGGAGTGAGCTTGTTAGTCTTCGCAGTGATTTTTCGGATTGCGATTCTTACATTTTTTCCATAAATATATAATAAGTAAGATATTTTACTGGTTTTGATATTGACTGACTAGTCAGTTTTTGAGTTGTTATCTGACGTAAGGTATCACAAAAAAATTTAAAATAGCAGACTAGCAATAAAAAAATCACAGCCTATAATGCTGAAAACCGGAGCGTCTGCCAACGCTCCGGTTTTTTTGTGTCCGAAATATATGAACGCTTCTGCCAAAGTATTCATAACGCAAGCAGTACATACATGGCTGCCTGTACCAGAATCGGCACATACATTTTATGTAATTAAGGAAATTTGCATTATGCGTATCGAACAAGAACTTAAGTTAGGCTTTAAAGATGTGTTATTCCGCCCGAAGCGTTCAACATTAAAAAGTCGTTCTCAAGTAAATTTAACCCGCGATTTTACGTTCAAGCACAGCGGACGTCAATGGTCAGGTGTACCTGTTATTGCGGCTAATATGGATTCTGTTGGTAGTTTCGATATGGCGAAAGCGTTAGCAGAACATGGTGTAATGACTGCGATCCATAAACACTACTCAGTAGAAGACTGGAAAGGTTTTATCGAATCAAATGATGCGAGCGTGTTAAATAATGCAATGGTATCAACGGGGACTTCAGAAGACGATTTTCAAAAAACCAAAGACATCATGGCAATGAGTGAAGATTTGATCTTTATCTGTATTGATATTGCGAATGGTTATTCTGAGCACCTAGTTGACTACGTAATGAAAGTTCGTGAAGCATTCCCAGATAAAGTGATCAGCGCGGGTAACGTCGTTACTGGCGATATGGTTGAAGAGCTTATTCTAGCTGGAGCAGATATTGTTAAAGTTGGTATCGGCCCAGGTTCTGTATGTACGACCCGTGTTAAAACTGGTGTTGGCTACCCACAACTTTCCGCTATTATCGAATGTGGCGATGCCGCTCATGGTTTAGGTGGTATGATCATCGGTGATGGTGGCTGTACATGTGCGGGCGATGTATCGAAAGCCTTTGGCGGCGGAGCAGATTTCGTCATGCTAGGCGGCATGCTAGCGGGTCATGAAGAATCAGGCGGTGAGCGCATTGAGCAAGATGGCAAAACCTTCATGAAATTTTATGGCATGTCTTCTCAGTCTGCTATGAAGAAGCACTCTGGTGGTGTTGCGAAATACCGAGCAGCAGAAGGCAAAACGGTATTGATTCCATTCCGTGGCACTGTGCATGACACCATCAATGATATTCTTGGTGGCGTACGGTCAACCTGTACGTACGTTGGTGCGGCTAAGCTTAAAGAGTTAACCAAACGAACTACTTTTATCCGTGTTCAAGAGCAAGAAAACAATGTTTATGGAAGAGAATAAGGTTTGCGGAAGAGAGTAAGTGTTGATACAACCATATATTGATATTTAATACAACTATAATTTGATATTGCTTTTTCATGGTCTAAACTTTCGTAAGTTTACGACAAAATTGTGAAGAGGCAATATCATGTCTGATCTACCTTCTCCTTCTACTGCCACTCTGATTGCACTTGAAGATGCATTTGACACGCCTGCTTGAAACCTAACTAAGTCGCGCGGGAAAAACATACACCGTTACATTAGTGCTAAAATGGGAAAAAGAGTTACAGTAGAATCTTTTTTAGAATGTGCTGCTTGCTATCATTTTGATTTTGAGTCTAGTATCGTTCGTTTCTGTTCTCAGCCAATAAGATTTTCATACTGTTTAAATGGCAAGACCCATACCTATGTTCCAGACTTTCTAGTTCAATTTTATACCGGTGTGTTTAAGCTGTACGAAGTAAAATCCGATATGGAAAGCTCAAAAGAGGAATTTCAATGTGGATGGAAAGCAAAAGTTCAAGGCGCGTTTGAGCTAGGTTTGGAGCTAGAGCTGGCTAAAGAGGAAGAAATATTAGATGAGGTAATCTTAAGCTTTTGCATCGATATGCTTCAAGAGATGACCTGAATCACTTTCATCAAACTCTCCTTACTATACTTAAATTGAATGGGCCCCAAACCGCAAAGAGTTTAGGACAACACCTCGGCTTAAATGGAAGAAAAATATTACCAATTCTGTGTGACCTGCTCTCTCGAAACTTACGCCAAGCAAGCTTAGAAACACCTCTATCTCTCGAATCTGAATTCGAATTGGGTTGTTATGCTTAAGAAATCATTTTCGAGTTTTCATTGGAAGTCAGCACTTCAGGAAGAAAAACTTGAACTGAATGATAGAAGTTTTGATACCAACGATATCGACGAATCAACATATCAAGATATCAAGATATATCAGCATTTCCTGACGATGTAGCCACACAGATTACTTTTCGTCTAAGTATCCTTCGTTATTTAGCCGGTAAGTGCGAACAAATTATTCCAAAGACTATTGAACCGCATCGTGTTGCACTACAACGATTAAATGACAAGAAGATTCCAAGTGCGATATCAATATACCGTTGGTGGTTAGTTTTCAGAGCGTCTGGTTGTAATCCAGTTAGCTTAGCTCCCAAGAATAAATATAAGGGTAACCGTAAAGCTAAAGTACCAACATTCGTTGATGCTTTAATGGAACAAGCTGTAGAAGGTGTTATCTCTGGACGGAAAGTACGTATAAGAAGCGCCTACAAGCGCGTGCGAAGGAAATTGCGTCAGCATAATCTGAGTAATGGAACGAAGTACAAATACCCAACTTATGAATCTTTTCGGAAGCGGGTCAATAAGAAAACTCCTTTCGAACGATTGGTAGCAAAAAAAGGAGAGCGAGTCGCGAAAAGAGAATTCCGTCGGATGGGAAAGAGAGTATTAACCTCAGCCGTGCTAGAGCGGGTGAAAATAGATTTATCTGCAGATGTACAGCTGCTTCGTAACACACCCCCAGAAGATGAAAAAGCACTGAGACAGGTTGAACGCCGATTAGCATTATTTATTTCTGAACTCAAGGAGTTGATGCGACAATCACTTACACCAGACAATGCTCGCCTCGTTTTTGAACGAATGATTGCCTTTATTGATTTGAATGATCTTCGGAAAACATTTGCTCGTTACGCTACTGGAGATCTGCTTGAAATAAACCTAGCAGCACTTGAAGAGTTTTTTACAAACTGTGTTGATACCCAGAGTTCCTGGGGAAATTTCCTGGAAGAATTTGAAGGTACAAATCAGATTCCGCTAATGACTATTCATAAAAGCAAGGGGCTGGAATTCGATACAACTATTTTCATGGGGATCGATGATAATGCTTGGTGGTCCTATCGACCTGGCGATTCAGAAGGGTTATCGACATTTTTTGTAGCACTGTTTCGTGCGAAACAAAGGGCGATATTTTCCTATTGTCAGCAAAGAGGAAAAAGAGCCAATGTCGCAGACTTCTATGCATTGTTGGAAGCCGCTGGTGTTCAGGAATATGTGATTCCTCCAAGTGTAGTGGCATAGTGAATTTAGCCACCCCACTTGGGGTTTTGTGATACCTTTGCTAATTCGTTAACTACTAATTGAGCGAAACCTGTAACTCATTTTTGTGTCCAGAAATTAGCTAGTTCATAAGAGGGGCTAGGAAGGTTCTGCCCCATTGTGATTCAGCGCTGAAAATTGTTTATATCTATTCAATACGAGCTTGCCCTATCCAAAAGTATGCCTAACAACTTCTAAATATGCATTCATCCAAACAACTCGGTTGCAATACTTTCTTTCACCGCCGCAGTACGACCTAAATGTTTTTCTAAGAATGCTGCGGCTTCTTCCATCTGACCATTCTCAATTAGCTCCAATAGAGATAAATGCTCTTCGCATTCTTTCCTCGGGATCGCTCTTTTCGTATTGACGTTATATTCAATCAAACGGCGTAACCTGTTTATTCGTTTTAATGAATCAAGCAGAAAAATATTGCCAGACATTGAGACTAAAGTTTCATGAAATAAGACTCCGGCATTAAACATGTCACCTGCAGAAACTAGTTTGCTGTCATTGTTTAGAATTTCAATTTGGGACATACGCAACATCTGAATTTTTGTCGTGTTGATAACAAAATCCGGCTCTCTTAAGGCTTGAGTTTCAATCAATTGGCGGAATCGATAACTCTGAGCATACGCCTTGGGCGAAGAGATAAATTCTTTAAACTCCCAACCGTAACCAAGGCTACGACTAAGCCATCCTTCTTTTTCTAATGTGATCAGGGCTTCTTGGACTGTTTTTCGGCTTTTCTCATAACGGGCCATGAGTTCATTTTCAGTAAAGCTTTTTGTTAGCTTTCCACTTAGATACGCCTGACCTATCTGATAACAAAGCGGGCTGAGATTTGATATTTCTGGGTTGAATACTTGTGAGTCAAGTAATGACCTGACGTCAGTTGTCTCAGCAAGAAAATAGCCTTGATTTGGTTTCTTTATTAATACTCCTTCATTTTCTAAGTATGCGAAAGCATTCCTTATCGGTGTTCTGGATACTTTAAGCAAGTTGGAAAACTTAGTTTCTTTTATATGTGCTCCTATTGCCAGGCCTTCTTTCGTGATTTCGCTAAGCACTTTGTTTGCTAACAATAACACTGAATCCTTTTTCTTATCGTTTGTTGATACGGTCATCCAGATCATTCTTCCTTCTTATACAAGTCGAAATAATTATCCACCATAAATTGTATTTTGTGAATACCAATGAATTCATAGTGTGAAGAATAAGTTAAATTGTGATGTATTTAACAACTACAAAAAACAATTAATCATGAAAATAATGTGATCTTAATCAAGTTAATATGATTTAATTTCATATAACCACTTGATTTTAATGTTTATATTTCTTTTGTGTTTCGATTTCTATACGAAGTTAAAGTTATCTTTTTGATTAACAATTCGTTGACAATCATCAGTTTTAAATTAATAGTGTATTTAGTTAACACAAAATACAAAGTGCGAGTGTATGAAAAAAATAACTTTAATCCACGCTGTAGATATTGCTATTGAGCCGATAAAAAAGGCCTTTCAAGAGCTGTGGCCCGAAGCTCAGCTGGTCCATTTGTGGGATCAGTCATTAAGTATTGAACGAGCTAAGTCTAAACAGATCACGCCTGCCCTATATCGTCGAATAGCTGACCTTACGGAGATGGCGATGCAAACAGGCACTGATGCGATCATGTTTACGTGCTCTGCATTTGGAGAGGCAATAGAGCAAGTGGCATCTCAAACATCCACACCCGTTTTAAAACCAAATGAGGCGATGTTCAAAAAAGCATTAAGTATGAAAACACCTATAACTATGATCGGGTCATTCGCTCCTGCAATGGAAGGTATGGAAAGTGAGTTCTACCTAGAAGCTCAATCACAAGGTGTTACTACTGAATTAACTTGTGTGTGTGTGCCTGAGTCACGTATTGCACTAAGCCGCGGAGATATTGATACGCACAACCAATTGGTGGTTCAAGCGATTAAAGCACTATCGACAGAATCTATCTATATGTTGGCGCATTTTTCATCTTCGTATGCCAAAACTGAACTGGAAAAAGCAACAGGAAAGCCAGTTTTATCTAGTCCTCACTGTGCAGTGCTTCATTTGAAGAATTTACTTGAAGGCTAGTGTTCAACTTTTTAAATAACAACCAATGATCTAATAGAGGAATATTATGAAACTTATCGTTTTACCAGGGGATGGTATTGGTCCGGAAATTGTTAGCGCATCTATCAATGTGCTTAAGGCTGCAGACCATAAATTTGGACTAAACCTGACGCTAGATTTTGAGGATGTTGGTTTTGAGAGCCTGAAAAAATATGGCACGACGTTACGTCAAGAAGTATTAGATCGAGCCAAAACCTATGACGGCATTATTCTTGGTACTCAATCCCACGCAGACTACCCAAAACCAGAACAAGGTGGCCGTAACGTGTCTGCTGGTTTCCGAATTGGTTTAGACCTTTATGCCAACGTTCGTCCTGCACGTTCACGTTCTTTTCTTCCAACCAACATGAGTGAAGGAAAGTCCATAGATCTCGTCATAATGCGAGAGGCGACGGAAGGATTTTACCCAGATCGCAACATGACAGAAGGTTGGGGAGAAGTAAAACCCTCTCCAGATATGGCTCTGTCAATTCGAAAAATCACCCGCCATTGCAGTGAACGTATTGCACGTAAAGCTTTTGAACTAGCAATGACACGCCGTAAAAAAGTGACTGCAATCCATAAAGCAAACAGTTTCCACATGACAGATGGTCTGTTTTTAGAGGCAGTTCGGGATGTTGCGAAAGAGTATCCAGAAGTAGAGAGCGACGACTTGCTAGTCGATGCATCTACTGCGCATTTAGTTCGTAATCCAGAACGCTTTGATGTCCTTGTGGCGACTAACTTTTATGGAGACATTATTAGTGATCTTGCCAGCGAGTTGTCGGGAAGCCTTGGACTAGCTGGTTCCGTTATGGCCAACGATGAGATTTGCTGTGCGCAAGCTCAACATGGTTCTGCGCCTGATATCGCAGGGAAAGATATTGCTAACCCAGTTTCAATGATTTTATCGGTTGCTATGTTGATTGACTGGATGGGTCAAAAACAGGAACGTTCGGACTTTGTAAAGGCATCAAAAGCGATTGTTTCTGCAGTGGATGCAGCATTAGAAAACCCTTCTTATAGGACTCCTGATCTTGGTGGTTCTTTGGGATGCCAAGCGTTTAGTAATATCGTAGCTGAAATTATCACTACAAATTAACAGAATAAAGACTTAAGAAAAAATAAGAATTACAACGTCTTACCCTACATTATAAGGAACATAACATGTCATTATTAAAACACTTAACGATTCTGCCATTGACATTATCTGTATTAGCGACAGCTCCGAGTTTTGCTAAGGATCTGGATTATCCTAAAGAACGTTTGAATTACACTATTGCCTTTGGTCCTGGCGGTGGTAACGATCTTATGTCAAGAACGGTTGTTGATATTCTGAGGAAATATGATTATTACCCTAAAAACATTCGTGTAGATAACTTAGCTGGTGGTAGTGGTGCAGTCGGTTTTAATTATGTTGCTCAACAAAAAGGAAACCCTTATCACTTGACATCAACTAGCGGTAATTTTCTAGGCACTCCGCTGATTTCAAATACAGGTTGGACATTCGAAGACTTTACGCCGATTGGTCTATTAGCTCAAGACGCTATGTTGTTAGTTGTTAGGGCAGATTCGGACTTTAAAACAGCTAAAGACTTTGTTGAGTACGCTAAGAAAAACCGTGTAGTAATGGGTGGAACCGGAGCTGCCGGCCCCGAACGTGTGGTCGCCAGTTTATTTGCGGAAAAGGCAGGTTTTACATTCGATTATGTCCCATCGCAAGATGGTGGAGGGATGGTTACCTCTCTTACATCACACAGTGTTGATGCAATTGTAGCCAACCCATCTGAGGTCTCTGGGCAAATTAAAGCCGGTAATTTTCGTCCACTAGCATACTCAGAAGAGCAGCGTAGTACGGTCTATTCAGATGTACCAACATTTAAAGAACAGGGCTACGATTTTGCATTTGCTTTACCTAGGGGGATCGTGATGCCAAAAGGTGTCGATTCCGATATTCAGCAATGGTGGGTTGAAACACTAAAGAAAGTGGTTGCGACTAAAGAATGGAAAACATATTTAACAACGAACAGTCTTTCTGGGAATACCGTTTGGGGCGATGATTTTGAAAAAAATCTGGCTCATACAAATTCGAATTTCAAACGCGTACTAACCCAGATTGGTGCTATTAAGTAAAAATGATAGGCAAGCGGTAACAGGAGTTACCGCTTGTATAGGGATAATTATGCGATTTTTATTTTCAGTTGCAACGTTAGTGTTTTCTGTTGCTTTTACTGTATATGGATTGGTTACGCTTGATTTATATGACATCAGTAATAGACCTGGTCCTGGCTATTTTCCACTTATTATAGGAGTCATGTTAATCATTACAACTTCTATTAATGTTATTAAAGATTTCAGAATTATACAAAAACTGAAGTCCGATAGAGAATTAAACGAGATTGTACGTAAAGGGCGTGATTCACACTATGCAAAAGATGCAATGGTTGCGGTCGTCTGTTTAAGTTTGTTTATTTTTACCTTTAATATCTTAGGCGCATTTTTGTCCATGATATTGTTTTGTTTGGTTTTTTTAAGCTACTTCAACCCGAGAAAAATTGTGCAGAATATTGTTTATTCGGTTGTTTTTCCTACATCGGTTTATCTACTTTTTGATGTTTGGTTGCAAGCAGGGTTACCTGATGGATTACTAGGCGCATTTAATTGATCGATGGAGATGTATCATTATGTTTATTAACGAATTATTCGGTAATTTGTCTTATGGATTATCGGTGGCATTTACTACAACCAATATTATGTTCCTACTTATTGGAGCTCTAGTTGGTATGGTAGTGGGGCTTTTCCCTGGATTTGGTCCTGCAGCTGGAATTGCAATTCTAATTCCTATGACGTTTGGTTTAAATCCGACAACCGCAATTATCATGTTATCAGGGATTTATTATGGTTCTATGTATGGAGGAACTATTACCTCTATTTTGATTAATACACCTGGAGAGTCGGCTACAGTTGCGTCAACTTTGGATGGTTATCCTCTGGCACAAAACGGCCGTGCAGGCCCCGCATTAGTCATGCAGGCTATAGCATCATTTGTAGGCGGAACGCTTGGGGTTATATTAATTTGTGGTTTCGCCCCAATCCTTGCCGACTTTGCATCACAGTTTGGACCATCTGAATATTTCCTTATTATTATGTTGGGTATGTTACTTCTGACGACGATGATGGGAGAAAATCGATTAAATGGCGTTATATCGGCATTGTTTGGTTTTGTCATTTCTGTTGTTGGCGTTGACTCAGTGAGTGGAGCACAACGATATACGTTTGGTTCTCCAGAGCTAATAGGAGGTATTTATTTTGTACCTGTGGCCATCGGTCTATTCGGTATAGGTGAATTGCTCCATTGTATTTATACCGGTCAACACAAGCGTTCAAATGTAAGGCTAGACTTCAGCTTTCGTTCAAAAGATTTCTGGCCAACAACCAAAGATTATATTGAGTCAAAATGGACATTCCTACGAGGCTCCGTAATTGGTTTTGTAGCGGGGGTGCTTCCTGGTTCTGGAGCAACAATAGGTTCTATTCTTGCCTATTCAGTTGAAAAGAAACTATCTAAAGAACCGGAGAAATTTGGTAAAGGTGAAATGCGAGGTTTAGTTGCACCTGAAACCGCTAATAACGCTGCTTCTGCAGGCGCTATGGTACCGCTGATTTCACTAGGAATTCCCGGCTCTGGAGCAACAGCAGTACTTCTTGGTGCTTTGATGATGTGGGGGTTACAGCCAGGTCCTATGTTGATAGATACTAATCCAGACCTTGTTTGGGGATTAGTGGCGAGCATGTATATGGGGAATATGATTCTGGTAGCCTTGAGTATTGTGGCTATTCCTATCTTCGTGAAATTTCTAGATGTACCTTATAGATTAGTTGTACCGGTCATTGTGATCTTGTGTGTTGTCGGCGCCTATGCCATGAATAACAGCATTATTGAGACATCGATGTTATTGATTATGGGGATCATTGGTTTTGGTATGAAGGTTTATGGCTATTCGCCTGCTGCTACAGTTCTTGCTTTAGTCTTAGGTGGTATGGCTGAAAGTAATTTTTTGCAATCTCTCATTATCAGTCAAGGTAGTTTATCCATATTTATTGATCGACCGATATCTCTTGTTTTAACTCTTGTCATGTTCATGTCTGTGGTCACTTCCATGGGACTAAAAGCTTACAAGCGTGCTAAGGCAAAGAAAGCAGCCTCTGCACATTGTGAAGCTATTACTAAGTAAAGGATATAAAGGTAGTGAGAGATCACTACCTACCACTATTCAACATATGAAAGGGGGAGATAACAATGAAAATTGGAGTGATTGCCGATGATTTTACTGGTGCTACAGATGCAGCAAGTTTCATAGTAAAAAATGGCTTATCTGTTTTACAAGTGTCAGGTGTTGAACCTAACAATGACCCACTTCCTGAAGCAGAGGCAATTGTGGTCAGCTTAAAAACTCGCTCATGCGAGAAGGCTTTGGCTATATCACAATCATTGCTGGCCTGTGATTGGTTATTGAAGCAGGGATGTCAGCAGATCTACTTTAAATATTGTTCTACGTTTGACAGTACTTCTGAAGGAAATATAGGCCCTGTAACACAAGCATTGATGGAAAAATTAGGTGTGAAAAGTACGATACTTTGCCCTGCGTTACCCGTAAATGGGAGAACAGTTTATCAAGGTAATCTTTTTGTTTATCAACATCTCTTAAATGAATCTGGGATGAAAAATCATCCGATAACACCTATGAAAGATTCCAATATCATGCGTTTAATGACCTTGCAAACGGGCCAAAAGACAGGGTTGCTCAATTGGCAAAGTATTCAGGAAGGCGAAGAATATGCATCGTCTGTCCTTGAATCATTATCGACTCAAGGATACTCATGTATCGTTTGTGATGCTTTGAATGACAGAGATTTGAACATAATTGCCGAGCTTTGTAAGAAACATCGTTTGGTGACTGGCGGTTCTGGACTTGCTGGAGCCCTAGCGGGATTACAAGGAGGGGGTTCTTTAGAGAAAGATACTGGTTGGTGTGTTCCAAAGAGAAAAAATACAGGCGTTGTACTTTCAGGTTCATGCTCGGTTATGACTAATCAACAAGTAGCAGCTTATCAGAAACTTGCAGAAAGTTATAAAGTCGATGTCGACCGCTGTATTCAAGATGACAATTATGCTGACGCGATTGAGGAATGGATTCTCAGTCAAACTGAGCAACTGTATTACCCTATGGTTTACGCGACTGTTGGTAGCGAAGAATTGAGGGAAATTCAGAGTCGTCACGGATCTGGGGTATCTGACAAAGTAGAAGCATTATTTCATCAACTTGTTATAAAGCTTCACAAGCATGGTTATCAGAACTTCATCAGTGCTGGAGGTGAGACCTCAGGTACAGTAACTCAGGCTCTAGATATTAACAAGTTCAAGGTTGGAATTGAAATTGCTCCAGGGGTGCCGTGGGTCTCAAGTTTGGACGGCAATATCAATATTGCTTTAAAATCAGGCAATTTCGGTAATAAAGATTTCTTCAAGCAAGCACAGGATATTTTACTATGACGGAATATGAACAACGTTTACAGCTCGTCTCACTCGCAAAGTCTATGTTTGATCGCGGATACGCAACGGGTGGTGCTGGCAATATTTCAGTGAAGATCAACCAAAATAAAATATTAGCGACTCCAACCGGATCTTCGTTTGGCCGACTGGACCCTGAGCGTCTATCTATTGTGACATTGGACGGAGAGCATCTTTCGGGTGATAAACCGTCCAAAGAAGTTTCATTTCACATTGAGGTGTACAAACATCGTCCGGAAGCGAATTCGATTGTACATTTACACTCAACGTACTTGACGGCACTGTCCTGTCAGGAAGGATTAAATACTGATAACGCGATTAAACCGTTCACTCCTTACTTTGTCATGAGGGTTGGTAGTTTACCTGTTGTGGAATATTTAAATCCTGGTGATAAGAAAATTGGTGAAGAGTTGGCAAAACTTGCTCCATATCATCGCGCATACTTACTTGCGAACCATGGCCCAGTAGTTACTGGAAAAGACTTGTTAGATGCTGCAGATAATGCTGAAGAACTTGAAGAAACCGCAAAACTCTATTTCCTTCTTCAATCGAGCTGTGTGTCTTATTTATCCGAGGAAAATATTGCCATACTCAGGAATAAAGGTGTTTAAATTCTATAAGGTGGTTTGATACCGCCTTTTTTTGTGAGTTTTATCAATATGCCACCCTTGTTGTTAATGATTTTATCGACACTGTGTCTATCTTTGAGTGGCTTTGTCGCTAAGTACCTCGAAGAAATTGTGCCTATCAATGTATTGTTAATTGCTAGGCTATTTATTCCGGCTTCTATTATGCTTGTTGCGGCTTTATGGGTAAAAGCTTCAGTTCCTTGTTTACGAGAGACTTTAGTCATTAGCCGCCGCTCTGTGTTTATTGCACTTACTCAATTCTGTTTTTTTTCCGCTTTAGTTAATTTGAGTCTTATTGAACTCGCAGTGCTGTTCAGTACCGGTCCGCTATTTATTCCGCTAATTGAACGTGTTCTTTATGGTGTGAAGTTATCATTACCTGTTATTTTGACACTTTTAGTATCATTCACTGGATTAATTATCCAGTCGGGCATCTTAGAAGAATTTGATTTTCAATGGGGAATGGGATTCGGACTTTTGGCCGGTTTTTTTAATGCTTGCTCTCAAGTATCTATGTATCGCGCAAGTAAGATCAAGGCCCACTCATTAATGATTAATGGGATTAGCTTTCTTGTTGCCTCTATCCTTGTTCTCCCTGTTTCTTTTTTGATGGTGGATAGCAGTACTTCAATTTTGCCTATCAGCCTGTTTCCTTACGTAATTTTAATAGCAGTCATGGGAGGGTTGAGTATCGGAACTCAGCTATTCAGAACTAGCGCCTATCGTAAAGCTATTTCGACAGCTGAGCTCGCTCCAATTTTCTATTTGAACATCTTGATCTCAGCATTAATGCAATTTCTATTCTTTGATGAACGATTTACTAGCCATCAAATATTAGGTTTAAGCCTTATTGTCACGTCATGTGTGGCGTATTCATATCTAAGTGTACTGAAGATTAAACGTTAGGATTAAGTTAAAAAATGAAAGTGGCGAGAGTCATACTATTTTTCGATACAAACACTCATTAAGTATTTTAACTATGCATAACAGGATTCACTATATTTAGTTTTAGAGTTACTACTTGCCTGAACTCTGATGTGAACTACTAGCATTGGACATTGACTGAAGTAAGTTTTCCATAGTAGAAGTTATTTATATTTTGCTAATTTAAGTAGAAACTCTAACAAACTTTTGTCCAAAAGTGAGTTACACGAGTATGATACTTAAGACTCAGTTGTAGTTTGATTCAGACTTGGTAGTAGCAATTAATATGAATCATTATTGTTGGTCACGTTTAATCTCAAACGGTTCAAGCAGGGTTACTTGACTGTTTGGTATGATACTTTACTCCTCTCGTACCATTCTTGTGTAAGAAATTTTCTTACAGAATGCTTGAGTACCAATTTACCATCTCACAAAAATATCAACTTATGGTTGTTTTTAGTGATATCAATATATGGTTGCTTTTTTGTAAGTTATTGAAATAAAATAAATCTAAGATATCAACTTATGGTTTTTTCAACAGTAAGATTTACAGACGTGAATCAGCTCTACCGGTAAATTAATAAAACTCTTCTGAAATGGCCGCTTATTTAAGTGGCCTTTTTTACGTCTGAAAATCGAAAATGGTGGCAGAGTTTACTCTGAAATTCATCGTGTTTTTTCTAGATAAATAATATTAGACAAACAGCAAAATAACACTGTATATTTAAACAGTGTTATGTGGTAAGGTCATTAAGATACTGTTCAGGATACGCTGAACCCTAACCACTATAAGCCTATAGGTAAGTGATAAACAGCAAGATCACTGCGGTCTTTTATGCAGTGAGAAAAGAGATATAAGGATCAGCATGATGACAAACGTCTACCAGTTCAAACCAAAAGAAGAATATGCAACTCAAGAACAAGTTGCGAATTTACGTTGGATGTTCTCTCCGTTTTCACCCGGCCGTGATGAGTTCACTATTTCTAAAATCGCCACTACTTATAAAATTATGCACTTTACTGATCGTGGGTGTACATTGACCCCAAAAGAAATACACGAATACTTAAGTGAAATAAAACCAATGCCAAAAAGCGCACATCAAATGGTCGCCAGTATGATGACAGCATGTTAAGCCTTTCAAAATAATTAGGTGTATTGACGCAATGCGAGCAACTACCGGACGGTAATAAGTGAGTGCTTGTATTAATAACCATATAAAATAAATTGACATTTTGATGTCAATAAAACAACACTATGAGCTATAGTTTTTTCTTGATATATATTTTATGGATAACATTATGAAACGTATTACTGTCGCAATGTCAGTTTTTGCTGCGTTAATGTCTTTTGGTTCAGTGGCTGCACAAGAGTGCAGTGGTTTATCTGGTTGTGAAGCAAAAGTTTGTCAGATTGAAAAACAAATAGAATTGGCCAAACAGCACAATAATTCGAATAAAGAAGCCGGTTTACAAAAAGCGTTAACGGAAGTGAAAGATCACTGTACGGTAGATGGATTAAAAGACGATCTGCAAGATGACATTGACAATGTAATGGATGACTTGGCAGAACATCAAGATGATTTAGCTGAAGCGATTCAAGACGAGGAGCTTGATAAAGTCGAAAAGTATAAACAAAAAATTGCTGAAGATAAGCAAGAGCTTGAAGAGTTAAAGGCTGAATTACAGAAGTTATAAATACTAAATAAAATTAAATAAAAATGGCGCTTGGCTTGGATTAACTGCTAAGCGCCATTTTAGTTTGGTATTTTGGTAAGGTTCAGTTGAGCTTTTAGTCGTCTACACGACAGTTAGAAACTTCAGTATTTATGTGAACTAAAGTACACTCAACATCAGTGCGAGAGCCATCGTGACCATATGAACTATCACTGCTATAGCCCCAAAGCATGCCATTCTCAATAAGTCCTTCTAGGTCAATATCATTATCATTGGTTTCTAGTGCTTCCACTTCCTTGACTAGATAAATTGTATTACTGTTCGAATCCGTTAACTCAACACCTTCAATTTCAATGTCTGTATTATCAATGGTTGCCATGGTTAAACGGTCTTCGAATTTAGTACGGTTGTCAGTATTAAATTCATAACCATTAATTGAAAAAGTGCTATTAGTGATTAACGTGGCAGTGCCAGAAAGTGCAAACTTAACACTAGATTGGGTTTGAGAGCCAGAGCCATCTTCAAATTCAATTTTTGTCGCTTCTAAGCCCGAAGTCCCACTAATTAAATCAGCTTCAATGCGAGCACCTTCGATAAGGTCTGTCTGTTTTCCATCATCAAATACCGTGTTGGTAGTGATCGTAATGCTAGTACGGCCGTTGAGTTCGATTGATGTTTGTTCATTGTTTACCCAAGTGATCGTGCCTTCTAGTTCCATATCACTGTATTGATCATCATTTTCAATTTCTACTTCAGATGCAACAAAAACAGTACCATCCATACGGCCTTCTACTTCAACCCAATCACCATTAGCAATTGCTTGTCCATCATCTAAATCAACATGAGCTGTACTGTAATCAATTTCCGTCGGACCAATAAAGAAACTGTGATCAGTTAATTGAGATACCATGCCCTCAATTTCAGCCTCATGCATCGGTGTTACAGAAAAAACACCTTCAGATTGCCATTCACCAGAGTCATTGAAGTAACCATTTGCGAATACCCAGTTGCCTTTAGTAAATGCTGTTGCGACATCTGTAGTGGAAACAGTAACACCATTGACCACAATTGAGTCAGCAGTGACAGATGAAATGATACCGACAAGATTTGGGTCGATTTCAATCTCTTCAGCATTACCCGAACGGTCGGTTTCGACTTCAATACGCATACCTTCCTGAATATCTTGCATCGTCATGATTTGGTCGTCGTAGCTGATTTCAGCTGATTGAGCATTTAATTTGTAATCATTGATGGTGACATGGGTATCAGTAACTTGAGTGGCCATGCCATTAAGTTGTGAAGGGGTAGACGTTGTGTTGGTGTTATTATTGCTGTCACTTGATGAACCACCGCCACAAGCAGAGAGAAGAGTTGCGATTGATAAGCATAAAATAGACTTTTTCATAATAAACCTTATTTTTTATATTTGTATTGTAGTAATGATTGATTTGTAGGTATCTTAATCGGCTAAACGTAAAGCAAACGTGAAGAAAAAATAAATAAAGTCAGAGGAAGGTTTGTAAGGTCATGAAAGTATTAATTGTGGATGATACGCATAGTGTTGTTGAAACGATAATGGACTATTTAGAACTTGAAGGTATCGTCGCTGACTGTGCTTATCACGGAGAAAGTGCATTAAAGCTTATTGTAGAGAATCATTATGACGTGATCATTATGGACATCATGATGCCGAAGATGGATGGCATTAGTGCGGTTAAAAAGCTACGTGAAGAATTATTCTGCAACACGCCGATTTTGTTTTTAACTGCCAAAGATACATTAAATGATAAAATTGAAGCGTTTAACTCTGGTGGTGATGACTTCTTAAATAAGCCTTTTGCAATGGAGGAGCTGTGCCTACGTTTGCATGCGCTACATCGTCGTGGACCAAGGCTCGATGTCGGTAATTTAAGTTTTGCCGATTTATCCATGAACTTACAAACTAATGAAGTCACTCGTTCTGGACAACTCATTAAATTAAGTAAAATTCAGCGTACTATCTTTAAGTTACTACTCAAAAATGCACCTGCGGTAGTCTCTAAGGATGCGGTGATCAATGAGGTATGGGGAGAAAAAAGTCCATCAAGTGATTCATTACGTAGTCATATTTATGGTTTGAGAAGTGCGCTTGATAAAGGCTTTGAATCAAGTCGACTAGAAACGCTACATGGTCAAGGGTATCGATTAAAAGATGACTAACGCCCCAAGTTTTTTCAAAAAGATTCGTATGACGTTTATCGTGCTTACTAGCGTGATGTTCTTGTTATTTTGGGGACTTATTTATTTTGCTCAAGATCGACTAGAAGTCATTAGCCTTGAACATAGGTTATCAACAGAAACCCGAGAATACTTAAAAAACTATCGACGTTATGGTTTTAAAGCCGCGAAACCTGATCCTCAAGAACTTGATACCTACTGGTCAAAAGAAGAATATCCTGAATGGTTAGAACCTTATCAAACACCAGGCTTTTTTGAAGAGCAACTCGGCCCTGAAGACAAACACTTTTTAGTCACTAAACATCCATCAGGTAGTGGTTGGTTATATGTGGTTTTCCAAGATGATGCCGATGATTATCTAGATGAATACGAAGATAACCTTCATCTTGTTACCTTTTTAGTCGGTACCGTTTTTCTAATGGCAGTGATGGCCTATGGCTTGTATTTCGTACGCTTGCTCTCAAGGCCATTGATTCAAATTGAAGAAAAGATTGAGTCAATGTCACCGGATAAGCCTGACTTTAAAGTCGATACACCATATAAAGAAACGCAAAGTATCGAATATACGCTATTAGATAATAAAGCCAAAATTACTTCTTACTTTCAACGTGAGCAAGAGTTTAGCCGCTTTGCTTCACATGAACTGCGTACGCCAATTATGGTGATCAAAGGTTCGACAGAGTTATTACGTAAAGTGCCTGATATGCCTCGTGTAGCAACTAAGGCCGTTAATCGTATTGAGTATGCCGGTAATCAAATGCAGATTTTAACTGAGGCATTTTTGTTGCTAGGTAAAGAAGACATTGAAGCGCACCATATTAGCCGTGAGTCACTTTCTGAGCATATTCATACTGTGTTAGAAAACATGTCTGAGCATTTCGCAAAACAAGATGCCACCTATCAGTTGAAAGAAGTGGATCCGGGGGCGGTAGATGCGCCATCAAGCTTTATTGATATTGTTATGGCAAACTTATTAAAGAATGCCTTTAGTTATAGCATCAATGATATTGTCATTGAGTTAACGAATAAAACTTTAACCGTCACTAATCAGCATGATGGTAACGACATGCACAATTCCGGTTATGGCTGCGGTTTGGTGATTATCGAACGAGTATGCAATCGAATGAATTGGCAGTTTGATACTGAAAATGACGGTAAGTTATTTAAGGCGATAGTAGTGTTTACTAGCTGACATCACAATATTAGGCATACCTAGTGTCGAAGGTTTTTGTATTTTAGGGCGTATTGGTTTTTCACGTTTTTTTCACACTTGGCTGAATATACTGTTTCACATCGACGCAATATACAGCCAACAGGCTAGCGAAAATTTACAATAATAAGGATAAAAATCATGAACAAAACACTATTAACAATTTCGCTTGCAGCATTAATGTCAGTTCCTTCTATTACGATGGCCGAAGTGGTATCTCCTGCACCTGCGGCGAAAACGCAGACATCAACTCAAGGTGGTTTTGATGGCCCACGTCATGGCACTGCAATCATTGAAACGATTAAAGAAGCAAAAGATGCTAGCGATGATACTAAGGTTGTGCTAACCGGTAAAATTAAAAGCTCTCTAGGTGATGAGGACTATATTTTTGCTGATTCAACTGGCGAAATCACCGTAGAAATTGATAACGACAAATGGCACGGCCGCACCGTTACCACTGATCATACCGTAGTACTGCGTGGTGAAGTGGATAAAGATTGGAACAGCTTAACTATCGATGTGGATAGCTTAGAAGTTAAGTAACCACTGTTCAGATTAAATAATCGATCTTCAAATAAGTAAAATTAAATAAAAATGAAAGCCTGCATAATTAATTTATACAGGCTTTCTTGCTTTGGGTGATTGTCTGTTGTGCCTAATCTTGTGAGCTTAGTTTGTAAGATTAGTCGAACTATTAAAAAATCAAATGCGCAACGCCAACAATCACCGGTAGAGTAATGAGGGTGCGTAAAATAAAGATCACGAATAGTTCTAATAGCGTTACTGGGATCTTACTACCGAGTAGAAGAGCGCCCACTTCAGACATGTAAATTAGCTGAGTGACCGACATCGCTGCAATTACAAAGCGGGTCATATCGCTATGGATTGGTGCAGCTAAGATTGCTGGGATGAACATATCCGCAAATCCAACCACAATCGTTTGTGATGCTTCAACGGCCTCAGGAAGCCCGAGTAGTTTTAAGTATGGAATGAAAGGCTGACCTAAAATCTCGAACAGTGAGCTGTGCTCTGCAATGATTAAAGCGCCGGTACCAAGTGCCATCACAACTGGTAAAACACCAAACACCATATCAACGGCATTCTTCACACCTTCAATGAGTACTTTATGGAAATCACCAACATTATCGGCTTTAGTTAGTGCTAAGTGCATTCCCCAAGAGAAGTTAGTGTGTCCTTCTGGTAAATCATCCGCTTTCATATCTGGTACAGAGCCATCAATGAACGTGTCTTTTTTCCAACGCAGTGGTGGAATGCGCGGTAAAATAATTGCAGCGACTAAACCGGCTAAACAAACGGCGCCATAAAATGGAATAAATAAGTGCTCAAGATTAACCTGTGCGATAACCACTAAGCTGAAAGTGATGGATACTGCAGAGAAGGTAGTACCAACAATTGCCGCTTCGCGTTGCGTATAAAATTTATCTTCATATTGCTTGCTGGTCAGTAAGATACCAACAGAACCGTCACCGAGCCAAGAAGCCATACAGTCGATAGCAGAACGCCCCGGTAGATTGAAAATAGGGCGCATTACTTTACTCAATAGCGTACCGAATAGTTCTAACAAACCGAAGTTAAGTAAAAGTGGCAATAGCATACCGGCGAAAATGAATACGCAGAATAATGTTGGTAATAGACCGTTTAATACCATTCCACCGGTATTTTCTTCCCATACCATTTCTGGGCCAACATGATAGAACGCCATAACCGCAGCAATACCACCCAAAACACGTACCACAAACCATATTAAAGATGGCGTCATTAGCGTATGTAAAAAGGCATTATTTTTAATAAACGCAGGCTGGATTAGTTTATAGAGAATGGTTGCGATAGCCATAAACGCAATAACCAGAGTAATAATAGGAACGATGCTATTGGCTAATGCTGCTTGTAAAGATTTTGCTAAGATTGCGACTGGAATTGTGTATGAGCCTTGATAGCTCAACGGTGCCATGAATAAAAACAAACCGATCAAAGATGGAATGATAAAAGTAAGGTAAGTTTTTAGTGGGTAGTTTGTTTTTTCTACCTTGGCGTTATCCGTTGGTTTTGAAGAATCTTTCATTATGCTCTCAAATGACAATGCTTAAAAATTGCGCAATCCATCGCATAACTATTCACTATCAATCCATGATTTATTCAATGGCGGCAAGAATACCGACTTTCTAATTAAAGTGAAATAGGGAAACGGCAATTTTTGGGGATAAAGTTACGCATAAAGAGTACAAGTATAGCCATTGATAATAGAGTGGTCGATTTCTATGCAAATGAGAAGTGGTGCTAACTATACCCAAGTAACCTCAAGATGCGAGTTTCAGCAAGATTAAAACAAGTTTTAGGCAAGGCAAATTGAAGATGATCATAGTTATTTTATCTCTGTTCAATTTAACGCAGCATGAAGCTTGTTTTAACTTGCCCTTCGGGAACTTCATCCAAGCCCTTAGTCTACGTCAGATTTAATTGAAAGGTGCTTACATTCCGCATAAATCTTCCTTGCCTAAAGGCTTGGATGATAGCTCTGAATTTTGCATCTTGAGGTCATTTGGGTATATCTGTGATAAAAGTCACGATATTTGTTGCTGCTTTTAGATAAAGCGGTCAGAATAGCCGCTCAATCAAGATTATTAATATCACTTCCAGCGACACCAATCCTGAAAGCAGAGTAGATTCTCATATACCTTGTCACTACAACAAGTAAATATAAGGTATACAAAGATATTGATATTCATACCTCTAAGCCAATTGGCTTTTCTATTTATCGAGATCAATATTTATGAGTTTTTCCTCTTTAGGACTTTCTGCCCCTTTACTTAAAGCGGTGGAAGAACAAGGCTATACGACACCTTCACCAATTCAAGCGAAAGCTATTCCTGCGGTTATCGAAGGTCAAGATGTGATGGCCGCCGCGCAAACCGGTACGGGTAAAACGGCTGGTTTCACATTGCCAATTCTTGAGCGTTTATTAGCGGGTGATCGTGTTAAACCAAACCAAGTTCGCGCATTAATCTTAACGCCTACTCGTGAGTTAGCGGCTCAGGTGCATAAGAATGTTGAGCAATACAGCCAAAATACTCGCTTAACCTCAACGGTTGTATTTGGTGGTGTAAAAATTAACCCACAAATGATGCGACTAAGACAAGGTGTGGATGTACTCGTCTCAACTCCTGGTCGTCTATTAGATTTATATAATCAAAATGCAGTACGTTTTTCTCAATTGGAAGTCTTAGTATTAGATGAAGCCGACCGTATGCTGGACATGGGATTTATTCGTGATATCCGTAAAATCTTGTCTTTCTTACCCGCGAAGCGTCAGAATTTATTATTCTCTGCAACTTTCTCTGATGAGATCCGTCAACTTGCCAAAGGCTTGGTGAATAACCCAGTAGAAATTTCGGTTAACCCAGCTAACCAAACCGCAACCACGGTTGAGCAATGTATTTATCCTGCGGATCAAAAGAAGAAAGCACCAATGTTGCTTAAACTGATCCAAGATAATGATTGGCAGCAAGTGTTGGTATTTAGTAAAACCAAACATGGCGCTAACCGTTTAAGCCGTTTCTTAGATGAAAAGGGTGTGACTTCGGCCGCCATTCATGGCAATAAAAGCCAAGGTGCACGAACCAAAGCACTTGAGAACTTTAAAACGGGTGAAGTACGCGTTTTAGTGGCGACGGATATCGCTGCTCGTGGTATTGATATCGCGCAATTGCCACAAGTTGTGAACTTTGATTTGCCGCATGTCTCTGAAGACTATGTACACCGTATTGGCCGTACTGGCCGTGCGGGTGCAACTGGTAAAGCAATTTCTTTAGTATGTGTTGATGAAGCCCATGACTTATTCTCGATCGAGCGCCTAATCAAGCAAGTATTACCGCGTATGGAACTTGAAGGTTTCCCTGTAGTCAATAAATTGCCGGAATCGAGATTAGATACTCGTCCAATCAAACCGAAAAAACCTAAGAAGCCGAAAAAGACTTTCCAACATAATGATGGTCAACGTTCAGGTGAAAATGCCCGTGGTCATAAACCAGTAAGCAAAAATCGTCGTCATGCGGGCAATGCAAAACCGGCTACAGCATCTACTGACGGAGCGGCAAAGCCACAAGCCAATGCGCGCCCTAAACCCGCTGCAAACCGTAAGCCAGCAGGTGCATCGCCACAGCGTAATCCTAAAAACAATGGCAGTAATTTTAAAGCGAATTAAGCCCAGTAAAATATAGGATTGGCCGTGTGCGAGATCACTTACAAGCTATGTGAGTTATCACGGTTATTCAATCTAAAAATCAGAAAAGGCCAATTTTAACTTGTTGTTATAGTTGGCTTTTTTGTTTTGTAGTGTTTTTTGTTTAGAGAAAGAGCAAAAACTTTGAATTAGGTCTCTTGAGGAATCTCAACAGAAGCGTAGTCTTATCGGTGTCGGAAGGAAACGACATAGGATTTAAGAAAAACCAAGACGGTTTTATTCAGGATGAAGTTTGACGGTTAGGATAACGGTCAGCAGGAAGCAAAGGACATTTGACGGATTAAATTAAGCGGCAGGATGCGGCTGAAACGGATAAATGGACACCTCTAGTTTGAGGAAGGAACACCGCTCAAGGAACAAGTGATGAGCGCTAATTAGGAACGATTAGCAGCAAGGATTTGCGTAAGGACACCGTTAGGAAGGCGATGCAGGAATGAGCTTAGGATAAGCACTATCATGGATTCGATGCATGGAGCATAGATAGTAGCAGGAATGCTGCGAGTAAGACTATAACCCCGATACGAAAGTGTCGGGGTTTTTCTTTTTTACGCATTCTACGGAATACTACTAAGTAGGATTCATTTCTTTGTGCTTTGTATTGCTGATCAACGTAGAAATATATCCAAGTCACTTGGGTATAGTGTAGAATCCGCCTCAAGATGCTCGATTAAGAGTGAAAGACCTAAATACAAGGCTAATAGAACATGCAACAAAGTGATTTCGAAACACTCGTAAAAACCCTATGTACTCTAGATTCAGTACCGACTGCGCTTAAATTCTTGCAAATGAACAGCGACAGCAACGTGGCCGATGCCGCTAAATCGCTATCAGGTCAATTTGCACTAGCAGAAGTGGAAGGTGAGAACCGTATTTATCATGTAACGACTCAAGAAGATGATAACGGCGTTGAGCAAGAGTACGTTGAGCATATTATGAATGAAGGCGATGATATTATTCGTTTCGTTGCGTGGTTCTTCGATATTATGTTCGATGTAAAAACGAAAGAAACTTATGCCGCAGCTGGCAAAACGTACACTCAACCAAAGCGTAGCTAAGCTAATTGAGGTAAGTTAAACCTCTGTTTTCACTCGTAGATAAAGGCCAATAGAGTAATCTGTTGGCTTTTTGAGTTTTATATCACCTACCTTTGCTACCACCTTCATATATTCTGTTATTTATCCGTAAAAAAGTGCAATCTTTGGTTGGTTTTTCGATACATTAGAGAAAACAATAATGTAATACATAAACTCAAGGAGCAAGGATGTTCGTTAGAGAAGCGGAATTTCAGGATTATTCTAAAATAGCCAAATTACATGCCACGAGTTGGCAGCAAGTCTACCAAGGTCTTTTAGATGATGACTATTTGGAAAACCGAGTGGAAGATGAGCACATGGCGATGTGGCAAACTCGTTTAACTCAACCACCACTTAATCAAGGGGTATTGGTGTTAGAAGAAGCAGGAGCCTTGTGTGGTTTTGTTTGCTTATATGGTAATCATAGTTTTGACCAAGGTACGATGATTGATAACTTGCATGTACATAAAGATCAGCGTGGTAAAGGATACGGAAAAGCTTTACTAGCAGAAGCGGCAACTTGGGCACAAAAGCATTTTGCTGATTCGGGGATCTATTTAGAAGTATTGAAGGGGAATGACCCTGCTAAAGCATTCTATCAATCATTGAATGGGCAAGATGATGGCGACTTTATTTGGAGGGCCCCTTGTGGCTCACAAGTCGCATGTCATACTTATTGTTGGGAAAGCCCGAAAGCTTTACTTAAAGCAACAAAATGATAAACAAAGAGATCCTAAAATAGGATCTCTTTGTTTTTGTGGATTGGGTATATGGGTTAATGTACCTTGCGAGTTTGTTGCTTTAATACATGTTGGCATAAAGCATCAGCTAATAAATGCGAGGCGATATTTCGTTCCACTAAAGCCGATGGCATACGACCGGTTTTTACTACACCTAACCATTCTTGCACCATGTTATCAAAGCCTTTGGTGGCAAGCATTGGCATCCAGTCTTTGGTTTGTAACTGTTGAGCGTTATCGTCTTGCCACAGTGTACCTTCCATAAAACCACGGAACTCATAAGATTGATTAGCAAAATCAGCTGACACTCGTTCTTGAGTTTGACCAAACATACGGTTCATCGAGGCATTAAGTAAACTACCTTGTTGTTGCCATTGCACGTTAATACTTGCCAGTTGCTGGTTATGGCTCCACTGGGTTGCGATATGCATATTGGTAATATTGGCTTGAGCAAAAATATTCACACTATCGAGCGGGTGAATAAAGTCATCAAAAATAAAGGTACGAACATCACCAGGTTGATTAAAGCGATGTTTTTCCCAACGCAATGAGTGCAAAGGGTTAAGCGGCATTCCAGATTGGACACCAACTAAATGCTGGTTGAATAGGGGAATATGGCGACGATTAAACCCTACATATAACGGCGTATTATTACGCTGAGCTAACTCATATAAAGCTTCACAATCATGGCCGTTATCAACCAGTGGCTTATCGATAAAAGTAGCAATGCGTTGAGATAGAAAAAAGCTGGCCATATCTTTATGGCTAGAAGTCGCGCTGTGGATCATAACAGCATCAACCCCAGCATGAATCAGTTGACGATAATCGCTGTAATACTCACGAACGTTATATTTGGTTGCTAATCCCTGTAGTATATCTGCATTACGTGTACACAATACCCATTCGACGCCTTCAATTTGAGTGATAAAAGGTAAATAGGCTTTTTGTGCAATGCTGCCGAGTCCAATTAATGCAATTTTCATAGCGCTTCCTTTTAACTTGCCCTGCGGGAGCTTCATCTTGAAGTTACTTGGGTAAATTAATTTTTATATAAAGAAATGAATACCATCATACGGATTTTTTTCAGTAGAATAACCATTAAATTCAATATTTAAATATTGTGAAGGGATTCAATGACACTAACAATCTGGCTTTCGCTGTTACTTATCTGTTTACTTGGCGCAATGTCACCGGGGCCAAGTTTGGCGATGGTCGCGAAACATAGCTTAGCGGGTGGGCGAAAAAATGGTTTAGCCACTGCCTGGGCCCATGCGTTTGGTATTGGTTTGTACGCGCTATTTACGATTCTTGGTTTGGCTATTTTACTTCATCAATTCCCATTGGTGTTCAAAGGCATTACGTATGCAGGCGCAGCATATTTAGCTTGGTTAGGTTTTAATGCTATTCAATCAAAAGGTGGTATTGCAGAGCGTTTAGAGTCAGGCCGTAGTTGTTCCATTGCTCAATCTGCCAAAGAAGGTTTTTTAATTTCTATTCTTAGTCCGAAGATCGCCATTTTCTTTACAGCGTTATTTAGTCAGTTTGTTGCGGTAAGCGCAGAAACCAGCAGCAAAGCGATTATTGTTATGACCCCATTCATCGTTGATGGACTATGGTACACCTTAATTACCTTCATGTTATCTAGCCAACTTCTACTTTCTACCCTGCGTAATAAAGCGCATTGGATTGATCGCATTTCTGGAGTCGTGTTGATTGGATTGGCACTGCGAGTGGTGTGGGTGGCTTAAGCCAACTAGAATGAAAGGGAAGTTCATATGACGCAATCACTAAAGAGTCGCTTGATGAAACTGAATTTTAATCTTGAAGATGCCAGCCAAGTGATCATTGGTGCGTTTACATTGGCAGTTCCTATTTCGTTTTCGGAAGAAGCCTGGGATTTAAGCAAAACACTACCACTGGAAAATGTAGTGATGCTGTTTATTATTTCAATAATATTCCTTGGTTTTTTTGCCTATCAAAGTGTATTCCAAAGTGATGTGAAACGCCGAATGTTAGCTTTTATTCTGCGTATTGTGATTGCCTACCTACTCACCATTTTTGTGGTGGCATTAGTATTGTTTGCTTTAGATAAGTTACCACTACAAACCGAACCACTATTAGCATTCAAACGATTAATTTTGATTGCTATGCCAGCCTCAATGGGGGCGATTGTTGTGGATAGTTTTGATAAAGAGTAATGCTTAAAATAAAGCCAAAGCTGAGAACTCTGGCTTTGAATCTTGATTTAAGCCAACAACATAATCCCAGACTGAGCAGGTAACGTTAGTGTTTGACGTAGTAAGTCATCGCCACCGAGCCAGACATTAAATTGGTTTTGATTGGTTGGCAGATTGATATGGCATTCTTCAGATCCTTTATTAATCGCGACGATGCCTACCGGTTTTTCTTCCGTTCCTCGCAAAATAACTAAAACATCGTTGGTTGATTCAAGAACTTGCACTGGTGAGCTATGAACTTGTTTATGAAACTGAATCATCTTGATAAGACTAGTGTCGTGCCAGCTTTGTTCCCATCTAGGGTAGCCTAATGCATCCAGATCGTTACTGGTGTTTAAATCGGTATAGATTAAAGGCGCACCATCGCTGCAACCAAGTAAGTAGCAGTAAACCAATTGCTCTTGTTGTGGCGATAACATTTGATTGCGGAACACATCGTTATTGGGAATATCATGTGTCACTGCAAAAGTAATCGCGCGTTTATCGTCTAGGCATTGCCCTTGTTGGTACAAATCTAGCAGTAAAGTCATATTGTGATCATGTTTGAACACATTTAATAAACGATGGAATAGCGGGAAGTCATACGCATCGAAAGTTGTTGATTCAATAAACGGCTTTAAAAATACTTCATATTCCGCTTTTCCTTCACCGCCGTCAGTAATGATCTCACCAAATATTTTCACGCCTTGGCAGACTTCTTCAGTCCAAACTAACGCGATATGTTCAGGCGAAAGGTGTTTGGCGGCATCAATACGAAAGCCTGCGACACCGAGATTTTTCAATGCTTGTAAGTAGGCTTGTTGATTAGTCACCACGTTTTCAGTTGGAGCTAATGTTGGCAAACCAGGATCGGTATCACTGCCACTGAGTCGGCCTTTTTGTACATCGTTGGCATCTAACCAATTAGTGATTGGAAAAGCGGGTTCAAAATCTTCATCAGTAAACAATGGCTGAGACAAGTCGCCAAACAGCTTTAGTGATTCAAAGTGTTCTGCATTAGCCTGGTAGTCTGCCATTGTTTGTGGATTAGGGTAGGTTAAGTCACTACGTACTTGAGACTCATTGGCCATATGGTTAAACACCACATCGACGTAAAGTGAAATGCCATGCTCAGACAAAGCACGTTGCATGGCAATAAAATCATGAGTGTTGCCCAGTGGGTTATCAATCACTCGATAGTCTTGTGGCTGATAACGGTTCCACCATTCAGAATGGTTGGGCGATGTCATCGCTGGAGAAACTAAAACAGAATCATAGCCTAGTTGAGCAATACGCTCGGCTTCACTGGCCACTTTTTGATACGGCCAATCAAAGGCATGTAAAATCACATCGGCAGAAGATGTTGCTGTTTGAGCAGTAACAGATTGATTTGTGAATACAGACATAATGCCTCTTTATAAATAATAAAAATTATTGAAACGCACAACGCCAGCAACATTGGCCGGCGCTGTGTTTTAGCTTAAACCTTTAGGCTTACCACCATGCTTCAGCTTGGATACCAACTGAGAATTCATTCGATTGGTCGTTACCAAAACGGTTGTCGTTTTCGAAATCATCAACGTAAGAGGCGTAGACACGGATTTCAGGGCGAGCCCAGAAACCAGAGCCAGCAGACCATGCTTGTGCGACGGTGAATTTAGCACCTTCGTTATCAGCACCATCGGTTCCCCACTGATTTTCTTCTGTGTAGTAACCTGCTTCAAATTCGGTTTTCATTACTTCAGACCAGTTATAGATTGGACGCATAACAACGTTAGCAAAAGTATGGTCTTTTTTATTACCTTCGTACGAACTTTGAGCGTACATCACTTGGTGACCGAAATCCCAATTCTCGCTTAAATCAACTACACCAAAGTTGATGACACGGAAGCCAGTATCGCCATCTGAAACGGCAGGGACCCAGCTACCAGAACCTAGACCAGCCATCCCCGATGCTGCGCCATTAGTGGCAAATTGGAAAACAGTTTTGTTGAAACCACCGAAGAAGTTACCTTGAGTGATTACTGCTGTTGCCATTACGCTATCTTCAGTATCAAGGTCATAAGTTTCTTGTTCATCAGTTTCGTTAACCATGTAGTAGTTAACACCAAGCTCTAATGTTGCATCTTGCCATAAACCTAGGTCGGCATAACGTAAATCAAAGTTGTTAACGTTGTAATTTTGTTTATCAGTAACGCCATCACCATCTAAATCGACACCAATATCATTACCTAAAGAGTCATCACGCATGAACGCAAATGAGATTTTACCTGGGCCAGCCGTGACATTTTCAATACCGCCACCGGCACCACCTGATGTGTTCCAGTAGTAGAAGTCTGTAATGTGAATATCTTGACGTTGGTAGTAACGTTTACCAGCCCAAAGAGTTGCTTCTTTATCAAAATCGAATAAGCCTTTTGCTTGAACGTTAAATTGAGCAAGTGCGACATCAGCACCGTCTTCATCATCACGAGCTGATTCCCAACCATTTGAACCATCAGAGCCATAAGCAATCATTGAGCTTACAATGAACTCAGCACTGTCACCGGCTTTAATAGGAGTTGTATCTAGTTGAACTTCGCCGTAGACATCATCTTCGTTACCAAGACGACCGACTTTATTTCTTTCGTATGATTCATTTGCGCCACCATGTGCACTCACGCCAGCACCAGCACGCATATAACCATGGAAATCGACACCTACCGCCATTGCAGCAGGAGCAAGTAACGCAGAGGAAACGGCAGCAGCAGTTAAACAGACCTTGAGGTTTTTCATGTTATTAATCCTTTATATTGTTTCATCTTGTTCACCGGTCGTTTGATTAACCAAGTGAAGCGATTGGATCTCTGAATGTGTGGCGGCTTTTAGTGAGCTTTTATTTGAATCATTCAGCGATGAAGCAATTTTGCGAGAAGTGAGGCAAAGTCACATCCTCCCGATATAAGGGAGTCGGGGGAGTAGAAATAAAGGATGAGTGCGGGGATCACACTTGGTGCAAAGTAAGGCTTCGCAAAGTGCGATTTGAAACAAGATAAGGCTAATTACCCCCTTAGAAAATGAGATCTTTAGCTCAAATAATCGGGATTTGTGAACAGAGTAGGATTTTATGAATTGAATGATGATTTAGTGGTTTGTCTCAGTATAACGTTGAGATAACGGTGCTATTAAGTTGCTTCTATCCTATTTATCTACCGTAGATTTTCTCTTCTACACCATTCTGTGAATGTCTCAGTTATTATCTGAAATCAAGATTAATTAGAACCAAAATGTAACTGATATATTTGTTATGAGTTTTTTTTGTATTGTAAGCCGAAAGTGATATTCGTGTGGGTTTAATTAGATGAAAGTTTGAGGCCTTATAAATAGACTTAAATTTAATTTAGTAGGTTGCTATGAGGCATTAGCCCATCTCTTTTCTTAATAATTAAATTACCGAGGTCTTATAGGAATACTTGATATATATGGGTCTGTTCTAGGCAAAGTGACTTATTCATTCAGTGATAAATGAATACAAATATTTTTAAAGGGATTAGTTTATGAATAAAATAAAAGTGATTTTTGCGTTGGCGTTTTTTTCTATATCATTTTCACCAAACATATTTGCTTATGATGTGTGAAATAAAAATCAAGAATATAAGTCAGGTGAAATTGTAGAATGGAGTGAAAAATTATATATATCATCTCATTGGACAAAAGGTGTAGAGCCGATTGAAAATAATATTAATTGGGACGGTTGGATTTTTATTGATAAGAAGAAGTTAACCTACTGGAATAGTCATGAGATATATACTGGTGGCGAGGTGGTTGTAATTAATGATAATTATTATCTAGCTAGTTGGTGGAATAAAAATGAGTATCCTGAAACATCATCGGCTTGGCGTCATTTAACAAATATAAATTTTGATGATAAAGAATCGCCAAAACTAGGACATGGTGACTCTACTATTGAAGGAAGTGATGCAGATGACAATGGGATCCGTGACGACTATGAAATTTCCGTTAGAAAATCATACCCAGATGAAGAAATAGTTAATGTAGCACTATCTGCAAGTCATGAGTGGAAGACATTGCTACAAGTCAGCCTAAAAGAAGATATGGTTATAACAAAAAAGTATGCCAGTGATTCATTTTCAAATTTAATTGCTCTTAATAGGTGCTTTATTGAAATAAAGAAAAATGATCCTAGCTTTGATTCCCCAACAAAGTTGTATTTCAATACTTTAGAACGAGCTTTAGAGAAAAGAAGTGCAGAAAATAAACTGTTTGATGTGCTTTCTAATGATTTGTCAGGAATAAAGACGTCAGATACTCCTTGTGTAAATTTAACATTGGTGAAATAAAGATGAAAAAACTACTATCAATATTGACTTTATTATGGATTATACCTAATGCACAAGCTAATAACTGGTGTGAAAGTAACATAGATAAGCTTCAGCTTTTTTACGTGAATGGTATGTATACCACTCCAAGTGGATTTGTCTCAAATATTAAAGATTTAGATGATTTTCAAGACAGCTACCTCACTCAGTTTAGAAAAAATGGAGTGGTTGAAGGTTCTTATAACCGTTATGAAGGACATATTGCTCAATTTTATGAGGTTGCCAAGCAGAAGTACCAAGATCTTGATAAATATAGCCAAGAATATGTCGTCTTAACATCTATCCTAGGTGGCTTCATTACGGAGTTATCAACGGAAGAAGTGTCGATTATCACACCAGTTCTTATTGAAATATTAAGTTATCTTCCCGATCACGCCATTGAATCGGAAGTTGACTTTCAAAACGCGAGTATTAGATTGAAGTCACTATTAAGTGACTGTACTCGTACTGTGCTTATCTGTCATTCACAGGGTAATTTCTACGCAAATGCTTTGGTTAATGAGATTGTGAACACTTATACCTATCCCAATGGCATCAGGCTTTCTGATTACCCAATGCTTGGTATGATGAGTATTGCCAGTCCCGCAAGTTCTGTTGGCGGTAACTTCGGGCATAATAACCCTAGCTTAGTGGGTGTGCTAACTAACAATAACGACATTGTAATGGCAGCTGTTCAGGATTTGCTCGGTGCTGTCCCTGCAAACTATGATGCTGTTGACAATCTATTGGATGCAACGGGCCATAGCCTTGCTGATTCTTATCTACATTTACATGGTCAGGCATCGGTTATTGCTAGTAAAGTAAGCTCCATTACAACCAACTTATATCCTATGCCTCTTTTTGAGCAGCACCCGTCTAGCTCTTCAGCGATATCTCATATAGGCTATTCGGAAATTAGCGATCTGTTAGATATTAGGTTTAAGCATGGTGGTGGATACCGTTATCATAATGTTCCCTCTCAAGTTTGGGATTCATTCTATTGGTCAACATCTCACGGCTCATACTTTAACCGGAATATAAAAGACAAGTACGCTTTTGAGAAAATTGAAGACTAATGTTAAACGCCCTACTAAGTAGGGCGTCATTTGGGATAATTAACAGAGAGATAAATGAAAGTACTGTTAGCGCTATTAATATTGAATCATACCGTATTTATATGCTTTGAACTGTATCTTGAATCTATGATGATGAGTACTGACAGTCGAGTGTATGGACAGGCACCTGGCTATGGTATGCTTTACGCACTTGTCATTTTTCCTGGTCAAGTGTTGCTTGAGGCTTTACTGGTTATTGGGCTTGTTTACCAAATGTTTTTTGTAAAACATATGAAGGCTTATTCAATACTATGGATAGCAGCAGCTGGATCTTTCCTTATGGTGATACGGAATAACTTGTAATGGTTATTTTTTCCCGAAACTCAACTGTTAAGTAAAAAACTTAAATTTCAATATATGTGGTTCTTTTTGCCCTTAAGTACCAATACATATTCTAATCAATGGTTTAAAATCAAACGTATATATTCATTACTGCCGTTTACTACGAGTCACCAAATAAATACCCGAGCAGACCAGAATTAGTGCGATAAGGTTCTTCCACTCTAAAATGCTTTCATTTAAGAATAGGGCAGACAATAAGCTACCGAAGATTGGGATCAAAAAGTTAAAGATAGTGATCATGCCAACAGGGTTATATTTTAAAAGAATACTCCAAAGCGCAAAGGCGGCGGAAGACAGTAGCGCCAAATAGATCAGTAATAGCACGCTAGATAAATGAAATTCACCGCTGTGACCACCAGACAAGTAACCAATCACCAGTAATGCTGCGCCACCGATAGCAAGTTGCCATGCGGCCATAAGCATCGCATCCATTTTTTGAGATAGACGCTTACCGTAAATAGATGCAGAAGCGAGGAAGAAGGCTGCTAATACAATCGAGCCTTCACCTGCTAAGCTAAACTGAAAATCAAGCAATGAGGTATGAAAGTTCACGATAAACACGCCCAGAAAGCCAATTGCACAACCTAGAGCTTTACGGTGAGTTAAGCGGTCATTTTGATAAATAAAATGCGCTAAAAGCACACTAAAAAACGTACCAGTTGCGTTCATGATTGAAGCCTTTACGCCAGTGGTGTACGCCAAACCAATATAAAAGAAGATGTACTGTAACGTGGTTTGACTCAAACCTAATGCTGCCAGCTGGCTAAATTTCGGCAACGTCATATTCATACTCGGTTTTTTAAGAATACGCGCAATGATAAATAGAAACACGCCTGCCAAGAAGAAACGCTGCCCTGCAAACACCATCTGAGACGCCACATCATGCGGCTCAATGGATAACAATGCATAGCCTGTTTTGATCGCCGGATAAGCACTACCCCATAAAAGAGTACATAAAATGGCAATAGAAAAAACGATAGGAAGGCGCGTAAAAATGTTGTCAGCAGACTGCTTCATAAAACGTCCAAAAGAGGGGAGGATGAAAAGAGGTGGTCAATATATCAAAGATGGTGAGTAAAGGCATGAGGATTGTTACTTGGGTATAGAAGCTTAAGAACAAAAAAAGCCCCAAACAAACATTAGCTTGGGGCAAAAGGCACTTCTATGACATTAAATGTTGCTTACACGCCACGTTCTTTAAATAAGCGTTTACACGCGCGACCGTCGCTGTGGAATAGGTGGCAGCGGTGGGCTGGAATACCGATTTGGAAAGTATCGCCAGAATCGACATCTAAAGTGTCATTTTCACGGTAGATGAAATCAGCATCGACATTATCAAGGCTTAAGTAAACTTGAGTTTCATTACCGAGTTTTTCGACCACTTGTACTTTACCTTGAATCACCACATCACCTTCGCCACTTGGCAATAAATGCTCTGGGCGAACACCTAATGACATTCGTGCGCCAGCTTGTACATCGGTACCGTCGACTTGGATCCAGAATGAGGCTTGGCTAGCCAGTTCTACTTTTACGCGTTCTGCTTCCACTTCTTTGACTTGAACATTAATGAAGTTCATTTTTGGTGAGCCAATAAAACCAGCTACAAAACGGTTTTCAGGGTAGTGATAAAGCTCTAATGGTTTACCAACTTGAGAAACACTACCACCGTCTAGTACTACGATTTTATCCGCCATCGTCATCGCTTCTACTTGGTCGTGAGTGACGTAAATCATAGTGCAGCCCAACTTCTTGTGTAGCTTGGCTAGTTCAATACGCATTTGAACACGCAGCGCGGCATCTAGGTTGGAAAGCGGTTCATCTAATAAGAAAACTTCCGGTTGCGCGACTAAAGTACGACCAATTGCCACACGTTGACGTTGACCACCTGAAAGGGCTTTAGGTTTACGTTCTAGTAAGTGACCAAGTTGTAAAATATCAGCTGCATGATCAACGCGAGATTTGATTTTTGCTTTATCTTCTTTCGCTAGCTTCAAGCCAAACGACATATTGTCAAATAAGTTTAAATGCGGATACAAAGCATAAGATTGGAATACCATGCCGACACCACGCTCAGAAGGGGGGACATCATTCATTTTGGTATCACCGATGAAAAGCTCACCAGAAGTAATATCTTCTAAACCTGCAATACAGCGTAGTAGGGTGGATTTACCACAACCTGATGGACCGACAAAGACCACAAATTCGCCATCTTGGATCTCCAAATCTACATCTTTAGAAATGAGGTTGTCTCCATATGCTTTACAAACTTTTCGTAGAGTCACACTCGTCATCTGGTCTTCCTTCTAATAGATTTTCGATGTTTAGATAATGAATGTTAAATGTTTTTTATTATCCAAACATGTTGATTATTAATGCGTTATTTACATTCTCTTAGGTAATGCAAAAAGCGACTATGGGACTTATCTTACCGAAAACACACTAATAAACCTCATCCCTATACATTTAATTTTTGGTGGACGCAGGGGGATGAGTGCATAGATCACACTTTTTTATTGAGATTCAAATTGGCGGTGTAGACAGGAGTATGATGTGCGCCCGCTCACGTTTATTGTCTATTTTTCGCTTGAGATAAAAAATATTGTGAATCTAGGTCACAAAAGTCAGCTTGTGAGCGGGGGGCGTAGAAGTTAGGAGGATGTAGGTATGTGGGAATTATCGCATTATTTTTTCATACCAAACGTGGCTACTTGCCTATTAAAGGTATGTCATGTGTTACGAACCCTACATTTTGTTTCGACGCCCGTAGCACTTAAATAAGAACAATAGAAAGGATCATGGAAATGAAAAAAGTCCTCAATACTGCCATTTTATGTAGTCTAGCCTTAAGTGGTGTTAGCGCGCATGCTGCTATAGAAGAAGGTCAACTTACCATTTGGATCAATGGTGATAAAGGATACAACGGCCTTGCTGAAGTAGGTAAAAAGTTTGAAGAAGATACTGGTATTAAAGTCACAGTATCCCACCCAGATAAACTAGAAGAGAAATTTCCTCAATTAGCTTCTACTGGCGATGGTCCTGATATTGTTCTTTGGGCGCACGACCGTTTTGGTGGGTATGCTCAAGCAGGTTTACTTGCAGAAGTAAAACCATCGTCTGATTTTAAATCGAAATTTGCAGATTTTACTTGGGATGCGGTGTCTTATGAAGGTAAGTACATCGGTTACCCTGTAGCGGTAGAGTCACTATCTCTTATTTATAACAAAGACCTTGTTAAGACTCCGCCAAAAAATTGGGAAGATATTGCAGCACTAGATAAGCAACTACAAAAAGATGGCAAAAAAGCGATTATGTGGAACTTGTCTGAACCTTTCTTTACTTGGCCAGTATTAGCTTCCGATGGTGGTTATGCGTTTAAGTTTGAAAATGGTGCTTACAACCCGAAAGATGTCGGTGTAAATAACAAAGGTGCGCAAAATGCGATGAGCTTTGTGAAAGGCCTAGTGGATCAAAAAGTGATTTCACCGGATGTCGATTACACGATTGCGGAATCTGGTTTTAATAAAGGCGAAGTAGCAATGACCATCAATGGTCCTTGGTCTTGGGCAAACATTGATAAAGCCGGTATTAACTACGGTGTAACCAAACTGCCAATGTTTAACGGTAATCCTTCAAAACCATTTGTAGGTGTATTAACGGCAGGCATCAGTTCTGCATCACCAAACAAAGATTTAGCGGTAGAGTTTATTGAAAACTACATGCTAACCCGAGATGGTTTGAAAGCTGTGAATGATGATACGCCACTTGGTGCGGTTGCTTTAACCTCTTATCAAGAAGAGTTAGCTAAAGATCCACGTATTGCGGCAACCATGGCGAACGCAGAAACAGGCGAAATCATGCCGAACATTTCTCAAATGTCAGCCTTCTGGTACGCAGAGAAAGCGGCGATTGGCAACGTAGTTAATGGTCGTCAATCAGTAGAAGAAGCGCTAAATACCGTTGCGGAGCGCATGACCAAATAAGGTCAAATGGTCCTCACTTGAGGATTGAGGGAGGGGAGTCTCTCCTCCCTCTATTTTGTAAGTTATCCGTCTGCTTTAGTTTGGGTTATGCCTTTATTAGCCCAGGAATAGTGTTAGTTATTGGAATTAACACTTATGCAGTTTCAAAAGCTTTCGAATTTTACTCTGTGGCATAGTGCGCAAAGTCAATTCGATACAGAAACGGAATTTAATATGTCAGCGAATATTATGTCATCTAGTCTAGCGCCACATTCTGCGCCTCGTCCTTTTCCTTGGCTGAAAACGCTCGTACTTTCAGCGATCACTCTTTTGAATGGCTATGCGATTGTACTGATGTACGCTCGTGGTGAGTTTGCTTTTGCCTTACTTACCCTAGTGCTTGCTTCAATGGGTGTGTACGTATTTGCTCGTAAGCGTACTTATGCTCATCGTTATATCTACCCTGGTGTCGCGGGTATGATCTTGTTCATCATTTTCCCATTGATTTATACCATAGGGCTGGCATTCACTAACTATAGTGGCGCCAATCAACTTAGCTTTCAGCGAACTCAAGGCGTATTACTTGAGCAGAGCTTTCAAAGTGGTGACAGTTATACCTTCGAGCTACGTCAACATGACGACGTATATTCGATTGCTTTAAAACAAGATGATCACTGGCTCGTGTCTCAACCGATCTCTTTGTCTGATGGTTCGGTTGAAAAACTAGAAGGGCATCTTAAATTAACCCCTGCGACAGAACTTCCTGGCAAAAAAGCACCATTAAAAGCGGTGATCCAAAACCGTAACGTATTAAACCAACTTGAAGTACAAACGCCTGATGGTGAAGCGTTAGTGATGTCGGGCTTGCGTAAATTTGCTCAAG
This sequence comes from Vibrio algivorus, assembly GCF_030161215.1. NCBI lineage: Bacteria > Pseudomonadati > Pseudomonadota > Gammaproteobacteria > Vibrionales > Vibrionaceae > Vibrio > Vibrio algivorus. The sequence continues at coordinate 476,466 of NZ_BSPV01000003.1, forward strand.
TAAAACCGCTCTATAGCTTAGATGCTGATGGCGAAACGTTAGTGAATAACCAAACTGAACAGGTGTTAAAACCAAACTATGAAATTGGTTATTACCAGCCAGTCGATGCAGATGGTCAGTTTATAGGTGACTACATCACTCCAGGCTTCATCGTTAATATTGGTTTTGACAATTTCACTCGTATTTTCAGTGACCCAGGTATTCAAGGGCCATTCTTTAAAATCTTTGTTTGGACAGTAGTATTTGCAGCAGCAACCGTGGTTCTGACATTGGCAATGGGCGTAGTTTTAGCGCAAATTGTTTCTTGGGAAGCGTTGAAAGGCCGTGGCGTTTACCGTGTGCTATTGATTTTGCCTTATGCGGTGCCAGCGTTTATTTCTATCTTAATATTCAAAGGCTTATTTAACCAAAGTTTTGGTGAGATCAACCAACTATTGCAAGGCTTGTTTGGCTTAAGCCCCGCTTGGTTTACCGACCCGTTCCTTGCTAAAACCATGATCATTATTGTCAATACTTGGCTAGGTTACCCATACATGATGATCTTAGCGATGGGGATGTTAAAAGCGATTCCTGATGATTTGTATGAAGCATCCGCAATGGATGGCGCAGGCCCGATTGATAACTTTATGAAAATTACCCTGCCGTTATTAGTTAAACCTATGGTGCCGTTATTAATTGCTAGCTTTGCCTTTAACTTCAACAACTTTGTATTGATTCAACTATTAACCAACGGTGCGCCAGATATGATTGGCACCAGTGTTCCAGCCGGTCATACTGATTTATTAGTGAGCTACACCTACCGTATTGCGTTTGAAGGTGCGGGAGGTCAAGACTTCGGTTTAGCCGGTGCGATTGCCACACTTATCTTCTTATTAGTGGGCGGCTTATCGCTACTGAATATGAAGTTCACTAAGTTAGAAACAGAATAAGGAGATTCAACATGGCTATGGTTCAACCTAAATCTTTGAAGTACCGTGTTTGGGCAACGCATATTGGAATGTGGTTCTTCTTAGCATTAATGATGTTCCCACTATTAATGGTGATTGCGATTTCCTTCCGTGAAGGTAACTATGCAGCAGGGGATTTGATTCCACGTAACCCCTCTTTGGAGCACTGGAAACTGGCACTAGGTTTTGATGTGGTACATGCTGATGGCACAGTCACTAAACCGCCTTTTCCAGTCTTGCTATGGCTGTGGAACTCGGTAAAAGTAGCGGGCTTAACCGCAATTGGTATTGTGGTGCTTTCGACTACCTGTGCTTATGCGTTTGCTCGTATGAAGTTTAAAGGCAAAACCGTTATTTTGCGCTCTATGCTGATTTTCCAAATGTTCCCAGCGGTTCTTGCTCTTGTCGCATTGTACGCATTGTTTGATCGCCTAGGGACTTACGTTCCATTCTTAGGCCTCAACACTCACGGCGGTGTGGTGTTTGCTTACATGGGCGGTATTGCACTGCACGTATGGACAATCAAAGGCTATTTTGAATCGATTGATAACTCACTAGAAGAAGCGGCAGCCCTTGATGGCGCAACCCCTTGGCAAGCATTCCGCTTAGTCTTGTTGCCTTTATCTGTGCCAATTCTTGCGGTGGTGTTTATCTTGTCATTTATTGCCGCAGTGACCGAAGTACCCGTCGCATCATTACTGCTTCGTGATGTTGATTCTTACACCTTGGCGGTGGGTATGCAGCAATACTTATACCCACAAAACTACTTATGGGGCGATTTTGCCGCCGCCGCTGTGTTGTCAGCATTGCCAATCACCATAGTGTTCTTGCTAGCTCAGAAGTTCTTGGTAGGTGGTTTAACCGCAGGTGGGGTGAAAGGGTAAGTTTCACGACATAATATTAAAATAACAAAAACGCCGTAGATGAGAGTCTGCGGCGTTTTTGTATTAGTTAAATAGACAATAAGCATCATTTTTTAGTGTTGAAATTGTCTTTATCAAGAAATGATCACAAATATAGAACTGAAATTCTTAAAATATGAGAATCTAATTGTCGTTATTTTTTGTTTGAAGTGATGATGAATGTGGAGAGGGTTATGAATATACCAGCATCAGAAAAAGCATTTTTTTTATTATCTTTGATCGCATCAAGCCGGGGACCAATTTCAGCCAAAGAGTTGTCTTTACAGTCGAGAATTCCACTTTCAAGTATTTATAGACACTTAACCAGTTTATCTAAGTGGTCGTTAGTGCAAGAAAGGGGGATTGGATTGTATGTTCCTGGCGCTATGGCTGTGCAATTAAGCCAAGGTTTCCAACAAGGAAATACATTAATCTCGTGGGCTAGACCGCTTATGAATGAATTAGCCAATAATACAGGTGAAAGTGTGGCCTTGATGATGCCTGTTGCAGGACAGGTGTTATGTATTGACATGATTGATAGCTCCCAGCCTCTGCGATGTTGTTATCAAAAAGGGGCATCCCAGCCAATGTATAAAGGCGCCAGTTCTAAAGTACTTTTGGCATATTTGAGTGAAGATGCTCGGCGCCGGGTAATCAAAGAAAGAAATGCAGATGTTCTCGAGCATGAATTGAAAATGATCCGAGAGCAAAACTATGCCACTTCTGATAGTGAAATTGATGAAGGAGTGTGGGGTGTCAGCGCACCAATCATTACAGGAAATAAAAAATTACACGGTTCGATTTCGTTAATGGCTCCGAGTGTGAGAGCAGAAAAAAATCAGCAGCAATGGATTAAATTGACATGTCATGCGGCAACGAAGTTAGCGCATATATTACGGGAATAGATATATGAAAAAAGGTGAACAGGAACAAGCTATAAATATGGATATATGGCATGGACGAGTAGACCTTGGTGAAGGTACTAAAGCAAAACGATGGCATCAAGTGATCGCACCTTATCAGGGACAAAAAGAAGGCACGACGATTATCGGGTTTGCGTCAGATGAAGGGGTAAAGAGAAACCAAGGTCGAGTAGGAGCCAAAGAAGGTCCTGTAGCGATAAGAAAGGCGGTAGCAAACCTTGCCTGGTCTAGTGAACGATCTTTATACGATGCAGGAGACATACATACGTATCAAGACTTGGAAGAATCTCAAGCACAATTTGCGACAAAGGTGTGCGATATTCTAGATAATGACAATACGCTCAGTGCAATCGGGGGGGGACACGAAATTGGTTATGCGAGTTTTAGCGGTTTTGTACAACATATTTCAAAGCATCATCCTAAAGCGAAAGTCGGCATCATTAATTTTGATGCGCATTTAGATTTGCGTGAAGATCAACAGGCGACGTCTGGAACCCCATTTTATCAATGCGCTAAATTGTGTGAAACCTTAAATATGCCTTTTCATTATACCTGTTTAGGCGTCAGTAAATATAATAATACCGAAGCACTATTTGAAAGAGCCGAAAGGTTAAATACACGCATAGTATTTGATGAAGATATTAATAGTTGGGATCTAAGTGCTTACGAAAAAGCAATAAATAAAGCCATTGATGAAGTGGATTATTTATATTTAACGATTTGTCTTGATGTGTTGCCAGCCTATGTTGCACCTGGTGTGAGTGCACCTGCTAGTCGAGGTGTTGAATTACCGATTTTAGAGCATGGACTGAAACAAATTTTAAATAGTAATAAAGTCAAAATGGCTGATATTGCAGAATTAAATCCAGAACTAGATAAAGATAATATAACGGCGAAAGTTGCAGCACGACTTTTGTCTTTAATGGCCTCTCGCAAATAAATATTACTGGAAAATATACTAAGGATAGTTTATGAATACTATATCGTTGGATGTACTGTCAACAACGACGCTTGCGGCATTATTATTAATGCTTGGAATATTTGCACAAAGAAAAGTGGCAATATTTCGTCAGTTTTGTGTCCCTTCTCCCGTTCTTGGTGGGTTTGGTTTTGCTATTTTGGTTTTAATACTAAGAGAGTTTGGTAACACGGAAATCATTCTTGATACAGCTCTACAGAGCCCTTTGATGATTGCGTTTTTTGCTACAGTAGGTTTGGGGGGGAGTTTAGGCTTACTTAAAAAAGGTGGTAAAGCATTAGGAGTTTATTTAGTTGCGTGCTGGGTTTTAGCGGTTATTCAAGGTGCGGTCGGGATTGGTCTAGCGAGTATGTTAGGAGAACACCCACTTCTTGGCTTGATGGCAGGTACAGTATCATTAGAAGGTGGATTTGGTGCCGCGGCAGCATTCGGACCTGAAGTAGAAGCATTAGGTGTCTCGGGAGCCGCAACGGCTGCGATTGCAGCTGCTACATTTGGAATGATAGCTGGTGGTTTGTTAGGCGCACCTGTTGCTCGTTGGTTAATTAAGCATCATAAGATTGAAATTAAATCAGAAGATGTACATGAATTAGAATCTTTGCAAAAACCTAAAACTGTAGAGCCTATTATTGATGGAGCTTTATTATTAAAAGTGACGGCGATTCTACTATGTACAATGTCATTAGGGTTATATTTTAGTTCGTGGCTAAAAATACATTTGGGTATCATATTACCATCGTATGTAGGCGCAATGTTTATCGCACTGGTAATTCGAAATATTAATGATATTAAACCAATTATTAAACTACCTGATAACGTCATTACGGTTATTGGTGATTTTTGCTTGGGCATTTTCTTAACTATCGCCATGATGAATTTAAAACTTTGGCAATTAGCTGATGTAGGCTGGTCGCTAGGTACGATATTACTCATTCAAACAGCAATTATCATAGCGCTTGCGGTTTTTGTTATGTTTAGATTGCTTGGTGGAAACTATGATGCAGCCGTATTATGTTCTGGTTTTGTTGGCCACGGATTAGGTGCGACTCCAAATGCCGTCGCGAATATGGGGGCAGTGTGTGATAGATATAAGGTGTTTTCTCACAAAGCATTTATCATTGCCCCATTATGCGGAGCAGTTCTAATTGATATAGTGGCAATCCCTGTGATTACTTGGTGTATTAATGTCTTTAGCTAATAGGGATATGTTAGTTATTGCTGTTTCATAAGCATTAATTATTAGAGGTATACACGCCGTAGATGTGAGTCTACGGCGTTTTTTTATAAAAACTAAATTTTTATTATTAATCCCACTCAGGTGCGAAATCTGGGTTCGCAAGACGATGATTACGATCGAGCGTGGCGATCTGTTTCATGTCATCTTCACTGAGTGTCACTTTTGAATATTCTAAGTTACTCGCTAGGTTCTTTTCCTTGGTGCTGGAAGGAATGGTGACAAACCCTTGTTGAATAATCCAAGCCAGTACTACTTGAGCTGGGGTTGCTTGAGGATTTTTTGCAATGGCACAAATAACATCATCTTTTAGCACATCACCGTAAGCAAAAGGCATGTAGGCGGTGACTAAAATGTTGTGTTGCTGACAAAACTCAACTACGGCTCGATTTTGCAAGTAAGGGTGAACTTCCACTTGGTTCGTGAAAATCTTACCGTCACCTAAAATCTCAATGGCTTGCGTCATTTGCGCAGTAGTGAAGTTAGACACTCCAATGTGACGGGCTAAGCCGAGATCCTGTGCTTTTTTCAGCTCAGTTAGGTATTCCGTCATAGAAACGGATTCATCTTTTAATGGCCAGTGGATCAAAAGCAGATCCACATACTCCGTTTGTAGCTTGTGTAAACTCTCTTTTAAACTTGGTAAAAAATCGGCTTGAGCGAATTTATCCATCCAAATTTTGGTGGTTAAAAACAGCTCTGAACGATCAAGTTGGCTGTCAGTGATAGCTTGACCCACTTCGGCTTCGTTACCATAAATTTGCGCGGTATCGATATGGCGATAACCAAGTTTTAGAGCCATCTCAACCGATTGATAAGCATCTTGACCTTTGAGGCGAAATGTACCCGCGCCTAGTGTTGGGATTTGCATGTTTTCTATATTTGACATTATTGATGCCCTATAACGGTATAAATTGTATTAGGTTTAGCATTGAATGACGTATTTCAGTGCTTTTCTTTGATGTTCAAATTCATTAATAGCAAGATCAAGTTTTGCAAAATCCATCACATGAATTGGATTTGGTATAATTTGTTGGTTCGAGATTTGCTTCATAAGTTCAGTCCCCATTGAAGTTAACTCTTGCCAATCGCTATCTAGTCCTTCTTGATGTAAGGCACCTAGTGCTATTTCATGCAACGAGATACAACGTTCAAAGGCTGACAGAGGTTGCTCTTCTAATCTGCCTAAAATTGAAACGAGATGTCCGTTGGCTTGCAAGGTTGGTGCGAGTTGCTTAGCGGTTTCTCGTGAACGAGTGTCTATAACGGCGAAAAATGTTCTGTCGCTAAATGTTTCGTCCATTGAGAAGCATTGTTGAGCACCAAGCTCTTCAAGTTGTGGGTGGCGATTTGGATTTGCCGTTGCAACAACGTTGAATCCTTTGTGTTTTAATAACTGAATTAAATAACGCCCCACAGCACCAGAGGCACCGCTTACCAAAACAGTCCTATTTGGTTTGATTGGCAGTTTATCGACAGCCTGCCAAGCAGTGAGCAATGGACAAGGTAGGCTCGCTGCAACTTCAAAGCTTATTTTGTTTGGGAGCGGGATTATCACCTTTGCTTTAATGTTAATGTGCTTGGCAAAGCTACCGTTCAAATGCAGGTTTTGATGATAAGCCACACGAGTGCCAATAAGGTGAGAAAGCTCACTTGAACCGACAGCGGTTACCATTCCTGCGCCATCAACGCCCGCTACTTGTCCATCACTTAACACACCGTTGTTAATGACTTTGAAATCAACGGGATTAAGACCAATGGCATGATTTTCAATTTGAACTTCATCACTCGCTAAAGGCTCAAGCGCTTTGTCAGATAGCTTTAACTGATTGGTTTGAGATTCCACACACCAAGCTTGGGTGTTGATTACGATATTGTGTTTGTTCATTGGATCCCCTTAAGCTTCAGAATACACAGGGTAGTCGGTTAACCCTTGCTCAGCGCCACCAAACAACGTATCTGGGTTATGCTCGGCGAGTGGGTACTGGTTTTTGATTCGAGTGACTAAATCTGGGTTTGCCACAAATGGACGACCAAACGCTACCATATCGGCAAAACCTTGCTCTAAAGCTTGTTGGGCTTTTTCTGGGTTATATTTACCCGCTAGAATGATGGTTTGCTCAAAAGCTTGACGTAGGTTTTGCTTAAATGAGATTGGGGTATCAGGAGCGTCATCCCAATCCACTTCTGCAATGTGGATGTAGCCAATGCCTTTGCTGTTTAGTAATTTCGCCGCTTCGATATAAGTCGCTTCAGGATCGGAATCTACTGTGCCATTTAAGCAAGTGAATGGGGCAAGACGGACACCGACGCGCTCTTTACCCACGACCGAAACCAATTGATCGACCACCTCTCCTAGGAAACGCAGGCGGTTTTCAGTACTGCCACCGTATTCATCATCGCGAAGGTTGGCTTCTGAATCGATAAATTGATTGACTAAGTAGCCGTTTGCCGCGTGCAATTCAACACCATCAAATCCAGCTTCTAGGGCATTTAACGCCGCTTGGTGGAATTCTGCTTTTACGTGTGCAATATCGTCATGAGTCATTGCTCTTGGCAATACCGTATCGACAAAGTTTGGTTGGTCTTCTTCATCAATGAATACTTTTACGCCTTTAGCGGCTTGTTCGCTGGACGAAATAGGTTGTACACCGCCAGTGTTACTTGGATGAGTGACTCGACCTACATGCCAAAGTTGAGCGAATATTTTACCGCCTTTTGCGTGTACAGCATCAGTGACGAGTTTCCAACCTTGAACTTGCTCAGGAGAATAAATACCCGGTGTCCACGCATAACCTTGACCGAGTTGTGAGATCTGTGTGCCTTCAGAAATGATAAGTCCTGCTTCTGCGCGTTGTGCGTAATATTCTGCCATCATGGCATTAGCACAGCCATCTTTAGCGCGAGAGCGAGTCATTGGTGGCATGACGATACGGTTGTTTAAGGTTAAATCACCGAATTGGATTGGCGTAAAAAGAGACTTTGACATGGGATTCCTACTATTTGTTTTCTTATGAATACAAGCATGGTATCAGAGTATTATCTTTTCATTAATATCAAAAGATACAAATTACTTTTGATTGATATGCAATAAATGTATTCTCTTATTACGGTATATGAAAGAGCATTCGTAAATGATTAAGACAGAAGATTTAATGGCTTTTCTGGCGGTGGCGGAAAGTGAAAGTTTTTCAAAGGCCTCGGTAAAGGAGGGGATTCAAATTGCTACGTTATCAAGAGCGATAGCCAGATTGGAAAAGCAACTTGATACCACCTTATTTAATCGTACGACTCGGAAGCTAGTTATGACAGAAGAAGGGGCTGTTTTTAAAGGATATGTGCAAAAGGCTTTAAATACACTTGAACTTGGCCAACAGCATTTACTGTCCCATCAAACCGAGCCCGTTGGTAAGTTAAGAATTGATGCCGCATTCGCTTTTATGATCCATCAATTAGGGCCGTTATTACCAGAGTTTAGAACCTGCTACCCGAAAGTAGAGTTGGAGCTTACAACCAATGATACGGTTGTTGATCTATTAGATAACAAGGTCGATGTGGCTATTCGAATCGGGGATTTAAAAGATTCAACCTTGCATTCAAGGGTGTTAGGACAAAGTCCATTAGTGCTGGTGGCAAGTCCAGATTATTTGCAAGTTAACGGCACACCAACACATAGTCAGCAATTGTCCGAACATACTCTTATTGGCTTTTCACACGCCTCTCACTTGAATAATTGGTACTTAAAAGAACCTAATAATGTGCTCAATTTTGAATTGAAAGCCAGTAGTGGTGAGGTCATAAAACAGCTGTGTGTTAATGGAATGGGGATTACCACCTTGTCGTATTACATGATTCATAAAGAATTAGCGGATGGGACGTTAGTTGAGGTTCTACCTAATGCCATACACCACCCAAACCGAAGAGAATCGATACAAGCGGTGTATTATAAACAAAGTGCATTAGCGTCAAGAATTTCACTATTTCTAGATTTTATTCAAGATAAGCTTATTTTAGAGCCGTAAACCTCAAAAAATATTTAAGATTAAAAGAGTTAAGGTTATTGCGTTGCCGCTTTAGCAAAGTTCGCTAAGGCGTTAGATACTTTATCCAATACCTCGTCACAACCTTGGATCTGGTGGCGTGAAGCTAAGTATTTAGGATCGTTATACGTTAACCAAACCTTTCCGCTTTCATCTTCGGAAATCAGCGCTTTTTGCGGTAAATCAATGGCGACGGATTGTTGGCAAATCATGAGTGGGGAACCGACTTTCGGGTTACCAAAAATGATCACTTGAGTTGGGCGTAATTCAATATCGACTTTCTTTGCACCAGCAGCGTGATCAACTTGTGCAAAAACGGTCATTCCTTTTGAGTTTAAGGCGTTAACGAGTTTATCTGATGTTTCTTGCACACTATGTTGACTTTGCAATTGTACTAGGCCGTTATCTTCATTCGCCCAAGCGAGAACTGGGCTTAATAGTGCCAGAGTGCTCAGTATCATTGTTGTCCATTTTTTCATGCTGTACTCCTTAATATCCGGTTGTTAATGCGCTTGGCGTTCTTGGATCGGAAGCTCCAAAGAATCCTTTTTCAGTATGCATAATAGATTGAGTACTCCCCATTGCACTTTTTTCGACGACGTTTTGCCCTTTAGCTTGTAGCAGTTTAATAGTGTCTTGATTCAAGCCTTTTTCAATACGTAGTTCGTCAGGCAACCATTGATGATGAACACGTACTGCATGGGTCGCTTCGGCGATATTCATATTATGATCTATGACATTCATGATGATTTGTAGGGTTGTAGTAATAATTCGGCTACCACCCGGGCTACCCGTTGCCAGTATAGGCTTACCATTTTTAAACACTAAGGTTGGGCTCATAGAAGAAAGAGGACGCTTGCCGCCTTCTACCGCATTGGCCTCACCGCCAATTAAACCGTAACCATTCGGCACACCTGGCTTGGCAGAAAAATCATCCATCTCGTTATTAAGTAAAATGCCAGTACCTTTGGCGACCATGCCAGTACCGTAAGAGAAGTTTAAAGTGTAGGTGTTAGAAATCACGTTGCCATCTTTATCCATGACAGAGAAGTGGGTTGTTTGATCGCTTTCATATGGCATCGGTTGGCCATGTTTAATTTCTTTGGCTGGACGAGCTTTATCTTGTGAAATCTGTTGTTGCAAACTATGGGCATAGTCTTTATTAGTCAGTCCTTTGCTTGGTACTTTTACAAAGTCGGGATCACCTAGATATTCTGCACGGTCTGCATAAGCGAGTTTCATTGCTTCAGCCATTACATGTATTGTTTCTGCTGTGTTATGGCCCATTTCACCGATTCGGTAGTTTTCCAAAATATTTAAGATTTGAATAATATGAATACCACCCGATGATGGTGGCGGCATGGAAGCAATACTGTAACCGCGATAATTTCCCATCACAGGCTCACGAATCACCGCTTTGTAACTTGCTAAATCTTCGATTGTCATTAAGCCGCCAGCAGCGGTAACGGAATCGGCAATTGCTTTGGCGGTTTTGCCTTTATAAAAACCATCACGCTCTTTATCTGCAATCAATTTTAAGGAGTTTGCGAGATCGGTTTGAATGAATTTATCACCGATTTGGTAGTCTGATTTACCGCCATCTTTAAAGAATACTGGCTTACTGCTATCCCATTTTTGTAGGCGTTCTTTGGCACTTTGTAGTGAGGTATATAAATCAGGAGTAACGATAATACCTTGTTCCGCTAGTTTAATGGCTGGGGTCATCACGGTTTTTAAATCCATACTGCCGTAGTTTTCTAAAGCAGTAATTAAACCAGCTACTGTACCCGGCACACCCACGGCTAAACCATGAAAGCGAGACAGTTCTTCAACTGCATTGCCATTTTCATCAAGGTACATATCTTTATACGCTTTCGAAGGCGCCATTTCACGATAATCTAGGGCAAAAGTGCGTTTCTTTTTCGCATCGTAAATCATCATAAAACCACCGCCACCAATATTGCCAGCGCGCGGTAGTGTGACAGCTAAAGCAAAGCCGACGGCCACACCTGCATCCACAGCATTGCCACCTTGTTTTAGGATTTCAACACCAATTTTTGAAGCCAATTCTTCTTGGCTCGCGACCATGCCATGCTCAGCCCAAATTGGATGGTGAATGCTTTCGCTTGAATAAATAGCAGGGGTTTGCGCATAGGTGCTAGCACTAAATAAGCAGACAACGGTGAGCAAGGCCTTTTTGATAGGGGAGTGGTTAATAAAAGAATGTCTGCTAACGCTACTGAGAATGGAAATGGAATGATTAAGCTGTAGTGTTTTTGAATGTGTATTGGTCATCGGGATCCCTCGTGACTCATGATCAAAAATTGGCTTTAGCTGCAAGGGTGGGGAGGTCTGCAACTAAAGCCAAGAGTTTGTAACAAGCAGAGCAACTAAGGTTATAAAGGTGTGCAAAAGTCTTAGTTGAGCTTGTGTCTCGTCAGTGTTTTAGTGTTTTCTCTAAACTGACATATTTTAGTGTGGTTGATAATTGGCTATTTCGGTAGGTCGTAAAGCAAAAAAAATGGAATAGTAACGATAACAGCCTCTGTATATGAGGCTGTTATACATTTATGCCCTTTGTTGAATAGGGTAGGTGAGAAGTTTTGAAAGGTTAGTGAATAATGCTGCCATATCTAGTGGCTTATCTTGGTCGATGGTTATGGTTTTTCCAATTTCCATAGGTTTTGCATTATTTGCCAAGGTAACCAACTCTGGTAAATATTCATGCCTTGGGTGTTTATCCGAACGGTACGGGATCCTATTTTCATACCTTTTCGCGGCTGTACAGCCAGATATTTGGTTCCACACTTCAATAACGGTTTCTACCCCTGCTTGATTCAAGTATTCGATAAGGAGCGCTTTAGGTTGGAATCCGAACCAAGCATCAATTACAAAAGTATGATGTTCAGGGGCCTGCTTGACGATATCCCATATAACGTTGTATGCCGCTTTACCTAGCTCTCGATTTATCTCGCGATTGTAATCTTTAACCGTCGTCATGAACGGCTCTTTTATTGTATCGATAGCTAGGTATGTGAGGTTAAAATGATTAGCGATGTTATGTGCGACAGAACTTTTGCCAGAGGCCGGTACACCATTAACTAAAATAATCGTTTTGCCTGTTTGGTTTGTCTTTTCGCTCATATCAACTCCAGTAATTGTTGTTGGGAAGTCACCTGTCTAATAGCTTGTATTTTGTCCTCGTCATCTAACATGGAAACGATAGAACCAATACCTTGTTCTATGTGGCCATTGCTATCTGTTGCACCAAACATGATTATGATATCGGCTGGCACGCTACCATTAAATGAGATGGGCTTTTCGAGCAAAACTAAGCTGAAGCAGTTTTTGATCACCCCACACTCGGGTCTAGCATGAGGAATGGCTATGCCTTCATCGAAGACATAATAAGCACCATTACTTTGGGTACTTTCAATTACGGACTTTGCATAGGCTTCTGTTAAATAGCCATTTTTGATTAATGGTTTCGCGGCTAATTGGATAACATCTTCCCAATTGGACTCTTTGATCCCAATTTGAATGGCTTCTGATTCGATTAACAATTCTTTTATATTCATATCTGGCCTAAAAATTTTTTCTTGTGGCGTTTCTAAGCTCATCAATTTTGATAAACAGATCATCGATTTTATGTTTGTAGCTTGGCGTTTTAGCGAATACTTTGAGCGCTTTATTGTACTCAATCATGAGTTGTTTTTGAGTGTCAAAACTTGCTTCGTCTAGCTTTAACTTTTCTTCTAAAGCTTGAATTTTTTGCTCAATTTCTTCGGCAGTGAACGCATCGATTGGTGCGCCTTTTGAGGCATGTTGAGCCGGATTAGGTTTTGTCTGAAACATGGATTGGATCATTTTAAACATAATTATTCCTTAATCAGCTGCCAGATTAACTGGCAGCTATGACTCTGTGTTGGCTTAGAATTATTGGAACAGCTGAATTTTTTGTTTAAGAACTTCTTGTACCGCATTATTCGCTGGGATTAAGAATTTACGTACACTGTCATCCACTTTGCCTTCTGCACAGGTCTTTTGCACATTACCTACCCACTGAACATTCATTTCCGTACCTACGTTCACTTTTTCAATTCCGCTAGCGACAACCAAACGCATGTCTTCATCGCTTACTCCTGTGCCTCCATGCAGTACTAGTGGTGTTTTAGTTAACTGAGTTATTCGGTTTAGTAATTCATGTTGAATGTTGGTTTTTGCAGTATATGAACCATGTACTGTGCCAATTGAAATCGCTAGCATATCGACATTTGTGCCATCAACAAAAGCTTGGACTTCTTCTGGTGTTGTAAATGCGATATCGCTTTCTGCAACTGCTTTGCCATCTTCACTACCACCAATTGCGCCTAACTCTCCTTCCACTGTGACATTTCGAGGATGAGCATATTCGATGACAATTTTAGTATTAGCGATGTTCTCTTCTAAAGGTAAGTGTGAGCCATCGTACATAACAGAGCTGAAGCCTGTGTCTATTGCTTTTTTAATATCGTCAATATTTGAACAGTGATCTAAATGTAAACAAGCTGGCACATCTAATGTTTTGGAAAGAGACTTAATTGAATCCACAATCAACTCATAGCCTAAAAATTGAGCGGTCCCGGTTGAGATTTGGATCATCAATGGTGAGTTTGTCTCTTTCGCGGCCTTAAAGAATGCTGGTAACATTTCTAAACAGTGAAGATTAAATGAGCCAATAGCTTGGAATTTTCTTTCTTTTGCAATAGCTCTTAACTCAGTGAAGTTATACAGTTTCATTTGTTAATTCCTTTTGTTTAGTTTCATTATTGATACTACGGTGAACAAAATATGTAATGGCGATGATGAAAGCGGTGAATAGGACGACAAAGGTCCAATTTCCGTTGAAGGCATTGCCAAGTAATAAGCCCGTCGATATGACATCTGAGTCGCTAAAGGTCACTCCAACAAAGCCATAGCTTTCAAGTAATGGAATTAAGATTGCAGGTAGGAAGGTAATAAATAATCCATGGATTACTCCACCAATAATCGCACCTCTTCTACCTCCCATAGCATTTCCGAAAATACCTGCGGTGCCACCAGCAAAGAAGTTCGTCAATAGGCCAGGCAAGATCATCGCGAGACCAAACATAGGGAACACAAGCATCCCAATAATCGAACCAACGGTTGTCGATAAGAAACCGACGATGACGGCATTTGGTGAATATGGAAAGAGCACTGGGCAATCAAGAGCGGGTTTGGCATCTGGCACAAGTTTCATCGCAATCCCACGGAATGCAGGTACAAGCTCATTCAGCAATAGACGGACCCCTGCGTATAGAACAAACACGCCTGCAACAAAGGTAATAGATTGCATAAAGGCATACATAAGGTAATTAATGCCATTTGCCATAGGTGCGATGTATTCTGGGCCAGCTACAACTGCTGGAATAAGGTACATAGGAACCATCACTACAGCCATTGATAAATATGTATCATTTAAAAATTTGAAACCATCCGGAAGCTCGATATCTTCAATAGACTTTGAATTTTTGCCAACGACTTTGGCGACTGCGGCTTGTACTAAATAACCGATAGTGCAGAAGTGACCTAAGGCAACGTCATCCGATTCAGTAATCTTTCTTACAATTGGTTGAGCGATTGCAGGCATGACAACCGCCATGATCCCACCAAATATTCCACCAGTTAAAATCAGAGGTAGGCCTGTTAAACCTGCTTTGTAACCAATGACAGCCCCAATCGTTGCCATCCATAAAAGCGCCTGTCCAGTTAGGAAGATGTACTTCCAAGGTGTTAGGCGAGCAATAATGATATTGGTAATGAAAATAACGAGTAGCGTGAGTGCGACTTCTGAGCCTAGCTCTCGATTTGCGAGGCCAGCAATGGCAGCTACATCGGTAATGTAACCAGTCATGCCAAAACCATGAGTAAATATTTGGTTTAAGAAGGTCAAGGTCTCAACAATAATATTGATTCCCGCCATCATGACTAAAAAACCTAGTAAAGTTTTAAATGTACCTTCGACTGTTTTACCAAAGGATTTTTTTTGTAGTATTAAACCAAGCATTGCTATAAATGCAATTAATATAGATGCTTGACCTAATAGGTCATGGATTATGAAGTTAAAAAAAGTGTTCATAGAAACCTCTATGTTTTATTTTTTATTAGGATTTTTAATTACATCTTTAAAAAAGGAGTAAGTTTTTCTTCTATTTCTTTTTTATCAGTTAGCTTATTTAAAGATATTATTTTTGAAGATTGATTCTCTGTGGCGTCAGAGCTTAAAACATCAGCAAATGTTTTCTGAGTTAAAATTACATCGTAGTCAAATGCACTTGCACCAGATACATCCGTATGATCAATAGTGAAATCCACCCCTAATTTCTTTAACACAGTTTTTGCGCTCATTTCTATTGCAAAACTAGAGCCTAAGCCACATCCACAGACACAAAGTACTTTAATCATGTTATATCCTTTTTTATTAGATTATTTTTAGTTCTTTAGCTAATTTTACATAGTGATCTTCCTTTTCTTTTTTTCTCCTTTGTATACTTGATAAATCAATAGGTATTGCTTTATTACTAGAATTGATAATTATGGCTTTATTATTAAGTCCCGATTCCAGGCATCGGATAACCTCTTTTGCCATGATGGTTCCTTGATATATTTCTTCACAGCAAGGTTCACCTGAACGTAAACTAAATCCCATGATCGCTTTTCTAATTCTTGTGCAAACAAGTGGTTCGATATTTTTAATAACGGTATCAACGGCACCTTGAAATCCAGGAAAGTATTCTTTGGTATACCCTTCAGAGCACAGAATAATGACGGAGTTTTGAACCTTAAGTAATTGATTTATTTTATTTGCTAAGTCTTCATTCGTAATAGGGTATTCAGGGATTAATGCAATATCGGCATTGGACTTTATTGATGATTGTAATGTCAGTTCCCCTGAGTAAGCCCCTAGTAATTCAATCATAAAAATTCGGTTAGGAAGTGCTCGTCCAGTCATTCTAAGTTTTTGCACTTCGATTCTTATTTGCTCACAAGCTGTTGCAAATCCGATGGTGTATTCACTACCACTCACATCGTTATCGATAGTCATTCCTACACCGAAGCAATTAATCCCATAAAGAGATAATTTATTTAAAAACTGTAGAGAACCATCACCGCCAGCTAATATAAAAGCATCGATTTTAATTTTGTTGAGATTTTTCACTATTTTAATGTATTCATCTTCGATGGGTTTATTTTTAGTTCTTCCTGATTTTAATATCGGCATTGCTGAGGATGCATAATCAACTAGATCACAATAATTGGTTTTCTTAACCTTATTTTTTATTAGGCCATTTATTCCTCCGTCATAAAGGAATATTTCTGCTTCTGTGAGTCTCGCTATTTGTAATAGGAAGTTATTTATACCAACGGCATCTCCACCACTGATTGCTATTGCTATTTTCATAATCCCTCCTAACTGTTGATGTATTAATTTTGGCTTTTATCGGGATTATTTTTTTGAATTAAATCACATAATTGATCTAGGTTATCACCATATTCGACTGTGATTTAAAAAATCAATGCTTAATTTTGTGACCTTCATCACTTATTCTTGTTGTTATAATTTAATTAAGCTGTTGTTTATTAATGTTTATTTTAATTTTGAGGTTTTTTATGAAATAGGATATTTATTGAATTTTAATATTAGGTTCATATTGTGATGGGAGTAACATTTATTCGGGGGAGATGATTTGACGGGGTAATAAAGTTTGTGCTCTATCTATTCTAATTCGTCTAACTCTCTATATAGATTCGACACGAGAACACTTTGTGTATTTGCCTGTTGCCCTAAATACCGGTAAATGTGGTTACTTAGAAAGGATACAATAGCCATTGGGGTTGAATAGCTGTCTAGAGGTTCTTGAGTATTCATGGGGCATAGCAGAAAGTAACGGCATTGTTGGGCATATTTTTGCCCTGATTGGTCTGAAATCAATAAATGATTATAGGGCTTTAGGTAGGAAAGAAGGCTATTAAAGCTTTTCGTGCGACGCCTAATACCAAATAAAATGATGAAGTCGTCTTCTGTGATATCAACGAGCTCTTCACTTACAGTCTGGCCGGCGACAGGTACAACAATGACATTGTTTCTGCATTGCAGCAGTTGTTGTCTAAAATGTAAGGCAACAGGATAGTTATTTCTATAACCTACGATAACGACCTTTCTGGCTTTGGCTATGCCTTCAACGATGTTGGTTATATCGAGCTCTTCGAGTTGTTCATTGAGTTTATAGAGCGCAGCAATATCGGCTTGTAAGATATTGCTGATCTCTGATTGAATGATCATTGGAACGCCTTGCTCTCTGACATTCAATAATTCATTTCTCAGCTCTTGATGGTTTTCATACCCCAGCTTTCTTACGAAGCGGCTTACGGTTGCTTTTGAAACCTCACAATATTGAGCAATTTCATTCGTAGACTGAATGAGTAGTTGCTCTGGGTTCGATTGAATATAATCTGCAACCTTTGTGTGCCCACTACTGAAATCGCCATAAGCTTCTTGAATTTTAAGCTTTAAGTTTATATAACGTTCCATAGGTTTATAACACGGCAGATAAGAAGTTTTGTAATTCAGATGTCTGCGGGCTAGCGAATATTTTTTTACTATCGCCCATTTCCCACACTTTACCTTGATTCATAAACACGACTTTATCACCGACATCACGTGCAAAATTCATTTCATGAGTTACAAGAATAAGCGTCATTCCTTCTTTTTTTAGTTGCTCTAGGACTTTGAGAACTTCACCCACAAGCTCAGGATCGAGCGCAGAGGTAATTTCATCGCATAATAAAACCTTAGGTGACATTGCCAGCGAACGAGCAATAGCCACTCGCTGTTGCTGTCCCCCTGATAAGCTGGTCGGGAAAGCATCAAATTTGTCCCCGAGCCCTACTTTTTGCAGTAGTCCTTGCGCAGTCAATTTGGCATCTTTATCTGATTTATTTAATACTAACTTTTGTGCCAGCATGACATTTTCGCCAACTGTCATATGAGGGAAAAGGTTAAAGTTTTGAAACACCATACCCACACTACGACTAAGTTCTCGGAGCTTGTGTTCGTCATTTTCAACTGCCTGACTATCGACAATAATCGCACCTTCTTGAAACTCTTCGAGCCCATTAATGCACCTTAAAAGTGTACTTTTTCCAGACCCACTTCGCCCAATGATAGAGATCACCTCACCTGGCTCAATTTTTAAATCCACACCTTTTAAAACATGGTTGTCGCCATAAAATTTATGGACTTTATCAATACTAACGAGAGGCATAATTTTTTGACTCCAAGTGACGAGCAAATAAAGAAAGAGGGAAACAAATAACAAAGTATAAAATTGCAACCATGGCGAAAACTTTAAATGGTTGAAAGGTTGCATTGTTTAGCATGGTGCCAGCTTTGGTGAGTTCGACAAATCCAATAATGGAAGCTAGCGCGGTTCCTTTTACGATTTGGACAGAAAAGCCAACGGTGGATGGAATAGCCATCCGCCATGCTTGAGGCACAATGACGTAGCGCATGGTTTGGGTATAAGTTAATCCAATAGTTCGACAGGCCTCCCATTGTCCTTTTGGTAGTGACTCAATACACCCTCTCCATATGTCATGAAGGAATGCGGCACTAAAGAGTGTTAAAGATAAAATAGCTGCGGTCCATGCACTGACTTCGATACCAATCAGTGATAAGCCAAAAAAAGCTAAAAACATTTGCATTAATAATGGTGTACCTTGGAATATTTCGACATAAATATTAATTATCCAGTTAAACATTGGGCGTTTTAATGAACGAATAAAAGTTAATGTAGCCCCTAGTAATCCACCTAAAAGAAAAGCCAAAAGAGATAACAATAGTGTCCATCGAGCGGCAAACAATAAGTTTCTTAATATGTCCCAGTCAGTAAATGAAGTCATAGTCAGTCCTTATGATAATGCTGGATTTTTAAACATAATGCGTTTTAGTCCATAGAAAACTTGGCGCATGGCTATGGATAAAAAGAGATAAATAGTTGCTGTTAATATGTAGGATTCAAAACTTAAAAAGCTTCTAGATTGTACAAAGTTGGCAGCAAAGGTTAGGTCTTCCACTGAAATCTGCGACAGTACAGCGGAGCCCAACATTACAATAATGCACTGACTAACAATTGCGCTATAAACCTTTTGAAAGGCTGGTGGTAGCACGATACGAATGAATATTTGTCGTTTTGTTAGGCCGAGTGTTCTTCCAGCTTCCCATTGGCCCTTTGGGGTTGCTTGAATGCCTGAACGAATAATTTCAGCACTATAGGCGCCGAGGTTGATCACCATTGCAATAACCCCAGCTTGCCATGCCGATAGCTTGATCCCTAAAGTCGGTAGCCCAAAGAAGATAAAAAAGAGTTGCACAATAAAAGGCGTATTCCTGATCACTTCAATGTAGCTTGCAGCAAACCCTGACAGTAGTTTTGTCTTGCTTGTTCTTGCTGTCGCTAAACTTGTACCGAGTAATAACCCTAAACACGTGGATAAAACGGTTATTTCGATAGTAGTTAACATTCCAGAGAAAAACTCAGGTAAATATGGCCATAAACTTTGGAAATCAAGCTGATACATGAAACCTCCTAATTCGTTACATTAATTCCACTGGGAAGGAGGCTTTTAACCATTTTTGAGAGAGGGTTTCGAACTCGCCATCAGTTTTAGCTTTAGCAATGATCTGATTAATCTGCTGAACAAAATCCTTTTCGCCTTTTTTAACACCAATGTAGCAAGGTGAATTTTTTAGCATGAATTTGGTTTCAGGCGCTTTGTCTGGATAACGAGTTGCGATTTCAGTGATGACTAAGTTACCTGTAGCGATTAATGAAACTTGACCTGATAGATAAGCAGATAATGTCGCATTGTTGTCTTCAAAACGCTTGATGGTGACATCTGAACCTACAATTTTAGATAGTTCAATATCTTCAACCGAGCCGCGTGTTACACCGACGGTTTTACTTTTTAGCTCTTCGGCTGATTTTACTTCTTCACCTGAAGCACCGAATACACCAAGGAAAAATGGCGCATAAGCATCTGTGAAATCAATGGCTTTTTCTCGCTCAGGGTTTTTACCTAGGCTTGAAATGACAAGATCGACTTTATCTGTTTGTAGGTAAGGAATGCGGTTTGCACTAGTCACGGGAATGAGTTTTAGCTTTACGTCCAAGGCTTCTGCTAGATATTGCGCCGTATCAATATCGTACCCTTGTGGTTTTAGGTCTGTACCAACGGATCCAAAAGGAGGGAAGTCTTGTGGTACTGCCACAATCAATTCACCACGTTTTTTGATATCACTGAGCTTGTCTGCATGAGCAAACATAGACATTAAAGAAAAGAGAGTTGCCAATAAGGCTAAAGTGAGTTTGTTTGAAATGAGTTTCATGTTGGTCTTCCTTAATCAATGTGAAACGAATGATTCACCTGTAATATTAAAAGCAACAATTGTGCCATCATGAAAATGAATGAGGTTTAAGGTTAGTATTGAGGTATGACGTGACGTGGTGTGTTATTTTTGGTGCAGTTTGTATAATACTGGTGCAATTTAGATGTTTCAGAGTACATAAAAAATGCTAGTGAGACGATATCGGTACGTTGACAATATTAGAAGGTAATAGAGTGGGCTTAGTTATTTTTAAATATGGTGTAGCCTTATAGTCATTTCGAATCAATCTCAATTAGAACAAAGGTTGTATGTAAGAATGAATCAATAATTTTGTTTGAGGCGTTCAGAGGAAACCTGCGAATAGCCCCCGATATATCCTAGTGTATCGGGGACTTTTTATCTGGGCTTTAAGGCCTTAATTCATGCATATTAGTTAAGTATGGCTTCGGTCTTTTGAAGAGTGTTAATATCAAACAACGTTGTCACATATTTAATTACTCTTCAAAATCAATAGCAACTTTACCTATCATGGTTCCGCTTTCTACTAGAGCATGTCCTTCTTTTAATGTATCGGCGCTGAATCCATAAATTTCTTTCGTCAGCGTTGAAACAAGTCGACCTGAATCCACTAAGTTTGCTACCTGTTTCAAAATATCACCTTGCTTATACATATCCTCAGTTTTATAAATCGAACGGGTAAACATCAACTCCCAAATAAATCCAACTGATTTACCTTGTAGTTTACTTAAATCAACTCCACCATCGAATTCTACAATTGATGAAATCATTCCTTGGGGAGCGATAAGTTCCACCATAGAGTCCCAATGACCTAGAGTATCAGCAGTATTAAAAATATAATCGACGGTATCAAAACCTAGCTCTCTTACAGAGTGAATCAAGTTATGGTGGTCTGCTACATAATCAGCCCCCATTTGTTTGATCCACTCCTGACTTTCAGGACGTGAGCCAGTTGCAATTATTGTTAGGTTCGTCAATTGCTTTGCTAATTGAATGCTGATGGAACCAACCCCACCAGCTCCACCTATTATTAGTAGAGTTTTACGTTCATCTGGGGTTATTTTTAGACGATTAAACATCGCCTCCCACCCCGTTAAAGAAGTTAATGGAAGTACAGCTGATTCTGCATCCGTTAAACGTTTCGGGGCGAGAGCTACTATACGAGAGTCTACAGCATGGTACTCTGAATTTGTTCCCGGCCGAGTAACATCACCAGCATAAAACACGCGATCACCAACTTGAAAATTCGTTGCATTACTTCCAACGGCTACCACTACACCAACAGCATCAAAACCAAGAACTCGAGGTTGCTCAAGTGTTTTATCTGCAGCGGCTCTCATTCGAATTTTTGTATCTGCGGGATTAATTGAAACCGCTGAGATTTTAACTAACAGATCAAACTCGTTTAATTGTGGTAAAGCCATTTCAAATTCAAAAAGACTTGTAGGGTCTTGGATAAGTTTAGATTCTTTAAAACCAATTGCCTTCATATTATCGATATTCATTAGTAGGTTCCTTCTATAATTTCTGCATCATTATGATCAATGAATTTTGTGGTTTTATTGTAAGAGGTTAGCTTTAATGTGAAAAATAATTCACAAACCAGAGTGTCGATTATTCTGACAATCCCTCCTTGGTTATCAATTTATTTAAGTTAGTCATTAATAAATATTGAAAGTAAAATAACCGTTCCTAACTTTGTCTGTTTCTTTAATTATTTTTTAGCTTGGGACTAATACAGATTGTTTATTTTCTTTTTTATTCATCTTGGTTATGAATAGTAATCCTATTAAAGGGACGATAATGGCAGCGTAAGGGATCATTGCTCCTCCCATTTTACTATCAAGAATAACGCCCCCTAAGAAACCACCAAAAGCATTTGCTAAGTTAAACGCAGAGATATTGACCGTTGCTGCTAACTCTTGAGCTTTACCACCGTAATTCATCACTCGAAGTTGCATAGTCGGCACATTCGCGAAAGAGGCGATCCCAAACAAAAAAGCGCTGATTAAAAATAAGGTTTTGCTTTCTATGGTCCAACCAACCAAAATTAGTGACATGATCATAGCGGTGGCCCAGAATATTGATGCTTTTTGTAAGTTCTTGTCTGAGGATTGTCCTCCTAAGCTATTACCTGCAATTAATCCAATACCAATAATCACAAAGATCCATGTCATCGAACTTTCACTAAAACCTGTTATATGTATAGCGATAGGCGCAATATAACCATATAGCGTCATGAACCCAGACCAAGTGAAAATAGTGATAGCTAGGCTAATAAGCAACATAGGGTTTTTGAAGGCAGCTAATTGCTCTTTCACATTCTTACTTTCGCTAATCTCCCGCGATTGAATAGCAAAAAAGATAAAGAATAAGGATATGACCCCTAATGCCGCGACAGCTAAAAATGTAGTGTGCCAATCATATTGAATCCCGATCCAGGTACCGATAGGGATACCTAAAACGTTCGCTAGAGTTAACCCAGCAAACATTTGTCCAACTGCACGCCCTGCCATTTTTTTAGACACTAAGTTTGTTGCGACGACAGCACCGATACCATAAAAAGGACCTTGGACTAAACCTGTAACAACACGGCTAATCATAAGAATAGGGTAGTTGGGTGACAAGGCAGACAGTATGTTCCCGATGATAAACAAGACCATTAAACTTGCTAATACCGTTCTTTTTTTAAATTGTGCTAAATAAATGGTCAGTAACGGACCACCAAACACAATGGCAAGTGCATAAGCACTAATTAAGTAGCCAGCTTGCCCCTCGGTAATAGATAAAGATTGAGCAACTTGAGGTAATATACCGGCAATAACAAATTCGGCTGTTCCAATAGCAAATGCTGATAGAGTTAATATCCACACTTGGATAGGCATTTTTTCTTTATTCATAGATCCTTCTTATGCACCGTTTAATTAAAATGATTACGTGTGATGGGGTTACCCCAATAGAGCACCGCCTTCAACATCAAGAACGGAACCTGTCATATAGGTATTTTGAATCGCAAACAGATAAGCCATGGCAATATCACTAGCTTCACCAACTTTTCCAGCAGGGAGGTTATTCTGTGCTTGTTCATACATGGCATCTCTATCGGTAGCACTCATGCTTTTATATGCTTCAGTTTTCGTTAAACCTGGGCTAACTACATTGACACGGATGGGGGCTAATTCTTTTGCTAGCACTTTTGTGGTTGCTTCAATAGCCGCATTGATAGCCGTTTTTACATAGGTGTTAGCGACAACTTTTCGCGATAACACCCCTGATGTCAGCGTCATTGAACCACTTGGTTTAATATATTGCGCCGCATGTTTGGCAACATTAATTGCTCCCCAGAATTTGGTATCAAAAGCCGCTTTTGCTTGTGCTAGTTCAACATCTTGGACCTTCCCTGATGGTGCATATGAACCTGCTGTCATGATTAAATGATCAAAGTTGCCAATAGATTCGAAATAACGACGCACAGAATGTTCATCAGACACATCTAATCCAGTTTGACGGCTCGCAACATGCACTTGATGCCCTTCTGTTTTTAGTTGTTGGGCCAATTCAGCACCAATGCCGGATGTTCCTCCAACGATTACATATAAAGTTTTATCTTTAGCCATGATTTATCTCTCAAATAAGTTACGATGAAATAATTATATTAGTTAGAGAGATATTGATAATTGGTTAATAACTGAATTCATTATTCAGATAAGCCAAATAATAGTGCTCAAAAGAGGGATAAATGGACAAGTTTGCTGATATGACACTCTTCGTGAGTATTGTTAAAAATCAAGGTCTTGCTGCTGCGGGGAGAGAATTAGGCCTTTCTGCTGCGACGGTCACATCTCGCTTACAAGCATTGGAAGATCGGTATAGAGTTAAACTGCTTAATCGAAATACGCGCCATATATCATTAACTGATTCTGGCGCCCTTTATCATCAGGCATGTCTAGAGATCATTGAAAATGTGAGAAAAACTGAATCTCTATTACAAACAGGAACGAAAGAAATTCGTGGTTCTTTAAAAATCTCAGCGCCTCGAGATATCGGAAAACAATATATTTCTCCCATCATTTCAGCCTTCACGAAACGCTACCCTGATGTCGTTCCTTATTTATACTTAGATGATAATTTATCTAACCTTACAGAATCAGGGTTAGATATCGTTATTCGTTATGGAGAACTCGCGGATAGTCGCTTAATTTCTCGTAAGCTTGCATCAAGTCGAAGAGTGTTATGCGCATCTCCTGATTATCTTCTAAAAAAAGGAACACCTACTTGTCCTCAAGATTTGCTTGAACACGATTGCCTCTCCATGATCCGTAGTAATGAGGAATTAAAAACATGGCATTTTGAAGATAAAAAACATCATAGATCAATCACTATTGTACCTCAGCGTTTTTCTGATGATGGTGAGGTGATAAGGCAGTGGGCGATACAAGGCGCAGGGATCGCGCTGAAATCAGAATTAGATGTGAGAGAAGACATTAAGCAAGAACGATTAGTTATGATCATGAACGATTATATGACAAATTTTAATGCCTTCACATCAAGCGCAAATGCAGATTTAAATGTCCTCTATTTAAGCAGGCACCATCAGCCTAAAAGGATTCGTTTATTTTTAGACTTTCTCATTGAGCATTTTTCTACGTATATTAGTTCCGATTAGGTAAGTGATGCTCACTTGGATAAGCGTGTTAACTTGAAGCGTTTAACATGAATGGATTTGTCTATGTTAGGGTAGGTTGTGCTTAGATATTTATCGCCAACACCGCCATTACAAATGGGCCTGGACATATTCAATAAAGTGAGTGATTAGAGCGGATTCTGCACGTCGCTGTGTATAAACCGCATAGAAGTTTGAACTCTTTGGTCGATACTTTGGTAATACTTCACTCACAATCCCTTGCTCTAAGTCATTAGCAATTAAGTAGCGAGGTAATAGTGCGATGCCAAGTCCTTGCTTCATTGCAGAATAAATAGCTTGTTTATGACTAAACGAAAGTTCTCCAGCCACTTTTACGGTTAATTCTTTTTCATTATCTAACAATATCCATTGCTCATAGCGTGAATAGTTTGTACATCGAGTGAGCAACTGATGCATCTGTAGATCGCTTGGATGAACGAGGGGTGGGGATTGCAAAAGGTAAGTTTTTGTCGCACATAAAACCATTTCATCTTTAGCAATAAAACGGGCTATATAAGGTTCATTATTTAACTCTGTGCTACGAAATGCGACATGGATATTTTCTCTTTGTAGATCGGATGTGAAGTTACTGAAATCGACAATTAAACGAACTTGGGGATGAGTTGCTCGAAACTTAAGCAAGATAGGTGTCAACATTATTTCACCCCATAATGTAGGGGCGGTAATGCGCAACTCTCCGCAGAGAGAATGCCGGCGACTATGTAACCCATCAACTAATTGTTCGTGTAGAGTGATCATCTGCTCAGCATGATGGTAGGTTAATTCACCTGCATCGGTGAGATGGAGTTTTCGAGTTGTACGTTTGAGTAATACTACGCCTAAATTCTGTTCTAAATACTTGAGATCTTTTGATGCTTTACTGGGAGTGATCCCTAAGTGGTCAGCCGCAAGAGTGAAAGATTCAAATTGAACAATACTGACCAATAAACGCATTAAATAAAGATTATCTAGCTTATTTTGACTCATCATTATGTCCTGTCAGGCATTAAAGTGTTTCCAATTTATTCGATTATAACTTATCTGGTTTTAACTATGATGTGGTAAACCTCATTAATTGGACTGAAAGACATATGCTTAAAAAAATAAATGATGATTTTTACTTTAGGCAGGCCGATGTACGATTAAAAAACAGAGTGATATTGGCTCCTCTCACACATAATATGAGCTCAGAAACAGGAGATCCTAGTCAAGCTGAACTTGATTGGCTCGCTCGCTGTATTCGTGGAGGATTTGGGTTAGTTATCACGGCAGCTACTCAGGTCTTATCTGGCGGTCGCTGTTGGCTAGGACAGCCAGCTTTGGTGACACCTTTTCAACAAAATGCCTTCTCTACTTTAGCTAAAACGGCAAATGAAAATAATGCACTAGTATTAGTTCAGCTTCACCATGGTGGACTAAGAGCGGCCTCTGATCTTAATGATGGTGCTGCTCCTGTCGGGCCAAGTGAGGTACAACCAGGAGGGCGCTATGATCTTGGTGTAACAGAGCTTAAAGACAAAGATATCTATGAACTAATAGAAGCCTTTGTCCGATCCGCACAACGGGCTTATGACGCAGGTTTGCATGGTGTTGAGTTACATGCTGCACATAATTTTTTACTGTGTAATTTTCTCAATCCTACACTGAATAAGCGAACAGATCAGTGGGGAGGAAGCGTAAAAAGTAGATCTCGATTTTTAATTGAAATCATTAGAGGTATTCGAGCTCGGTTACCTCGTCAGTTTTTAGTTGGAGTTCGACTCTCACCAGAAAGTTATGCCAATATTGTTGGAATAAAGCTTGATAATCAGTTAGCAGTTACTCGTTTATTAGCAAATGAGGAGATTGATTATGTGCATTTTTCCATGGGTGATACTTTTAAGTCCGCTAAAGATAAGCCAAACTCTGATTTGCTGACGGAGCTGAGCAAAGCCGTACCAGAGCATATCCCCTTAATGGTTGCTGGAAACATCCATGATGGAATAGATGCAGAGATAGCATTGGAAGGTGGTGCTGATTTGGTTGCCATTGGTAGCGCTGCACTAGGCAATCCTGATTGGGTAAAAAGAATCAACAATTCTACTCCTTTAGTTTGTCCACCTTATACAAAGCATTGGATGATAGTTCAAGGCTTCACGTCACAAGGTCTTGATTATTTGATGAGTCATCCAAGTTTGATTGAGCCGGTGGATGTAGAATGATACCAGAATCAATATGGAGACTTAAGAATGAAACTGATTAACACGACTGGCTCTAAAGAACCAAATGGGCATTACAGTCAAGCAAGTATGATTGGTAATACCTTATATGTATCAGCTCAACTTCCTGAACCTATATTGTCTCCAAGGCATAATGATATAGAGCAAGAAGTAGGGAGACAAACGCGATCAGTTTTAACTAATATCCTCGCGATCACTCAGGCTGCTGGCGGCACATTGAATGATATTGCTTTGGTTCGTTTTTACTCTACTGATATAAAATATTGGCCAATGATAGACCGAGCCTTTGCAGACTTTATGGGTGATCATCTGCCAGCTAGGGCTGTGATATGCATTGCTGCGATTAAACAAGATTTCCTTGTGATGGCAGAAGCTATTTCTGAGATCCCTTTATCAACAATTAAGGATTAGAACCATGGTTACTGTTTATGTTGTCGATGCTTTTACCACAGAACCGAATACCGGTAATAGAGCTGGGGTGGTTTTAGATGCCGATCACCTTACTACTCAAGATATGCAAAATATTGCTGCATTTGCAGGTTATTCAGAAACTGCCTTTGTTTTATCCCCGACAGATCAAAGCCATGATATTCATGTGCGATATTTTACTCCAACAAATGAGGTCCCGATATGCGGACATGCAACCATTGCGACTCATTTTTTACGCGCAAGTTTAGGGAGTAAATCAGATTACCCGCTGATTGCCAAAACAGGAGCGGGTAATTTATCTGTGTCAATTTCAGACAGTAAAGAAGGGTTAATGGTGTCAATGGTTCAAGGACGAGTCGAATTTCAACCTCCTTTTACTCCACAGCAACGGGATGAGCTTGCCATCGCTTTAGGTATTAAGGCTAATGATTTTGCTAACTTACCAATACAGATCGCCACAACTGGTCATTCCAAGGTTATGATACCAATGTTGAGTCGAAAGACACTTGATGGACTCACCCCTAATAAAGAGAAATTGAAAGCGATCAGTGCCGAGATTGATTGTAATGGTTTTTTTCCATTCGTATTAGAAGGAAGCAAGCAGACCCCGATCACTTTTGGCCGCATGTTCGCACCGGCAATTGGCATTGATGAAGATCCTGTGACAGGAAATGCAAATGGTCCTGCTGGTGCTTACCTTGTTCATCATAATTTAATTGAATGTGAGCCAGAAGTGCATTATTGGGGGCATCAAGGCCTAGCCATAAATAAACCTGGGAGAGTTTTGGTGTCTGTTAATAAGGTGAATTCAATCTTAAAGGTCAGTATTGCAGGGCAAGCAGTTTTAATTGGAAAGAGAGAGACGATTTCATAAATGACATTGTGAATTCCATAGGTGGAATATATTTATCTGAATTACCTAGCTATAATAATTCTATCGGGTTATTTGAGGGGGTGATATGTTGATAAAAAGGCTAACAAATTTTTCTTTTAAGATTGTTTTTTCTTGTTTGTTTCTAGTGGCTGTTTTATTGATTGTTTCAGATATTTGGGCTCCCTTCACAACGGATGCTACGATTCAAAAGAGAATTTCAAATGTCACTTCCCAAGTTAATGGCATCGTTCAAAATGTTTATGTCAGTAATGGCGAACAGGTTAATAAAGGGGATGTGTTATTTTCTATCGAAGATCAAGATTACATTAGCCTTCTTGCTTCATCTAAAGCTGATTATATTATTACACAACAAAATATAGAGTCATTAAATGCACAACTACAATCAGATAAAGCGAACTTAAAGATACAGCATGCTGAATATAATAAAGTCTTGCATCATTTTAAGCGTTTTAAAAAATTATTTAATGCTCATCAGATCAGTGAAGATGATTTTGAACAATCCAAAACAGATAGTGAACTGGCTCTCGCTCAAATAGAATTGGCAGAAGCAAACCTTCAAAAAACACAAGCATCATTGGGGGAAAATAAAAGTAATGGGCAATATTTACAAGCGAAAGCGAACCTAGAACGAGCTCAGCTAAATCTAGAAAGAACAAAAGTTAAAGCAAAGCAAGCCGGTATTGTCACTAATTTACAACTTTCAACTGGTGATTATGTTTCAAATAACACAAGCCCTTTATTACTCGTTGATAATCAGCATGGATGGTTAATTGCAAACTTTAATGAAAAAGGCATCAAAGCCCTTTCTCATTCCCAAAAAGTCTTGGTTGTTTATGATGCCTTTCCTGGTCAAGTATTTGAACATCGCATAGATAGTATTGACTATGCTGTCGATACTGGGGTTGGGATAATAGGCAAAGCTTCAACAACTAATACCAGTGAACGATGGATACGAAAACCTCAATCTTTTCCTGCGCGTATTAATATTGGCAACGAAAGTCACGATCTCATTGCAGGCTCAAAAGCAACTGTCATGGTGGTCTCAGAAGATAATATTTTTTGGCGTAGTTTCAGTCAATTAGTTATGCATACAATCTCATTATTGCGTTATATATACTAAGGATAATTATGTGGTTGTCTTCTGAAAAACAAGTTTTTTATCGAGCGACTTTGCTTTTTAGTTTAAGTGTATTATTTGCTCTGATTTTCAATATATCTACACCTGTGTGGAGTGTATTGATTGTGACTCCTATAGTTACGATGAGTAAGTTTAAGTTAGATAGAATTCTTATTAGCATTATTAAACAAATAGCTTGTTTAACTGCAGGTATGATTATAGCTGAAATATTTTATCATCAATTCTTTATGATGTGGCTAGTCAGTGCCTTATTTGTATACTTTATGATATCTCGTGCCAAGTATCATGAAAATAGTTTTATATTGATGGCTCTATTTTTCTTTTTCTCCTTTGGGTTAGTAAAAACAACAGAAGGGATACCAGTTGAAAATACTATTTATAGTATGGTTCAAATCACTTTCTATGTTGTCCCCTTAGCTTGGTTTTTATTTACTATTTTTCCGGAGAATAAAACCATAGCGTTATTGGATATTGAAAAACCAAAAACACTGACCCCTATTACACAGTTTCAGTGCATCATTGTAACAATGATCATTTCAATAGTTAATTTGGTGTTTATGTTAGTAACATTAGAAAGTGCTATTTTTTGTATCGTTGTTATCAATGCTGCTCTATTAACATTCAACTTGAGTAAATTAAAACAACATATTGGTCTTATTATACCGATTCAAGTTGGGGGGTGTATTATCGGATTGATAATGAATGCTATGTTATTAGGACAAGGAACCAATATCTTATGGACTTCTTTAGTTATAGTAACCTTCTCCTTTTTGTTTATCTATGCACATTTCAATCCAAAGTATAAATTCAAGTCTATTTACAGTTATGAGATTTCATTATTAAGAGCTACATTTATACCGTTTACTCTCTACTCTGAAAGTCATGGATTCAATCCTGAAAGTTATCTTCATCGCTCTTATGATATGTTGGTTACTTTGATTTTTTTAACTATTTTATGGAAAGTAGGGCAATACTTTGCAAGTAGTCCTAAATATCAACGATTAGTAAATAAAGAAGTTTGATTTTGGTATAAGAAATCAATAAATGTGCGCACTATGAGTGTTAAATTATCTCTAGTTCTATAAACGGTATTGATACTAATGCTATCCTTAATTTCCCATTCGGGAAGTAACTGTATCATTTGACCAGAAGCTAATTCACTCGAAATATAATTTCTTGGCAATAAAGCAATGCCTTTATTATTGATAACTAAGCTTTTTATCATATTGAAGTTTTTTATCAAAAACCGAGGCTGAGGATAAGTAACTAAATGTTCTTTACCTGTTTCTTTGCTTATTAATGTAAAAGAGTAAGGCTTGGTTGCTGAGATGAAAGGTAATGTTTGGAGATCTAATGGTGATGTTAGGTTTTCTTGATTGTTAAAAGCTGCTGAACTAACAAGAACGAGCTCTAAATCTGTTAAATGTCTAGAAATTAAAACTTTACTTGCTGTGTTTTCAATAATAAAAGCAATATCAGCATGATCGTTGATATTAAATTGTTCCGAATATATGAGTAACTCAATATTAATTAAAGGGTATATGTCACTAAATTTATCTATAATTTCATTCAAAAAAGTATCATACAAAAACTGAGGTAATGAAATTCTAATACAACCTTGTACACTCCCAAAAGAAAGTAAAATGCTTTCTAAACTTCTATCTATATCTTTAAACTGAGGGCTTAGAGTATTAAAGTAAATAACGCCTTCATTGGTTAAGGTGAGTTCTCTTCTATTTCGATTAAACAAGCTAATACCTAACGACTTTTCAAGAGTATAAATTCTTCTACTTAATGTCGGTGATGGGATATCTAAAAGCTCTGATACTGACTTTAGTGTTCCTTTTTCAGCTACTTTGCAAAATAGGTATAAATCATCAAAATGAATAGACATAACATTATTTTATTAACCATAGAATATATTGATAATCCTAACACATTATCATCTTGCTCTAACTGGATAATTCATACTCGGTTATACTAATTTGTAACGTTATCTTTAAGCCATTACCCTGAACGCTTAATTCAGAGAAGAAGCTTGGATGATAACTAAGTTAAAAGATGTCAAGGTATGTTGAAAATGGTTGATCTATTTATCCATAAAGCCTTTCATCATGGTGCAGATGAGAGCTCTTAATGTGTCGTCATCACTACGGTGAGAATAAGCGCGAATACCAGTTAATTGGATTTGAAATAGTTGAGCTAAATGTAATGGATCTTGGTTGGTGACTTCGCCTGTTTTAATCGCTCCCTCAAACTTCAACATCAGATATTTTTCAAAATCATTGGAAAGAGTTCTGGTGAGTGAACGTAATCGCTCAAAGCCATCGACAAATTCACTTGAAGACTTAATTAACATACACACTTCACTAGGATTAGAGCATCGCTGATTAATGACAATATCGACAACAAATGCTTCTAAACCATCTAGAAACTTTTCATGCTTTTCTAAATGAGATTCAAATTGAACTTGTAGATTAGCAACATACATTTCTAAGGCTTCACAATACAAACCTTCTTTCGATCCAAAACTGGCATAAATACTACCAGGTCGAAGATTCGTACAATCTTGAAGATCACGAGTAGAAGTTGCATGAAATCCTTTTTTCCAAAAGAGATCCGATGCAGCTTTTACCACCTCATCACGTTTAAACTTTTTTATATTCGCCATGGTTGAAATATTTAATTTTGAATGATTGCTCAATTTTATATTGAACGATCGCTCAAAATCAACTAGTATGAAGTTTCTTAATCATCGAAAGAACAAATGAAGGAGAATAACCATGGCAGATTTCACTCTTTATACTGCAGAGAATGCACCTGAAGGCGCTAAGCCACTTATCGGTAATTCAATCAAGGCGTTTGGAATGTTACCTAACCTACACGCGGTGATGGCAGAGTCTCCTTCGCTATTGAAAGCTTATCAAGATGTTCATGAGTTGTTTCAACAAACATCCTTCGACGCCGAAGAGCTAACTGTTGTATGGCAAACCATTAATGTGGAACATGAGTGTCATTATTGTGTGCCAGCACATAGCGCGATTGCCGCTTCAATGAATGTTGATTCTGAGCTTGTCGATGCTTTAGTGAATAAAAAGCCTATTGCAAATGAGAAGTTAGAAATATTGAGAGAGACGACACTTCAAATGGTTCGCCAGCGTGGTGTGATTGAAGATAATCAGGTTCAAAAGTTTTTCTCAGTCGGCTACGGAAAACAACAATTGCTAGAAATTGTGCTTGGAATCTCTCAAAAAGTGATGAGTAACTACACCAATCATTTA
Organism: Vibrio algivorus; assembly: GCF_030161215.1. Classification (NCBI taxonomy): domain Bacteria; kingdom Pseudomonadati; phylum Pseudomonadota; class Gammaproteobacteria; order Vibrionales; family Vibrionaceae; genus Vibrio; species Vibrio algivorus. The sequence goes on from NZ_BSPV01000003.1 coordinate 509,604, forward strand.
GCTAACACGCCGATAGATGAACCATTTAAAAAATTTAGTAAGTAATCTCAAATTGAAATAACTAGAGTCACTCAACATCGATTTTTTCGCGCCTAACAGCGTTAAAATCAACGCATTAAAACCGGCTTCAGATGCTTCTGAGGCCGGTTTTATATTAAGTGTTATGAAGTACGACTGCGGTAGAAGCAGACCAAACTAGAACGGTGAATTGTTTGAAGCGTGGATTCATTGTGGCTATTATGAATCGAGTGTGGCGTTGTGAGAGTACTGACACTTGATCAGGCTCGAAGTGGGGTGATCTCTATGTATTCTTTTTGCTGCTTTTATGGCTAATAACACGATTTTCAATCTCTTCTAAATCCCCGATATTGTGTTTGAAAATAGCTTTCCAATTCAACCGATTCACTTAAATCAATATGGTTATCTTTTAACGCTAACATTAAAGCATGGTCATAATGTTGTGCGGTGGTGCAATAGGAGACATTACGATCGGCACCTTGATTCAGTGCTTGCTGACAGGCTTGATTAAATAAGTATTGGTGTTGTTTGAGCGGGATAATGGCTTTACGTTGTGTGGTGCTATCATCAATTTTCCATATTACTCCAAGCGTGAGAATGGCAGTGAGCAACAGGAATAGATAACGTTCATTCGGGCTGAGAGTGAACGTTGGTTTTGGTTTATTGTGATGCGACTTATTGGGTAAAAATGTGGCCATGAGATCATCCTTAATCAGGTGGCTTTGTACCCTTCGTACTTGTAGCTGTCGCTTTGTTGACGGCGTTTATTCGCCTCAATCACTTGTCGCCTCGCTGCAACTTCAATTACTTTGAGTATACATCTTTATAGCACGAGATAGTGTTTATTAATGGGCTGTAAACCCCATTAATTGAATTAAGTGCTCAGCCGTTTTAATGGCATGTTGCCGGTTATCTAATCCCATTTTTTGATAGAGATTACGAATATGGGTTTTGATCGTAGTGGGCGCAACATCAAATTCGGCAGCAATTTGATCGTTACTTAGCCCTGCATAAATTAAGCCTAGCACCTGCCATTCACGCTGAGTTAACGGGCTCGTTCTAATAAGCTCTGGCAAGTCTGGTAGCGTTAGCAGTTTTTGTACAAATTCTTCATCAAAATGTACCGATCGTACTCGTTCTTTATTGGTCATTAATTGTAATAGGTTTTGCGCTCGGTGCATCTCGAGTTCGGCAAGCTTTTTATCATTGATTAATGCTTTTATTAATGGGGAGACGGTTTCAGCATTGGATAAAAAGTTACCTATCATGCCGGTGCTATTGGTCAGTGATAAAGCTTCGTGAATAGATTGTTGAGCTTTTTGTGGTTGATTTTGTTTATCTGCAAGTACGGCTTCGAGCACTAAATTACGGTTTTTATCGGCTATCAGTTTTAGCTTTGAGGTTTGAGCCTGTAGGCGCGTCAAAATATCTTCTGCACGCTCTAAATCACCGACTAACAAAGTCGCACGGGCAATGTTACGCCATTGTAATTGTTGAAAGTGATTGACTGCTGAGCGGGGTTCTTCGCATGCATTTAACCATTGCTCAATTGCCGGCTGATTATGAGTAGCTTGCCAATAAAGTAGGTTAGATAGGTCAACATTTGCTCGCCAATCAATATGATAACGGTTATTGGCTTTAAGTTGATTACAGGTATCTAAATAGCGGGCGGCTTTATCTAATTCACCGCGAGAAATGGCAATTCTTGCCAGCATGGAATAACAATGTAAGGATTTAGAATCTTCAAATGGTGCCATGATTTCTAACCCTAGATGGGCACATTGCTCGGCTTCATCTAAACGATTCCAACACCATAAAATTTGCGCTTTAATTCTCAACATAAATTCATGAAGAGGTAATTGCTGCAAGTGCTGCTCTTTAATGAGCCGTTCTGCTTTATTGAGTAATTCAAAAGCAGTTTGCCCATAACCACGCGCTAGTTGAATTTCACTTTGTTGTAAAATCGCCCATAACGCTTGATGATATACACCATCTTCTCGTGCCATTACTTCGGTTTTTTGCATGGTTTCAAAGGCTTTATCAAGCTCTCCAATCACATGATAAACCTCACCAATGACTGAGGTGGCGACAATGCGACTACGGAAACTCGAATGAGGCAGTTGCTGTAATGCAAACTCGGCAGTTTCTAAGGCGAGCGCTGGATTATCTTGATTGATGGCGACTTGAGCCGATAGTGCTTTGAATTCACCAATTTGAGCATCGCTTAATTCAATATTATGCGCAGCCATCTTTTCTTCAGCTTCAAGAATTAAATCGAGCACTTGGTTATAACGATGCTGACTTTGCGCTAACCAGGCACGTAACAGACATAAACGTGGTGAGACAAAAAGTACATCGTCGCTTAAATTGTTAATTGCGGATTCTACTATTTGTAACTCACCGTGGTTGAACATATCCCAACCATGCTCCGATAAGACTTGGCTCACCAGTATTTGATCACCACTTTTTTGTGCGTGAATGAGGGCAGCTTGTGGCCTTTGCTGCTTGAGCCATGCTTTGGCAGCGTTGTAGTGTAGTTGACTACGTTGTCCTGGAATCTGGGTGTAACGCTGGTGGCGTAAAAATTCAGCAAATAAGTTATGGAAACGGAACCAGTTATCTGCCCCTTCCATTGGATGAAGAAATAATCCAAAGCGATTGAGTGAATCCAACATTGCAAGTGCATCATCTCTGCCGGTTAATTCGGTAATCAATTCTGCGTTGAACATATCCAGTACAGAACACTGTAGCAAGAAGGTTTGCAATTCTGGTGTTAATTGATCAAACACTTCTTCGGCTAAGTAGTCCCAAATATGATCTTGGTTGAAATTGGCAATAGAGACCGCGGAATTTTCTAACGTGCCGGGGAATTGCTGAGCATGTAGTGCAATCAATTGTAATGCTGATGCCCAACCTTCAACTTGAGTTCGTATCGTTTCTAATATATCGGCTTGATAGCGATTATCAGTAATGCGTTTATGGAAGAAGCGCTCAGTTTCTTCTTTATCAAACGCCAGTAAAGCATTATCGACTTCGATTAATAAATCACGCACTCGTAAGTTAGCAGTGTTGAGTGGCGGATGAGTTCGACTTGTCACGACTAGGGTAATGTTGTCGGGCATGTGTTTTAAGAAAAAACGCAAACCTTCATGGATCTCATCATTGGTAATTAAATGATAATCATCGAGTACGAGATAAGTTTGTGTGTCGTTAAAGCCAAATTCTGCAAATAGTTCGCTAAATAAACTGGTTAAGCTGGCAAATTGACGACGTTCTGCCAGTGCTTGAGTATTTGGGCAGGCATCATTGGTGGCTTTATTGAATGCTTGTAGAAAGTAGTTAGCAAAGCGAAAGGCGTCATTGTCACTTTCATCAATATTAAACCAACCTAGGTTTGGGTGATTGTTTAACCATTGTGCTGCCATGGTGGTTTTGCCGTAACCGGCGGGGGAACGAAACAACACTAATTTATAGAAAGGTGCATGGGCTAAAGCCTCTAGTAGGCGAGAGCGCAAAATAGCATTGTGTAGTCGGGCTGGTCGATTGAGTTTGGAAGGTATCCACATAGCAGCGATGAGTCTCTGAAAAATAGTCTTAAAATAGGTAAGTTTTTTTGTTATCTAGCTCATGTTTTTATCAATTTTAATTTTAATAATAAGCCGATATTTCGCTTTAACATACCATGCGATCTGCAAGATGATGTGATCTGACTCAGGTTTATCTTGTAAATCCGGTTATAGATCTCATTTTGTTCGAACTTTCTTTCAGCTACGCCCTAACTCTCATCCCTCTACGCCGTTAAAAGGGAGGATGTGACGCTTTATGTTAATCGGCAATATTGAATGTAACGAAAATGAACACGACTCCTCGAAACTCTTCATGTTTTAAAGACAGTTGTTTTAAAAGGCACATGTTTTGAAGGTAAAGATTTCGCAGGCAGATGTTTCTAAGAAGAAGTTATGGAGCATTCGATGCAAGACTTAAATTCAGCGCAATCTCATTCAGTATTAAAACAAGTAGCGACTCAAGAAGGTATTGTTGACCGCTATATCAGCGCGTGGGGCGATGAAGCCTATGTTAGCGAACAAACCATCGAAGAACTACTGCAAGCACTTGGTTATAACACTGCAGACCAATCCACTTTATTAGAGCAAGCCGAGCAACGTCATAAAGTCGATGTACTGCCAAGTGTGAAAGTAGTACATGCTGGCAAAGAAGTGCTTGTTGAATTGCATATCAATGCTTCAGCAAGACTGAGTGAGTTTTCTTGGTTAGTTGAAACAGAACAAGGTGAGCGTTTTGAAGGCTATTTAGAATCTCAAATTGTTGAAGATCATCGCGCTGAAAAAGGTTACCTCATCTTTTCATTATCTGACCAGTTGCCACTTGGTTATCACCAATTATCATTATTTCGTAAGCGTCGTAATAAGCCATTTGTGATGTCATTGATTGTGACACCTCAATCTTGCTTTAAGCAGCCTGAGTTAGTTGAAGGCAAACGTTTATGGGGTCCGAGTATTCAGCTTTATTCGGTCACGTCAAAAACAAACTGGGGGATTGGTGACTTTTCTGACCTTAAATACCTAGTGGCCAAAATTGCTGAAGGTGGTGGTGATTTTGTTGGTTTAAATCCAATTCATTCTTTGTTTCCAGCGAATCCAGAAGGTGCGAGCCCGTATAGTCCATCATCACGTCGTTGGCTTAATGTAATGTACATTGACGTGGAAGCGGTACCTGAATTTGCTAAAAGTGAAAAAGCGCAGATGATGGTAGCGGATGTGGGGTTCCAGCAGCGCTTAATCGATAATCGTGCAAAAGAGTGGGTCGATTATACGGAAGTCTCTGCATTAAAAATGTCTATTTTGCCGGAACTATTTTCCACATTTATTGACAAAGAAGTTAATAAGGAAACAAAACGCGCTCAAGATTTTGCAAATTTTGTTGAATTAGGTGGAAAAAGCTTACTTCATCAAGCCGCTTTTGATGCATTACATGCTGATTTAAAAGCGCAAGATGATTCAGTTTGGGGTTGGCCAGTTTTTAATGAAAGTTTGCAGCATTTCGACTACCCGGAAGTGCAAAGCTACATCAAGAATAACCAATCCAAAGTGCAGTTATTTATGTACTTGCAATGGCTTGCAGATGAACAACTTACTCAAGTACAACAATTAGCAGAACAAAAGGACATGGCATTAGGGTTGTATCGCGATTTGGCCGTCGGCGTGTGCGACTCAGGAGCGGAGACTTGGGCAGACCATGGTGCCCTTTGCCAAGATGTGAGTATTGGAGCTCCGCCTGATATCTTTGGGCCTTTAGGACAAAATTGGGGCTTGCCACCGCTCAACCCGTACCAGCTTAAAGCCTTAGCCTATCAACCCTTTATTGATTTGCTACGTGCTAATATGCGCAACTGCGGGGCATTACGAATTGATCACGTTTTAGGGCTATTACGTTTGTGGTGGATCCCAAAGGGCAAAACAGCCAAAGATGGCGCGTATATCTACTATCCCGTTGATGATTTAATGTCGATATTGGCATTAGAAAGTCATCGTCATCAATGTGCGGTGATAGGGGAAGATTTAGGGACGGTTCCTGAAGAGATCGTTGAAAAACTCAATGACGCAGGCATCCATTCTTACAAAGTGTTCTTCTTTGAAACCGAACAAGATGGACAATATATCGCACCGGATCAGTACAAACAGCAATCTATGACGGCATTATGCACTCATGATATGCCGACACTACGGGGCTTTTGGAATAGCGCAGATTTAACTCTAGGGCGTGAGATTGGTTTGTACCCAGATGAAGAACAATTAAAGGTATTGTTTGAAGATAGAAAGTCACGTAGACGACATATTATTGAAACATTAGAACAACATAATCATCTACCTGAACTAGAGCGAGATCATACTGGCGAGGTAGTGATTAACCAGGCGCTAAGTGAAGCAATGCAAGTGCATATGGCAACTGGAAGTAGTGCTTTACTCAGTTTGCAGTTAGAGGATTGGTTAGAAATGGATACACCAGTCAATATTCCAGGAACAATGGATGAATATCCGAACTGGAGAAGAAAATTGGTGTCTACATTAGAAGATATGTTCGCAAGAGACGATATCTTGCAACTTGAAGCGAGATTAACCCAAGCGCGTCGTGCTAATTACTGAGATTGGTAGATGGCTTGATAACAGATTCATTGTATAGGTCGCACCGTTTGGTGCACTAATACTCCTCCTTTCACTCCTTGTAATAAGGGAAAGAGTTGTATTAATCCTACCTACCCGAGCAGCATTTCCCGGCCAGGAAATATGCTCGGTTTTTTTATCTAATAGTATTAGTTAACCTCAGATTTGGTTAATTCACTATGTAGACTCTCTTATCCAAACCTGAGGTTAGTTACTATTATGAATCTTTATTCTGCAATGCTTTATAAAATAAGTTATGTAGGTGAATTTGTAATGGATTCGTTCGGTTAGTGAGTCTCATTGAAGAGCTAAGCGTGAGTGGAAATTGTAATTCATCAGGTAGTTTTATGACTTTGCAATGAGGGCGTGAACTAAGGCCGGGTGTGAAAAATGCACATCGGTCTTTTTGCAATAATTGCCAAGCAAGTGAGACACTATCTATTTCAGAATAATAACTAGGTTCAATATTAAGTTGTTTCAAAAACTCAAAATAATGAAACTTATGGTGATTCCATCCTGAACTTAGAAATCGGATAAAAGGCCAATCTTTTACCTCTTCCCATGTTGTTGCTGAATGTTGCTCCCCAATGACTAATAAGATTTCATCTTTAATGAGTGGCTTTTGGTAAATACTACTTTTCACGTCCTTATTGGAGTAATGAATGCCAAACGTAATATCTCCAGACTCTATCGCGTCAATCGTATTCATTTCCCATGTGACGATGGATATTTCAGCGTTAGGAAAGTCCTTTCTTAAAAGTTGAAAAATATCACAGCTATATAATTCAAGTAAGGTGATTGGTAGGGCGATGGACAGTTTATCGCGATATTCATTAGGCTGAAATTTTTCTTGTAGCAGGGTTTGATTGATCTGACGTAATGACTGTTCAATATTAGGCAAAATTGCTTTTGTATAAGCTGTAGGCTCTAAACCAGTAGGTGTGCGCTCAAATAGAGTTTTTCCTAATTGGTTTTGCAATTTACTGACATGTTTGCTGATAGCACTTTCTGTCATACCTAATTTTAAAGCGACTAGTTTTAGGCTCTTTAAGCGGCATAATAAAAGAGTCGTTTGTAAAAGATTTAAGTCAATTCGTCTTTCCATTTTGGCAATACCATATTTCTTATCTTTCTTATTGGGAATGGTAAACTGATTATACTCATTAGTGAATCAATAATTCTTTGGTGTATATATGAAAAGTAATAATCAATCTTATCGACGTTTGCTGTTTTTATGTTCCCTATTAGTGACGGGTTTCAATGTCAATGCTGAAGAGCAAGAAACAGAATTACAAGACATGTCGGATCCATTGGCCGTATTTACTCAATTGGGAGCAGGGGTAACAGATAAAGGTCTAAATTTAAAAGTAGGTCAAACTTATGATACTGGGAATGCTTCTACAGCGGGCATGAACATTATTGAACTAAAAGGAATTTTAGGTGAAAGCTTAGGTTGGAGTGGTAACTCTGGTCGAGATGATTCGATTGATTCATTTCGCTGGCGAAACTTCAGCGTGAATTTAGAAAATGGTCGAGCGCAGCAATTAGATATTAACTATAACGTTGAGGCTAATCCTTTAGTTGCAGAACAAAGTGCTGATATTTCGTATAGTATGATTCAAGCATTACCTGAAGTGGCTGGTTTTCAATTTTATCCTTTGGCGGGTATTGGTGCTTCGGTTGGTAACAATGCGATTGATGATCCTGAAGCAACAGGTTCGAATCGTGTTGATGAAGGGTATTCTTTGATGGGGACTTATGGTTTAGTCGGTATGTACTCTAAATTTAAGGTGACTGACAAGATTTGGCTGAATTATAACCCAATGTGGTTAACAACAATTTCTGGTTCTGACAATTATATGGATAACTATTACGGAAAAGATCAAAGCCATTTGATGACCCATGAATTTGCGGCAAGTTACCAATTTACTCCTCGTTTTAATGTACGTTATTTTGCCAATTGGAATGAAAATACGGACTTTATTAAAGGTGACCACCGTATAGAATTCAATTACCAGATATAAAACCCGCTTACAGAGGCCAGCCGAATGCCAGTCAAACTCGCTGAGCGGCATTCGGCTATGTTGGCCTCGTTAATTGGATCTCAAGCAAAAAATATTTATCTCGCTTAAGTATTTGGTACTTTGGTCCCTAAGTGTACCCAAGTCTCTAAAACCGTATCTGGATTTAAAGAGACGGAGTCGATGCCTTGCTCCATTAACCATTGTGCTAAATCATCATGATCGGATGGACCTTGGCCACATATTCCCACGTATTTTCCTGCTTTATTTGCTGCTTTAATGGCCATTGATAGCATGGCTTTTACCGCCGCATTTCGTTCATCAAACATATGGGCTATTTCACCGGAATCTCGGTCTAACCCGAGGGTTAACTGAGTCATGTCGTTTGAACCAATCGAGAAACCATCAAAGTATTTCAAGAAGTCTTCCGCTAAAATTGCATTAGATGGTAATTCACACATCATAATAACTTTTAGTCCGTCTTCTCCTCGTTTTAGATCAAACTTAGCCAGTAGATCAATGACTGATGCAGCTTCGGTTGTGGTACGCACAAATGGGATCATGATTTCGACGTTCTTGAGGCCCATTTTATTACGAACGCGTTTAATCGCTTCACATTCCAAGGCAAAGCAATCTTGGAATTTTGGTGATATATAACGAGAAGCACCACGGAAGCCAAGCATTGGGTTTTCTTCGGTCGGTTCAAAGTTGATGCCGCCAACCAGATTACGATATTCATTGGATTTGAAATCTGACATACGAACGATTACGCGCTTAGGCCAGAATGCTGCGGCTAGTGTTGAAATACCTTCGGTTAGTTTCTCAATATAAAATTCAACTGGGTTGGCGTAACCAATAATACGTTGGTCGATTTCAGCTTTAAGTTCAGCCGATTGTTCATCGTAATTTAGTAAAGCTTTCGGGTGAATGCCGATCATTTTATTAATGATGAATTCAAGTCTGGCAAGGCCAACCCCCTCATTGGGAATACAGGCAAAATCAAAAGCGCGATCCGGGTTACCAACATTCATCATTACTTTCAGTGGTAGATCTGGTAGGTCACTTACCGAAGAGCGTTTGATTTCATAATCAAGTTCACCTTCAAATACATAACCGGTTTCACCTTGGGCACATGAAACGGTGACCGTTTGTCCGTCTTTTAATTTGCTGGTGGCATTACCACAACCAACGACTGCAGGAATACCAAGCTCACGAGCAATGATTGCAGCATGACAAGTACGCCCACCACGGTTGGTGACAATCGCAGAAGCTTTCTTCATGACGGGTTCCCAATCAGGATCGGTCATATCTGCAACGAGAACATCGCCTGTTTGTACCTGATCCATTTGATCTAGGCTTTGCACTACACGAACGACGCCAGCACCAATGCGTTGTCCAATGGCTCGTCCTTCAATCAAGCTTTGGCTTTGAGCATTAAGTTGGAAACGCTCCATGACTTGTTGGTCATCACGAGAGCGTACGGTTTCTGGACGAGCTTGAACGATAAGTAACTCGCCGGTAATACCATCTTTTGCCCACTCGATATCCATTGGTCGACCATAATGCTTTTCAATGATTAAGGCTTGCTTTGCCAACTCTTGAATTTCATCATCGGTTAATGAATATTGGTTGCGTTCAGTTGCATCAGTATCGATGATTTCAACTTGTGTGCCGAGTTCTTTGCCTTCGGCATAAATCATTTTGATCAGCTTTGAGCCAATGGTTCGACGCACAACCGCAGGATTACCAGCTTGTAGAGTTGGCTTATGAACGTAGAATTCGTCAGGGTTAACCGCACCTTGCACCACCATTTCGCCTAAACCCCAAGAAGAAGTAATAAAAACTACTTGGTCAAAACCGGATTCAGTATCTAGGGTAAACATAACGCCCGAGGCTGCTTTATCTGAGCGCACCATACGTTGAATGCCTGCCGATAATGCTACACCTTTATGATCAAAGCCTTGATGGACACGGTAGGAGATAGCCCGGTCATTGAATAAGGAAGCAAAGACATGTTTGGTGGCTTCGATAATCGCATCAATACCACGAACGTTTAAGAAGGTTTCTTGCTGGCCAGCGAAAGATGCATCGGGTAAATCTTCAGCAGTAGCAGAGGAGCGTACCGCAACCGAAAGCATATCATCGCCGTTGCTGAGCTCTTTATAGTAGTCACGAATGTCATTTTCAAGTTGAACGGGGAGTGGGGCTTCAAGTACCCAGTTGCGGATGGTTTCACCTGCGGTTTTTAGCGCATTCACATCGTCGACATCGAGTGCGTCTAACAGTTGATAAATGCGGTCATTAAGTTGGTTAGTTTCTAGAAATTGGTTAAAGGCAAAAGAGGTAGTTGCAAATCCATTCGGCACCTTGACCCCTGCGTTAGAAAGATTAGCAACCATCTCACCAAGAGATGCATTCTTGCCCCCGACTTTATCAACATCATTCATTGATAAAGCATCATACCAAACCACATTCTTATCCACGGCGTGTCTCCTAGACTATTTGTTTTGGATTAATTCAAGTTTGTGCGTTTATGGTTGCTCAATGTGGTAACGAATTTATGGCCTTATGTCTCAATATCGACCTTTATTTTGGTGTTAATTTGAACGCTACTTCACAATGAACCCCACTTGTTACACCATATGTGAACTTTTTGTATAATTATAGTTGTGAAAATTTACAAATTTATTTTGTGTAATGGAGTTAAATTAAATCATCTTAAGGATCAGTTTGTTATGGAAATAAAGAAAGATTTTCGTGATGTATTTTATGTCTCGGATGGGACTGCGATCACATCTGAAACGTTAGGTCATGCTGTTCTTGGTCAGTTTCCTCTGCAAATTTCACAAACGACACTGCCTTTTGTTGAAACCATTGAGCGTGCTGAATATGTCAAAGGCCTGATTGAAGAAAAACATCAAGCAACGGGGCAAAAACCGCTGGTATTTTTTTCGATTGTTTTGCCTGAAGTGAAAGCGATTATCGAACAAGCTAATGCGCATTTTTACGATGTACTAAATGCACTCGTTGAGCCGCTTAAGCACGATTTAGGTTTAGATCCTAGCCCTCAATTGCATCGTTCTCATAGCATCGAAAAAGATGCAGCCAGCTATCAAAATCGCATTGCCGCTGTGGAATACACATTGGCGCATGATGATGGGGTTTCGCTACATAACTTAGACCAAGCTGATATTATTTTATTGGGCGTTTCGCGCTGTGGGAAAACCCCAACCAGTTTGTACCTTGCGATGCAATTTGGTATTAGAGCGGTGAATTATCCGTTTATTGAAGACGATATGGCTGCGCTAAAATTACCGAAAGAAATCGAACCTTATCGTTTCAAAACTTTTGGATTAACTATTGATACCGAGCGTTTAATGGCAATCCGCCACGAACGATACGCCAATAGTGACTATGCCAGTCAGCAACAATGTGAAAAAGAGCTGAACCGGGTGGAGTCTCTATTTCGTCGTGAAGCGATCCCTTATCTCAATACCACGACGTTATCGGTAGAAGAAATCTCGACACGTTTATTGGAATTGAGTGGTTTGAAACGATCGATGTGGTAATTAGAGGAATAATTAATAATGAATGTTTCGTATCTACCTACTGACGATGTAGCGCTCTCTGCCGAACTCACTTATCAAAACATGTCACCGTATTATGAGAAATATGGCGTTGAATGGCAGCAACAACAGATAGTTGAGCAAGTTAAAAGTTTAGATAATTGGGACATAGTCGCAGAAGGTAAGGTTGTTGGAACATTTCGCTTAGCTTTTGAAGCAGATAGTTGTTATTTAAGGGATCTACAAATCAGTTCTTTCTACCAAAATAAAGGTGTAGGTTCAGCAGTATTGAAAGAAGTAGAACGATTAGCACTGCAATCTGATAGTAAAAAAGTGAAGTTGAAAGTGTTTAAGGTTAGCCCAGCTTTTCATTTATATCAGCGTAGTGGATTTGTTGTGGTAAAAGAAGATGATCGTTTTTTTTATATGGAAAAAAGATTAGTTTAAATTTTAATAAGTTACTCGAATATCGGTCATTGAGTTGATTCTATCGTGGGTACGTAAGTTTATGAATACCGTTACTTACTAGGCTACAAAATTGAAAAGTTAACACCCATATCCAAATCGCATTTGAGGACGACTTAGGTATATAATCGCGGCTTGTTCCTTTTCCCGAATCGATTTTATGCAAGCTCTTACTGATATAGTCCTTAACTTAAAACCTGATGATCTCAGTACAATACAGTTTTTTACCTTAATTGGTTTAAGCGGTATGACGTCTATGCTCAATGTTATTATTGGAGTAGGCGGTGGAGCAACATTAATTGCTTTTATGATCACTATGATGCCTGCGGCGGCAGTTATTCCGGTTCACGCTATTGTACAATTAGGCTCGAATGCTGGGCGTGCAATATTGATGCGTCGCCATATTCAAAAGCAATATTTAGGTTGGTTCTTTGTTGGTAGCGTTGTTGGAGCGGCAATTGGTGGTAATCTTGCTTTAAACCTACCAACTAAGTATTTAGAACTCATTTTGGCGGTGTTCATTTTGATCAGCAGTTGGGTACCTATTAAATTGAGCTTACAAGGGAAAAAAGGGTTACTTGGCATCGGAGCATTTACTGCCTTTTTGACGATGTTTGTTGGCGCAACGGGGCCATTTTTGATTGCAACGGTTAAGAACATTCTGCCTGATCGACGTGAGCTCGGTGCAACCATGTCTTGTTTTATGTCAATTCAACATATTATCAAGGCAGTTATTTTTGGTATTTTGGGTTTTGCCTATCAGCAGTGGATTGGCGTGATAGGGCTGATGATTTTAGTCGGCTTTTCTGGAACATTTGTGGGTAAGAAGGTATTGGATAAAGTATCAAATCAGCACTTCCATGTTGTGCTGAAATTTGCATTAACCTTTATTGCATTAAACCTTATTTGGAGTTTTTTTACGGCTTAAGCGTTAGAGCCTACTTGCTTGGTTTGCGGAATCGGGAAAATTCGGTCATAAGCTAAGTTATAGATAAAAGCATAGATGAGATAAAATAGCGCCATTCCTAAATCTAAAATTAGTGCCTCTACCAAACCTATTTCTAACCACCAAGCCATCATTGGTAGTGTGATCACCAGTAACCCTAGTTCAAATAAACAAGCGTGAAACACTCGTATGGCAATAGTTTTATTTAGTTGTCCGGTACGCTTTAGCATCGCCTTATCAAATAATATGTTGTAGAAGTAATTCCACACTGTTGCGATGATGGAGAACGCAACCGCTAAAATACCTATCTTAGTCATATCCATATTAATCAGTTTTGCCACACCTAAGGTCAAAATCATCAGGCCAATCAATTCAAAACAGATGGTGTGCCTTAATCTATCAAACGTTGTACGCATTTTTTCCTCTAAAGTCATCGCTAAATAAACAATACAAACGATCGCTATTATTAATGCTAAATAAGATATATTCTAATTAATAACTATCTGTTATTTAGATAGGTTGAGATCTGAATAAATAGATTAGGCGGAGAGGTAAGATGCGATTTTCAATAGATCAATTACAAGCGTTCGTTGTGGCTGCTGAGCAAGGATCGTTCTCAGCCGCAGCACGGCATTTAGGTAAAGCACAATCGGTAATAAGTACCGCTATTGCTAATCTTGAAGATGATCTGAATTTAAGTTTGTTTGATCGCTCAACTCGCTCTCCAAAGCTTACATCACATGGAGAGGCATTATTACTACGCGCTAAACGGATATTGAACGAGTGTGGAGTGTTTTTATCAGCAGCTGATGCTTACCAAATGGGAGTTGAAGAAAAAATTACGTTAGTAGTGGAATCAATGGCGATGACTCAGGCGGTTGCTGAGGCGCTTTTTTATTTTGAACAACAATATCCATTAGTTGAAATAGAAATTCTGCATGTGAATGAAAGTGAAGTGTTGGAATTCATCCGTGAAGGGCGAGCACAATTGGCCGTTTTACAGCAGTTAGAATTGATATATCCCGGAGAAATTGAAGTTTATGGCTTAGGCTCTTTGGAGTTTTGGTGTGTAACTGGTGTCGACCATCCTTTGGCACAGGAAGACAAAGTCACATGGCAAATGTTAGAACGTTATCGTCAGTTTTTGATCACAGGCCGATACAATCAAGATACGCCAAGATGGCGAGTGTCTGATCAAGTATGGCGAACGGAAAGCGCACATTCGACTATTCCTATGTTACAACAGGGGCTAGGTTGGGCTTCATTGCCTGCTCAAGTGGTTAACGATTTTGTTTCTTCGAATCAATTGAAGCGACTCGAATTGTCTTTTGAATCACAGCCATGGAAGCAAGGAATTGACCTTATTTGGTCAACTCAACATCCACAGGGTAAGGCTACTCAAGAGTTGATTGCTCAGCTTAAAAGTATTCAGCTTTAATGTTTTGCTTGCTTAAGTAGAGTGGCTAGATAGAGTTACTTGATTAGACAGATTTGGATATGATGGCTCGAATCGAGTCACGAATGACAAGGAATAGTCAGTACACATGATGAATTATGCAAAGTTAGATCACTTAAAGTCGTGGACAAATATTAGTCATATTTCTGCTGGTTTTACCGCGGTGTTAATTGGTTATACCAGCTCGATTGTTATCATCATACAAGCTGCCACCGCCGCTGGAGCAAACCCTTTACAAATTGCCAGTTGGTTACTGGTATTAGGTTTGATGGTTGGGATAAGTTCGATTGCTTATTCTTGGTATTATAAAATGCCGGTATTGATGTCGTGGTCAACACCTGGTGCGGCGATGTTGGTGGCGGTAGTAGGTCAGTATGCTTTATCTGAAGTGATTGGTGCTTTTATCATTTCAGGCTTGTTGATTGTGCTTACAGGTTTAATTTCTCCCCTTAGTCGCTTAATTGAAAGAATCCCATCTCAATTGGCTACAGCTATGTTGGCGGCTATTTTAACTCCATTCTGCCTTAACGCTTTTACGCCGGTGATGAGCAGCCCTCTGACATTTGGGCTCATGGTGATGACCTTTTTTGTCGCGAAGCGTTATTTACCTCGTTATGCCATGATGTTGTTGCTTATTGTCGGCGTGATGATTGCCATTTTCTCTGGTGCATTTGTCGGACAAAGTATTTCGTTAGATATCGCTAAACCGGTGTGGGTAACGCCAGAGTTTAATCTAATGGCGATGCTTAATTTAAGCGTGCCTCTTTATATTATTACTATGCTGTCACAGAACTTACCCGGCTTTGCCATGATGCGCAGTTATCAATATCAAGTTCCGGTTAAGCCTGTGTTTATTGGCACTGGCGTTCTTAATATGCTGTTAGCGCCGTTTGGTGGTTTTAGTTTAAACCTTGCCGCGATTTCAGCTGCGATTTGTATGAATGAAGAGGTGGACGAAGATAAGGGGCAACGTTATCGGTCTGCGATGTGGGCAGGGATGTTTTATGTCATTGCTGGCTTATGGGCGACGGCGGTTGTAACGATTTTCCTTGCGTTACCAAAAGAAGTTTCAAATATTTTGGCAGGGCTTGCGTTACTTGGTACTTTATTAATGTGTATGCAAAGTGCCTTTTCTGATGAAAGCTTACGAGAGTCCTCTTTATATACGTTTTTAGTGACCTTGTCGGGTATTACCTTGTTCGGTATTGGAGCAACACTGTGGGGTTTGATCGTGGGGCTAGTACATAAAAAGGTGATGGGCAGGTAGAGCCAAAAGACTGCTGATCGTTATTCAAAGAAAAGTGCCGAAACCTTGAATAAGATTTCGGCACTTTTTGTTTTACTTATGATTGAAGTAGATGAAATTAAGCGTCTTTATTAGCGCGTTTTTTTATCTTCATCGTCGAGTAAACCGATAAAACAGCTAGCACGATAAAGGCAAGAGCAATGGGTCTGTCGTATAAGAATGACCATGAATTATCGTACATTAACAGAGATTTACGTAAGTTAGTTTCTGCCATTGGCCCTAAGATGATAGCAAGCAATATCGGTGAAGATGGGATATCTAATTTACCGAGGATAAAACCTAAAACACCGAAACCAATTGCGATACCAATATCAAACATTGAGTTGTTAATAGCGTAAGCGCCGACAATAGATAAGAAAATAATAATCGGAATCATTAAAATCTTAGGTACTTCTATAATTCGGCAGAAGAAGCGAATGCCAAGTAGGCCGACAATAAGCATGACGATATTCGCAACTAGCATTGAACTAAATACGCCATAAACCACTTCTGGACTTTGAGCAAACAACAGTGGTCCTGGTGTTAAGCCTTGAATGATTAATGCGCCAAGTAGAACAGCAGCCACTGCATCACCAGGAACACCTAGAGTCAGTAGAGGTACTAATGACCCACCGGTTACACCATTGTTACCTGCTTCGGCAGCAGCTAAACCTTTAACAGAACCTTTGCCAAATTCCTCAGGATTTTTTGATGAGCGTTTTGCCTCGTTGTAGCAAACAAAGGCTGAAATATCTGCACCAGCACCCGGCACCGAACCAATAGTAGTCCCCATTAATCCGCTTTTCACTGCCGTCGGCATCATTTCTTTTAAATCTTTTTTACTGAGCAATTTACGATCAAATTTAGGTGGTTTGATTTGCTTTTCCGACAAGATTTTTTCGATTTGATTTAACGCTTCAGATAACGCAAATAAACCAATCAGAACTGGAATAACATTCACGCCACTGTATAAATCCATCATGCCAAACGTAAAGCGTGGCACACTACTAATAGGGTCTAAACCTATGGTCGAGATTAATAAGCCAATCGCACCAGCTAATAAGCCTTTTAGAATGTTTTGTGAGGAAACACTGGCAATAATCGTCAAACCAAATAACGCGAGAGCAAAGTACTCAGGAGCGTTAAATTTTAAGGCAAATTTAGCCAAAAGAGGGGAGATGGCGATCAGAACGATAGTACTAATTAACCCACCAATAAATGATGCAACGGCAGATATACTTAGTGCTCGTGCTGCTTGTCCATTGGAAGACATGGTATAGCCATCAAGAACACTGGCTGCTGAAGCGGGGGTTCCTGGTGTTTTTAACAAAATGGCCGCGATTGAACCGCCATAAATACCACCGATATACACCCCAATTAGCATCACTAATGCTGCTGTAGGCTCCATTCCGAATGTAAAAGGTAGAAGAATCGCAACACCCATGGTTGCGGTTAATCCCGGTAGTGCACCTAAGATAATACCACCTAAAACACCAAAAATAAGAACCGGAAGAACTTCAAAACTGAATGTAACTGCTAAACCGTGAAATAAGTGCTCTAACATAACTGCCTCCTAAAATAATACGCCTTGAGGCAAAGAGATAAAAAAGATTTCGCTGAATAGGTAATAAACAAAGAAGACAAAAATAGTCGAAAAAACGTAATACATTGGCTTTTTGATTTTTAAGACAATTAAGTAGCCAGTAAAGGCAATGAAAGAAGCGGCTAAATAACCGATGAAATAAATGAGTGCGGTATATAACGCTAAAAACCCAATTCCAAATAAAGACAATTTGGAAAAGATTGGTGGTAAAACCTCATTACTTTTTTTCATAATGCTTTGAATAATCAGCACTGAAGAAAGAATGATTATTCCGATAGAAATGACGCGAGGGAAAAATTTGGCATCGACGCTAGCGTCTTGGAACATTGGCTTATCAAATTGGCTGATCACGATTAATGCACCAATACTCATCAAGATCATTAAAAAGGGGAAGATAAGGTTTCGATCTTTCATAATAAACTCTACAACTTAATTAGTTAATTGTTCAAAAATGGAGCCCGCAGGCCCCATATTTTTTGTTGTTACTACTTGTCGTTAATGAGTGCGCCTAGTGCTTTAGTATCTTCAGCAACAAACTGAGTGAATTCTTCAGCATTTAGGTTATGAATAGTCATTGCACCTTTTTCCATAAAGCCTTTGAATTCGTCGCTAGCCATCGCTTGGTCAAATGCTTTACCTAGAGTTTCAATCACTTCATCAGGTGTGCCTTTTGGTGCACCGATACCACGCCATGTACCTGTTACTACATCTACACCTTGCTCTTTTAGAGTTGGTACTTCAGGAAGGTAAGCAATACGCTCTGCAGACATTACGCCCAATGCTTTTAATTGGCCTGAACGTAATTGAGCAATCGCTTCACCTGGAGTAACCATAGTGACATCTGTGTGGTTACCTAGTACCGCAGGAATTGCTTCTGAAGCACCATTGTATGGAATTGCATTTAGTTTGATGCCTTCTTTTTTCTCAAGTGCCATTAGGTAAAAGTTTGGTGCTGCAGTTGACGCAAATTTTAGTGAACCTGGCTCTTTTTTCGCTTCTGCAATAAGGTCGTTAATAGTGTTGTATGGGCTATCTTTTGATACAAGAACTACTGCTGGATCAAGGTTTACCATACGAATTAATTTAAAGTCACTCGCGTCATGTTGCATCAACCCCATTTGAGGTAGAGAGGCAATTTCACGAGTTACTACGGTGAGGGTATACCCGTCTGGGCGCTGTTGAGCGCCAAAGCTCATACCAACCGCACCCGCACCACCAGTACGGTTCATTACGGTAATATTTTGCCCTAAAACATCTTTAGCAGAGTTAGCGAGTGTTCGACCTACTGCATCAGTACCTCCCCCGGCACCAAATGGAACAATAAGACGAATATTTTTACTAGGATAGTCAGCAGCTATCGCCGTGGTTGAAAAAATAATTCCAGCGGTTACAAGCAGTTTTTTTAATAAGTTATTCATGGCAGTCCTTTCCTTATCTTACAGGTTGTGTAGGGTTAGAAATTTTATTGTTTTGATATTCACTCATAGTGATCTGTTCAATTGCGACGGCAATCCAACCACTAATTAACATGTCATACCATTGCTCTACGCCACTACATGCCACAACAATATTGCCGTAAACAAATGAGCCGTAGAACAAGATATCGCCTTCTCGAATTGAAGCAGGGTGTTGTGTTTGAGTATTAATATTTGCCACAGAGTCTCGCCAAGCTTGTTTGGCTTTTTGGCGAGCAAGTTGGTTAAAAGGAATCGTCCAAGACTCTGGTTCACCTAATGATTTCTCATATAAGATGGCATCTTCGAATGAACTTTCCCAAGGTTTTAGTTCAGGATTCATTACAACGATATGAAGCTCTTTTCGATTGGTTCTTTCGAAAAGTTTTTCAATAGATGGGGTTACGACGTCTATTGCATCTTTAACAATAGATTTGGCATCTAACATAGACTCTCTCCTTGATTCATTACGCTTAGTATATTGTAAGACAAATGATAGATTTTCATTGTGAGTAGGAGTTGTTAGCAGCGTCACACTGTGAAGTTATAAAGTGTGGAGGTAATCATAAAAAGGCTCTGAAATAGGTGGATTTATGAACGTTTGAAACTTTAAAGGCATAGTTTTGAAGAGGGATTTAAACATTAGCTGTAAAACAAGGTGCTTTGGTAGAAGATCTAAGCGTCCTTAAATATGATGTTTAAAAAGACTTGCTTCTACTTTACATCTAAATAATGCTCAAATATGACTATCGATAAAGTTTAAGTAAGGCTAATAGCAGATGATTTTAGTCATTTTATGGCGTGAATTTTAAAGCAGATAACGAGTCAGAGTTGCGGATAGTTAGAATATGGTAAGGAATGGCTTTCTATTGAATCTATTGTTCAAAAATAGAGATCTAACCACAGACTAGATCTCTATTTATTTCAATCACATAGAGCTTGCACTTGCAAAGCTATGCTGGGGCTCAATATCCAATCCCCAATCGAGAATATTTTGTTCTTCGGCTAGTTCATAAATGGTTTTCTGACTTAGGCTATTAACAATTTTAGCTGCTCGCCATGCTGCTAAACTGAGCTGGGGCTCTGCAATGCCATGGTTATGGGTACCGGAATTTACAATGTAAATACGATTGTTCTGCATGCCTTTCCACTGCAAACAATAATCAGAACTGAGCACTAATCGGTTATGTTGGTCGGTTATCATTAGTGGTTTTAAATGCTCTAAACAAGCTGGAAGGTCATGAGTAAAGCCAGTGCAGAGAATGACAACGTCAGCTTTTATCGTCGCAACTTGCTGGGTAAGACCATGCTGAATATCTAATTGATATTCTCCATTTCTATATTGACTTGATATTAAGCTTTGATGAGGCTTAATTGACCACCATTTAGGGTTTCGTAATACATATTTATCGTGATAGAGGCGTTGATATAGTCCATTTAAACAATCTGATGTGACACCGTCACTTGCAAGTTTTTGATGGGAGACTTCACGATGTTTATTCTTTTGGTCTAGGTGGTAAAACTGATTGACGTAATCAGGCATGAAATATTGATCGGTAAAGCAACCTTCATCTAATTGTTCGATATTTGGGCGGCGAGAGATCCATTCGATATGCTCAGGTTTGCCGAATTGTTGATCAAAGGTATGCTGAAATATGTCTGCGCCAGTTTGTCCACCGCCTATGATTGCAATTCGTTTACCTGTTAAGTCTGGTGCTCGTAAAGCCAGTTCACTTGCGTGAAAACACTGATCTGAGATTAAGTCATGGATACATTCAGGTATATGCGGTTGCATACCTGTTCCTATGATTAAATCTTTGCTGGTGTAACACTCTGTTTCCGAGTGAACGATAAACTGATCATCAACATAGTCGACGTGTTGAATGTTACAGTCAAATTGAGTGTTGGGTAGTTGATGCGCCGTCCAAGCGAGGTAGTCAGAGAATTCTAATCGTGAAATGACCGACTGACCAGAGGCACAAAATGGATAGAATTTGCGTTGTTTTACCAAATAATTCAAAAAACTGTACGGGCTGGTGGGGTCGACGGCACTGACTAAGTCTTTTAAAAATGAGGTCTGCATTTTTGCATCACTGAGTAATAAGCCTGGGTGCCAACTGAATGATGGTTTCCTTTCTAAGAATCGTGTCCGTAACTGAGTTTTTGATTCTTCAATTAATGCGGCAATACTTAAATTAAATGGGCCCAGTCCAATTCCAAGGCAATCAAAATCTTGTTGATTATTCATGATGTGTTCCCTACAGGTTTAAGCATTGTCAGTGTTGATGTCGAATCCAACACTGACAATGACGGAATTAAAAGATGATGTTTTCAAAAAAGTCTTGGCGTTGACATTGCAGCAATGCAGCACGTTTATGCGGAAAATCAAATTCGAATTGTTTTTTCATGCCAATCCGTTCAGTGATTTTGACTACTCGATGGTTTTTAGCATTTGGTTCACCCACAATGCTGTTAGTTTGTGGCTCGACTAAAAAGCAGTAATGCAATATAGACTTCCCCCATGCATCAAAGAAGGTACCACCTCGGTAGTCTAAATTTCCGACTAAAATATGTATGCCTCGGTCATAGTCTTGGCACTCGTAATGAGGACCTAATCGATCTTCTGCTGACCAATAGACTTCAAAATATCCAAAGGCGACCCCATCAAACTCTCCGATAACGGCAAACTGATGTGGATCCTGTTCTAATTTTTGCAAGTATTGAGAATGCATTTCTAAGCTGCCTTCTAGCTCCCAAATTGGCGAGGTTAATGGGTGATTATGCCACTGGTGAAAAATGTCTAGATCACGGCTAATGTCGATCATGCGAAATGACACGGTACGTTTTAGGTGGTAACAATAACGCTGAAAGACGGTACCCACGGGTTTGGGCGGACGGGTGGGATGCGAAATGCCGTTGGCCGCTGTGTGCCTCTGTTTCGACTCTGTGATTTTTGCTGGTTGGTGCCAAATGGGTGCCACTTGAAGAAAGGTTTTATGTAATAGCTTTCCATCTGTTAAGTGAGGGAGTACAAAGTCAGGCCAATGGCCGCAATGTAGCTCGGTTTTATTACTGGTATAAAATGCGTGTTCAGCGGCGCTCCACCACAACATAGGCTCTGCTAATTCAGTATCAATATAAATCGTGTTTTGAGATAAGATTAAATCGAATTCACCTCGTAATAATCCCAATTCATACATTGCGAAGCGTTGATGAGAATGATCGTTTTCTGACAGAACTTGTAACGATTCTATACAAATGCTGCGAGATTGCTGGTCACTTGAAGGTAGAGGCTTATACAGTCGAGCCTTTGGTTGAGAGTGATAAAATGGATTGTCAATTTCGCAATAAATCTGACTAGGATCCGGTAAGGTTGCTTCGTTAAAGTCAGATAAGAAACAGAAGAAGTTACGCTTCCATCTCAAGGTTGGTGAGTTGAGCAAATAATCATAGAAGGCTGAGTCTTTCGGTCGTGCTTGACGCCATTTAGAAAAGGCATGTTGGCAAACAGACCATAGTTCATGTTCCTCTATTTGAGTATCTGCACAGATAGCTGCGATGGTATTGAGTAATGTGTTTCCAACCAAATAATAAGAAAGGTAAGGGTCGACTTTATCTTGCGGTACAAAATATTCGGGATCTTGATTATCGAAAAGATCGGAAAATTGCTTGAGAGCAATATCCGTTAAGCCGATACCTTGGCAATCTCGATATTTCATACCGATTGGTCGATTATTTTCAATATCCAATAAGATGTTTTGTTGGTGTGCTAAAAAAATGATCCCGTAGTCACTGCGAGCAATACATAGCGGTTGAATAACATTATCCATAAATTGATTTAGCCACTGACGCGCTGCTATCTCTAATGTCTGATGAGTTGCTTGCGCGTAGTTTTTTATCCATTGTCCTACTTGACTTTTATCATTGATATTTTGATTTGCCGTGGCAAGAAGGTGGGTATTGGGTTGTTCGATGAGGGACTCTTGATTACGGTAAAAGATATTTTCTCGTAAGCAAACTAAAGGTAAGTCTAGACATTGGTCGTTTGAATTTTTTACAGAAGCCCAAATTGGCTCTTGGATAAACTTAGTTTGGGGCATTCTTTGCTGCATCTCTTGACCGGTAGCGGTCTGTAATATCTGGCTAAACTGAACACCTCGTTTTGCTTCTTTTTCACTGAGTAGGCGCAAAGAGTTGGTTAACTTAACTGGCAGAGATACTTTGAGCATCCATGCTAATTTAGGGTGATAAATGGCTCTTGTGGATGAGGTGGCTGTCCAACCGTGCGTACTCAATTGGCAATCTACAACAAATTGAGATAAGCCATGCTTTTTAATGTTTTTTCTCCATTCTTTAGCTTGTAATGGATGCATGGGCAATGCTAACCAACCTTGTTGAATCAACGTTGGTATATGATTAGTCGTTTTTCCATCCAAAGATAAATTGTTTTGCAATAGTGCTTTGAAAGTATGAAGAAGTTGCGGTATTTCCGTTTGAGAGGCGATGTAATTAGGGTGGATTGCGAACCACTCAATTGCAAAACTTTGAGCATATTCAGGAAGGTATGCATATTGATGTTCTTCGGTTAAAGGCTCACAGCTTTTTGGGGCAGGGTGCATGCTATGTCCACCAATTAAAGATTGCTCCGACTGAATGAAACTATCCGCTGAAAGATCGAGCTGAGAGCGCTGCTCTAGTGCTAACAATGCGCGATTGATATAGCGTGTTGATTCCCCTACTCGGTTAAAGAAACGATCATGCGTTTTAGCGTCTATATTGGGGAAATAATGAGAAACCAATAACGATACTGCACGTGAAAAATCGATTTTGTTAGCATCATTTATATTCAAATTTACTTGGTGTTTGTTATCAATCTCTGCACTATTAATTAAGTAGATATTGCCTTGATAACGATGACGGCCGAGTGTTGATACATAGCTGAGTGGTAAGACTAATTGTTGTTCACCAAGTGGAATATAAAGGTGGTGCTGAGCGACTTGGCAATCTTGTGTTTCCATCGAAAAACTATTGAAAAAGCTTTGTAATCCTAAATCCGAGGTGTGTTGTACTGCGCTATCTGGAATAGCTAATGGGTCGATAGACATATTTTTTCCTTTATATGAAGCAGTGACGGTCCATGAATTGGACGGGTTAATTTGCCGTTGAGGTTTGGGTGAGGTGTTGACGTTTGAGCAACACCGCACTTAGAAATAATATTGAAATAAACATAATTAGTAGGTACTCCGCGTTGATACTTAGGTAGACCGCTAATGATGCCAATGCAGTGCCAATCAGGTGACCGCTAGAATGAGATTGTGCTAAGAGGCCACTGAGTTGGCTGGTGTGTGGACTGTTTTTATTCAGAGATAAAAGTTGCTTGGAATACCAGGCCGGTAGGTTGGATAACGCAATAGTCAGTGCCGTGCTAAATATTATTAATGTTATCAAGCTATGTTCAAAAGCCGAGAGAATGTAACCACAAAAAGCAAGAGGCCAACTTATGAAGTGCCAAATCAGTGCTGGTCTGGCTAATAATTTAGGCGTGATCCACATTTGGTTTATGGCCATCAAGCTGCTGATTGCCAACATCATGCCAGCAAGGTAGATGGAGGTGTTCTCGGGGTTTAATCCTAACTTACTTAAATAAGGTACAAGCATTAATTGGTATATCGCAACCAACATGGTGGTTAAACCTGCGGTTAAAAAGGTTAATTTATATCGCTGAGCGAGCTTTATCGCAGAAACTGCTTTGGTCTCAGTGGGGGGGATAGTTAGGTTTAAACTGTTTTTAGCTAACCACTTTATGAACAATAAACTCACGCTAATAGGAAGTAGTGTGAGTAAAAGAATATTTGATAACCCTATTGGTAAAAAAACCAAAGTCGGGCCGAGTAATCGACCTAAGGTAGCGATGCCACTGAGTTTCGATATGTTATTTAATTCGGCAGGATGTTTGTGAGTTAGGTAGGTTTGTCCTATTGGCATAAACGCACTGCTGAATAAACCAAGACCGAATCGACTTAATGCTGCTAACCAAAGTTGTGGGCTTGATAAATGAAATAGGGCGGCAATGAAAAGAATGTGGCAAGTAATATATCCAATTCCTGCTATCCAGTAGGCTTGCGTCAAACTCATACGGTTGAGGTACTTTCCCCATAACCCAGACCCAATCCAATAACTGATTAAATTCACATTAATAGCCATCGCGATCAGTCCTAATTGATGACTTTGTGCATCGACGTTAAAAAGTACGGCTATTTGTGGTAGGAGTGCGATCAGTAGTGTCTGATTAATTCCTAAAGTAAAGAGTGCTCCAAATAACCACATAAAATATAAACCTAAACGATAATGCAAATAATTATCATTATGATTGTTGATCTTTAGTGTGGATGTCAATACATTAAGGGGGATTTTTGGTGATTATTCCGTGCTACATAAATTTGTTTCACGAATAAATATCAATGAGTTATTTGTGGTTATTGGGTGGTAGGAGGCTGCGTGTCGTATAAATTTTGGGAACAAGCAAACCGTAATTTGATTGGTAAAACATTAAGTGAAATTCATTTTGAGCAGTTAGCCGAATATGGTTCATTGAGTGCTCAAACACCGAATGCTGATACATCTAGCAAGCAAACTTATGTACTTGACTGCGGTGAGCAACAATGGCGATTTGAAGCACAAAAAACAGTATGGGGGATGCTCAACATTGAAAATGATTCAATTCAATCAAGCCATGGTGCAATCCCTTTATTAAATGATTTGTTAATCGATTTACAACCGGTACTCAATATTTCGGATATGAATCTAGCCGGCTTTTTTGAAGAGGTTCAACAGACGTTAAGAAGTGAGCTGCGCAGCTTAGAAGTTCAACAAGGATTAACCGCTTTTGATATTGTTCAGTGTGATGAAATTACTAGGCAAAAATATTTAAATGCTCACCCTAAATTAATTGCTAATAAAGGACGTTTAGGGTGGGGAGAACACGATCTTGAGCGTTATTCTCCGGAGTCAGCTCAAGCATTTTCACTGCATTTCTTGGCGGTGGATAAATCAATTTCTGTGTCTGGATTTAAAGTCGATTTAAATATTCAGGACTTGTTCGCCTCTTTTGTCACTGAACAGGAGTGGCATTCGTTACTCGAAAAACTGCCATCAGGAGGGCTAAACCAGTTCGATATTATTCTTGTGCATCCATGGCAATTGCAGCGTTATCTTAAAAGTCAGTTTTTACAGTATTTCGTTGAAAATAAATTGATCGATCTTGGTACAACGACAGTGAAGTGGTTGGCTCAGCAGTCAATTAGAACATTGACGGCAGAAATGCCTAGTGTCGATGTGGATGTAAAAACAGCATTAACTATTTTAAATACCTCTTGTTATCGAGGGATCCCTGGCAAGTATATTGCTCATGGTGCACGTATTTCAGCTTGGTTGGCAGATATTGCCAAAAAAGATGCCATTTTAAATGACCTTGGTATGCGAGTTCAGCAAGAGATTGGTGGCGTATATTGTCCTCATCCTTATCAATCTAAAATCGACGGGCCATACCGTTATCAAGAAATGCTGGGCTGTATTTGGCGAGAGCGTGCAGAAAACTTACTTGGTGAACACCAAAGACCACTTTCAATGGCAACTCTAATGCAACAAGATTTAAGTGGTATGCCGTGTATTGAAGCGTTAATTAATTTATCAAATAGAACGGCGCAAGATTGGTTGAAAGCGATGTTTACCCATGTAGTCGTGCCTATTTATCATTTAATGGTCAAGTATGGTGTGGGAATTGTCGCGCATGGACAAAACGTCACTTTGGTTTTAGAAAACCACTTCCCAGTTGGTTGCTTGATTAAAGATTTTCATGGCGATTTGCGATTAATCGATCAAGATTATCCTGAGCTTTCGACACTTGATCAGGATATTCAAGCCAACCTTGTTCGCTTGCCTGCTCATTATCTTATCCATGATTTACTCACTGGCCATTTTGTGACGGTACTGCGTTTTGTGTCTCCAATGCTCGAAAGGAGTGGAGTCAGTGAGCAAGAATTTTATCAATTACTAAAAAGTACTTTGCAAGCCTACCAATCTCAGCACCCTGAATTGAACGAGCGATTTAAGGCTTTAGATCTATTGACTACCCATATAGATAAGATCTGTCTTAATAAAGTACGTTTTAAAATTGGATTAGGAGATAGTAGTGAGAGGCCATTGCCAGAATTAGCAGATCCTATCGCCAACCCTCTACTTATTTAACCCTGAGTATTATGGATATTTATCAACAGGCCCTAGGACAGGATTCAGAAAAACATCACAAAAGCGCTCTTGAAGTGTATATAAATTCAAAACAGTATTGATACTGGTTATGATAATCATTACTATTTGCGCAGTTTGATTTGCTTAGTGAGCTTAAGGATATGTTTCGATTACAAGATGTTACGTTTGAGACGCAAAATAAAACCATTTTAAGTCCAACGTCTTTAAGCTTTGAGAAGGGTAAAGTGACGAGTTTACTTGGTCACAATGGTAGTGGTAAATCCACGTTGATCAAAATGTTAGCAAGGCAGCAGCAAGCCAACCAAGGTCATATTTTATTGGATGAGCAGCCATTGTCTGAATTATCTGCCAAGGAGTTTGCACTTAAAGTTGCCTATTTACCGCAACACCCTCCGTTAACCGACGGCGTAAAAGTCCGCGAGTTGGTACGTTTTGGGCGTTATCCATGGAAAGGGCTGTTCGGCCGCTATAGTGCTCAAGATGAAGAGTATATCAATCAGGCTATTGAGCAAGTGGGGTTAACTCATATGCAAGACCGTTTTGTGGCAACGCTTTCTGGCGGTGAAAGGCAACGTGCTTGGATGGCGATGCTACTGGCGCAAAAAAGTGAATGTATTTTATTGGATGAGCCTACGTCAGCATTAGATGTTGCTCATCAATATGAACTATTAGCCTTAGTACGTGAATTAAACCAATCGTTAGGGTTAACTGTGATTATGGTGTTGCATGATATCAATATGGCGGCGAGATTCAGTGATCATATGGTGGCGTTACACTCAGGCAACGTTTTAGCCAGTGGTACACCTGATGAGTTAATGCGGCAAGATGTTTTGCATAAAATCTACGGGATTCCACTGGATTTATTTGTTCACCCTGAATCTGGTCATGCGATCAGCTATATCCGTTAGTGGCGCATTCATATATAGATGTATTTAAGAGGAAGTTTGTATGAAAGGCTGGTTAGTCTCATTTTTAATCTTGTGGACATCGTTTAATTCTCACGCTGAAAGCTTTAAACATGAAATGGGGGAAGTCACATTTGATTCTGCTCCTCAAAAAGTCGTGGCATTAGATTGGGTATTAACTGAACATTTACTTGCTCTCGGTGTGACCCCAACAGGTATCGCAGATGTTAAGGGCTATCAAGCTTGGGTTGTCTCGCCACAATTACCAGAAAATGTGGTAAGCGTTGGCTCCAGAAGAGAGCCAAACTTAGAATTACTTGCACAAATGAAACCGGATTTAATTTTGGTGAGTGATGCGATGAGCCCGGCTTATCAGAAGTTAAATGCCATTGCGCCGACTATGGTGCTGAGTATTTATACAGATTCACATCAACCGATAGAAAATGCGAAATCTCAATTACGTAGTCTAGGCAAAGTTTTACATCGTAGTGAGCAAGCAGAACAGGTTATTGCAGATTTTGATAAAAAAATTGAAGCTAACAAGCTGAACATCGAACAATTCATAAAAGCCTCGCAAACCACTATTTCTCCTTTGTTATTGATCCGCTTTATTGGTGAGCAACATATTCGTATTCATGGCAACACTTCTTTGTCTGGAGAAACGATTCAGTTGATGGGGTTAACCAATGCTTGGCAACAACAAGGTAATAGTTGGGGATTTAGTTCCGCAACGGTTCAACAATTGGCACCACTTCAAGACTCTGAGGTTTTCTATTATGGGCCACTAACCGGTGATGAAAGAAAATTACTCAACAGTAATCCTATTTGGAAAGTCATGAAGTTTGTGCGTGAACAGCGTACCCATGAGTTGCCACCAGTCTGGACATTCGGTGGGTTACTCGCTGCGCAAAAGTTCAGTGATGAAGTCACCAGAATTTTGACTACAACCAACACGACAGAATCTCAGGCTAAGGCGAAATAGATGGACGTTGCGATCCCAACATCTTTTAAATTAGGTGCGTTCAAGTATGGGATTTTCATTGCTCTGATCATCGGCCTATTAAGCATATTGATTAAGATTAGTATGCCGTATTCATTACCTTTTGATCAGTTTTACCAAGCTTTATTTTTTCCCGATCTAGATAGCTATCAGCAAGTTATCTTGCACTACAGCTATTTCCCTCGTTTGATGATGGCGTTGCTATGTGGTGCAGGTTTGGCACTTGCCGGATCGGTAATGCAAACGGTATTAAGAAATCCATTGGCGTCACCAACAACGCTAGGTGTGGCTTCAGGTGCTCAGTTAGGGGTTGCGATTGCATTATTGCTTCCTTTATCTGCTTGGCATGTTGAACTGAGTGGTTTGTTTTGGTTAACACCGAAAACCTTAGCTTTTGCTGGTGGATTAATGGCGACAGGTTTAGTGTTTTTACTGACCGCTCGTAAAGGCTTCGCACCACTGCAAATGGTGTTAGCGGGTATGGTAGTGACATTGTTTTTAGGCTCACTCAACATGGTGTTGATTCTATTTAATGAACAGCAATTAACTGGGTTGTTTATTTGGGGAGCTGGGGCATTGGATCAAAATGACTGGAATGGTGTGATTCATTTATTGCCACAAGTTACGCTTGCATTATTAGTCTTGTTAATCATTCAGCGCCCATTGTCTATTTTACAGCTCGGTGAAGATGTTGCCTCATCTATCGGTGTCAAAGTTGGCCTATTGCGGATTGCCGCTTTAGTGATCGCTGTGTTTGTTACCTCAAGTATTGTGAGTGAAGTTGGCATTATTAGTTTTATTGGTTTGGTTGCCCCAAGTCTTGCCAAATTATTAGGGGCTAGACGACTAATTTCTCAATTGTTACTTAGTACTTTAGTGGGGGCTGTTCTATTACTTTTAACTGATCTGTTAGTCATACCTTTTGCGGGAGTTGCAGGGGAATTACTACCAACTGGCGCAGTCACAGCTCTAATTGGTGCACCGTGTTTACTGTGGCTATTGAATAAACAGACTTGGTCAAGCACGCAAAAGTTTCAGCCTGATTCCGATCCGCAGTTTTCTGAACAAGCATTTTTACCGGTATTTGTTATTTCAGTATTGGTTTTAATTGCGTTGACTTTGATGTCGTTGCTTCTAGGGCAAAGTCAATCCGGATGGCAGTTGAGCTTTGCGTACAGTGTTTTAGATTTAAGAATACCAAGAGTGCTGGTCGCCATTTTTTCTGGGTCTGCATTGGCACTAGCGGGTAGCATTATTCAGCGTATTACTGGTAATCCTATGTCTAGCCCAGAAGTCATAGGCATCAGCTCAGGGGCTGCTTTTGCTTTGGTGTTGGGCGTGTTGATGTTTGGCTCAGTGACACGTTTTGAGCAGTTATTGCTCGGCAGTGGTGGGGCATTATTTATCATGTTTATGGTGTGGTGGTTCAGCCGTAAGAGCCAGCTTTCCCCGGTAAAAATGTTATTGACTGGTGTGGCATTAAGCGCGTTATTAGATTCATTGATTCGAATTTCATTAGCCTCTGGTAACGAGCAAGTGAAAGCATTATTGGCTTGGTTATCCGGTTCTACTTATTTAGTGGCTTGGTCAGATTCATTACTCTTGATTATAGGAACTATTTTATTAGCGGCTGGCTTATTTACATGTCACCGTTGGCTAGATTTGATGGCGCTAGGCAACATTACGGCGAGTGCTTTAGGGCTGAATACCTATCGAGTTCGACAATGTTTAATGTTGTTTGCATCGATGCTTACTGCGTTGGCTGTGATTGTTGTGGGACCACTTAGTTTCATCGGATTATTAGCACCACATATGGCTAAATCAATGGGGCAATATAGCGCACGACATCAAATGCTTTTGTCCTGTGTAATAGGTAGCAACATCATGCTATTAGCAGATTGGCTAGGGAGAAATATTTGGTTTCCTTGGCAAGTTCCTGCGGGGTTGTTGGCATCACTGATTGGTGGTGGGTACTTTATCTATTTGCTAAGAAAACAGAATTAAATTAGAGAAATGATATACCCAAGTGAATTCTGCATCTTGAAGTTACTTGGGTATAAGGTTGGATATTTGATTCAACCTAAAGCTGTGGCTTGAATTATAGGGTAGTCACAGTTCCGCGTTAAGTTGACCATAGAGTTAATATTGCGGGATATTCATCTCTTGATATAGGAATGCTTATCATTGGTATTTTTATTATCAGCAATGGCATTCTATTGAAGTGGTGGATTTTCTATAGCGGTAACCGCTAAGAAGGATGAATGAGCGTTTATTAATAAAACAGTATAGAGAGACGAAGTTAAATGGAAATCAACACGTTAAAAGGACTCAGCCTGCCACCAAAAAAATTAGCACCGGTCAGCTTGGCATTAGCAGTAGCAGGTGTTTCAAGTTTTTCCCTTCAGGCCGAAGAGAAAAGCGCATCAATGGATACCGTGGTAGTCGTAGCAAGTGCTACGCCAAAAAGTATTAGTGATATTCCGGGTACAGTTTGGTATGTCGATCAAGAGCGTATTGAAGAAGAAGCACGTAATGGGAAGAGTTTAGGAGATATTCTAGCAGCCACCATACCATCGTTAGATGTGGGTAGCCAAGGACGTACTAATTATGGACAAAACCTACGTGGTCGTTCTGCTTTGGTGATGATTGATGGTGTTTCACTTAATTCATCTCGTTCGATTAGTCGCCAATTTGATTCTATTGACCCATTTAACATTGAACGTATTGAGGTGCTTTCAGGTGCAACATCTGTTTACGGGGCTGGGGCAACCGGTGGTGTGATCAATATCGTCACTAAAAAAGCAACACAAGAAGGCCTTCATGGCGAAACATATTTAAGTGGTGGTTCAGGCTTTAATAACAGTGATGACTACGATGGCAAAATTGCGCAATCAATCAGTGGTGGTAATGAAAAAGCACGTGGTCGAATTTCTGCGGTTTATCATGATGCTGGTGGTAAATACGATGGTAATGGTGACATTATCGTGCCTGACACTACTCAAGGCTCGCTGCAGTATAACACCACCTTAGATTTGATGGCTTCTGGTGAGATTAATTTAACCGATACTCAAACACTTTCTATTCTTGCCCAATATTATGATAGCCAACAAGATAGTCCTTATGGCATTTATTATGGCCAAAACTTTGCTGCATTAGCTGATCCTAGTCAGATTGAAGTACGTAAAGGATTCGAATCAGATCAGCAAGGCGGCACTGAACGTTACATGCTGAATCTTAATTATTTGAATACAGACTTTTTGAGTCATCAATTAATGGTGCAAGCTTCTTACCGTAAAGAGAATATGTCATTTATTCCTTTTATCTACGGTGCTTACCTTGCGGCCTCTGAGCAAGATACAGAAGTGGTCAGCTTGAGAATGGCGCTATTAAAAGATTTCGGCCGTTTTAATTTAACGTATGGTGTTGATGGCTATATTGATTCGTTAGATAGTAGCCAAACTATCTTTGATCCTGTTACTGGTGCAGCTACTGGTGGGCTAGTTAATAATAGTTATGCCACAATTGGTCGTTATCCTGGAACAGAAGTTGCCTCGATTGCTGGTTTTATTCAAGCTGAGTTTAATATTACCGATGATTGGTCTGTTCAGGGAGGTTACCGTTATCAATACATCAATAATACTATAGATGACTTTGTTTCAGGAAAAGCTCAAACTGCGATCGCCCTAGGGCAAGCAACTTCTGCTGACAGTATTGATGGAGGCAGTACAGATTATAACGTTGGTTTATTTAATTTAGGGACCATTTATAACATTAATCAAGCTAACCAAGTGTGGGCAAACTTTTCGCAAGGCTTTGATTTAGCAGATCCAGCGAAATATTACGGTTATGGTACTTATCAACCGGAAGCTAATGGTCACTTAACTTTAGTGGATAGCATTAATGTTGCTGATACTGAGTTAGAAGGTATGAAAACCAATAGCTTTGAAGTGGGTATGCGTAATCAAATTGGTGAATTAAGCATTCAAACTGCAGCTTATATTTCATTATCAGATAAAGTTATTTCGAACAGCAGTTCAAACCTTTCGGTTACCGTTGAAGATTCTGATAAGCGTGTTTATGGCTTGGAAACTGAATTGAATTACTGGGTAACGAGTAATTTACAAATCGGTGGTTCTGGCCATGTAGTGCGCACTGAAGAGAAAGACGATAATAATGATTGGGTCAAAACATCTGTTAACTATGCCAGTGCATCAAAAGCGAGTGCATGGTTAGGTTGGTACGATGATACTTTCGCGGCAAGATTACAAAGTAATACGATGTTTGACTTAACGGATGATTTTGATGGAGAGTTGAACGGTTATACAACGGTTGACTTAACGACTTCTGTTAATCTTCCTGTGGGCAGCTTAGGTTTTGGTATTCAAAACTTGTTTGATGAAGATTACACCACGGTGTGGGGACAAAGAGCTCAAGGCTTCTACTCTCCATATTATGGTCCAGCATCAGTATTTGATTATAAAGGTCAAGGCCGCACTTATATGCTGAGTTATCAGGTTAAATACTAATTTTAAAACTTCAGTATTATAAAAATTGATAGAAATCTATGTAAAAACAGACACATCGCGTGTCTGTTTTTTTTTGAAATACATTTTTTAGGCAAATTCTATTCTCTGAACCATACTGAAATTATGACGGTTTTATTATTGAACTGTTATACCCAGCATAAGGCAGGATAGACCTATCGAAATAAGTCGTTATTAATTTTAATCAACGCATTTTAATAAATAATTCTGAGTCAGGTGATCTGATATGGAATGTTAGTCGTGAATAAATGGCTTGATTGTTGCTTAACTTTTCACAGTGTAAGTTTCGAATAACGATTTATTTGGATCGGTACTAATGTAACCGCTCTCTGAGTGTTAAATGATGGGATTGTGGTTTTTCAATTGCAAATCAGACGCTGCTTTTGTCAAAGAGGAATGGATATGCAACGAGTTGTATTTAAGTTTTCGTTAGAAGAATATCAACAACGCTTACTTAAAGTCCGTCAATCAATGGAAGAGAATGAGCTGGATTTATTAATCATTCATGATCCTTCCAATATGGCATGGTTAACTGGATATGACGGCTGGTCTTTCTATGTCCCTCAATGCGTTGTGGTATCGACTAGCGGTGAACCAATTTGGTTTGGTCGTTATTTAGACGCTAACGGTGCTTTTCGTACTGTCTATATGGCTGCCGAGAACGTTTTTTATTATCCTGATTATTATGTAATGAACCCACATTTACACCCGATGGAATATTTGGTGAAAGCCGTTCTTGCACCTAAATTATGGGATCGTGGGCGTATTGGCGTTGAAAAGGATAACTACTATTTTAGTGCGACAGCATTCGAATGGTTGAGAGATAGTTTGCCAAACGCTCAGTTATTGGATGCGACTGGTTTAGTGAATTGGTGTCGTGCGGTGAAATCGGATCAAGAGTTATTGTATATGTATCACGCCGCGAGAATCGTTGAAAACATGCATCGAGTGGCATTTGAAATGATTGAACCGGGTTTACCTAAGCATCATTTGGTTGCAGAGATTAATCGTCAAGCCGTACTTGGTTATGAAGGACACTTTGGTGATTATGCTTCAATCGTACCTATGCTACCTTCTGGTGCAGATGCTTCAGCGCCACACTTAACATGGGATGATCAGCCTTTCAATAAAGGGGAAGGTACCTTTATTGAAATGGCTGGAGTACACCGTCGTTATCATTGCCCATTATCTCGAACGATATTTTTAGGTGAGCCAAACGATGAATTTAAACGTGCCGATGAAGCGTTAACTATTGCTTTGGAAGCCGCTATGGATGTCGCGAAACCTGGGAATACTTGCGCCGATGTGGCCAATGTACTGCAGACTATTTTAGATAAAGCGGGTTTTGATCGCGCCGGTGCTCGTTGTGGTTATCCGATAGGTCTGAGTTATCCTCCGGATTGGGGGGAGAGAACCATGAGCTTACGCAGTGGTGATGACACGGTATTGCAAGAAGGCATGACGTTCCATTTGATGCCCGGCCTTTGGTTTGATAGTTGGGGATTGGAAACCACGGAAAGTATTGTGATTACATCATTTGGTGCACAAGCTTTATGTGATTATCCGCGACATCTATTTATTAAACATTAGGTTTATACCCAAGTAACTTGCCCTTCCGGAGGTGTGATGCAACTTGATCAATATGATATGAAAATACTGCAGATCTTGCAGGAAAATGGGCGTATTACTAAATCACAATTAGCAGATGAAATTCATTTATCTGTTAGCCCATGCTGGGAACGAGTTAAAAAGCTAGAAAAAGCCGGCATTATTGAAGGTTATGGAGCTAGAGTAAATATTAATCAAATCTTAAAACGCACTTCGGTTCTGGTTGAAGTTTCTTTAAAAGAACATCATTCGAGAGCGTTTAAACGATTTGAATCATTAATGTGTGAAACTCCAGAAGTCACAGATTGTTACGCCACTGGCGGTGGGGTTGACTATATCATCAAGGTACAGGCTCAAGATATTGATCAATACCAACGTTTAATGGACTTATGGCTTGATTCCGACCTTGGAATTGAGCGTTATTTTACCTACATTGTGACAAAAACCATCAAGCAAAATGCTACTTCAGTTGAAAGCGCTTAGACTACGTCAAATTTACTTGAAAGGTGCTTTACATTCCGAATTTTGAAGCCATTTGGGCAAACTTAATGTCACCAGAAAAAATCTCTGAATTCTGGTGACTCAACAGAAAAAAACTTACCTTAATCTCTTTTCTTCAAAAACATTCTCACTCGGCTTTTTTTATCCTTTAACTATGAGCTAATTCTTCTACTCATACTTTCATAGGACGGGAGGTTATCATGGGATTTGCTGAACGAGGTATCTACTCAACTAATGATCTAACTAATCATCATGTTGCTAATTACGCTAGCAATAGTGAGCATAAAGCGTCGCACGAAATGATGACGTTACTGGATGATGTTCGTCTGGTAAGAAATCATGCGTATATCAATGGCAAATGGCAATGCGGTGATCGCTTTCATGCAGTTGAAAACCCAGCTAACAACCAGACCGTTGGTTACATAAGCATGTTAAATGAACAGCAAATTGAAGAAGCCATCGAATCGGCTGACAATGCTTTTCATCCTTGGCGAAAATTAAGTGCCGATCAGCGAGCAGAGCTTCTAATGAATTGGTACTACGCCATTTTAGAAGCCAAGCAAGATTTGGCATATTTAATGGTAGTAGAACAAGGAAAAACGTTAGCTGAAGCCATAGGGGAAGTCGAATATGGTGCATCCTTTATTCGTTGGTTTGCTGAAGAAGCACATCGTAGCTACGGCCATACCATTCCAAGTCATATCAACAATGCACAACTTTCTACACTACGAGAACCTATTGGTGTTGCGGCTTTAATTACACCTTGGAATTTTCCTAATGCCATGATCACACGTAAAGCGGCGGCCGCATTAGCCATTGGTTGTACCGTTGTGATTAAGCCTGCGAGTGATACGCCATTTTCGGCTCTTGCTTTAGCAGAGTTGGCTGATCGCTGTGGTTTTCCTGCTGGAGTATTTAACGTGGTGACGGGCGAGGCAGCGATGATTTCAAAAACGTTGTGTGCTTCTCCTATCGTTAAAGCTTTGTCATTTACTGGCTCAACACCGGTAGGGAAATTATTGCTAAAACAAGCGGCGGATACGGTTAAAAAATGCAGTATGGAGTTAGGTGGTAATGCTCCGTTTATTGTGCTGGATGATATGGATATTGAACAAGCGGTACAGGCGGCGATCGATGCTAAGTTTCAAACATCAGGACAAGATTGTTTAGCCGCTAATCGTATTTTTGTACCACGTCGTCACTATGGCAGCTTTCTAAGTAAATTTGCCGAGGCAATGAATAATATCGTTGTCGGCAATGGGCTTGATCCGAAAGTGACACTTGGACCGCTTATTTCGGCTAGTGCAGCTCAAAATGCAGCTCGTTTAGTCAATGATGCCATCGATAAAGGGGCTCGCTTAATTTATCAATATCAAGGTCATCTATCGGGAGCGAACTTTTTCCCTCCTACCTTACTTGCAGATGTGACACCGGATATGGCGGTGTATCGCGAAGAGAACTTTTGCCCTGTTGCTGGTGTGATCCCCTACGACAATGTAGAGCAAGTGATCAAAATGAGTAACGATACTGAATATGGCTTAGCGGCTTATGTATATGGTCACAATATTCATAATATTTGGCGCTGCATGCGAGGGTTAGAGTTTGGGATGGTGAGCGTTAACTCTGTCAAAATGACCGGAGGGCCAATCCCATTTGGTGGTGTTAAACAGTCGGGGCTAGGACGAGAAGGAAGTAGCCACGGCTTTGATGAATTCAGTGAGATTAAATACTGCTGCTTAGGGCAGCTACCAACAGCGAGCGGTTCTTGAGTAAATGAGTGAATTAAAAGGAGAAAAGATATGACTAAATCAACAGAGCAACTTTTAAAAACTGACCGCGAGAGCATTTTTCACTCTTCTACTCATTTGAAGCAGTACGCCGCAGGTGAGCTACCAGGCCGTATTATTACAGGCGCGAAAGGGTTGAAAATAACGGATTCGGAAGGTATTGAACTACTTGATGGATTTGCCGGTTTATATTGCGTCAACATTGGTTATGGGCGTGAAGAAATGGCCGATGCTATTTATGAACAAGCGAAAAAACTGGCGTACTACCACACTTATGTTGGTCATACTAATGAAGCATTAATTGAGCTTTCTGACCGAATTTTAAAATGGGCTCCAGAAGGTATGAGCAAAGTCTACTACGGTCTATCGGGTAGTGATGCGAATGAAACCCAGCTCAAACTGGTGTGGTATTACAACAACGCTCGAGGAAAGCCAGAGAAGAAAAAAATTATCTCTCGTGAGCGTGGGTATCATGGTTCTAGTATAGCTTCCGGCTCTATGACTGGCTTGCCGATTTTCCATGCGCATTTTGATCTACCACTTGAACGCATTAAGCACACTATGTCACCTTATTATTACCACCGTGAAGTGGATAATATGAGTGAAGAAGAGTTTTCTCAATTATGTGCAGATCAACTCGAAGCACAGATTTTAAAAGAAGACCCTGATACCGTGGCTGCAATGATAGCGGAGCCAGTATTAGGAACGGGCGGCATTGTACCACCACCAAACGGTTATTGGCCTGCCATTCGTAAGGTGCTCGATAAATATGACATCTTATTGATTGCCGATGAAGTTGTGTGTGGGTTTGGCCGACTCGGTGCAAACTTTGGTTCTGATTTATACCAAATGAAGCCAGATCTTATGACGGTCGCGAAAGGGTTAACTTCTGCGTATTTGCCTTTATCTGGTGTGATCATTGGCGATAAAGTATGGTCTGTATTGGAAGATGGTACTGATCAATGGGGCGCAATTGGCCATGGTTATACCTACTCAGGGCATCCTATGGGCGCAGCCGCTGCATTATGCAATCTCGATATTATTGAACGCGAAGGGTTGGTGGAAAATAGCCGGGTAGTTGGACAATACTTACAACAACAAATGCATGCTAAGTTTGTCGATCATCCTATGGTTGGAGACACCCGTGGTGTTGGCTTGTTACATGGATTGGAGTTTTCATCGGATAAATATCATCGCACTCAATTTGATCCTAGCTTAAAAGTTGGGCCACAGGTTGCGGCAGCCTGTTTAGATCGAGGTTTAATTGCTCGTGCTATGCCACATGGGGATATTCTAGGTTTTGCCCCACCTTTAGTCGCAACTAAAGATGATATTGATCAGATAGTAGATGTTACTGAGCAAGCGGTGAATCAGGTGATGGATAAGTTAGTTAAGCAGAAACTTTGGTTCTAGAGCTGCGGAGATGACAGAATCGGCTTGAAAACAAAGCATTCTTTCTCGCTTATTTGGGTGAGAAGGAATGCTTTTATTTTTTGTTCAGCTACTTCATTTTAATTGAAAATTTTGGTTTTTCTGTTGTATCCCCGTCTGAGTTTTGCGTTGTTTCTGGGCTCGGGTAGTTCAAGTGACTCTGCATATGCAATGCTTGCGCAGGAAGGGCCACATCGGCACCGTGCTTATGGACAATATCTAAAGCTTTTAATAGCACATCTTGTTTAACTTCATGGAAGCGTACCCAAGCGACGGTTTTTGTTAAGGCGTAGATGAAGAAGTTTAATGATGAATCACCAAAAGTATCAAAATTTACAATGACAGTTTGGCGTTCATCAATGCCAGGATGATTGGTGACCATATCGCGAACCTCTTTAATAATGTCATTCACTTTATTGGCATCTTGATAACGTAACCCAATGGTCTCGTAGATTTGTCGATTTAGCATTCGAGAAGGGTTTTCAACGACGATATTACTAAAAATAGCATTGGGAACATAAAGCGGACGTCGGTCGAAGGTCCGTATTACTGTCATTCGCCAGCCAATTTTTTCTACTGTTCCTTCAATGCTTCTATCTGGAGAGCGGATCCAGTCATTAACTTTAAAAGGTCGATCTAGGTAGATCATCATTCCGCCAAAGAAATTAGAAAGTAAATCTTTAGCTGCAAGACCTGCGATTAAACCACCGACACCACCAAATGTAAGTAAACCAGAAAGACTCAAGCCTAAAGTTTGCAATATCGTCATTGCACCAATGATGAAAATGACAATACGCACAACTTTGGATAAGGCTTGAACGGTCGTTTCATCACGTTTACTGTTTTCTAAAATGACGTCTTCTGAATAGCGGACAAGACGAAATAGAGTCCAAACCACTAAACTGATTCCGAGCAACCCTTGTATGGTATACAGCCAAGAAATTGAACGATCAAATAAGTCTTCAAGTAAAACACTGATGCCCATTAGCATCGGCCAGCACCAGATAAGTGTACTGATTGGTGCTTGAACGGCGTGAATAATGACATCGTCCCATCGTAGGGATGTCTTTTCGGCTACTTTCATTAAGCGCGCGTAGACAAAGCGCCAAATTAACCAAACAAAAAAGCTAAAAGCGGCAATGGTGAGTAGGTCGGTTGCCCAATTGTATGAATGGTTAGCGAGAAAGGTATTAAAATGTTCATAGAATGCTTTCAAACTGATTTCCTGCTAAACGAGTGTGTATCACTATGTGTACGCTATCAAAAATCCCAGTTTATTCCTACTCTTACTATTAATCTACCGTATGGGTTCCCTTGAGCGATAATGCTTGATTTATGTTAGTTTGACTAATTAGAGCAAATTATAAACATTTTAGTGATGGAAGGTTAAAAAAGCCGTTAAGATACAGCAAGGTTCTGATTTTTGATTAATAATAAGTTGGTGTTTAAAGAAATAGTTGGTAGGGTTTGTCGATCTTTTTCATTATTTATCTACTGTACATAATGTTCAGTGATTTGAAAGGCTATATCAGAGTATGAAATCTTCAATTAAACAGTTTGCAGTTATCGGGTTAGGACGTTTTGGACGTTCAGTATGTGAAGAATTATGTAGTGCCGGTGCAGAAGTGCTTGCTATAGATATTAATGAAGAAAGAGTTAAAGGTGTCTCCTCTATTGCGGCTAATGCGATTGTGGCCAATTGCACTAATGAAGAAACCGCCCAAGAATTGAAGCTTGAAGAATATGATATGGTAATGGTTGCGATTGGTTCAGATGTGAATGCGAGTATTTTAACGACTCTAGTAGTTAAAGAATTAGGAGCCAAAAACGTCTGGGTTAAAGCGAACGATAAATTCCACGCCAAAATCTTACAGAAAATTGGTGCAGATCATGTGATTTTACCTGAGAGGGACATGGGGATTCGCGTTGCTCGTAAAATGCTAGATCGTCGAGTGTTTGATTTCCATGATATTGGTAGTGGTTTGGCAATCAGTGAAATTGTTATTGCGCTTAAAAATATGGGTAAAAAGCTAGGTGATTTATCTCTTTGTAAAGATCCCGATATGAAGGTACTTGCGATTAAACGTGGGCCTGAAATTATTGATTCACCAGAATACGATACAACACTTGAAATGGGCGATATTTTATTCATTGTAGGGCCGCAAGATATCATGGCTCATAAAATAAAATCGATGTAATAGGCTAACCAT
Organism: Vibrio algivorus; assembly: GCF_030161215.1. Taxonomy (NCBI): domain Bacteria; kingdom Pseudomonadati; phylum Pseudomonadota; class Gammaproteobacteria; order Vibrionales; family Vibrionaceae; genus Vibrio; species Vibrio algivorus. Next base: position 550,854 of record NZ_BSPV01000003.1, read on the forward strand.
GAAGTTATTAGAAACTCGAGGTTCAGTCTTTACCATTAAACAAGATGGTGAGAGTAAAGGTTGGTCTGAACCTAAAATTATACTAGGTAGCTTTCTTTCTATCTTGATTCCAGCAGCAGTTCTGCTGACATTGCCTGTTTTCTCTGTTTCTGGTTTGTCATTTACCGATGCGCTCTTTACTGCAACATCTGCGATTAGTGTGACAGGTTTAGGGGTCGTAGATACTGGGCAGCACTTTACCATTGAAGGTCAAATATTATTAATGCTACTGATGCAGATCGGTGGTCTTGGTCAAATGACGTTATCAGCAGTTCTTCTGTATATATTTGGTGTCCGTTTGAGCTTAAAACAGCAAGCAGTAGCGAAAGAAGCTTTAGGCCAAAGTAAACATATCAACCTTAAGAAGTTGGTCATTAAGATTATTATCTTTGCTTGTATTGCAGAGCTTATTGGTATGGCAATTTTAGCCTTTACCTGGGTACCTGAGATGGGGTGGGGAAAAGGTTTGTATTATTCCTTGTTCCATTCGGTTTCCGCTTTTAATAATGCCGGATTTTCTTTATTTTCAGACAGCATCATGGGTTACGTAGCAGATCCAGCGGTTACTTTTCCTCTTGCAGGTTTATTTATTATTGGCGGTATCGGTTTTACCGTCATTACGGATGTCAGTGCCAATTGGCGTCGTGGATTTCGTGGTTTCAATTTACACACCAAAATCATGTTAACCGCTACTCCTGTTTTATTGTTATTTGGCACTATTATGTTTTGGCTACTAGAGCGTAATAACTCTGCAACAATGGGAAATTTATCAGAAGGTGGTCAATGGTTAGCGGCTTTTTTCCAATCCGCAACCGCACGTACTGCTGGTTTTAATAGTATTGATATAAGTCAGTTAACCCAGCCAGCGCTACTCATAATGATCGTTTTAATGCTGATTGGTGCCGGTTCTGCATCAACGGGTGGTGGCATTAAAGTGTCTACGTTTGTGGTAGCAATTGTGGCAACTTGGGCATTTTTAAAGCAGAAACAACATGCGGTTTTATTTCGTAGAACAGTCAGCTGGCCTAAAGTAACCCGTGCATTAGCAATCATTGTTGTCAGCGGTATTATTTTAACTGGTTCGATGTTTCTATTGATGCTTACGGAAAAAGCCAGTTTTGATAAAGTGTTGTTTGAAACTATTTCAGCATTTGCAACGGTAGGGGTTTCTGCAGGATTAACAGCAGAGTTATCAGAACCCGGAAAATATATCATGGTAGTGGTCATGATTATTGGCCGTATCGGTCCTCTGACTTTGGCATATATGTTAGCGAAACCGAAGCCAACTTTATTGAAATACCCAGAAGACAATGTCCTTACTGGCTAATGAATTTAACATTTAGACCACTCCCTTTGGAGTTGGTATTAATTTGAAATGATGTGTTAAAGCGAGCTAAGAGAGTGTTCGCTTCAACGTATAAATAACGAGGTTTTTACATGCGCACGATTGGTAATATTTTATGGTTTCTACTGGGTGGCGTATTCATGGGGCTGCTTTGGTGGTTAGCTGGCCTGATTTGTATTTTAACGATTATTTGTATTCCTTGGGCTAAATCGTGCTTTATTATCGGAACGTTTACCTTCTTTCCGTTTGGTAAAGAAGCCGTTAAGCGAAATGAACTGACCTTCAAAGAAGATATTGGTACAGGCTTTTTAGGAATGATTGGTAATGTTGTGTGGTTTATCTTTGCTGGTATTTGGCTCGCACTGGGTCACTTAGCGTCAGCACTTGCTTGTTTCGTGACAATCATCGGTATTCCTTTTGGCATCCAGCACATCAAATTAGCCGTTATTTCATTGGCACCAATTGGTCAAACGATTGTTAAGAAATACTAAACTTATTAAAAGAGAACAATATGCAAGCACAAGTAAAATGGGTTGATGGTTTTCAATTTATTGGTGAATCACAGTCTGGTCACTCTATTGTGATGGATGGTAATGGTGGTAAAATGGCACCAAGTCCAATGGAAATGGTATTGATGGCAGCTGGTGGTTGCAGTTCGGTTGATGTCGTTGATGGTTTAAAAAATACCGGGCAAAATGTAAAAACCTGTGTTGCTAAGCTGACTACTGAGCGTCGAGACACTGCACCGAAAGTATTTACCGCGATTAATATTCATTTTGAATTAACTGGTGAGCAATTAGATGAAGAACAAGTAGAAAAAGTCGTTTCTGAATCATTAGAAAAATATTGTTCAGTCTGTTTAATGCTTGGTGCAGGCGTCACGATGACACATAGTTGGTCAATTATTTAAAAAGTTTGTTAATAAAGTTGATTTTACTAGATAACTTTACTTAACTATCTGATAATAATGCTGTATTGATTTTTTGGAGATGAGTTATGGATAATAAATTAGTTGCAATTATTTTAGCGGTATTACTTCCACCGGTAGCTGTATTTTTGAAGTGTGGGGTAGGTAAAGATCTACTGATTAACGTAGTATTATGTTTCTTATTTTTCTTCCCTGCGATGATCCACGCTTTATGGCTTGTGACTAAGTAATAGACTTATTCTCTCATCGTAGTTCGAACGCCTCATACTAATGTATGGGGCGTTTTAGTTTTCGTCATCAACCTTGCTCCATCAACTTAAGCAGAACATGATAGAATTTGTTCCAATAGCAAAGTTATTTAGGATACCCAACCGCCGATGCAGTATGTAAAGATTAAAGATGCCGTTGTAGAGCAAATAGAATCTGGCCTATTAATGCCAAAACAAAAGTTACCGTCAGAACGTCAATTGGCTGAATCTTTTGCTACCACTAGGGTGACCTTAAGAGAGGCATTATCTTTACTCGAAGCCGAAGGTAAAGTGTATCGAGAAGACCGAAGAGGCTGGTTTATCTCTCCAGAGCCGTTGATATACGATCCTAGTCAAGCCGCAGGTTTTACTGAAGTGGCATTAGCTCAGCAGCGTAAACCGGAAACAAGGCTAGTCACAGCGAAATCTATGTTGGCTAACAAGCAAGCTTCTAAGCAACTGAACCTTAAACCTTTTAGTAATGTTTACTGTATTGATCGAGTGCGTTATTTAGATGACCGCCCTGTGGCCTTTGTGACCACTTATGTCCATCCTGATTTATTTCCTAATTTGCTAGAGCATGACTTAAGCGTATCTCTTATTGAAGTATATCGTCAGCATTATCATCAAGAATATCAAGGCATTCGTTATCGGATTGCCGCTTCTTCTTTAATGGGGGAAACCGCTCAAGCTTTACGTGCTACTTCTGGTAGCCCTGCAACGCTTGTTGAAAAAATGCGTTATAACCAAGATGGACGATTACTCGATTGTGCGTTTGAATTTTGGCGTCATGATGCGATGTGTATTGAGTCTGTGGCAGATTTTAATATTGGATGATAGCTATGAATTCTGCATATTGAGGTCACTTGGGTATAAACTTAATCGTCTAAAGAGAACAAAGAGTTAATGAAATTACTACGTAGCACAGTACATCCAGATGTACAAAAGTTAGAACTTAAATCGGTTATTCAGCGCTTAGCAACACGGGCGATTGTTATGAAAGGTGAGAATATTCTTCTACTTTATACCGAGCGTTACCACGATTACAGTTTGCCAGGCGGAGGATTAGATTCTGGTGAAGACAAAATAGAAGGCATGATCCGCGAACTACAAGAAGAAACTGGTGCGCAAAATATTCGTGATATTGAATCGTTTGGTTGCTATGAAGAGTTTCGTCCATGGTATAAAGATGGGGCTAATGTGATGCACATGTTGTCTTATTGCTATACCTGTGAGGTTGATGAAGCGTTAGGGGAAACCCGTTTTGAATCGCATGAAATCAATAATGGTATGAAACCTGTTTGGATAAATATTCAACAAGCGATAGAGCACAATTTAAAAACCATCGAATTAAGTGATAAAAAAGGCATGTCGATTGAGCGAGAAACCTTTCTCCTACAGTTGATAGCCGACCAATGTTTAGAAAGTACCCATGACTAGGATCTTGTCTCTATCCCTTATTTATGTATGGGATAAAGCTATAATCTCGTTGTAATTATGTTAAGGTTTGATGGTGAAAAACGATAATATAATAGGGCGAAATTATGAAGTGGTTATGGATTGTACTGGTAGCATTATTGTCATTTAAGGCGTTAGCAGATGAACCGCAAAAATATTCAGAAACGGAAATGCTCGATCGTCCTTTGATGGAACGTTATATCCTCGATGAGCTAAAATCATTACGGACCGAGCAGCAAGATTTGGAGCGTCGTTTGACGGTACAAATTACCGACCGAGAGCTGGCTGTTGCAGATAAATCTCTTAACTATTCCAATATTACAGTAACCTACTTTTTCTATATTATCGCAGGTGTTGCCTCTTTGGTGGCATTAGTAGGCTGGCAGTCTTTAAAAGAGATTAAGCACAATACCAAAGAAATGGCCGATAAGCGCCTTAACGAAATCACCATGTCTTATGAGAAAAAGTTTAGCGCCTTAGAGCGTGACTTAAAACGTAAGACGCGGATCATTACAGAAAATAACCGAGAAATTGAAATCATTAATGAAGTGCATAATTTGTGGCTTCGTGCGCAGAGTGCTCAAACGCCAGAGCAAAAAATTGAAACTTATGATGAAATTTTAAAAATTCGCCCCGGTGATCTTGAAGCCTTAACCCATAAAGCCGACTCCGCAATGGAAATCAATGAATACCACTGGGCATTGAGTATTTGTAATCGAGTACTCGAAGTTGATGATAATAATGGGCATGCGCTATACCAACGTGCTTGTGCCTACTCTCGATTAGGTGCAGAAGAGCAAGCGATTAATGATCTTGTTTTAGCGATCGAATCGAGTGCTTCTCTTCGAGAATTAGCTTCTGATGAGCCAGATTTTGAAATGTTGCGAGGAAACCCTCGTTTTGAAACTCTTATTGATACTAATGAGCATTCTTAATATTTATGAATAATGCTTCTTCAGATGTTTCTCGTTTATCGCAAATATGGCGAGGAACCTTAGCTATTTCTCCTCTAAGCTTAGCGGTTATTCCTTGGGGTTTATTGGCGGGATCGTATGCGATTGATATCGGCTTAACGCCACTTGAAGCTCAGGCATTATCCGCAATTTTATTTGCCGGTGCGGCTCAACTTGTTGCAACGGGAATGTTTGATGCTCAAGTCGGTTTATGGACTATGCTTCTGACAACTCTGTTCATCACTTCTCGCCACTTTCTTTATAGTATGTCGATGCGCGAGAAGCTGAGCCCTTTACCGTTTAAATGGCGCTTAGGACTAGGTTTCTTGCTGACAGATGAACTATTTGCAGTTTGTGGTCATCAAACCCAACAAGTGTTTAACCGCTGGTACGCATTAGGCGCGGGGTTTAGCTTCTACCTAGTTTGGAATATTGCCAGCTTTATTGGGATTGTCGCTGGTAAACAAATTCCCAATTTAAATCAATGGGGACTCGAGTTTGCCGTTGCAGCGACGTTTATTGCGATTGTTATTCCGACGATAAAAACTTGGTCTGTTTTAACATCGGTTGTCGTTGCTTTGGTCGGATCCGTTTTACTGAGCTATTGGAAAATTGAAGGCAGTCTTATTATTGCTAGTTTACTTGCAATGGTTTCAGGTTATTTGGTTGAGAGTAATGCTAAAGATAAGGGTAGCTCCCATCAAAATAGTGAGGAAGAAGCATGATTTTGCTTTCAATTCTGGCGATGACAGCGGTGGTGTTTTTAAGCCGTTATTTGTTTCTTTCTCCTAAGCTACCACTGAAATTAAATGGCAATGCGCAGCGTTTACTTAGTTACTCTAGCCCGGCAGTGTTAACCGCTATTTGGGCACCGATTGTGTTTATCCATGATGATCGTTTATCGGTTTCTTATCACAACCCATACTTGATAGCAGCTATTCTAGCGGCATTTATTGCGTGGAAAACAAAGAATGTTATTGCGACGACTGTTTTAAGTATGCTTTGCTTCTTTGTTCTTAATTCCTGGATTCTTTAACAACACCTCTTCACTTGGTTGTATGCTATTGTCAGTAAAAGAGGTGTTGAAATGATATTACTTCTTAACTAAACCATATGGTAAATCGCTAAATATTGCTGGTTGTTCTGAAATGGTTGGGGCGGCATTGGTTCCTTGCCAGCTAAGTAACATGATTGCCAACACGTTTCTGTGCTCACCTTTGCTTAATTCGAAATCACCATCGGTGGATGGAATCATTCCTTGTTTCATATCAATTGCATGAGCAATGGTCGCTTGCGTATCCGCAAGGGTCGGAGAATCTAACTTCTCTGCAAGTAGATAACTTATGCCAACTTCCGCAACGACATCTTCTTTTGTTCTTGTTAAAATTTGTTCGATATTTTTATCGAAGTAGTCATAAATCCATGCAAACTCTTTGCTGTCGATAGGATATTGATAGTATTCTGAAGCAGCAAAAATGATATGGGTTAAACCATAAATTTTATTCGTATATTGTTGATCGGAAAGTTGCTTATCTTGGTTGTCTGGGTAGGTTTTTTGGAAAGCGTTAATAAAATCATCAACCACATCTTGCTCATCTAACTGGCGCAGCCAATACACCTGATTGGCTAATTGAGCAGCCCACGCTTTTATCATCTCAGGGTTGGTTGCATAAGGTTTAAAATCAAACTGACGAATTAAATTATGTAGATGCTTATCATATTTATGTTTTAAACCATATTCATCTGCGCGAGCCATAGCGCCAAGAAGATCGATACCTAAGAAAAGATATTCGGGTTTATCTTTTGTTACTTCGTAGCGCATTTGAGTTCGAGTCGTTCCTTTGGTTTTGTAGTACTGTAATTTTTTCTCTCCGTAAGCCTTGGCTTGTTTTGGGGTTTTTATTTCAGTGGCTATTTCATTGAGTGTGCTAGCGACTCTTGCCATATCTGACCAAACGGCGGCGGAATACTTAGGATCTAACGTTTGACGAAACATTCTTAACCCGTAATGTCCCGCAGTGTTGGCATTCAACGTGTAGAGTTGGCTTTCAAAGGTATGCTTAATAAGATCTGCATCGTTTTGATACCGAGTAATTTGAATTGTGGATGTTTGTTGGCTTAAATTCTCTTTTGCTAAGGTGGCTGGTATGAAAGCAAGCTGTGAAAAACCTAAAATAGCAATAGTAATCAAGGATGCAGGTGTGAACTTAAACATAAGAATATCCTTTTCAATGTTAGAGGCTAGAAATTAAACAATCTTTATTCTTATAAATTACACCTGTTTACACTGTTTGGTATTAATTATTTAAATTTACATGGAAAAATTGACACTAAACTTACTTAAAGCAGTGATGGGTTTTGATTCTATAGAAACTTTTGAGGAGCTTAGGTTGATTTTTAATACAGCCGCAACATGAAAATGATATTGTATACCCAAGTGACTTCAAGATGCAGAATTCAGAGCTATCATCTAAGCCTTTAAACAAGGAAGATTCTCGTAGGAATGTATATACTTTTCAAACGAATCTGACGCTGTGTAAAGCTTGTTTTAATCTTACTGAAACTCGCACTTTGAAATTACTTGAGTATATATCACAGCTGAAGGAGAAATACGATGCAGATACAGGTTGACACTCATACCCATACTTATGCGAGCGGTCACGCTTATAGTACGTTAATCGAGAATGCTGAGTGCGCATATCAACATGGTATGAAAATGTTCTGCACCACTGACCACGCTTCAACTATGCCTGGGGCACCGCACTACTGGTTTTTCAATAACCAACGTATTCTTCCTCGATTTTTAAGTGATGTGGCTATTCTGCGTGGAATGGAAAGTAACATCATCAATGAGTCTGGTGAGGTTGATATTCACCCTAGTACCGATGAGCATTTAGATTGGGTCATCGCGAGTTTTCATGAGCCTGTATTTGCGCCTTCTACCAAAGAAGTTCATACAAAAACTTTGATCAATGTGATTAAAAGTGGGCGTATTGATGCGCTTGGCCACTTAGGAAATCCGAGATACGACTTCGATTTTAAAGCGGTTGCTGAGTGTGCTAAACAATACCATGTGGCGATTGAGCTGAATAACTCTTCATTAAAAGGCGGCAGTCGAGCGGGCAGTGAACAGCGTTGTGAAGCAATTGCCTTGGCGGTAAAAGAAGCGGGTGGTTATATCACGACTGGTAGCGATGCGCACTTTGCTCATGATCTCGGTAAATTTGAAAAGGTTAGTGAATTACTTGACCGTATTGAAATGCCAGTAGAGCAGGTGATCACACATACACCGAGACAGTTTTTAACATTTTTAGTAAAACGAGGACGTCAGCCGATCTCTGAATTTGAAAGTATGTTGATTTAGGTCGTGCCTATATAGGTAAATGTTTTACTGCATAATCAATAAACACTTTTAGACGCGTCGGCATGTACTTGCTAGACGCGTATTGCATCGCAATTACCCCGTGATAGTTTCCTTTGATCGTCCAATCATCTAATACTTGAATCACCTCACCATTACTCAAGGCTTCTCTAATAACAAAATCAGGAAAGATACCAATTCCAAGCCCATCTTTTACTCCATTTAATCGCATTTGTGAGTGGTTAACGGCATAACGCCCTGACACGGGAATAGTGTGCGTTTCATTACCTTTTACAAAGCCCCAAATATGGTCGGTTCGGGTTTCTCCAAGGTATAAACAGTCATGAAACTTGAGCTCTGTTGGGTGAATCGGAATACCTTTTAAAGCCAGATAATCAGGGCTAGCACATAATGATAAATTTACTTTACCGAGTTCTCGTGAGATTAAGTTCTCATATGGTTTATCGGTTAAGCGAAACATGATGTCGATACCTTGTTCTAGCATATCGATATCCCCATCAGACACTTTAAGTTTGAGTTCAATATTTGGATAACGTTGGAGAAAGGGGGTCACTATCGGCTGCAATACGATACTTAAAAACGCTTTGGGTGCTGCGATGGTAATAGTGCCGACCGGAGCTTCATGTTCTGCATTGGAAATATCGACCGCTTGTTGGGCGGCATTCACCATGGCTATCGATTGTTGATAAATCTTTTGGCCTGATTGAGTAATTTGTAGCGTGCGAGTGGTTCGGTCAAATAGCTTAACGGAAAGCGATGCTTCTAACCGTGTAATGAGCTTGCTTAATGCAGAAGGAGTAACACCTAATTCTTTTGCTGCCGCAGTAAAACTGCCTTTATTAACCACCAATATGAAGGTAGCTAAATCGGGCAAAAGAGCAATCAATCGAGAGTTAAGCATGCCATCATCTCCAAGCGGCTAGTCTATTTGTGAATTAAATTCACTAATGTTTTTCCATGAAAGGGGATAATAGTCTTTTATGGCATAAACTAGAATAGATGTTAGGTTTTTAATTGAAAAAATCACAAATATAAAAAGGAAATTTCATGTCTTCTGCATTCTACAGCCAAATAAACCAACAAATTGAAGATGTTAAGTCTGAAGGTTTGTACAAATCTGAGCGTATTATTACTTCTGCGCAAGCTGCTGCTGTTTCTATTTCAACTGGCGAGGAAGTATTGAACTTCTGTGCAAATAATTACTTAGGCTTGGCTAATCATCCAGATTTGATTGAAGCGGCAAAGCAAGGTATGGATGAACATGGTTTTGGTATGGCTTCTGTTCGTTTTATTTGCGGTACACAAGATGCTCATAAAGAATTAGAGCGTAAACTATCTGATTTTTTAGGTATGGAAGATACTATCCTTTACACATCTTGCTTTGATGCAAACACGGGTTTATTCGAAACTATTCTTGGTGCAGAAGATGCGATTATTTCGGATGCTTTAAACCATGCATCTATCATTGATGGTGTACGTTTATGTAAAGCGAAACGTTTCCGTTATGCTAACAATGACATGGCTGAATTAGAGCAACAACTGATCGCAGCAGATGAAGCAGGCGCACGTCATAAGCTGATTGTAACTGACGGTGTATTTTCAATGGACGGTGTAGTCGCTAACTTAACCGCTATCTGTGATTTAGCCGATAAATATAATGCGTTAGTGATGGTAGATGATTCTCACGCAGTAGGCTTTATGGGTGAAAATGGCCGTGGTACGCATGAATATAATGACGTAATGGGCCGTATTGATTTAATTACCGGTACATTAGGTAAAGCAATGGGTGGTGCTTCAGGTGGCTACACCTCAGGTAAAAAAGAAGTGATTGATTGGCTACGTCAACGTTCTCGTCCTTACTTGTTCTCAAACTCTGTTGCTCCTGCGATTGTTTCGGCATCGATTCGCGTCATTGACTTACTGGCTGAGAGCAATGATCTTCGCGCTAAACTGTGGGAAAACGCTGATCATTTCCGTACCCGTATGACGGAAGCTGGTTTTACTATGGCAGGCGCTGATCACGCGATTATTCCTATCATGCTGGGTGATGCAAAAGTGGCGGCTGAGTTTGCCGAACGTGCACTAGAAAAAGGTATTTACGTTGTCGGTTTTTCATTCCCAGTAGTACCTAAAGGTCAGGCACGTATCCGTACACAAATGTCTGCAGCACATAGCCGTGAGCAACTTGACCGTGCAATTGATGCATTCATCGCGGTTGGTAAAGAAATGGAGATCATCTAAATGACAGTTCAAGCTATATCTAGCATCAAAAATATGGGTAAAATTAAAGCACTATCGAAGTTGAAGCCTGAAGAAGGTATTTGGATGACGGAAGTTGATATGCCAGAAATGGGTCATAACGACATCTTAATCAAAATTCGCAAAACAGCTATTTGTGGCACGGATGTTCATATCTATAACTGGGATGAGTGGTCACAAAATACGATTCCTTATCCAATGGTTGTCGGTCATGAATACGTAGGTGAAGTGGTTGGTATCGGCCAAGAAGTAAAAGGCTTCGAACTGGGTGATCGCGTTTCAGGTGAAGGTCACATCACGTGTGGTCACTGTCGTAACTGCCGTGGTGGTCGTACTCACTTATGCCGTAATACAACTGGTGTGGGTGTAAACCGTACTGGTGCGTTCTCTGAATACTTAGTGATTCCAGCCTTTAACGCATTTAAAATTCCTGATGAAATTTCTGATGATTTGGCTTCAATTTTTGACCCATTTGGTAATGCGGTTCACACTGCACTATCGTTTGATTTAGTGGGTGAAGATGTCCTTATCACTGGTGCAGGCCCAATCGGTATCATGGCTGCTGCGGTAGCAAAACACGTTGGTGCTCGTCATGTTGTCATTACTGACGTTAACGAATACCGCTTAGAATTAGCACGTAAAATGGGCGTAACTCGTGCGGTGAACGTAGCAGAAGAAAAGCTAGAAGATGTGATGACTGAGCTTGGCATGACTGAAGGCTTTGATGTTGGCCTAGAAATGTCAGGAGTACCATCTGCATTTAATGCAATGCTAGAAGGTATGAATCACGGTGGTCGTGTTGCTCTATTGGGCATCCCACCCTCAGATATGGCGATTGATTGGACTAAAGTCATTTTCAAAGGCTTGGTTATTAAAGGAATCTATGGTCGTGAGATGTTCGAAACTTGGTATAAAATGGCTAGCCTCATTCAATCAGGCTTAGATCTTACTCCAATTATCACGCATCATTTCAGCGTTGATGATTTCCAAGAGGGCTTCGACACTATGCGTGGCGGGCTTTCTGGGAAAGTTATCTTAGATTGGACAAAATAATTTTAGGATATAACAGGGTGGCATTTCCAAAATTCAATTACTGTTTATAAAAACAGTAAAGTGGAAAATAAAGCCCTATACAGCCCTAAAAAAAGCCCTAATTTAGCCCTAATTTCTAATCGTTAATTTTGATTAGATTTGATGGGCTTTTTTTAATTCCTCCCAAGCTCTATTCGATTCTTTTTTGTTGGCTTCTGTTAGCCATTTTCCATACACCTTCGCAATCATCGTGATATTGGCGTGCCCCATTTGTTGGGCCAAGTAACTCACATTGACATTAGCAAAAGTGATCATCCAACTGGCGTAAGTGTGCCGTAGTTGGTATTGATTACGGTGCTCAACTCCCGCCTTCTTACAATGAAACCGCCAAGTTCTACCAAGAGCGTGCTTACAGTAATAATCGTAATCACTGCCTTTTTGGTGTCTTACCGCTTTAGGGTTGAATACAAACCTGATGCTATCTTTTCTATAGGTTTTATCTGGCAGTTCTACATCATAAATTTTAGCGGGATAGAGGTAGGTTAGTTTCATTTGAGATTTTAATGCTTCTATTGCTGGTGGCATTAAATCAACAATTCTATCTTTATCCGTTTTTGTGGTTTTCAGGCCGCGCTTGTCATAAGTTGATCGCCTAACAACAATGGTTTTTTTGTCAAAGTCCACATCCTCCCAAGCTAAGGCACATAGCTCACCAGAACGAAGCCCAGTGTAAGCAAATAAAGTGTATATATTCCGATGTTGCTCTTGAGCAAATGAAGCGATGATCTGGTTGAATTCATTAATCGAGAATGGGCGAATATCAGATTCATATTCCTTTACACGCAATAAGTGTTCGGAAAAGTCTTTATCGACATACTCCATTCGGTGCAACCAAGTTAAAAATGATTTTATCGTAACTAGATATCGATTTACCGTACGAGCGGCACGACCAGAGGCAAAGTCGTTTCTGAATTGCTCTAGCGAACGAGGTGATAGGGTGTTGCAGTGTCGCTTACTGCCGTAAATAGAAATAAACGTACGTAATACAGTTGAATACTTTCTAAAAGTTGAAGAACGTATATTGTGCTGTTTGTGTTCTAGATATTTTTCGGCAAGCTCACCCAGTTCTTGTGATCTAGGTTTACCTGTTGCATGTTTTGAATTTGGGAAATGATAGGCGTAGTTAAAATTGCCTATTTTAATTTCGTAAAGTATTGCTTCTCGTTTTTGCTTTGCGAAAGTGATGTTTTGCTTTGTTGGTGGGATCCCGAGCGTTTCTCTGTAGCGCTTACCATTTTGATAAAATACTATTCGGAGCGATCCCCCGTTTAACTCAACCCCAGTTGGTAGCTTTATTGCTTGCTTCTGTACCATCGATCCCACTCCTCAGTATCAACAACCCATTCGCCTTTGTCTTTTTTCATAACGTGCGGTGGGTAGTAACCTTCAATAGCCCTAGTGCGCAAAGTTTTTGCACAATAACCAACATGCTCAGCATGCTTTTTTAATGTGATGACGGCTGCTCTAGGCATGAAGCCTCCTTATATATGAATATTGAAAAAGAACACCCACCCAATCAAAATGAAATAGGTGGGAAAGCTTATTAAAATTGAATTATTTTGATTGGCCTGGCTTTTTACATAGAAAGGTAAGGGCTGTTTGGTATAGCTTTTCTGGTACCACCCAATTTCCATATTTATCAATCTCGATAATATGGTTCATATCAGGTGTCAGTTTGTTTGCTAACCAATATGGCTGTTGTGGGTTACGAGAGGGCGTAACCTTGTATCCTTTACTTTCTAAGTGTTGTAAAAAAGCCCCAGTTAACTGAGGCTCCACTTTTAGCTGTGATAATTTCATAGACTACTTTCTCAAAACGACCTGTTGAGGTTGGCTTTCATAATGAGCAAAGTCCAAAACTTCACCAGAATCTAATGCGGCTTTAATCGCTTCTTCATCAGGTACAAATCGAACCTCTCGACGGCGAAAGCGCTCTGGTAATTTACTTTCATCGTATTTAAGTTTTGAGGGATTGTTTTTTATATAAAATGTACCGTAAGCGCCTTTCATTTTTTCCACTTCTAGCTTCTGGAATAAACTTAAAAGGGGGTAGGTCAATCGAGTACGCTCATCTTTTAAACTTTTGGCTCTATCTGCGTATGGCTTGGCTTGCTCTGCATAAACTTTCTTTTCAGCTTCAGCCAGTTTTGCCGCTGTTTCTAACTTATCCATATAACGACGATAGGCCATTAACTTGTCATCGATGCTGCATTCAATACCGGCTAAGTTATCGGCAATGGTCTGTTGATCCCATTCTTGCTCCTTAGCCATTTCAAGCAAGTTATGGACCTGCTGAGTGATATCATTCATAGATTCAGTCGTATTAGCCATTTGCTTGCTCCTTATCGGTTTGCTTTAAATCTTTACTGAAATCATTCAATGCACTTTGGGCTTTATCAGCGATGCTTTGAATGGCTTTTTCTTTTTTGCGTTTACTATCTTCATCGCGAGCCGGATAGGCTTCTAGCGCTGCTTTCGCTAGCTTTTCTAGTCGCTTAATCTCAGCTAAGGACGGTGCGGTTTCGAATTTGTCTGTGTAGGTTTTTGCTTTTTGAAGTGCGGATTCCGCCACTTGCCCGTCAAATTCAAGACTTCTAACTTGTCGGTTTGCAAATTGAACTTGTTCTGTTTTGTTGATCAGGTCACCGTCATAGGTTCCCAAGTAAACATCAGCACAGATACCAACCATCGACATAGCTTTACCTAAAGCATCAGAAAGCGATTTTTTCTCGACTTCATCATCGTGAACAAAGTAACCGCCTCGGGCTAGGTATAGCTTTCTAGTATCGCCATACTGAGTAAGTGACACTTTTTGCCCTTCGTGCATATACCAGAACTCAATTTCCATTTTATGAATTTGCTCAAAGTGGCTAGTGATCTCGCCGTTCATTACAATTGGTGCACCAGTATCAATCCATTCACGAAGTACTTTATAACCCCAACCAATTCCTACTGGCCCCCAGATTTCAGTAGCTTTCATCAATCGATATTGAGTTTTAATCGACAGACGGCCATTTACATCCGGAGAGGCGTAGCTTAAATCGGTTTTAAAGCCCTTCATCCATAAAGCTAGATGTGGATTCTTTTGATAGTCTTCCGGCAAATCTGCAATTGTTACTACTTCGGATAAAATAGGTTCGTTTGCTGGCTCTTTTTCTACGGCTTTTTGAACTTCGGCAGGTACAGGTTCTTGCTCTTTAACTTCTGAATATTCTTTTTCAACTTTCTGAGCTTTAGGCTCTGTTGTTGGCTTTTGTTCAACAGTCGGTTGTAGTTTAGTTACCTCGCTTTTTAGTTCTTCTGCAAACATTGACGGAGTAAACAGAGCTACAAAATCTTTAACGTTAGGCTCTAAATACATAGCATTACAGAATTGAAGATCATCAAGAGCATCCATCAGTTTTTCTAAAATGGTATCTTCGCGGACATGCTTCATTATTGCTTCGTAAGCCATTTCAACTTCTGCATCTTTTGTTGTTGCTGATGGCCGTTTATCAAAGCGTTTACGAATTGCCATTTTTATTTCGTTATTTTCTTCACCGAGAATAACGGCATTCTGTTCAAAGCTTTCAACGTATGGACTGTGCGCGAACTTTTTGTAAAGGCTTAATGATGTGTCGAACTTCATTAGCTCATTTGCCACAATTTGTCCGGCGGCTTTGATAGCTTCTTTTTCAGTAATAAAGAATTCATCGCTGGGTTCTTTAGCACAACCAATGCGGTCTACATTTTTAGGGTTAACTTCAAACCCAAATGCAAAACCTTGGTCACCGTAATTGTGAGTAGTCAAAACAACATTTACTTCATCACTTACATCGTAATAGGCGGCTTTAATTATTGGCTCATACACTGAATCATTAGCTGCTGTTATTCCGAGAGCTTTTTCAATGTTCTTTTTTGCTTCAATGGTTTTTTCTGTTAGCGGTAAATCTGCTTGAGGAAGGTATTGCTCAAAGCTAGCGACACAAACATCACGTTGATAAAGTGCATCAACCGTTTGCATTGACTGGATATGCTCGATAACAAGCTTAGGGCTCTTATCATTAGGCCATATATCATTCATGTGGCTTTCAACAGTATCAAGAAAGTCAGAATATATTTGTACTGCATCTGGTAGCTGTCGATGCTCAGATAGTGCATCCATGATCTGCTCAACGGACCCTAGTTCTTTTTCATCGTCGAGTGTTTCAGCGATAATGTCTTTGGGTTCTTCAAATTCACGATAAAAGTCATGAGCCAATAAAGCCGAAATAAACGAGGCTTCTTCATCGTTTACGTTTTGTTCATCGCGGAAATCTAAGAAGTCGCTTAATCGTGTGATCCCACTTTCAATTGCATCGTCACGATTATCTTCTAAGTGGTTGCGAGTCATAGGTTCGTGCTTTTCAAAATCATCACACATGTACTTAAAGCCGTATGCAAATTCGTTATTGCTTACTTGCCGGATAAATACTTTGGTGCCTTTAAACTTATCGCCGTTGTTTTGGTATAGGAACTGTGAGGTTTCGGTATCACAAGTTTCATCGCTGTAAGTGCCGTTATCTAGTAGTTCAACTTGATTAGTTTCGGCTTCTAAATCAATAGATAGGGCGTTGAATTCTTCTTCTGTAATACGTTGGAGCTGTGGGTTCTTGTACCAATCACCATACGTTAATTCAGTTTTAGAGAAATTATCATCTTGATTTTCCATCAATACTTTTGCAGCTTCTTTTGCATCCGCCTGGGTTTCACCTTTTACCGGAAACTCAAAAGAAAGGCTGTTACCTTCGGGGTGTTTTGATGATTTACGTTCACATTTTGCGATAAAGAATTTAATTGCCATTGATAGCTCCTTAGACGGCTTTTAAGCCTTGAATTTTAATTGATGAAATAACGTCGAAGTGGTCATTGCGCATAGGGCCAACATGCCAGCCATGCGTTTTGCAGTAGCGATGCATGGCCGCTCGATTAGGTAGCTTTTTTAGTTTTTCTATTCGCAACGCATAGTTTTTAGGGGTTAGTTTTTCAGTCATAGCGTTGTAACTCACTTAGCTCTTGTTCCGTATCGTTAGAAACGAGCAGTTCAGCAGCTTTTATAAGTTCGCCGTGCATTGATGCGAGTTTTTCAGAAAACCAAAGCGTGTAATCTTTACAGCTATTGAGCTTTTCAGGTTTACCCTCATAAATGAGCGTTAGAATTGCATCGTTAAGATTTCCGATTTCATCTGTTTGATATTCAAAAAGGTAGGTTCTGAGTTTTGCCAAATTTGAGGCATTAAAAAGGGCTTCCACATTTTCGTTAAGAAGCCCTTTGAACTCAGTACTATTTTTATCAATGGGAATATCATATTTATCAACTTGTTCGATCATTTGATATACTCCGGTTGTTACCCTTTCTGCTTGTTTGGCGACGGTAAGAAAGGGTGGTGTGGGCCTCTCAGAAATGGGAGGCCTTTTAATTGTCTTTAAATACTAAAGATTCCCAGTTCGATACATAATTTGATAAATGGTTGTGATTGGCCACTCGGATAACATCTTCTTTGTTTGCACCGGCTATATGTGCCTCTTTCAACCACTCGACAAAAGTGTGTGGTGTTTGTTTGAATTCGCTAACACTCCAAACTCGTTTTACAAAAGTGCTTGTACAATCAATTCCCCCACTGGGCTTATAAATTAAGCTCCCATTTTCATGTAAGTAATATTCACCGTAGTCCATAAGATCTCCTATTTAAATTCCAAAGCACCCACCTAGATGATTTGAAATTGGCACTCAATGAATGCCAATAACTAGCGTGTCTTTAGCTCACGAACGCACACTGTGCTCAAGACCAAGGTATTTCTCTTGCTTGGTAAACGTGGCTCACGCTTTCTGTTCGTATTTTTAAAGAGCGGTGTTTTTCTTTGATGTTGAAAATGTACCATAAGTACATGTAATGTAAAGTACTGAAAGTACATTTTTGAGGTGGTATTGTTTTAATGTTTGATTTTTAAAGAATTAAAAGTATAAAAAAACCGCCACTTGGGCGGTTAGTTAGAAGGAGGCAGAGATTTGAAATGTAAGGCTCTTAGCTTTTTGTCCAATCTTTGGCATTTCGGCGCTTTTGTTGCTCAGTTGCTTTGTTCAACATGTCTTCGGTATTTACTTTTTGATAGGCAGATTCTCTCATGCGCTCTTTTATGACTTCGCGTTCTAGTTCATTTTCTATAGTTCGTCCTGCGATAAGAAGAATAAGACCTCCAACTAATGGAGAAAGGAGTAGGCTTAGCACAAAGAAACCAAATCCACTTCGGCCATATTTGGTAGCCAATGAACCAACTATAATAGACAGAATAATCCAAAAAAACATCATAGCATCACCTTATTTTTTAATGGTTCATTGCTTATCTGATTAATTTTAAACGTAATAATCTTTACTTTGTTTTGAGAGTATCAAATTAAATCAATTTTAATTTAGCATCAATAACGACGCCTTCAATCCGACAGTTGTTGTTGATTGACATGATAGGGAAGCGGTCATTTAATGGCTTCAAGAATTTTTGACCACTATCTATAATAAGTTTCTTGAATGTTGCCTCATTTACATCTACCAACTTTGCAACAACCAATTTTCCATTTTCAGGTTCAATAGTTGGGTCTACCAAAACTCTAGTACCAGGAGGGAAACTTACCCCTGTGGAACTCAGCATCGACTCACCTTCAACGGTAAGCCAAAACGAGCCTTTACCTGCCTTTTCAGTTGTTGGTAGGTATTCTGCGTCAGATAGATCAATGATGTCGCAAATTTCAGACCATTGCCCAGCTTGAACAGAACTAATCAATGGAAATGAGTTTTTATATTCAAGGTTAATTTTCTGTTCAAGGTCAACATTACCTATTCCAGTACTTTCTCCGTATTGGAGCCAATAGACACTTACACCAAGCATTTTCGCTAGCTCAGCCATTTTTCCTTGTCTTGGCATTGATTCAGAGTTAAGCCACTTACTAACTGCCTTGGGGGTTACACCAAGCTTTTTAGCAATAATAACGCCACGGCCATGATTATCTATTCCAGCGTCACTACAGGCTTGCGCTAACCTAGCTGAAAAATCATCACGCAATTTATCATTTTGAACCATAGGTACAATTGTATGTTGGTTTGACTGTACTATCAGTTCATGTTTATAATGTACCAAAAGTTCACCTGAGGGTAATAAAATGAAAATAACAATTGAAAAAATCATTGAGGAGCTTGGCGGAAGCAATATTGCAAGGGTATGCCAAGTTACACCAAAAGCGGTCTCTAAGTGGAAGGCTAAAAATTGCCTGCCAAGAACAGTGATTACTGGAGAATCGGATTATGCACAAAAAATTGAAATGTTATCGGGAAGTAAATTTCAAAGTGGAATGCTAATCGCTCTAACCAAGCAACAGCTAAAGAATACCTCAATAGAAAAAACGGCATAACCACACATTAAGGGTTAAGAGAGTGAATAAACGAGAAATGATAAAGGCTATTGCTGCAAGCCTTGGCCGTGGTGACTCAAAAGGCACATTAGACGATGTAGCCGATGTTCTAGGCATGAATATTCATCAGCTAAAGAATCGTCTATACAACAAAAAAGGTCAGGACTTATCTTGTGAGCATTTATTGGAATTAACGGTGCAATCTAATTCATCGGCTATCGCTCAATACTTTGCAAGTGCGATAGGTCAAGTTGTGGTTGCTTTACCTGAGCCGGATATCGACACGGTTGATATGTTTGAGTGTCAACTTAAGTTAAACGCTGTTAAAGGACTTTTAGATATGACCATAGAAGAAGCCAGAAAAGACGGTGTTATTGATCAAGAGGAACGTAAACAAATTGATGAACTGAAAACTCAATTTCAAGCGATGTTTGAGGGATTCATGATGAATTTAGATTCACTTTATACGGAGAGTATCCAATGAAAATAGGCCATATAGATAAATTTCAAGTTCCTGTGGCAGAAGTGATCAACATAACCGCCCCGATTCAAATTGAAATCAGACGTGATGGTGGCTGGGAAATTAAAACATTAAAGATCGCAGGAAATGATGTTGATTGTTTTCGAGGGCTAATTTACATACTTGAAGATAAGCAGCGTGAGTATGAAGAAAGCCAGAAAAAGAAAACGCCTCACACTTGGTGAGGCATTCATTTACTGCTATTTAGGTTGGTCCCCTAAGTGGCTAAATAGTGCACAAAAATGCGCATAGGGTCAAGAGTTATGATTGCTTATTTTCAATTTATTCAGTTCCAAATTGTTGGGGTGTGCTAATGGCGATTTATAAGGCCAGCATCAAGGCTGATTACACCGTGATTCCTAATTCATTAGCACAAGACGATCGTCTTAGTTTTGACGCTAGAGGATTGATTCTATTGCTGTTGTCTATGCCAGAAAATTGGCAAGTAAACAAAGTTTGGGTTCAATCAAAAGCGCCTAAGTGTGGGAGAGATAAGGTCACTAGATTATTTAAAGAATTACAAAATTTTGGTTATATCGCCAAGAAGACTGTACATGATGAGAAGGGACTGATCACAGGTACAGATTGGTTAATTTATCCTACTGCTCAAAGCGTAGTTGATACAGATGATTCAGTTACTGATGATCCTGCTTTTGATAGTGAAATTAACCGTTCAACTGAAAAGCCGTCCAACGGTAAAAATCCAACCGTACAACTGAAAAACCGTACACCGGATAAACCGTACAACGGAAAACCCGCAGCTATAAAAGAAACAGATCTACAAAATAAACATAAAGATCTTTCTTCGTCGCAGAATTCTTCTGACGACAAAATCAAATCTATTCCTGGTGCCGGTATTCAAACTCCCAAAGGCGAGAAATGGGGAACTAAGCAAGATATTGATGCTGTTGATTGGATGTACCGACGGGTTCGTAAGGTCAACGAAGCCGCTAGACGACCAAAGCTTGTGAATTGGGCTAACGATATTCGATTAATGCGTAATGCTTTGAACGTTACTCATCGAGAGATTTGTGAAATGTTCAAATTTGCCAATGAACATCACTTCTGGGCCGAAAACATACAAAGCCCTAAAGCCTTACGGAAGCAGTGGGACAAGCTTTTTGCACAGAAAAACACATTTACACGCCCTGCGGCTAATGAACCAGATTTTAATGATACATCGTGGGCTGATAACGTTAATTGGGAGCTGTGATATGAAACTAGTACACGCTATGGGGATTCCGAAACCTCAAAAAATAAATTTCTCCAAATCACCAGTAGTTACGGATGAAACCCGAGAATTCGTTAATAAAATTTTCATCGAGCTCCAAGCTGCGTTCCCTGCGTGGAGACATACCTTTCAAACCAATGAATCTTTATCAACAGCGAAGATTACTTGGATGAAAGCGTTAGTAGAAGCCAAGGTGACGAGCAAAACTCAAATAGCGCGAGGCCTTAAAGTGGCTCGTCAATCTGAATCGGACTTTTTCCCGAGTGTCGGCAAGTTTATTTCATGGTGTCGCACGGCTGAGAACGTACCCGATATTGAGACTGCGTTTTCGATGTTGAGTTATTACATCATAGATCAACAAGAGGAAATTCCATTAGAGGTGCGAGCGATGTTCGATTTAATCGATCGCACGGTTTTAAGAACAAAAACGGAAGCGGACTTATTTCGTGTTTTTAAGCGTAACTATCGATTTGTCTGTGGTTTGGTTAATTCAGGGCAATCAATTGATGAATACCTGAGAGAACCGTTAGCACTTGAGCATAGTGAATCTTTTGAGCAATCCGAAGAACGCCGTTTACGTGTACTGGATGAAATATCTAAAACACGATTTAAGTTGGGGTTAAAACGATGATTCATTACACACCAAAGTTTTTTTATTCCGGCTCAAAAAGTCATGGGATCAAATCTGATTTAGTTTTCGTTAAATCTAAGTTGGGTCGTTTAAATAAGGAAAATCAGTTCATTGCTTGTGAGACTTATGAAGAAATTTACAAGCGACACTTCAATGCAGGTGAATATCGCCTTGCTCGATATAACGCAAATAAATTTTTAAATGATTTCGTCAATGAATACGGGATCACATTGAAAGATTATCAAGACCTGAAAGCAGCGAATGATGATCAGATTTGGATTGATTCCAAAATTGAAGAATTAAAGAAATGCCAAAAACTATCGAAGCCTCGAATTTATTTAGGGGAGAAGAAACGTGCAAACGGTTAAGGCCAAAAAAGTAAAAGATGAAATTGTTGGCGTGATCACTGCTGGTGGTTTTTTGCAGTACGCAACGCCAGAAATGAGAGAGCAAGCTACATCGATGAAAGGGCGAGTTGTTGCGTTAAAACCAAAATCAAAGAAAGCATCGAGATTGATTGATCACCATCGTAAGTTCTTCGCTCTGTTGAATCTTGGTTTTCAATACTGGTCACCGGATGTGAGTTTAATCAGTGAGCCAGAGAATTACATCGCACATGAAACCGCTCGTAAATTTTGCGAGTTAGCCGGTATGGAAAGCATGTATGAAAGTCACGGTGTAGAAATTGCGAATTTGGTGTTGTCGAGCATCAAGAAAAAGCGTGAAGGGCATTGCGATCCCGAGGCTTATAAGTGCCCGGATAATTATCGGTACCAGGTGATGATTGAAGCGGGATTTTACGACCTTGAGTTATTACCTAACGGTGGTGCCATTAAACGTCCTTGGTCAATTGCGTTTGACAACATGGACCAAGAGCAATTCGAGAAAATTTACAAAGGCTGTTTCAACGTGATTTGGAATAAGTCTCTTTTTCAGGTCTTTAATGACGAAAGTGAAATGCAGAACGCCATTTATCAGCACATGGAGTTCTTATGAGAAACATGAAGCGTGCATATCGGCTAGAACAGGCGCAGATACAGTTTAATCGTTTTATACGTTTACGTGATGCCGGTAAGCCGTGTATCAGTTGTGGTCGATATGTAGAGATAGGGAAACTTGATGCGGGGCATTACCGTTCAATTGGTGCGGCTCCCGAACTTCGATTCAATGAAGATAATTGTCACGGTCAGTGTCGTGAATGCAACGGCTTCAAGTCGGCTAATAAATCAGAGTATCGAGATTCACTTATTGAAAAAATTGGCTTGAAACGTGTTGAAGAAATTGAACGGTACCATTCAGCAATGAACTGGACCATCGAAGATATTTGCCAAATTGAAAAAGAATACAAAGCAAAATCAGATGTCATGGAATCTACTTGGGAGCAGTATTATGAGTCAGCTTAAAGCATTGGTTAAATTTCCAAAACAACAAGAATGTAAACTGCATTATTCAGATAAACAGGTTCGAAAAATTATCGAAATGTGGGGCGTTTGGTCTAGTAATTCTACTGGGTGCGGTTGGTACAATGAGGCACCTGGCATGAGGAACGTTTTACCGATAGAACCTGACGACCGAGATAGCCTGTGTGATGAAGATGCCCTTGTGATTGATAAGATGATAGCAAGTATGTATTCGCCAGATAACGAGCGTCCAATGGGCTTTTTCATCATGCATTATGTTTATGGGATTAATAAATCTCAAGTTGCCAAACAAGCGAAATGCAGTGAAAAGACGGTAAGGGCAGCGTTGTTACTAATGGAACAGTTTTTCGCAGGGATGTTGAATCAGAGATATAGCGTTGGCTTTCGGTTAGTCCTAGATGCTGGTTAACTGTACTGTTGGGTATTATGGGTTAGTTTAAGGAACTAGATGGGTTTTTCTGCTTTTTACTCGTCTTTAGTCAAAAAATGCAGTGAACACTTTATTATTATCAGCAAGTTATTTGATATAATATCAAAAATAAAAAATTATATGGATCCGAAAAGCGGATTTTTCGATCTATTAAGTTGTTATGCTTATGAGTGGTTGGGAATATGCAATATACGAAAAATCAACATATGTTGTCTCAGTGGTTTTTAAGAAATTTTCGTAGTGATGACACCGCAAACGCACCAAAAGATAAGCAAAGAGTGTGGTGTCATCGAGTCAACATATCAGATGAGGGCGAGAATGATATTAAAGAAATTTCATTGCCAATATCATCGATAGCAATTAACAAAGATTGTTTTATGCTAGTTGATTGCGACTCTCAAAAGAAATTTGATATAGAGGATGAATTATCTGAATATGAAAAAGATACCTCTGTTCTATTTAATGAATTAGTGCACAAGCACAAATTCTACAAACTGCTTGATGTTAGTAGAAAAGGCAACGCACTGGAAAAGATGGTTAACTTTATGGTTATCCAAGTGTTCCTTGGCTTTTTAAATCCTCAAAACAAAATGGATGGTAAAGAGGATGTATTGGGGCATATTTTACCTGATATGGTAAACAACTATGAAAGCATTAAAGATCTAATCATTAATCCGCCGAGCGAACTTCAACCATTCTATTCTCAGAATCTTTTTAAGAAAATGCTAAGAGTGATTGAGTCTAATTCGGAAGTGTACGAAAAATGTAAAGCTTTATTTTTTCTTTCTATGCTAGCTGAAGCTAAAAATCTACCCTCACTAGGCTATTTAGCTAGGCTTAGAAATGGAATGTTCTCAAAAATTCATATCACTGGCATTTATCATACGGGCTATGAGTTCGAGAGTACTGAAGTAAGACCTGTCTTTACGACTAGCCCTAACGTGGTAATGTTCAATCAGAATAATAATTTCAATTTATTACCAATATCTCATAATTTAGCAATAGGGTTTTCTCTTGGAATAGCTGAATACTATAACTCCCACTTGACCATATTCAGCGTTTATCCAAATAAGTTAAAATGTAGAAGTAATAAAAAGGTCAAAATCTATCGTGTATCTCATGATTACATGGATATTATTACTGGTTGGGTAAATTTGATTGGTGTTGGACAAACAAAAACAATGTATACGCCTTATGAATTGAAAGATATTGAACGTTACCTACAGCATCAAAAGGACAATTATGATCATCACTATTCACCAAACGAACCAGAGTTGGTCAAAATTTAATCATGGTTATCAACTTAAATGGACATATGAAACATCGCATTTTCGGTATGGAGTTTTGTGTGTTTTGTAAATTGACAGCAATGCGTCATTTATTTAGGGCGTTAGAACTATTTGGCAGATGCTATGAGCACAGTGAAAACTCTAAAAGAAATAACATTTGAACGTATGGATGAGGGTATTTATGTTAGGTATTCAATTGGTGCTGTTGGTGCATTAGTTTTAACTGATTCAATACCATTATCTCTTGATGCTGTACTTTCATAGGATTGACTTGTACCTATAACTTGATGGTTACCAGCTTTTAGATTGAACATATACTTTCTTGCTGCGGTTTCCTTTCTTTCATATTTAGAATCATCAGGTGCATTAGCTTTTACTGAATCAATACCATTCTCACAACTAGCCTTTGTTGTATAGCCTTCACTAGCTAAAATATTTTGTCCATTTCCTGCTTTTAAGCGAAAACGAAATTCCCCAGCAGCGTCTTTATACAGTTCGAATTTTCCTGACATAGTGACCTCTGAAATATTGTTTGAAATTTAGTAATTACAAATATAGCAAAACAAAGATAGACGACTTGAGCTTATACATGCAACTTTGATCGGGGATGTTTGCGTGAGGACTAAATGTCAAATTGCCGCTTTTCTCAATTGACATCAAAGTAATCAAATAAATACTCATTATCATGCATGGGATTAGAATCTACTTGATGTATAGTAAGAATACTAAACAAGAAAAGGCTGCTCAGAAAATACAGCAGTTTGCCGTCTAATAAGGGCTAAGTGCTTAGGAGGTAAAATGAAACTCAATAATCTTGATAGGCAAATTAGTATGTTGTGTCCAACTTGTGGTTGTAAAGATTTCTCTTTTGATGAACAAGACGAGAACGGGCTTGTTACTTGTGTTCAGTGTGAACGCCAGTTGACTCGTGCAGATCTTGTTACTGAAAACTCTGAATTAATCGCAGAAAATCAAAACGAGATTGTTAAAGAAGCAAAAAAGCAAGTTGAAGCTGAAATGAAAAAAATGCTTAAAAATGCTTTCAAAGGAAACAAGAATATAAAAATTAGATAGGGACATTAACAGTATGGACTTTGGTGACGGTATCTCACTTTTGGCGTTGGGGCTGTCTGGGTACGCTACATGGCGAACGATTCAATTTAACAAGAGACAAGACTCTCTAGTTGAAACTCAGAATAAGCTTAATGAATTGCTCTTAGCTAAAGAAACCGAAGAAGTTATCGATGAGCGTAAAGCTGATTTAGGTGCATCGATCATTAAGTTAGGAAATCATAAGTATCGGTTGAAAATTTGGAATAAAGGAAATGCCGAAGCCAAAAGTGTAACGGTAGAATTCCCAGACGGTAATGAACTAGTTCTAGAATCGGAGCTGAGGAGCAAACTTCCTTATGAGTCGCTCGAAAAGCATGCATCTATTGAGTTGTTGGCATCCGTACATACGCAAACACCAAGAAAGCACAAGTTGAAACTTTGTTGGTCTGACGAATATAGAAATAAAAACGAAAAAATTGTATATCCAACGCTTTAGATACCACCTAACAAACGAGTATGGCGCCAAAAACAGCTAACCCGCGAAACTGGAGGCTAGCACCTTCGTGGGAGTACCAATTCCATTTTGCAGCTGGTATTCGACTTGTCGATGACGAAATTGAGCAAGATGAAGACGTAACTCCGCTAGTGGAAATTAAAGGTACTTTTTGTGCTAAGTACGAGTCACCTGAAAAGTTAACTCAGGAACAAATAGAAGTATTTTCTGAAAAAAAATGTTGGCTTTAATGTATGGCCATATTGGCGTGAGTACGTACAATCATCATGTATGAGACTAAACATAGAACCAATAGAAGTCCCTCTCTACTTTTGCTAAAAATCCATACAAGCATTTAAGAGTGATTCCCAACGCTTGGCATTTTTGGTGCTATCGTTGGATTTTGTGTTTATAGCGGTATGGTTAAGTTTATTATGAAAAGAAAATATAACAATTATTATCATGTATATATCTTATGTAGTCGTAGTGATGAGTACATGGTGAAGGTTGGTAAATCAAACAATCTAAAACGTGCACCAAAATTGAATGATTATGGTTATGCAGGAATAACTGACTGGGAACAAAAAGTAACACTTCACGTAGATTCTAACGAAGGTGCATTGGCATTGGAGAGTATGATAAACGTTAAATTAACAAAGCAAGGTTATTTGCTTCCAAAAATCATGTGGGATGACTTACTGAAGCCTGGTCGAAGGGTTGGAGCTACAGAGTGTTATAACTGTCACATTGACTATGCTGTAAAGGTTGGAGTTGAAATGGCTGAAGTTTATGAGAAATATGTTAAGTAATTAGCTAGCATAAGACTATAGTCCAAATAGCAAGGATAGAGAGATGTTCGTAGTATCTTTAACATATAAAGTTGAACTAACAGAAATAGAAAAACACTTAGATGCCCATATTGAATATTTAGACCGCCATTATGCTTTGGGAAATTTTTTAGCTTCTGGGCGTAAAGTGCCTAGGACGGGGGGCGTGATTCTGGCTGATGTTGAAAGCCGTGAAACCCTTGATGAGATCTTATCTGAAGACCCATTTCAAATAAATGAAATTGCTGATTATGATGTGATTGAATTCATTCCAACTAAGACCTCTAGACAGTTATCACACCTTAAGCATATCTAACCAGAGAGGCTTCGTACCGAAATTAAGCTATTGTATTTATAAGTAATGGAGGCTCTAGTGTCTAAAAAAAAGATGAAACTTAAAGAATATGATGTTGCTTTAGCTACACGTAACTTTGAAATCGAACTATTCTGGAAACGGTCAGTATTTTTCTGGGGATTTATTGCATCGGCGTTTGTCGGCTATGCTACCGTAATAAAAAATAATCCAGCTCTCGCCTTTGTACTCGCTTGCTTCGGTTTTGTTTGCTCTATTGCTTGGAGTCTAGTTAACCGTGGTAGCAAATACTGGCAAGAAAACTGGGAATCAATTGTCGCTAACATAGAAGACGATATCACAGGTGAATTGTTTAAATATCGTGCACGCCAACAGCCGAAAGGTATTTGGCTCTCTTCAAGGCAGTTCTCTGTAAGTAAAGTTACAATAGCTTTAAGTGATTTTACTTGTCTTATTTGGTTTGGCTTTATGCTTTATCACTTAATGAAGCACATGCAGCTACCGTTATGCTTACAAGGCAGTTTGTTGGTGGTTATGATTTTTTTTCTAACGATTATATTTGTCGTTTTTATGGTGATATTTGGTCGTTCGAGTCATGTGTAATTATTCATAATAAATGAATGTGGCACCTTACCCTTAAAGATTGGTAAGCTCATTTTTATGTTAAGGAGAGTTGCAATGTCGGAGCTGTTTACAAATACGAGCCTGCTTTCTGTTGCACTAATGGTGTATGCAGGCAACGTTATGGTGGAAGCGTTACGACGAGATCTTATTGATCCTCGCGGGGTATGTACACCGCTAATAATCAAAAGTAAGTTAGCTGCATGGTTCATGTTTGCATCGATCCCATGTGCCTTTTTACCGGCTTTATATATCACTTATTCTCTGGATTGGAAGTACGGATTAATCTCTTGGATAATCCAAATTATTGGGGCAGTCATAACAATTATATTGGGTTTAGGAGGACGCTTTATTGCTTTCCATTTTATGGCTGCTTGTATAGCATTTCCTGTTGGTTATTATTTATGTATAGCGAATATGGTTGCGTAACGAGTATGACTCTCACTGTTAAGTAGAGAGAAAAAATGCTGGTGGAGTAGTCATTATGTCTATGCGTAAATAGCTATCAAACATCAGGTTGTAGTGATTCTTACCTATGAAATCAATATAAAGAGAACTTTAATGGAAAGTGAAAAAGCGTTCTTCAATAGGGTTACCGCTTCTCCTTCAAAAGAAGCAAGTGCGATCAGCCATGTTAGTAAAGCTATCGAACGCCTTGAGTGGAAAGATAATAAAACAGACACAGTAAAGATCGATGGCAACAAACTTAAAGAATTTTACGATGACTATGTTCAGCTAAAGAAGAAGTTATTAGCTAAAATCGAATCAATACTTAGCGAGTAGGCGGCGAGAGTTACGCATACAAACTAGTATGGCGTCAATAACTAAATTATGACTGCGCCATCCAGGAGGTTGGAGTATGGTAACTTCATAGGAGCCATTATGATTTTATCAAAGTTAATAAGTATAGCAGTAATCTCAAACCTAAGATTGAAATATAGGGCTAAAAAATAATATGGATTCACTTAGGTTATCCACTGTACATTGGAAAGTTATTAAAATGAAATTGCATAGGAAAGTAGATGACTTAAGCTTTTGAAAAGAATATATTTTAATCTTAATTGATAAATAGAGCAGCGTGACATGAAAGATTCAACCTTCAAACCTCAACAACACCTAATTAACATTCTAAAAACAACAGCCTCTCATCATCCCAATTTTACGTTATTTCTTGGTGCTGGTGCGAGCGTAACTAGTAATGTGAAGCCTGCTCGGGATTTGATAATGGATTGGAGAAATACATATAACAATATGTACTCTTATGAAGATCAAGATAAAGAACCAATAAAAAAACAGTATTGGTATGACAAACCTCAAGAGTATTCAATTTTATTCGAAACACTTTATGATCAGCCGAGCCAACGGCGAGAGTTTGTTGAAAGTTGCATAGTGGATGCTAAGCCATCATGGGGTTATATATATTTAGTTAATCTACTAAAGAAAAAGAATTTCAATACAATATTTACTACAAATTTTGATGATTTAGTAAACGAAGCTTGTTATACATTTTCTGATAGCCTTCGACCGATAGTTTGCGCTCATGATTCAAGTATTAATAGCGTTAGATTGACATCTGAGCGACCTAAAATCATTAAGTTACATGGTGATTTCTTATTTGATAATATTAAGAATACAGTCAGAGAGTTAGAGTCGCTTGAAAGCAATATGAGAGAAAAATTTAAACAATACGCGACGGAATTCGGAATGATAGTATTGGGTTACGCTGGTAATGACCGTTCTGTAATGGATACTCTCAATACTTTATTATTTACAGGTGAACACTTTCCTCATGGTGTTTATTGGTGTGTACGAAAAAATACAAACTTTGATTCATTATCTGAACAACTAAAAGCTCTTACTCGATTCCCTAACTTTCATTTAGTCGAGATTGATGGCTTTGATGAATTTTTTGCTGAGGTCCATGAAGCTTTAGAATGTGAATTACAGCAAGAAGTTGCAGATCCGTATACAGCGCTAGTTAAGAAACTTAATCACACGTTTAAAAAGAATGAACCTACGGATGATAGTGACGATTCTACACCCAAAAAATTAAATCGAGGTCAGGAAATAATTAGACATAATTATGGCGAGTTAATGAGTCAGATTGACGATATAGGGCATGCAACTAACATTAGGAAAAAATTGTCTGATACCATTACAGCCTTAGATGATTCTATTTTAGGGAAATTAAATGAAGCATTCTCTCAGCTAGAAGATGATTCGTTACAGGATTCAATGAAAGAATTTGTTAGACTTTTAAAAGAGTCAAATGGAAGGCCATTGATGCCTATCCCTAATCTGCTTCTTGCTCAAAAAAAGTATGATGATGAGCAGTACGAAGATGCCATTTCATATTCAATCGAAGCGATCAAAGAGAATAAGTCTTTAGTCTCAGTATATATAGCTGTTTCAGCTATGACTAAGAGTAAAAACTACGAAAGTTTTCCAACTTTACTTAGCACTGCCAATCAGTGCACATGTAATCCTCGAGACTTCTCTCCAGTATTAAGCTCTGTTGTCGATTTAATTACAGAGGAGATGTATGATGAAGCATCTTCTCTGTTGGATATGCTCCAGACTATTGATGGTTCTGATTTTAAGCGCTATACAATATTAAATAGAGCCCTTATTGATATACTCTCAAAAGGTGATTCAGAACAATTTCAAGCAAAGCAAACCTATAAAGATAGACTTATATTTGAATTACAGCAGGCAGTAGAAGATGGAGATGATTGGGCAACTTTGGGATTTGCTATAATTTGTGATCATTTGAATTTAGTCGAAGATATATCGTACATTGTTGAAAGTTGCGATAAAGATACATTAGTTAGATTTTCAAAATCGAATATGCCAATGAAGGCCTTGCTTTCTGATGATCTGGGTGCCATTATAGCTAATATAGTTAGCTCTGTAGATAACAATGAGGTTGAATTATGAATACTTTAAAGCGTAATGTAAAAAACTCTAAATCAACTGAACAAAAAAAAGTTTTATTGGAACGCTTAAAGGCCAATTTAAAATCAAGTAATTGAGGTTTTTGGTAAGCTATTGATAATGTTGCAATTTTTGTCTGGCGCTTCCCATGCGGCCGGTTTGTATGTCCAAATCGGCATTTTTATCTCTAATGAAAATTAAAACCTTTCCGGTCCGAATTTTTCGCACTATTATGCCAGTATAGAAATTTCGCATCACACTGATGTGAACATTGACAGAATGAACCGCCTTTGTTGGCGGTTTTTTTATGTCTGTAATTTGCCGATCCCCTCGGTTTATAAAGAGCCTCTTTAAGAAATTAGCTTACGTTAGAATGCCGATGCCATGCATTGGGGCTAGCTCGACGGCAATTTCTAGGGGAAGCGTAAGCTAATTTTTTAAGGAAATTCTGATAACTAAATTAACCATTTTAAATACTGAAGTTCGAGTTGTTGATGGCCTGTTTTCATTGAATGATTTGCATAAGGCAAGTGGTGGAGCTGACAAAAGAGTTAATTCAAGAGATTAAGCTAACACCAGACGTGGTGTTAGCTTATAAAGTAAATAAAGGCGGGTCTTATCCAGGTGTGTGGGTATGCAAAGACTTGGTTTATTACTACACAATGTGGATTAGCCCTAAATTTCATCTTCAAGTTATTCGGACTTTCGATGAAGTCACCAATCAGCAAAAATCATATATAGGGATGATCAATCAGTTATCCGCAGTGTTTGAAGAAGAGAACAATAAAGCTAGTAAAGCGGGTACAACTCTCAATCGATGGAAGGACATAAAGCGAGAGATAAACAATCAAATAGAGCAGTTAAAGGCTGACTCACAATTAATCCTTTTCAATTAACAGCCGGCCAATATGAGTCGGCTTTTTTGTGCCTGAAAAATATCAATTTGGTATCAAATTTTGCCTTACCGGTAACTGCAGGTTCGTGGTTTTGGTATCAAAAGTCATTTGGCCACGCCCTGGAGCTGCCTAGAAATGGTATCACTTACTTATTAATGGAGGTTCTATGGATGAAGTAAAGCTGTGGTTTGTCGCTACAGTCGCACTCAGTTCATTAGTTGTCATCGTAGTTATTTATATTTTTGCCATAAAGCGATCATCAAAGAGCAACGGTAAGTTAGCTGCGGAATTACTGAACATCACACGCAATGGCTTGATGGCCAATATGCCTGAATTGCCAGTATATCACCTTAAACGCCGATACTTTGGGTTCGGTACGTTTTCAGACTGGTATGACGTACAGGGTAATTTGATATGTAACACCGTAGAGCAACCTTGGAACAATAACGAGGTTGGCGCTTCATGCGTTAAAGAAGGAGTTTATGTCATTTCTCCTTTTGATAGTCCTAGTCACGGTGATGTTTACATTCTTAGCGCTCCTCAATTGGGTGTAACTAAAACCCCAGAAGAAGGTGGCACTCGCTCTCTTTGTGAAATACATGTCGCCAACACACCAAGCGAATTAAAAGGCTGTATTGCTCCAGGTGAATCTTTTGGTGTTGTAAATAATCAATGGGCTGTTGTCAGCAGTCAAAAAGCATTCGATAAGTTAAAGGAATTGCTCGACAACAAGCCCGCCATTTTAGTTATAGGAAAAGCATAATGAATAAATCAAAGTTACTACTTATTGCGGTGTGTATTGCACCATTAACAGCTTGCACGGTTACGAATGCCAAAATTGATAGTGGTTCTATTATGGGAGATGCAGACCGATGCGATAACAGCGTATCGGTTAATGATGGTGTGTTTAGTGCATCTTCTGTTTGTTACAAGGATGGAGAACTGATACAGCCGAAGGGGAGTGAGAGTGATTAAGCAATATTTTTACTTTTGTCTCGTTTGGGCTTTAGCTTCTTTCGGTATTGCTGCTTGTACCAACTATCACGTTGAACAAAACTCAAATAATGGAGATACATGCAAAAAGGGAATTGGTAATTATTCTATTTTTGGCGATCACACATGCTCTATCGAATCAGATAAACCCAAAGAGCAAAAACAAGAAAACGTTGAAAAGTAAAATTAGCCCACTACGGCCGGATAACTGTAGTGGGTTTTGTTTTTATAAAATTCTAAGAATTCGGTATCGATATTCGAGTTTTTAGAATTTTATATAAGTATTGCAACTAGGTAGTCTCGGTTTTCCCGAGTGTTGTATTTCTAAATCCAGTGAAACATGCTGAATGAGGTGCAAGATGGAAAAGAGCCACCAGTTTGATAATAGAAAAGTTTCAGATTTGATCCCATATATCAACAATGCGAGAACGCATTCAGATGTACAGGTAAAGCAAATCGCTTCATCAATACAGGAATTTGGTTTTACTAACCCGATTTTAATAGATGAAGAAAATGGCATTATTGCAGGCCATGGTCGTTTACTGGCTGCGGAACTACTTAATATCGAGACGGTACCGGTTTATATCCTAAAAGGGTTAACTCCGGTACAAAAGAAAGCGTACGTTTTAGCTGATAACCAACTTGCTTTAAATGCTGGCTGGGATGAAGAACTGCTAGCGATGGAAATTGAGTTTTTACAAGAAGCCGATTTCGATATTGATTTACTCGGTTTTGATGAAGACTTTCTATCATTTATGGATTCACCTGAACAGGATGAAACCGAAAGTAATGGGAGGGTCGGCTCATTAACAGAGCGATTCTTAATATCTCCTTTTAGTGTATTTAACTCTAGAATTGGCTGGTGGCAGGATAGAAAACGAGCGTGGATTGAATTAGGCATTCAAAGTGAATTAGGACGAGATGATAAATTAAGCATTACCTCTTTAACTACCAATCAATATACAGAAAAAAATCAAATAGAGAAAAAGCTAGGTCGGAAATTAACTATAGACGAATACAAAAATGAACACTGTACTCTTTCTAAGTTAGCGACGACGAGCATATTCGATCCAGTCCTCGCTGAAATTTGCTATGAATGGTTTTGTCCTCAGGGTGGCCATATTGTCGATCCATTTGCGGGAGGCTCTGTTCGTGGCGTAGTTGCTTCACGAGTTAACCGCTCATATTCAGGGAATGATTTAAGAGCTGAACAAGTTGAAGCTAACCGGCTCCAAGCAGAAGATATTTGTATAGAGCCTAAGCCTCAATGGACCATAGGTGATAGTGTTGAAATAGAAAGCCTCATAAAGACCAAAGCAGATATGATTTTCTCTTGCCCACCTTATGCGGATTTAGAGAAATACAGTGATGATGTGAGGGATTTATCCAATATGGATTATCACAGTTTCATTGATGCTTATCGGCAAATCATTAAAGCATGTTTTCGAATGCTGAAAGATAACCGGTTTGCTGTTTTTGTAGTGGGTGAAGTTAGGGATAAAAAAGGCAATTATCGTAATTTTGTTTCTGACACTATTTCGGCTTTTATCGATGCCGGGTTCAACTATTACAATGAAGCGATACTCGTTAACGTAGTGGGTTCATTACCTATTAGAGTGGGTAAGCAATTCTCACAAAGTCGCAAACTAGGTAAAACACATCAAAACATATTGGTGTTCGTTAAAGGGGATGGAAAGAAAGCCGCACAAGCCTGTGGTGATGTTGAAATACACATGGATGAGGAAGAAGCTGAGAATTAACAAAAAGCCTATAGAAAGGAGTAATAGAGTTGTACCTTTCTATGTGTTTTTAAAGGCGAATTTATGACAGTCACTAAAACTGAAAAAGAAAAAATTCTAAGGCTAGAAATTGCTGGTTTAGAAATGGCAATAGAATCGATATCTAAGGATATAGCAAAAAATCGAAATCTCACGAAATACAGTAAATATTCAATAGTTCGCTTTTTCTCGAAAGCTAATGGTTTTGATGAATTACCTTTGAAGGATTCATTAGAGCATTTTAAAGTGAAACTTGAGCGCAAACAGATGGAATTAGCAAAAATAAAGTAGTTCCAATGACTAGTTAAACTACTGATTAGCCCTTTAGGTGTATGCCTCTAGGGCTTTTTTATTTCCGTATTTTTATAATTTTTATAACAGGTATGAGGGGGTATGTCGTTTTTCACATACCTGTTGGTGTTGTATGGCTGGGAGACCTTCAAAAAGGAGCAAGAAAAGGGACGAGGCTTATTTTGATGCAATTCGTGAGGGAGCAACGATAAAGAAAGCTGCCGAGATAGCTGGTTACTCTTATCCAGCAGTTATGCTTTACAAACGAGATGATGACAAGTTTGCAAAACAACATAACCAAGCTATGGATTTTCGTTTTGACCTTTATAAAGAAAAAGCACATGAAGCCATGATGTACGGTTTCAAAGAAATGCAGGTTATCGAGAAGAAAGGCGTTAAAACCACAATAACGACAAGAAAAGAAAACCCCGGTCATTTTAAGTTCATGCTCAAGGCCCATGAAGCAGGAACCTTTAATTATGAAAAACTCAATAATGACAAAAATGATGATTTAGATGATCTGACTGTTCACGATATCGCACAAGACCTCGGGGATACACTTAAGGCATTTATGGATGTAGAGGTTAACGATGACTCAGAAGATAACACCTAATGAAGTCATCGATATGCTTGGCAAGGTTGATGTTGAATCCCTGATTGAAAAACTAGAAAGGCGGAATAGTAAAAAAGAAGCTCTGCATTTACGCAAAATGATAAAAGCGTTTTCTAAGAAGATGCTTTTAGAGACAAAAGAGAAATTCAGCATACCGCCTATTTATCGAAAGATATTTGGTGATGAAGCCGCTAAATACATTCTCTTAAAAGGTGGCCGTGGTTCAGGTAAAACCTTTGCGATTATCTGTTACATGCTTGAGCAGTCGTTCGAGGAAAAATACCGGGATTCACTTTTTCTTGTTTTGCGTGAAATCCAAAACTCGATTGAAGATTCGGTTTACTCGGTGGTTACCGATTTAATCAAACAAGCCGGACTAGAGCAGTATTTCAAAATCACCAATAACAAGGTGATCAACAAACTTACTAATGTTGAATTTGCGTTTACAGGTTTAAGGGCCACAGGTGGCAAAACAGCCTTTAGCCAAGTAAACAAAATCAAGGGTAAGCACAAAGTTAGAATGATTTTCATGGACGAGGCCCAGGATGCTTCCCAAGAATCTCTCGATGTGCTTTTCCCTACCGTTAACCGTTCAGGCAATGTTTCGTTTACGCCTGAATATGAACGCTTATTAAGATTAGCTTTTGGTGCTGAGGATGTTGATTTAACCGAAGCGCGTTTCTTCTTTGCAATGAACCCTAACTTTGCAGAAGATCCGGTAATAACCAAAGTACGTGCTTTTGGTGAGCGTACAGTCATCAAGCATATCAATATTTTTGATTTGCCGAAGCGGTATCAAGATCCGCAACTGCTTGAACAGGCCGAAAATGAAAAAGGTGAGATTACTTACCCGCATGTGTGGCTAGGTAAACCGTCTCCGAAAATATCCGGTTATCCATTCGCTGATACTCCTGTGGTTATGGCAGAAGAAGGAGACGAGCCTCCGTCATGTGTTGCGTTCTTGGACCCATCATTTAAAGGTGGTGACTTTACTGCCTTAACCTTTATGGCTCAGGTACGTGGTTATGTATTCGCATGGGGCTTTTGTTTCCATCATTCATGGAATGGGGCAATTGACCAAATTGCAGAAAAGATAAATTCATTTCCAGTTACTGAGTTTTACTACGAGGACAACGGTGTCGGAACTGCGCCTCAAGATTATTTTGCTGTAAGAGGAATAGATGCAATTCCTAGAACAACATTAGGTAATAAACACGATCGGATATTTCGTGTCGGAGCATTTTTATCACTAATGCGATTGCGCTTTGTGGGTAATTGGTCGAATCAAGAATGGCTAACTCAAAATAAGAAATTCAATAAAGACGCAGAATATGATGATGCACCAGATTCACTGACTAATGCAGCAGTGAGGGGGCATATTGTTTCTGACAAAATCAAAATAAGAGGACGGCACTAATGGGCTTGTATGATGACCCAGACAATAAAGCTGGTAGCCCTGAATCGCCACCAGATAAAAAATCTAACTTTGAGGTTTATTACAACTTCATTCGAGCTAAGTCTCCTGAAAACCTTCCGGTCATAACGGAGTTTGACCCATTTGCATTAGCAAGAACCCGTTACATCGAAATCGCTATTCGCGAGCTTTATTCTCGGATCATGTATACGACTCTCGATATTGTTTCTATACCGGATGAAATTGGTAGTTCTGATTTTTCTAAAACCGTGTATGACACACATTCCCCCAAATTACTTCGAGGATTGATGCACTACATTGTTGAAGCGATGGCTGATGAGCAAAAGATTGTATTAAGAAAACGCGCTTTCAAGGGAAGAACCAACGCCTTTTATTTTGAAGAGAAAACCAACTCAACAGATTTACAGAAAGAAAATCAATTGGACTTGGTGACTCTAGATTTTGAAGAGTTTCATAAAACGGAATTGCTCGAAGCTTATTTCGGTATGGTTTTTGATGCGATTGTCAGTGCAGCTAAGTTAATTCGTATTGGTGGTTCTGTCGTTCTTAAGGTGAAGGATTTAAGTGATTTAATTTCTGATAAAGAGGTTCTGCTTGCTGTAGAGACTCAAGTAAAGCAAATCAATCTTGCATTGAAAGAAGGCAAGGGAGCTTATTTAGATTCTGAATCCGACATAAAAATGCCTACCGTCGATATGAAGCCGACTAAGGAACAGTTGGAATACGCTTACTCACTTATCTGTAATGCAACTGGCCGACCAATGTCGTTTGTTAATGGTCAATTGGCTGGTGGATTGAGCACAAGTGGTGAAGGCGATAGAAAGCAAAATAGGCAAGCCTCTATTTTTGATTTTAACCAAATACTGCGGGGCGTTCTTGAATCTGTATTCGGTGCTGATTTTGAAATTAAGCCTGATACTGAACAGTTAACAGAATTATCCGCATTTATGAATTCGCTTGAAATGACGTCACTGTATAGCAACGAAGAAAAACGAAAAATCATGGATTCAATTATGCCATTGGCTGATTTGGGGGTGACTGACTAAGTGAGGCTTTATGTATATCTATCCATACTCGATGTCAGAAAAGCTATTGGATTGGTTCAATATCGATTTTGATCGTATCTATAACGAACAAGGAGGAATGCAACGAGAGCAATTAAAGCTCATCAACAAATATTCAATTCTTACCGAGGCAAAATCTAACGCTTATATGACGATTAAACGGTTAGAGAAATCGAAAAATAAGGAAAATATCGATTTTGCAGCCAACGTAAAAAATACCATGGTCGGCACACTAAGTAGTGAGATAACAAAAACACTAGCAACCTCTGAGTATGCCGATGAAATCATTATCGAATGGCAACCGTCTTCAGCTGAAGAAGAACGAGCTACTCACGCACTTCATTATGGACAACGTATGACAATTAAACAGGCCGAAAAATTAGGGCTTGGGGTTGAGTACAACTGTCAATGTGGAATGAAGCTTATAAGTGGGCAGCAATATGCCCAACCAATTATCAATAAAATCAATCGAGGTAAATCATGAATCCATTATTAATGCTTTTACTGCAACAAATGGCAGGCAACCAAAACACACAACAAAACCCACTTATGGCTCTATTGGGCGGCAACCAACAACAAGATCCTGCCCAGCAGCTTATTGCCGCTCTAAGTGGTGTTACAGGCCAGCAATCAAATGCGCTTAATCCACAATTACTACAAGTGCTTACGGGTAATCAACAACCACAGCAAAACCAAAACGGTGGTATTCAACAATTAATGCAATTACTCGGTAACCAGCAGCAACAGCCTCAAAATCAAAATACTGATATTGGTAAGTTGTTGGAAGCGCTAAATGTGCAGAAACAAGAAAAAACTGATTTAGAACAGTTGGCGGAATTACTAAAGGGCACTAGTTCTGGTAGTAATGATAATCAAGAAGATGACGTGCTTTCTCGAATGCAAAATAAAGCGAAGAAGAAAGGTGATGAAGCGACCTCTACTGCGGAAATGTCCGATGCCATTAAGTATGTGATGAGTTGGGATAAGTTCATTGAAGATAATAGTGACATGCTCCCTGATTGGTTTGATCCACAAGAAGTAAAAGAAGATATAGATAAATGGGCTAAAGATGATATTGAGCGAGCACAAGGTTTAGCAGCTGCAACCTCAAAAGCGTTTTTTAAAAATGAATCAATGCTCGACCTGTTAGAAGAAAAAGACCGAATGATGGTTAAAGAGCATATTTTAAAAGATGGCCTTAAGTCTCATGAGATTGATCGTGGCATTGCTTGGCCAATCATTAATCGCGCTGTTTTTAACAAAAATAAACTAGAAGATAGTGGTAATGGTGCTCCTCAGATTGGTAAGGGGGAAGAAGTAATCGCTAATTATGAGGCTCGTTTTAAAACCGGCCAACAAGTATCGCAGCAACAAGCTACGGCTTAATAATCCAGGCGACTATTGTCGCTTTTTTTAATTTTAAATTTTAGATAGGTGAGAAAATGTCTCGTGAATTTCCTTTAGGTTCTCCACGTTCTCGTGGAAATAGTGATGTGGTTTTACCGCGTCAATTTGTTGACGCTTTAACTGCTGGTGTTGCGGTTTCTGTTTCTGATGCTAACTCGGGCCATCCGATTGTTAAATTATTTGATGGTTCTGCTTTTGCCGGTTTCTCGGTAAGTGATATTGACCAAGTGACTAAAACAACTGGTGTAATCAAAACTGGTGAAGCGGTTTGTTTACGTGTTAAAGAAGATGCGATTTTAGTTGTAGGTGAAGGCTTTGCAGTTGATAACACTACCGGTGAGCTTGTACCTGCCGGAATGGACGGTTCAACTACTATTAACGGTGAAGTTGCCGATATTGGCGTTAATGGGCTTGATGGGGTTGGTGAGGTAATTCACGGTTGCGCATTAGTTAACTTGTATGGTGGTGCCATTACATTAACTACGAGTACACAAGATCCACAATTGGCATCTATCAAACCAAGTACTGCCAAAAAATAAATGATACCAAAAGTCACAATCTGCAGAATGTGGCCAAACAATACTTGATACCAAAAGGGCTTAACCTGGATAACCGGTAAGCCCTTTTTTGATACCAGAATAACGAGGAATATCTAATGCGTACTAATTTAGTCTGCAAATCAAAAGTTGAGCGTAAATATAACACTCAAGTAATGGGCAGTAATAAGATTACTTATACACCTTACACCGCTGGTCTGGCTGCTAATGAGCAAAACTATTCAGACGGTAAGTTACGACAAGGTTCGGTTATCCATATTGGATATGATGTTAGTGGCGACTTTCCTGAGCAAAAGTTTGCAGAAGCTTTGACTCCGGCAACTACTGAGCTAGCGCAAGCGCATGCTAAATCAGTGGAATTTGGTTACCATCGTCAACCTTCACATATCGAATTTTCGCTTTCAAATCTACAAGATGTCAGCGACGTAAATATTAATGCCGGTATTCTGAACCGTATGCTAATGCAATACGACTATGAGCATTTTCATGGTAAGTACGGTAATGCTGGAATGTTCAATAACGAAAAATCTATTCAATTAGATTCAACGGTATTTGAAATTTCATCTATTACTGATGTATTTACGATTATTGAATCGCTTTATCAAGAAATGGGCATTTTGGGCATTACCGAAGCGGATTACCCTAATATCACAATGAGCTATTCAAGCGATGTTGCTGCATTGATTCGTAAGCCTATTGCTATTAGTGGCTCATCTATCACGACAGGCCGCAATGAAATTCAATCTGCTTATAGTGGAATGGTATTGAAAGAAGTGCCAATGCACCTTCAAGCAGGTCAGCATATTTCACTGACGTATCGTCCTGCGATTACGAATCACCATGCTTCATTGCCGGGTATTTATAGCAAAGAAGAAGGTGATCATGGAATGCACATGAAAACGCTCTTTACCTATGAATCAGCTTCAAACGAAATTGAAGCGAAGGGCGCATACGTTTATCAAATGGTATCCACTCCCACCTCACGAGCAATTAAGACAGCGCAACGAACTAAAAAGTAAATAATCGAATTGGGAGCCTTGTGCTCCCTTTGTCTTTTATGGGGGATTTATGATCTCAGAAGATGCGCAAAACAAAACGGATTTGATATTGCGACAATCCGATTCCGATAGCATGACACAAGATGAAATTGATTTTGCTAATGCGCTTGGAGTTACGCCAGAGTCGGATTGTGATTGTTACAAGCTTGCTCAAAACGTATTACTTGAGCGTGTATCTAAAGATAGCAATTTGAAATACACATTAAGCCGATTACGTATGTTAGCTGATGCGAATGATTGCTCGTTATCGGATAAACAACCGGTCATTAAGCCAGCTCGAATACTGGT
This sequence comes from Vibrio algivorus, assembly GCF_030161215.1. Taxonomy (NCBI): domain Bacteria; kingdom Pseudomonadati; phylum Pseudomonadota; class Gammaproteobacteria; order Vibrionales; family Vibrionaceae; genus Vibrio; species Vibrio algivorus. Next base: position 592,124 of record NZ_BSPV01000003.1, read on the forward strand.
CATTGGTGGAGGGCTTTCCTGATGTTCACAATGGATATTGATATTGATTACACCGATTTAGAAAAAGAGGTGGAATCCTTTAACCAACACCATATTCGTATTGGCATTTTGGATAAAAACAAAGTGGTTAAACGAGCAGATCATGATGAACCGTTAAAGTCCTTTCAAGGTAAACAAGCATCAAGGGTAATGAGAGGGAGCAAGGGGAAAACTAACCTTAAACTAACCAAGTTAGCTGAATATCTTGATACTCGATACGGCGTGTTCTCAAAGGCGGAATATCACTTTGCTAACCAAGATGTGATCCGAGTGACGAATGAGTTGGTGAAGCTGTTTGATGCCGGCAATCAATCCCCAGAACAAATCAGAAGAATCGAAAGTGCTGCAAGGGCATTAATCAGAAACCCAATTATGCGTAAAGACTTTGGCAGCAATGCACACGCTACGATTAGTGGTAAACACTTTGATTGGCCGATGGTTGATACCGGCGCGTTTTTTAATTCGATAAAGGCTCAATATGTTTAGAAAAGAACTTCATAAAGAAATTATGAATATTTTCGGCATGAAAGCGGTTGATTGGGCTGGAGAAATGCATGAGGGTGCGAGCGTTGTGTATGTCGAATATCTGAATGTACGCGAACAATATTTCTCTGAATCCCATATCCGCTTTTTTGGCACGATTCGTTTATCACTTGATGCGACGGGTCGAGATAAACCGGTCTTTGGTGTGTTGGGTAGTAAATTCGATAAGTACATAAAACGCAGTTCTGGTACTAAGTCTCTTTCTGCTGTGAGCATGGAAGCTGAAAGTGATTGGCGTACTCAGGGCATTTTATCGGTTTCTAAAGATTTTTACTTTGCGTGTGAAATTGAGCACGACAAAACACGAGAAAAAATCAAACATTTTAAGTGGGTAAACTATGAGTAATACATTAGTTTTTGACTATGCAGTTTCTATCAAGGAAGCACAGTCTGCGAGCAAAGTAGATTACAGTTTTTTAAGTAATTGCTTAGTGCTTGTTAAGGGTAATTATACACCTCCACCACCTGACCTTACTGGGTTCACTGTTGATATTGACCCAACAAGTCAAGTTATTGGAAGTACGGCTCAAGCCTCAATATCTACTCCAGTTCCAGATGGTGCGGTATTACCAACTTCTGGTTCCTGGTCTGTTGATGATGAAACTATCGCCACGATTGATAGTGATGGCGTTTTAACTGCAGTAGCTGCAGGAACAGCCCAAGTAACCTATACCGATGATGATACTAGTATTGCCGAATCTTCATCTTTAACGGTAACAGCGACAAAAAGTAAAAAGCTTTCACAAAATAGCGCTGAAGTCCCTAAGTCAGAATTATTAGAAGTTAAAAATACAAAATCGCAACAAGCCAAATCAAAAGAAGTGCTCGATGAAGTCACTTTTACTGATCCGAGTGACTATAAAGTCATTCCAATTTATGAAGAAACGAGCTTTGAGAATTATACCGATAATTCAGAAGTGCCATTTTTTATGGTGGGTGGCCTGAATACGGTTTATTTGCTTATTAAATCTGATGAAGTAGATCCTGCGGATGAAACCGCGATTAAATTCGACCCAACTAATTACTTCACATTATGCCATTCCAAAGATATTGATTTGGAGGATGCAGAAGCGATTAACTTTGCTGACTTCAAAGGTGTCACAGTCTATGCAACAAGTGATTCAACGAAAGCAGAAGAACTTAGTCAGACAGATGCTGCTTTTTATGATTCTAATGATTCCTATGCTGGAGCCTATGAGCAATTCGGTTACTTCTTAACACAAGTCTACTGGCGAAATAATCAATATTACGTGCTAGATGGGGATAACCCAGCAAGTACGATTTCAGAATTAGGTGAAGCTGGTTCACTATTTGATAAACGAGTTTCTTTCTATCTTGATGGAACAGATGGGCCAACACTTGGGTTCTTTGGTTGTGCCGGTGAAGCCATTACAAAAACGTATCTTAATAAGCTAATTCAGTTAGAAACCCAAGAAGCAATTACTTCTTATATTCAAGTGAATGAGCCTAATGATACAGCTGTACAGCGGATCAATATCGAAGAAGCTGCAATGGCGGTTATCGAAAAATATGAAGGCTATCCGTACTTCTATCTTGATGCTGATAAGAACAATTACATCAGCATTTTGAAAAGTGATGAGATGTATTTTGTTGATGGTGAGGCTGAAATCAAAATTGCCGATCCAATCTGGCGAGCTCAAATTCAAGTTAAGGAGGCTCAGTAATGACTACGAGCGCTTTTACTATTGGTGAAATGGAAACCACGGTTAACTATGAAGATGTTGAATATAACTACATCTCTGTAATTGAACTTGGCCGAAATAATCAAAAAGTGGTTCAGATGTTTTGTGATCCACAAGGTTATGGTGATGGTGAAGTCGTTTCTTCAGGACTTACTCAGCCAATTGAGTTAAATGTGAAGCTTCGAAATGTGAGCAAAGAACATTTAGAGCTTTATACAAAAATTTGGGAGGCAGAAGGTCGCTTTAAATTTACGTCGTACAGCAAGAAAAATGGCCGAACATTGGCGACTAAACAAAGCATCATTAAAACTGATCCTCGTAATGGCACCTCTAACGAAAGTGAGTCGACTTTGGATGTAACTCTGGTTATTCAAACGGCACCTAAAAACTTTAAAGATGAATTTAAGGCGGTAGCATCATGATCACTAAGTTTAAAGGTTCTCGTGCTTGGAATGCTTATATGGCATACGTGGGTTTTATTTTTCATCTTCATCGTGCGGCAACGTTCAGAGAGTTGAAATTCACCACAGTAGAAGAATGCCAAGCTTACTTCAAACAAGCTGATATAGAAGCTAAACGGCAAATCATTATCGAATTGATGACTGTGGTTCGGATTGATACTACCGACATGATGGCGTTATTGGCTATTCATGAAAACAAGCACGGTATGTCGATTGATGCCTCCTCAATCGATAACTTTGAATTAAAAGAAATCGGTGAAATGGTGATTGAATCATTACTTCGGTGCTCTTCTGAAAAAGACGCAGGGCTTTTTTTTTAAGTAAACAAGAGATCGATGAACTATCTGAATATCGATTTTCAGGTGATGGGTTTGCTGCCGAGATTATCGAGAAGAATCCCGAAATTGATGGTAGTACGCTCATTGCCTTAATTCTTAAAAAAGCCCATCAAAAAATTAAAGGACATAAAGAGGCAGTCAACAATGGCCAGTTCTGAATTTATTCTTGCTCCACGAATCGATGAAAATAAAGCGCGGCAAGAAATGCAAAAAATGGATGACGTCGCCCGTCGTTCTGCTCAGCAAATGACGGCAGAGTTTGATCATGCTTGGGATACTATCGGGCGAAAAGGGCAGTCTACTTTTAGCAAGCTTGGAAAGCATCTTCAGGGGGCCGCTGCATCAATGGTGGGTAATATCGCTGCTAATGTAGTGATGAAAGCTACAGAGATTGCTACGGATGCTGCGACTAAGGTTTTTCAAGATTTAGAAGCGACCAAGCAAACCGCTAGGGAGCGTTATGAACAAAACCGCGATATTAATAGTGAAGCTGATGCTCTTGGAATTGGACGTGGTAAATACGCTGCATTAGATATTGCTGGTGTCGCTTCAGGGCTTGATCGTTCAGATGTTCGTGGTTTGATGTCTGGCTTTGTTGGTGCATTGGAAAAGCCAGAAATGGAGAAGTTTCGAAATGATGCCAATGAAAATGGTATTGATAAGGCATTTCTAGATTTCATTGGTTCCACCTCTAAATTAAAGCCAGAAGAAGCCGCGCAACGTATGAATGACGTGTTTGGCGATGAAGATGCACTTAAAGCCTCTAAATTCATGAAGCCAATTCAAGACTTGATGAAGCATGGGAAAGCATTAAATTTTCAAAATATTGTCGATAATATGGCTGGTAGGCACATCGATGTTAAGGGGCTTGAGAAATCCTTAAATATGTCCGAAGAGCAAATGAAAAGTATGTTTGCCAATGATGCAAGTTTACTTGAGGAGCATATAAAAGGAGTTGCTGAGCAGAATAATGCGGAAGATATTGTGACATCTGATAACTCCACAGATAGCGTTATAAATGCCAATCTTAAAAATTTGCATATAAAAGTTGAAGGGCAACTTATTGCTGATGATTTAACTAAAGCAGAAATTAATACGGGTTCAGCAGTAGTTAACTCCAATACATCTACTGCTGTGCAATCTGATGTTAAAAAGGCTGTTGATTTATGGAATGCAGGAGGTGGTTCAGCTCTTGATCCAGAAGCATGGTCTAAGTTTTCAAAAAGCCTAATTTCATTCACTAATGATGATCCTAACTCCCCCATGCCGAAAAAAAATGAATCGGTGTGGGAGTACTTTAATCGAAGCCAAGAATACAAAAGAAAATCTCTCGTAGAGCAAACTGAACAAGCGGCTGAGAACAATAAAAACCGCGGCGATACTGGTCCACTTAAGTGAGTAATTATGATTTCAGAAAAAGCACCGCCGATATTCTTATTTTATCTTGATGAAATGCTGTCTTCAGAAGAACAAGAAGATCTTTATCGCATAAATGCTATGGGTAATCCGACCCCAGACGATTTATTGGATATGTCGAATATTATCGCTAATAGTCGGAACTTGAGTAAAGGCACTCCCATTCCGGTTCCTCTAGTGGGAGATTTGATTGGCATGATCCCCGATGGTTACAAACAGAGTGTAGTGAAAAGCGTGGATATGGTGAAAGGGATCCCGGTTTTAAAAGGTAACGTTAATTCAGCTACGATAACATTGAAAAGCAGTAGTACTGATTTTGTTAATGCGATCATGGGGGTGGCCAATTATCTATTTTCACAAGACGACGCATTACCTCGGGTTTGCTTCTTTAGTCCAGAGCTTGTAGTGATTGGTGGGGTTATGCTCAATATGACCAAAGCGACAAAAACTGATTCAAACGAGCAGGTTATATCTATTGAGTTACAGCGTGGCGATAAGCAATTCTTTACCAGGTTTCATACTCTCTCCCAAAAGGCCGCAGAAATTTGGGATATAACCGTTAACACTATAACTTAATCGTCGGGCGTGAATGTTTATGAATTCTTTAAGTGTAATGGGTTTATCTCAGGAAGATTTTACTTGGTATAACGTTGGCTTGGTGTCCGGTTTTATATCGAGAAATATCCCACAAATCATTAATGAATATACGGTTGCGGATGACGATATCACTATCATGGTTCTTAATACACCTGAAGTTTCTGGCTTAGATTCTTTTAAAATGGCTTTTTGGTTCCGTGATACTTATTTGCCTGTTTATGAAAATGGCGATATTTATGTGAAAGCAAATGGGGCTTTCGCCACTAAGAAGTATTCTGGTGGTCAGGCCCTTTTGGGGATTCGTAATGAGAGTTAGAGCGACAATTGAAGAAGGGTATCTATTCTCTATCGATTACTGGGAAAGACCTCACTGGTACGCTTCCGGTTTAGCTCCAATGAAAATTACAGCGAATGGCTATACATTTTCTGGTTATGACAATGCACCGGCACAGATGATAGAAGGTGAGTCTTTTCTTGATGTAGTTCAGCCAAGAACTAGAGCTATTTCATGTGCGGCTGATTTTCTAGAAGAAGTGGGTTATACGCTTAATGTGTATTCTGGTGATGTTATGAAAATTGAAGATATGGTTGCCTTACCGGTTCGAGCTATTGAAGCTGTAGCACAGTTTCGATATGAAGCAAACCACTTACCACAGCTTCATTACCCTGTTGGTGATTTGAAGATTGTAGCGATTGATGGGGAGTTTGATTTGACGACCAGGGTGTTTAAAGGGGGGATTGTTTTTGAGTGATTTTCATAATAGCTTCAAATACTACTTTATTAGGAGTTATATGGAATGGAAAAAGTAATGTCTCAAATTAGTTTGTTTTTGGGGAGAGCCGATAAGTTTAGCCACTTTGTGCTATTTTCCACATTTGTGTTTTTTCTGGATGGCACCCTTGTGTATTACAAAGGTATGTCCATACTCTCGTTAGATTGGGGGTATGTATCTTCAAAGCTGAAGGTTGGAGAGGTTCTTGTATTCTTTTGTATGTTCAGTTTATTTATGACTTTCGTTGTTGGCTTTTTAAAGAATGCGCTTACCATCATTGGTTTAATCTTGCCTGATTGGTTGAGGTTTGATCAATATGAAGAACTTACTCGACGTAGGGGGGATTATAAAACGACTAGCCAAATGGTAAATTTCGCTATTGATGAGGATAATTCTATTGCTTACAACGTAGCAATTAAAAAAATTGAAGAGTTAGAGTCTGGGCGAGCGTTTGAAAGGCATTGTTTTGCTTTTGTTTTGGTTAGTTTGATTAGCTTTTTTATTGGCAGCTCTGACGTAGCTTCATTGGTAAGAAAAATATTTACATTTAAACCCAACCAAGATGTTTTTAGTATCGAGATGGTTAAATCGATTTTGGTTCTTTCTTTATATATGACAACTTTTTATATTGGAGTCTTAAAGGGGTGTGGTTTTATTGATAAAAGTAACTATTCAGAAAGAATTTATCATCCAAATAAAGAACCACAAATTAAACCTTAGTTTATTTAAAACTCACCACTCGGTGGGTTTTCTCGTTTTTGGTATCAAATTTCGACTTGGCCGGTTACTCGAGTAAGCAAGATTGGTATCAAAAATCACTTGGCCACATCCTGGAATAGTCAAAAAATGGTATCAAACATGTAATTACTGAAAGCTCTAATTTGAGATTGTCGTTATTGACGACCAGATCTTTTAAGGGAGGGGGTTTTCTTTGATGAGGTATAATTATACGGAGTTGAGTATAACTCTTGATTTATACGGATTTGCGTATAATAATGGGTTTATACGCAAATCCGTATAGTGAGGTCTGCAATGATTATTAATACACCTAAAGTACTCGCTGCATTTGTCAAAGATAGCAGAAAGCGGCAAGGGCTTTCACAAAGTGATGTTGCCTCTCGTGTGGGGTTGCGTCAGGCCACGATATCTGAATTTGAAAATAACCCAGATAGAACTTCAATTGAAACAATACTAAAAATTTTAGCCGCTATGAAGTTAGATATGCATTTAATCTCAGAACATACGTCAATAAAAACTAGTTCTAACAGTATTAACACTGGTGATGAATGGTGAGTAATTTAATTGTATTGATGAACGGTCAGAGAGTTGGATTATTTACCAAAGCTAGTAATGGTGCACACTCATTCACTTATGATAAGCAGTGGATTGAGTCAGATAATACGAGACCAATATCTTTATCTATGCCGCTAAGAAGTGATGCTTATACTGGTAATGAGGTGATTAACTTCTTTGATAACTTGTTACCAGATAACCAGAAAATTAGAGAAAGAATTGTATCGCGTTATGGTGCAGAAACTGCTCAGCCTTTTGATTTATTGTCTAAAGTTGGCCGCGATGCAGTGGGGGCGGTTACTTTAATTTCTGAATCGGAGGCGGTCCCTAATCATAAAGTTATCGAAGCCAGAGAACTTGATGAAAATGGTTTATCTAAAATCCTTAAAGGTTATTTAGATGACGCGCCACTAGGTATGTTAAAAGAAGAAGATGATTTCAGAATATCTATAGCGGGTGCCCAGGAAAAAACAGCATTACTTAAGCAAGGTGATAAGTGGTATATCCCACACGGTTTAACACCGACTACTCATATCATCAAATTACCGATTGGTGAGATTCAAACATCTAGCCATACTTTAGATTTATCAAATAGTGTTGATAATGAACTCATATGCATGAGGTTATCACAAGCATTTGGTATTCCGACCGCTAACTGTGACATTCTCATTGCAAATGAAATGAAGGCTTTAGCAGTAGAAAGATTTGACCGAAAATTAGCTTCAAATAAAGAATTTTTTCTAAGGCTTCCGCACGAAGATTTTTGCCAGGTTTATGGCCTGTCTCCTGCCAATAAGTATGAAAGTGATGGTGGAATTGGTATTGCAGAAATAATGAAGGTGTTGACTTACTCTTCTGAGTCAGAAGATAGGAAAACCTTTATGCGCAGTCAAATTTTATTTTGGCTACTTGCTGCTATCGATGGTCATGCTAAAAACTTTTCATTAAGTATTGGTGCCGGAGGGAAATATTCTCTAGCTCCGTTATATGACATTCTATCCGCTTATCCTTTAATTGGTGGACGTGGTCTTAATGAGCGCGACTTGAAAATGGCGATGAGTTTGAAGGCAACTAAAGGTAGAAAAAAACAGTGGTCCAAAATTCAACCTAGGCATTTTGGTGATACAGCAAAAGAGGTATCGTTTAGAACTAGTGAGTTAAACATCCTCTTGGAAGAGTTTTCAGATATGACACGAGAGGTTATTGATTCTGTTGCTAATGCTTTGCCTGATGGAGTTAATGAGGATGTACGAGATAAAATATTTGATGGTTTACTTAAGACAGTAGGAAAAATCACTACAGTGTAAATTATTACGGAATACGGGATAGTTTATCAATTTGATAAGCACCACTTACTTAGATCGTTAGTATCTAATTAAGTGGTGCTTTTTTATGGCTGGATTTTATGAAATTACTTAATGCACGAATACGTGATACTCAACTCGAAGTTGATATTGACGGTGAAACCTTAAAGCCTACTGATGTGACCAACGTATCTGCTGGCCAAGAAGATAGTGATGGTTTCCTCCTGATGGGGGATGAGTTTTCGATTTATCTTACTAATACCCAATTAGATGCACAATTCATCGTCGATAAGGCGATAGGCATTGCAGAGCAGGCTATTGCTATAGCGAGTAAAAATGTTGTCACAAAGGTTACTGGTGGTTCGGGTGGTCCGGCAGTCGGTACCATTGAAGTATTGGCACCAGATGCAAAATCCGAACTCGAATCTATCAAGCAAGATTTAGAAGATTTAAAACTGAGGTAACTATGACTTCATTAACAGGATATTTAGGAAAAGCTCGAAGTGTTGCGCGGTTTGAGAATGAATTTAAAACTCAAGCGGCAAGCTTGTATTACGCAGAAAATATTGGGTTTGATTTCTCATATTGGCAGATGGCCGGAGTGAGTTTTAGTGCTGACTCGTTTAATACCTGGATTATTGAAGAATCAGTAAAAAAGGCGATTATCATTTTGAATAGCTCGGTTTCTGTCGAGGAGTTCACTTTAAAACTGGATTACACCTTGGCTGGTGTCCAAGGCTCTCAATCAATGCAAAGTATGTATGGGATAAATTAATGAAATGGGACAGTGAGCTCGGGGCTATTCCCGAAGATTTTGACACACACATGGGGCGCTATTATAGCGCCTTTATTAATTCTAGTGCTGAGTATAACAACATAGCTTATAACACATTCCTAGCAAGTGATGAGTATAAGGTTTATTACCCAGCCGTTCAGGTTGATATGTATGCCGATAACATCATGGCCGAAACGTTTCTGCAAATGTCGGAATTTATACAAACAACCAACCTTAAAATATCCAATCCAACCACAACACCAAATGCTCTGATTGCCGGGTTACGGGAAAATTTTGGTTTGCGTTCATCTGTGCAAGAAATGACGGAAGAGAATGCTGGAAAAATGCATGTAGCTATTGATTATACGCCTGACGATGATCTTAATCTTCAAATAGCTGCTTACATGGAAAGCACGTGTGTGGTGGCGAGTACGTATATGGTTGGTGATATTGAACAATCGATTGTACTCAGTGAGGGCGGTATCGAAACATATAGATGGGTAGCCCAAACAGAACAAGACATGATTTTCAAAATAACTATGAAGGTATCTAGAAATTCAACCGCAGCAACCGATACACCTGAAGATGTATTAAGTAAGTTTATGGCTAATTGGAATGAGTTTTATTGGATTGGTATGGATGTTGAACCAGAGAAGTACTTTGAAATTAATCGTGATGCACCATATGCCTCGGAAATTATAACTGAATACTCATTGGATGATGGTACTACTTGGGAAACCTCACCTTACGAATCACCATATAACATCAAGTTCATCCCGACACTCGATATTGCAAACATTATCTTTACATAGGAATAGGCCATGAGTGAATTATTCAAAGATGATGAAATGGACCAACTATTTTATGGCATTACGTTAACGGCTAAACAAGAGTCGATGATTAATGAATTGGTCAAAATGAATAAAGAAGTTATTGGCTCTAAAGTTTTTGGATACGTGCTTTATGACAATGGTACGTTTCCAATTATGACAAACCTTAATCGTGATTTTTTTGCCGAAAATTACATAGTTATTCTAACCGCAATGGGCCAAGCCGGTGTTTATGACTCTTACACCTTTTTGATTAAACAAGTGTTAGGTGTAGGGGTGGTGATTGAATATAAAGTTCCAAAACCACGGCACCTTATTATTAATATTGCCAATCTTGAAAAAACGGAAACTAAGATAACCACGAGTTCTGGATTGTGGTTATCGACAAGCTCAAATCTTGGTCTAATCGCCACACAGACAAATTCTGAATTCACCATAAATCAGCTAAAGAAAGTACTCGAGATCTTAGCTAATCCATCAGGTACTTATCTCGATATACGTTTTGGTAATACGGCTTATATTTTAAAAACTAAAGATGATAAATGGCTTACCACTAGTGATGGTTTGGGCATTATTGCGACCACCGAAATTCCCGAATAAATAAGGACTACATTATGACTGAAATAACAAGCGAAGAGCTGAAGCAAAAAATTGAAGGGCTTGAGAAGATAATCTCGAATATGAAAACGGATTTATCTATTACGAAGCAATTACTGGAGAAATCTACGCGAGCTGATCCAACAGGTTCAGTTGCTATTAGTGATTTACCCGCTATTTCGGATGATGAAATAGGGGAGAATCCTCAGCTAATTCTTGAGCATGCAACGGGGACGAAAAGGGGATTTTTAAGTCAGCTACTCGATCAATTACCTGACTTGGAAGTTACAGATATCCCAGCCGCAGTGAACAGCACTGACTCTGGTTCTGGTTTTGGTGGTTTTAGATACACCGTAGATGGTTCAACCTTAAATTTATTTACGAGTTAATATCATGGCATTATTTATTGATAATCAAGAAATGTTGAATTTGAGTATCGATGGTATTGCCATTGATAATGTAAATGTTGATGGCGTAACAGTTGCTCAAAAACCAACTATTACTACACAACCAATAGCAACGACTATTGATGATACTCAAACGGCAATATTATCAGTGGTGGCAGATGGATTAGGTTCTACTCTTAGCTATCAATGGTACATGGATGATACGGCCATTTCCGGAGCTACAGCGGCTAGTTATACATTTACCCCCAGTGCAACGGGAACGTATTCATTTTATTGTCGTGTTAATGGTTTTGGTGGATATACACAGACTGATTCAGTTAATATTTCAGTTGAGACATCAGGCTCAATTCATCAGTGGACTCTAGGCCAGGATCTCACAGCTATCATATTTAACTCTTATGGGTTTGTGTCTAGTGGTGATAGTAGTGGCGTAGCCATTGGCGATTTCCAACCTAGAAGCACGATAATAGGTTTGGATTGTGTCAGTATGGTCTTGTCTGAATACAAGGACCCATCTAACGGTTCAGCAGCTGCATTAGCTTTCTTGGGTAATTTTAGCGGTAGTATATCTGTCGATGTAGCTGGTTATGGTGTTATGAGTGGACCTTTAGCATATTCGGCTGAAGACAATTCCACCTATTTGAACATCTGGACAGTTCCCCCCGAAGGTTCTCCGTCAGGAGCAACTAATGGCGAAGGTTTCTCAGCATTTATGAAATCTCACATTGGGCAAACTGTTACCGTAAAAATAACAACGGAATAGCATTAGCAATTCAACCGTATAAAGTTACTCCATATCAAGCAATCAAATCATACACATCATCATTGATTGATAAACGTGATACGCTTTCAATTATGGTGATTATTTGATACTCATTACCAGCTTCAATTTTTTGGATAATTTCATTTTTACAAATTTCAGTATTGTTTTCAGAGCAATGCTTAATGATGGTTTTGGCATTATTGATGAGACTTGTAGCTGGTAGTTTCTGACCTGCCATCTCTTTTAACACCCAACCACCTAAATGATACATCGGCGTTAATATTGTTCTTGAAAACTTCATTGTCAATGTATTGCCTATCGTTACACGAGCAGGGATCCCATACAGTGATAATTGGATATAGCACATCATGGCTGCGGTTTGATCCACATCGACACAGTTAGCAAGTAGTAGCTGTTGTGGGTTATATCCTTCAGAATACATAGCATCAGCTAAAGCAACGATCATTCCTCCAGAACCACAAGCGGGTTCACTAGCAGTGAGATAACGTTGCGATTCAATAAGCTTTTTATCAAGTGTTAATTGAGCACACATTTTAGATAATGAATAGGGCGTAAAAAATTGGCCCAAGTTCTTTGAACCGATCTCAAGAGCCATATATATTTCACCAAGTAAATCCCCAAATCCATTTTGTTCAAATGCTTCTGTTAGTAGCCCCGCCATTTTAGTGAATTGGTAACGATCTTTTTTCTCATATTGGTTGATGATTTGGAGGTATTTGTTTTCTAGTTCTTCATCTTTCAATGATGCATTATGGATGGCAATAGCAAAACAAGTAATGAAATCATCCCATACTTTGTGGCGATGATGATAAGGGGCGGTGCTCTTAAACTCTTTTTCTAGTTCTTTGCGATAGTTCATTTTGTATAATCTCAGTTACAATGTCACGTTTATGTTTTGGATGATATAGAGAGATTTGAATTAATCGAGAGATGAATGATAATTTGGGAGGGGATTTTCAGCAGAAGTAGCAAATAGCCCTAAATCTGCCCTAAATAAAATATATCTTTTTATAACTCATTGTTTATGAAGTATAAAAACATGTATTTACTAAACTTGTTCGAAACTTGGTATAAAATGGCAAGCCTCATTCAATCAGGCTTAGATCTGACGCCAATTATCACGCATCATTTCCCAATTGATGATTTCCAAGAGGGCTTCGACACCATGCGTGGCGGGCTTTCTGGGAAAGTTATCTTAGATTGGACTAAGTAGTTTTAACAGATACAACTTATAAAAAATGCTCTAAACCCTCAGTGATTAACTAACCACTGAGGGTTTTTCTATTTGAGATAACCTAAAACCAATCAATTACACTTGAATACTTTTTAAAAATCTTATGTTTACAATTTTTCTATAATTTGACATTCAGAGTTCTGGATAATGACTTGGTAGGATAGTGTAGTGTTACTACTTGTGAGATCTAAATTAAGTGGTAAATCCGGAGCCGAAAATTGAAATTGATTAGATGAATTACCAGAGACTTGTGAGCTCATAGAGTTTCCACTTTTACTCGATATCTTAACTTGTATAATATCGGCGTTAGTCGTTTTTAATATTAGTTTTGCAGTTTGCGTGCTTGACTGACAGCTAAGCTCTGAATTTGGGAACGGTTTAAGCATACTTTTTTCAGCAGCTGAAAGTAGAGTAGGTAAGAAAAGAGCGGCGCAGAGCGCCGCTATAATAGTAGAATAGTGTTTCATGTCTTAGTATTGAGTAACTGTTGCTGTGTTACCCCAGCCACTTACAGTAGTGTTAGACATATTTTCATTGCCCATCTGTAAAGTAGTTGATGTATTTGCTACACCACTAACATTTGTATACGCAATATTGTCATTACCTAGTTGCGTTGTTAGTGATGTGTTACCCCAACCAGAAGTTGTTGAACCTGCAAAGTTGCCATCTCCAACTTGATCAATATTGGTATAGTTAAATACACCAGATGCATCAATATAACCCTGGTTATTATTACCATCTTGATCAACTGATGCACTTGAGAAATAAGCGTCATGAGCATTGATACCAGCAGAGTTCATATCACCATTTTGATCTATTGAAGCAGTTACTCCACCAGAGCCTGTGACTACAATTTCACCATTATTCATTGAGCCATTTTGATTTACTACTGAATTAATACCACCAGAATCACTTACACTTATTAAAGCCGTGTTAGAAAAACCATCATTCACATTGTTTTGGTTAATAGTGGAGCTCACATATGCTGAATTAGATGTAGAAATGCTTGCTGAGTTACCCACAACACTAAAATCAACACCAAAACCTGTAGCTGATGCTACGGCACCTTGATTAATTGTCGCGTTAACGACAGTTGAATCTGAGGTGGAAATATCGGCAGTATTTGAGCTTAATGCGACATCAAAATTTCCAGCAACAGCAAGAGCACCTTGGTTGACAGTTGAATTTACAAATGAGGAGTTTGTGGTTGAAATTCCAGCAGTGTTCGAGCTTGCTGCAAGGCTCACAAAGCCTGAAGAAGACGCTGAACCTTGGTTAATATTGGAGTTTGTTGCATATGAACTAGCTGTAGTCACTGTTGCAGAGTTATCTGCACCTAGTGCACCTTGTAAAACATTAGCATCATTAAAAGCACCACCAGTGATCATCACATCTGAGCTACTTTTTGTACCAGCTTGAAATACATTAGCATGGTTGCTAAAGCCTGAATGTACCTGCGCATTAGATAGATTACCGCTGCTATCACTTGCACTGATTTGTGTGACGGTTACGGTGCTTGCTACACCAGATAACCCTACTGTGGAGGTATTATCTACGGCTAATGCTTGCGCACTAAATCCGGTAGCTAAAATGGTTGAAATTGCAATTGTTAACTTTTTCATAATAAATTCCTTTATATTATTTTAGTGTCATGTTGATATTTCTATTCATACCATTAATTATTATTAAACTGCTTTGCCCAGATTGATTGATATCGTATCCAGACATACTTACGTTGCCGCTATCAACAATGTAAGCAAGATTGCCATTGCCTGACTGGGAGATAGAACCTTCTAGGCTAACTCCAGATTGGCTTAATATGGCTTCATTTTCGTTACCATCCTGAATTATCGAACCTGTGTTTCCATATCCAGACTGCATTATGATGGCTAAGTTACTATTCCCGTATTGATCAATACTTGCACTATTGGCGTCACCTCCTTGTTTTATTAATGATTTATTATCATTACCTTTTTGAGTTATTGATGCTGTATTTCCAGCATCAAAATCGCTAGATTGCTTTATATAGGCAATATTTGATTCGCCTGAAATATTTATATAAGAAACGTTATATTTTGTTTGATTTGTTGTTTCGGTTACTAATTCATCTTTTAAGGATAGTTCGCTTTTAGCAAGATCTAAATTAGCGATGGCTGTATTTAATGATGCTAAATAAAGAAAAATACTCGAGGAGTATAAAAAAAATGATCTATGTATATTTATGATTTTCATACCCAATCCTTGTGCGTTATTTAATAAGGATTATGGTATTGGCTTCTGATTGTGGCTATAAACTTACAGTTGAATATAAAAGATAATCTATAAACTAAAGTGTGAGTTTTTTAATTTAATATCTAGAACAAAAGTTTTTATGGTAAAAAACTTTTGAACCTAAGTTTACATTGGCTTGACATTGCCCTAACCTTTGTTAAATAAATTTGTATATTTCACGATATATTTCTCAATAATGAGAAATCATCAAAAGGAATCTTTTTTGTTGTGGATGTTAAAGGAGGTTTCAAGTTACTTGTCTAGTATGAACATAAAGGGAAGCCTGTGTAGGTAAGGGAATGGAGGGCAGCATGGATGAAAAATTATACTTGATAACAAGTAAGACATTACAGTCTTCTTTACTCAAGGAGAATTTAGAAAGGGAACTGGAGAGGAAAATAGAACCAGTAACATTTAATAATTTTCTCGAATTGATTGACACATTTAATATTAAGCCTGTTCATATTGTTCTAGATATGGAATATATTCAAGGCGATATGATTAAAGTCTATCTAAATCATATGCATGAAGAAGGAAGAAAAGCCAAAGAGATTTTAATTAACAATAACCATGATATTAGTGTGTCTTTTATTTTGCAATTTCCTAATGTTGTGGGGGTGTTTTTTAAGGATGACTGCCTAGCTAATATAACCAAAGGATTGAGTGATGTATTGTCTGGTCGTTTTAGTTTGTCAAATGAATTGTCTCAAAAAATAATTGAATATTATAGAGAAAATGATTTGTTCTCATCGAGAGCATTTGCAGATTTAACTTGCCGGGAAGAGGAAATATTAAAGCTACTATTAGTAGGGGCTTCTAATATTCAGATTGCTGAACAATTATTTGTTAGTGAAAATACAGTAAAAACACATTTGCATCATGTATTTAAGAAGATAAAAGTAAGAAATAGATTGCAAGCTCTGATGTGGGCAAAAAAATACAAGTTTGATGGGGCTGTATGAAAAATATTAATAGTGTCTTATTTATTTGTACCTTATTGATTTCAATTCCCTTTTCAATCAATGCGGAAGTCGAAGCAGTTAACGGTAATGACACTATTGATAGTAATAATAAAGTAGAAGAAAGCAACATATTACCTGATACAGAAGGTGGAATAAATGGATTGATTGTTGATCAAACTATGACAGTACTGGGGAGAAACTTTTACTTTTACTTCTCTCAAAAATTAAATGATAAACATGAAAATCTATCGATAAATCTAAGTGTTAAAGAAAGACCAACAGCATTGTCGGGCAGTATTATTACCATCTTTCACTTTAACACTCCCATATATAGAACAAGTTTATCACCTGGCTTACAACAAGCTGAAACTAAGGCAGAACAAGCCGTTGATAACATTTCCGTCTATTTATTAAGGTGGAAATTAGACAGAAAGTTCTCAGATAAAACCGATCTTGCTCCTGATGAGCTTTAAGGTGTAATTATGAAAAGGACGTTCAAAACAATTATATTCATTAGCTCTGTTATGGCTGGATTTCATGCCCTATCTACAGAGCTAGTTTATCAACCAACCAACCCGAGTTTTGGAGGAAATCCTTATAACGGATCCCACCTCTTAAATGTCGCCAATGCTATTAATCAATATGAGCCTGATGATGAGTTGGGTTTAACAGCGGCAGATCGGTTACAAACAACTTTACAATCTCGACTTCTGAATAACTTGCTAGATGATGTGAGTTCAGGAAAGTCTGATGGTGGTCAATTGGAAACTGACGATTTTATTTTGAATGTAGTTGATGATGGTAATGGTGGCTTGACTTTGAACATCTATGACAAAGTCAGCGGAGAATCATCTGTGATCCAAGTTAGCGACCCTTTAGGTAATTAATATGGAGAATCACATGATGAAAAAGTTTTATGTAGTCGCCATGGTCATGGTATTAACGGCTTGTTCAAATTCCATCTCGATTCCTGATGCTGAAGAAGAATCCCAACTTATGTACCGAGGTGTGGCTTATAAAGATTTAATTAATCTACCTAAGCCACAAGGAATTATTATGGTCTCGGTTTATAACTTTAGAGATCAAACTGGTCAGTATCGACCACAGCCAAACAGTAATTTCTCTACCGCCGTCTCACAAGGCGCAACGTCGTTATTAACTATGTCTCTTATTGATTCAGGTTGGTTTGCTCCGCTTGAGAGAGAGGGCTTACAGAATTTGCTTACGGAACGAAAAATTATACGGGCAGCACAAACGAAAGGAGAAGCCTTTAATCAAGGAGGTCAATTACCTTCACTTCAATCGGCCAACATATTAATTGAAGGTGGTATTGTTGCTTACGATACAAATATTAAAACAGGTGGGTTAGGTGCCCGCTATTTAGGTATTGGGGCTTCCGGTGAATACCGAACAGATCAAATCACAGTAAACTTACGATCCGTTGATGTTAGAACAGGTAAGATTTTATCTAGTGTTACTACGACCAAAACCATATTGTCTTATGAGGTTAGCGCTGGAGCATTTCGCTACATCGACTATAAAGATCTGTTGGAAGTAGAGATGGGTTACACCAATAATGAACCCGTTAATATTGCTTTGATGTCGGCGATTGATACTGCGGTTATCTATACGGTAATTAAAGGAATTAAAAATAACTTATGGAATCCCGCTAGTGTAGAAGAGCTTAATAATCCGGTTTTCCAACGTTATGTTGATGATAAAGTAGAAGTTCTTTAAATCTACTATTACGATAACCCATTAGTTCGAATAATAATCTTGCTTAATTTTGAAGTGCTCACTCCGGTGGGCATTTTTTATTGCCTATAACTTGTTCATTTTGCAGCTGCTTGAATACATATGTCATTAAATTGACTTAATGGATTGATAATGTTGATAAAAATCAAATATTAATGAAATTATGTCACGATAAAATGTATCAACTAGTTCTAATTTCACAGTTTTATAGATGTTATTCACACTTTTGATGACATGCTTCAGTAGAAACGCTAGAATTGCGGTCTGTTTAAAATGTAGTGATTGATTTTTAGTTAGTGGTTGTTTTTACATCACAAATTTCTTATGAAATGGCTGTAAATTTTCGGTGTGAAACTTTATCAAATCCGCGGAAAAATCGATTATCTATAGATAAATAAACAGGTTAGTTCTTTTTACTGAATACATGTTGCTTGTTGTATAGAAAAGCAATCTTAATGGATTGTCTACTATTAACAGGCAGTGTATTGGTAAAGCGACGAAATTAGTCGCATACCAGGTGTTCGTTTAGCTTTTGGTTTGGCCGCTGATCAGCTAAACACTAGAACACACATTGGTGGTTACGCATAGCTGGCCGTTACTTTTGTGATGGTTTTTGTAACAAGCTCAGGTTAAATTTCCTGAGCTTTTTTTATGCCAGTAAGAAAATTTCTCTCTGTCCTTTTTTATTCAAGCGTTTATGGCACAATTCCTATACGTAAGTGGCGTCAAGATGCAGAATTCATAGCTATCATCCAAGCTTTTAGGTAAGGAAAATTGCTGAAACTCGTATCTTGACGTTACTTGGGTATATCACATTTTTAACTTGGCGCGCTCAATATTATTATGAAAATTATCCACACTTCAGATTGGCATCTTGGTCAAAATTTTTTTACAAAAAGTCGTAAGAATGAGCATCAAGCTTTTATTAATTGGCTACTTGAGTTGGTTAAAGCACAACAAGTTGATGTTGTTATTATTGCAGGAGATGTCTTCGATACTGGCACGCCACCAAGTTATGCTCGAGAGATGTACAATCAATTTGTCGTGAAATTGAGCGAACTAGAGACTACCTTAATTGTTTTAGGTGGCAATCATGATTCGGTTTCAATGTTGAATGAATCTAAAGATCTGCTTGCTTGCTTAAATACCCATGTTATTGCGAATACGACGGAAAACCTTGATGAACAAGTGATCTTGCTGGAAGACCGTAGTAAACAAGCTGGTGCTATTTTGTGTGCTGTTCCTTTTATCCGACCGAGAGATGTGTTGCAAAGTGTCGCGGGAGAAACGAGTACTCAAAAAAAACAAGCACTGGGTGAGGCTATTCAGCAGCACTATCAAACATTGCACGATAAGGCATTAGAAATACAAAATGAGCAAGAACAGACACTCAAACGTAAACTGCCCATTATTGTAACGGGGCATTTAACAGCATTAGGTGTTACGACGTCTGAATCTGTACGAGATATTTATATCGGTTCACTCGAAGCTTTCGATGCTAAAGCTTTTCCTCCTGTTGATTATATTGCACTTGGTCATATACACAGACCACAAATTGTTGCTAAATCTGAATCTATTCGATATTGCGGATCACCCATTCCGTTAAGTTTTGATGAGATAAAAACGAAAACGGTTGAAAGTGAAATCACAGAAAAAGGCCAACCAAGGTTATCGAATAAACAAGTCGTGTTAGTAGAATTTAACGAGAATGGTAAACGAATTGAGCCGCTTCCTATTCCACTTTTTCAATCCATGACGACATTAAAAGGATCGCTTGAAAGTATAGAGTCGCAATTGCAGCAGTTTGTGGGTATTGAGCAAACGGTTTGGTTGTGTATTCATGTAGAAATTGACGATTATTTGTCAGATTTGCAACCTAGAATCCAAGCGATGACAGAAGATCTCAATGTTGAAGTATTACAGTTACGTCGTAGCCGATCGCAGAAAACTCAATCACTTACTCAAGAGAAAAATGAGACATTGGCGGAGCTTACTCCACAAGATGTTTTCCACAAGCGAATGAGCCTTGAATCTTTTGAAGGAGAAGCGGCAGAGGCTAGGCAACAACGAATTATTCAGCAGTTTGAGCAAGTCGTATCCGATGTCTTAGAGCAACAAGGTGATCATGGCGACGATCGTAATAAGGAAGTGAAATAATGAAAATTTTAACGGTTCGCTTTCAGAATTTAAATTCCCTAAAGGGAGAGTGGAAAATCGACTTCACTCAATCACCTTTTGCTGAAAATGGCTTATTTGCAATCACGGGGCCAACTGGAGCAGGGAAAACAACCTTACTCGATGCCATGTGTCTAGCTTTGTACCATCAAACACCACGTCTGGGGCTTATCTCTACTTCAAACAATGAGATCATGACTCGCGGTACTGCGGAATGCTTAGCGGAAGTTGAATTTGAAGTAAAAGGCAAAGCCTATCGTGCATTTTGGAGCATGCGCCGTTCCCGAGGTAAGGTAGATGGGAACTTGCAATCCGCGGTGGTTGAACTTGCTGAAGTGGTAAGTGGTAAAATGCTGGCTACTCAAATAAAACGAAAAGACATTTTATTAAAAGATATTACGGGCCTTGATTTTTCACGTTTTACTAAATCAATGATGCTGTCTCAAGGGCAGTTTGCCGCTTTTTTAAATGCCAAAGAATCAGAGCGAGCCGAGCTACTTGAAGAGTTAACGGGCACGGAGATCTACGGTCAAATTTCAGAGAAAGTGCATGAGTACTTTACGGACGCGAAACAAAAGTTAGTGGCATTGGAATCGCAAGCAAAAGGCGTACAGCTTCTTTCTTTAGAGCAAGTTTCAGCGCTGAATAATGAGCTTGAAGAAGTTAAGTTACAACAGCAGAAAAATAAACAAGCATTACAAGCTTGGAATGAGCACCATCAATGGTGGCAACAGTACCAATCAGCCCAACAGGCCGTTCAAGAAGCGAAGCAACGACAAGAAAAAGTGAATCAACAAAAGCTAGATGAACAAACACAGTTGGATAAACTTGAGAAAAGTGAACCTGCGGAAAAATTGAAACAGCCTTTCCAACAATGGCAACAGACCAGAATACAACTTGATGCTATTACCACTCAATTAAATGAAAAGCAGCAACAATTCTCAGAGACTGAAAAGCAGAAACAATCGAAACAGCGGAACTATAATCAGGCAATAGTTGCATTGGAGCAACAAAAACAATCACAAAGAAATCTATTCAAATTAATTGATGATCAAGTATTACCTCTCGATCAAGATATACAGCAAAAAGAGACCAAAGTTACCGATTTAACGGCTCAATACCAAAATGAAAATAAGCAGCTTAATCTCGTACAACAAGATCTTAACCAAGTTAAATCAGCCCTAGAACAAGTTCAAAAACAACAGGCTACTTGCCGTGAGTATCTAGATAAGCATGCGAATGACGAGGTGATTTCTCAACACCTAAATTCATGGCAGCTGCAAGTTGAGCAAATGGCCCAAAAGGGGCGTGAAATAGCCGAGCTAAATAAGACTATTCAAGCTGAACAACAAGCAAAAGATAAGCTGGCTAGTACGATCGCAGCAGAAGAAAAACACTTTCACCAATGCCAAGCGGATGTTCATGGTAAACAAGCTCTGTATCAAGCTGCTAATCAAACCTGGTTATCTCTTAATACCGATGAACAAAAAAATACGGAACAATTGGCTAAAGAGTTAGAAGAAAAAGATCAACATCGCAATTTTATTTATCAATTAAGAATCAAACACGATACATGGTCAAAGTTATCGCAAACTATCTTGCGTGAAGCTAAGGTATTGGTTGAGCAGAATAAACAGCATCAACAGCTCACCGATAATTGCACATTATTACGTCAGGCTTATAAAGCGAAAGATGCAGAAATACACAGCTATAAAACACTTATCGATCAGGATACGCAATTTGCCGATTATCGTGCCAAATTACAAACGGGTGAGGCGTGTCCTTTATGTGGTTCGTTAGAACATCCGGCTCTAGATCATTCGACAGCGCTAAATCGCTCGCAAGTCAGTCTAGATAAAGAACGAGCCGAAATAGAAAAAAAGACGATTGAAACGCAAGGCATGCAAGCTAGGTCGCAACTAGATTCTACCGCTCGCCATATAACAGAATTAACACAAAAACAGCAGCAAGATAAAGCTGAGTTGAACGTGATTGAACAACAATGGCAGCAAAGTTTTACCAATCAAACATTACCGCTGTTTGAGATTGAAGACGTAAAACAATTACAGCAATATGAAGCCGACATTCCTAGGCAAATCGAAGCCATCAAAGCGAGGTTATCTCAACTTCAACAAGCTGAAAAACAATTGATTGCTTGCAAAGAAGCACTGCAATTAAGTCATTTTCAACAAGAAAAAGCCAAAACCTCATTAGAGACGCTCAGACACCAAGAGCTGACCCTGTTAAAACAAGATGATGCCAAGCTTCAATCATTGCAAAGCATGCAAGAGGATAGAGCGACAATTTATCAAACCTTAACTGATCAATGGCTAGCTTTAAGTTATAGCTTGCCTGACTATTCATTACTTGAGGGTAGTCTAATTGATGTTTCGCCATTAAATCAGTGGTTAGAGCAAAAGCGCCAAGCATCGCAACAATGGCAGCAATATAAGCAGCAATCTATTGAACTGGCGCATAAACTTGTACAAGCGCAACAAGATGAAGTTCGGTTGAATCAATCTCTAAAAGAGAAACAACAGCTTTTAGGTGAAACGAATAAAGCACTCACTGCTCAAGTTGAATGGTTAGCACATCAGAAACAAGAGAGATTGGCATTATTTGGTAAACGAAATATTGCAGAAGAAAAACAAGCGAGCCAAAAACAATTAGATGAAGCGGAGCAAGCTTATCAAGTTGCTCAACAACAATGGCATAGTTTGCAAGTTCAGTTAGAAAAATTATCCGGTGAGATTGCCAGCACTCAAAATCAGTTTGAACAACAAACTCAAGCTTATAAAAAGGCACTAGAAGGTTGGCAACAAGCTCTCACACAAAGCCCATTTGAAAGCCAGGCAATATTTGAAGAGTCATTATTAGATGACAATGAACGGCAGAAACTTATTGTCTTGCAACAAGAGATAAATAACCAAGTAGAGCGAACCGTTGCCTTAGTCGATAATGCCAATAAACAGTGGGATCGCATTCAACAGCATGAAAAGGCTTCTCAGTGGATGACGACTGATTGCGAAATGGTGTTGAAAAGCCTGAAAGAAGTCAGTGAGATCTTAGATAGTCAAACCTACCGCATTGGACAAATTGAACATGAATTAGTAAGTGATAAACGTAGGCGAGAAGGGCAAGTTGAGTTATTTAAACAGATAGAATCACAGCAATCGTACTATGATGATTGGCAGTATCTCCATGCTTTAATTGGTTCTAAAAGTGGTGATAAATTTCGAAAATTTGCTCAAGGGCTTACTTTAGATAACCTAGTGTATTTAGCCAACAAACAGCTGGAACGACTGCATGGACGTTATTTACTACAGCGTTCAGGCGTTTCAATCAATGACAATAACCAAGCGTCTAATGCTTATGTATCGACTGACGGGTTGTCATTATCGGTGATTGATACATGGCAAGGCGATACAATCCGAGATACGAAGACTTTATCTGGTGGTGAAAGCTTTTTAGTAAGCTTAGCTTTAGCGCTCGCATTGTCAGATTTGGTCAGTCACAAAACCAGTATTGATTCTTTATTCTTAGATGAAGGTTTTGGTACATTGGATGCCGATACATTAGATATGGCGTTAAATGCATTAGATAACTTAAACGCATCCGGAAAAATGATTGGTGTTATCAGTCATATAGATGCGATGAAAGAACGTATTCCAGTTCAAATAAAAGTGCATAAACGTAATGGACTTGGAATGAGTGAATTAGACTCTTCTTTTCGTGTGTCAGTTTAATTGGAAATCTATACCCAAGTGACTTCAAGGTATAAAACTACCCAATATTAAAGGGGTAATAAAAGGAATAATAATGACAACAATACTGGTAGATAATAGAAAGCTGAAGCCTTCAAAGGTCGTGTGTGTAGGCCGAAATTATGCAGATCACGTCAAAGAGCTAAACAATGCAATGCCAGATCAAATGGTCGTATTTAATAAGCCGAGTACCTCAATTACTAATCAGCTAACATCCTTTCATCAGGAGCAATTACACTACGAAGGTGAGATTTGCTTTAGCATTAAAAATGGTGGAATACATGCAGTTGGCTTTGGTCTCGATCTCACTAAGCGTGAATTACAATCTCAATTGAAAGCAAAGCAATTGCCTTGGGAGCGTGCTAAAGCATTTGATGGCTCTGCTGTGTTAAGTAAGTTTGTGTCTTTAAAGGGCGGTAATTGGCAAGGTTTGTCACTAGAACTTTTGATCAATGGACTGCGAGTGCAAGCCGGTGGGGTAATGAATATGATGTATACCCCAGATGATATTTTGAGTGAAGTGAAATCTTATACCACATTAAATAATGGCGATGTGATCATGACAGGTACACCAAGCGGTGTTGGTGTGGTGCATGAAGGTGATATCTTTACTGCGAGAATTAAGCAATATGATCAATTGTTGATCGAGACTCAATGGGTAGCGAATTAAAATATAATAGTTAATGAAGTGTTAAGTATACTGTTCTTATCAGAGTTCTCTGCTCAGTATTTGGTCTAACTCATTGGTTTCTAATACGTTAGTTTTTTCTATTAATCGCAGTGTGTTAATGGCTTGTTAATTAGAAAAACTAATGCGAATTCTGGTTATTTTTCATTGTTAACTGGTCTTTTGTACTTTTATTATGCGCTCAAGTTGATAGTTGAACTAGAGTGAGTATAAAGATGACACAAGCAATTTTAGAAACAGTTGCAACACCATCTATGGATCAAAAAACCTACTCGGTTAACATCAAAGGATTGATGAAACACATTGTGGACGTATTATTTGGAGCAACCAAAAAGCCAGTTACTTCGGCTTATGACGCTTCATCATTATCTTCACATTTGCAAAAAGATCTTGGTTTATATTAAAACTAAGTTCGATAAAGAATAATTTAAGAAGCTGGCCTGATGGTCAGCTTTTTTTTATATTATTTTTGTGGTTAAAAACAAGTCAGTGATTCTGTTACTACCATAAGGTTGAAGTAAATTACCAAATCTAATGCATTTGGTAGTCAATGATTCTGTTGGTGTGATTCTAAGCCTTGTTTCTTTGTCATAAAGTTAGCAGAATGTTCTGAAAGCAGCGTGAAGTCTTTTATCAATAGATTGAAACACTGCGAATTTCTCCTCAAAAAAGCCAAATGAGTTATTAGCATTGCTGATGGCGATGGAAGGCGATAACAATAAAAAGCTTGGAATTGAATGTTCAATCAGTTCACTTGCTTCATTAAGGACATGATATGGAAAATACTGCCACAATTGCAGCTCCTCAGGTAGGAGATGTCAGTAAGAAAACGTCTCTAATCAAAGCACTTGGCCCTGGAGTCATGATGGCTTCTGCGGCTGTTGGCGGCTCGCATTTAGTGTCATCAACACAAGCTGGCGCTATTTATGGTTGGCAACTTGCTGCTCTTATCTTGCTAGTAAACTTCTTTAAATACCCATTTTTTAGAGCTGGCGTTCAATATACGTTAGGTACTGGCCAAAGCTTAGTTCAAGGGTATCATCAAATGGGAATTGGTTACCTGTGGCTGTTTAATGTTCTTAATTTTGTTTCAGCCTTCGTCAATATAGCCGCATTATTGATGTTTAGCGCTAGTTTAATGGGGTACTTCTTACCAATCTCACTATCTCTCCCTACCATTGCTGGTGGTATCGTAGTCACATGTTTAGCTATTTTGGTTGCAGGACATTTCAAAGCACTGAGTACTTTATCTAAAGTTATCATGGGTGTGTTAGTCATAACCACTGTGCTCGCAGTGATGATTGCTGCGAGTAATGGCGCAGTTGCACCTGCGGATTATCAAAGCCCTTCAGCTTGGACTATGGCTGCCTTTGGTTTTATTGTGATCATGATGGGGTGGATGCCTGCACCAATTGAAATTTCTTGCTTTAATTCATTATGGTTAAAATCACAAAGTAAAGAGCAAAAAGTGACGGAGCGCTCAGCATTATTTGATTTTAATGTTGGTTATATAGGTACGGCCGTTTTAGCGATAGTTTTCTTATCTCTTGGGGCATTAGTACTTAATGGTAGCGGTGAAACGCTTAAAACATCAGGCATTGGTTTCTCACATCAATTAGTCAGCATGTACACGGCATCTATTGGCGAATGGTCTCGTTATCTGATTGCGGTGATTGCTTTCTTTTGTATCTTCGGTAGTACCATTACTTGTATCGATGGTTACTCTCGAGTGTTAACCGAAAGTACTTTATTACTGAGTAATAAATCAGAAGAAAGTCATCCAAGTGAAGCGAAACGTTTCTTAAATATCTGGATGGTGATTGTGAGCTTACTTTCCTTTATCGTTATTCTATTTTTTACTTCCTCATTAATGGCAATGATGCATTTTGCGATGATTTTAGCCTTTATGACAACGCCGGTATTTGCCGTTTTGAATTACAAATTAGTAACGAAAACTAACTTACCAGAAAGTCTTAAATTTACGGGTAAACTGAAAGCTCTGTCTTGGGTTGGGTTTATTTATCTATTTGGTTTCCTAGCCGCCTTTATCTGGTGGAGTTGGTTTATATAATTGGTAATATAGAAAAACCTTCTATTTGAAAGCCCAAGTTATTTGAAAGCTTAAGTGAGATCTACTTAGGCTTTTTTATTTTTATAAGTCCTTGGTCTTGTAAATCAAACATATACTTAAGTATAGCTAGGGTAATAAATACCTAACCTCGTGGTGATACTCAAAATTAGGGAAAATAAATGGATTTTAAGCATTACATAGACGTCGTACAGCAGGCGAGTCAACAGGTTTTTGAGGTATTGGCGCAAACAGCGACTTATATCCAACTGGCTATTGTATTGATTGTATTTGGTTGCTCCTTTTTTTTCGCAAAAATGATTCGCAGAAATGTGCCAGCATTAACTAAGATCGCCAAACAAGAGGAGGCAAATCAACTACGTAAAATTTCCAGTAAGTTTGGTAACTTGGTTTTTCCAATTATCACGGTTTTTATTTTGATGTTTTCTATCGAAATTGTTCAAAAACTATTGGGGCATTCTTGGCTTATTAATACTGCACTAGTCATTGCGATCTTATTGATTTGTAATCGAGTTACCCATGATTTTGTTCGTTCCGATTTTATCCGCTTTGTGTTTCGCTATATTGGTATACCATTACTTTTCCTCCACCTAGTTAACTTACTTACACCAATTATAAATATCCTTGAATCGATGAAGCTTGGGGTCGGTGAAATCCAAATTTCTTTTTATGATGTAGTGAGGGTAGTTTTACTGGGGTCAGTATTATTCTGGCTTGGGCGAATTTCTAATGTGACAGGAAAAGAGCTGATTCGTCGTCAAGAAAAGCTCGATTTTAGAACCAAAGAAGTGGCGGCAAAGTTGTTTGAAGTGACAATATTTGTATTTTTCTTTTTGCTACTTCTCAAGGTAATGGGAATTAATTTAACCGCATTGGCAGTCTTTGGTGGTGCGCTTGGCGTGGGGTTAGGTTTTGGCTTACAAGCAATCGCCTCCAACTTTATTTCCGGCATTATCATTTTATTAGATCGCTCTATTTCGATTGATGATTATATTGAGTTGGAAGATGGACGTACCGGGGTTGTACGTGAATTGACGCTTCGTTCAACCACACTTGAAACCTATGATGGTAAAGACATCATGGTGCCTAATGAAAAGTTTGTGACCGAAAGCTTTACCAATTGGACTCATAAAAATAAGAAGCAGCGTTATCGTGTCGATTTTTCGGTAGCTTATGATACCGATATACGTAAGCTGGTGGAAATTATTAAAGTGACAGTGGCATCACATGAGCAAGTGATCAGTGGAGAAGGCGTTCCCTTTGAAGAACAGCCAGATTGTGAAATTGATGGTTTTGGCGACTCTGGCGTCAATATGTTTGTTGAGTTCTGGATGGACGGGATTGACGATGGTAAAAACCGAGTGGGTGGCGATCTTCTACTCATGATTTTTGAAGCGATGCGTGATAATGGATTTGTTATTCCATTCCCTCAACGGGAAGTACGAGTTTTAAATAGAGAAGATACTTAAAGAAAGGGGCATTTAGATGGCTTGCTGTTTTTACTTGTTCTTCGGGAGCTTCACCCAGACCTCTTCTTTTTAAGAGATAGGCTGCGTCAGATTGGTTTGAAAGGTGCTTTTATTCCTTATTTTTTTGCAATCTTTCTTGTCTAAATAGGCGCTTGATAGCTCTGAATTCTGCATCTGGAAGTCACTTGGGTATATATTAGTTGCAGACTATTTTTATATAAATTGTGCATGGTGGTAAAACCAGATAGCTTATTCAATATCGAATTATTTTTTATGATTATTCATACGGAGGTCGTTGAACTTTCGTATTGATATTTGCTGAGAATGGACAACCATGCACAATATTAAAATTCATCAACAAAATGACACCGAACAACTTAAACAGATTATTAAAAACTATCCATTCGCCACTCTGGTGATGAATACGCAAGCGGGTCTCGAAGTCGATCATCTGCCAGTAATTTTAAATCATGTTAATGGTGTTGATGTGCTGCAAGGGCATATCGCCAAAGCCAATTCGCTTTGGAAAGCATTTGAAAATGACCAGTCAGTGACGGTTATTTTTCATGGGCCTAATTGCTATATTTCCCCAAATTATTACCCCACTAAAAAAGAAAATGGACGAGCCGTTCCTACTTGGAATTATGTGGTGGTACACGTAAAAGGCACGATAAAAGCCATACATGACAGTGAATGGAAACTGAACTTACTTGGCAATCTAACCACTCAACATGAAGCAGAGCAAAGTGAGCCCTGGTCTATAGCTGACGCCCCCACGCAATATATTGAGAAAATGCTTCCCGCCATTGTGGGCGTTGAAATTACGATTGAATCGATTTCAGGAAAATGGAAAGTCAGCCAAGATAAACCCGCTGTGAATCAACAAGGTGTGATTGATAACTTAAGCAAGAGTCGTGATACACAATCACTTGAAATGGCGGAGTTAGTGAAGAATAGACAAAGTTAACAAAGTTGCAGTGCCGCTTAGGCTCACGTGCGGGTGACGGAGGGGATACCAATTCACCGTTTTCAATTTACTGATTAATTTCAATCCATTCGGGTAATAAAGGTGTGCTCATCATCCACAAACGCCACAAAGCCGCCATGATAGATAAACACGCGCCCACGCCCCTCAACTAAACAGGCAAGTTGTGGATGTAAATCTTCGTCATTATCCCGGCTTTGAAAAGTGCCGGTATCGGTGATCACGCCGTTGAATGTAGGCAAGTAACCATAAGTGCGTTTGGCTTGATCAATCAGGCTCAACTCGCTCACGGTAGAAAAGCAAAAAGGGATCGTGCCGGCTTCTTCGATAAATAGCGTTTTCAGTTCTTCAAAAGCGGTAATGACCAGCCAGTCGATACCATTAACATGATGGATAAACATTGAGTTTCTCGGTAATTCTAATGGGGATATTTTAACACTATCAGGAATAGATCGTAGTAGAAATTTCGTCTCAAAGCTTGCTTGTTATATTTGTTCTTTTTTCTGTATATCTATGCAGTCGCTGGCGTACTTTGAGGGGTATTTAATGTGGCTTATAAGTCGCGTCATTGTTGGCTGTTGGTCTCTGGGTTGCCTAATATTTTTTGTCTTTTGACGACTTCGGACTTAACGAAACCTTGAGGTGTTACGGTTTCATTAACTTGTTTTGCATTATCTAGAGTCTGCTTTCGTTATCCAGTGTTCGCCAAAACTGGTACAGAAGCAAAGTTAATACCAAGAGTGCCCTTACGACAGGAAAATTCTGTTGTTTATCTGCCAAATCATCTGTCGCGAGAATGTATGAGATTTTTGAACGTTGTTTTTTTATTTTTCTATTAATTCCATATCAGCATTGAACTAGCTTAAAAAGTATTTAATTATTCACCTCAGGTATTTTGCGTGAAGTAATTAAATTCAATATGTAATAGCGACTAATTAAAAAATAAAACTCACTCACATAATCTCGTTTAAGCTAAATACACGATAAGGTTGGGAATGGAATGACAAAACCTAAAATGATCATTGTGGAAGATGATTTGAAACTTCAAAAAATGTTGCAAGACTACTTTGCCGCGCAAGATTTTGATGTCTTGGTTCTGGGCGATGGCAGTAATGCCGCGCAAACCATCCTTGCCGAACAACCTGACATCGTATTGCTAGATTTAATGCTTCCTGTAACCGATGGGCTGACAATTTGCCGACAGACGCGTACGCACTATAAAGGCAAAATATTGATGCTCACCGCTAGCGATGACGACTTTGATCATGTCGCTGGTTTAGAAACTGGGGCTGATGACTATGTCTCCAAGCCAATCAAGCCAAGAGTTTTGCTGGCAAGGGTTCGTTCACTATTGCGCCGTCAAGAAACGGTAGCTCAATCAATCGATGACTCTGACAACCTTCAATTTGATCAACTTGTATTGAAAAACACATACAAGAAGTGTGAACTTGCAGGTGCAGTTTTGTCACTGACAGACAGTGAGTTTGATCTACTTTGGTTGTTGGCAAGCAACCCAGATACTCCGTTATCACGGGACTATTTAACCCAAACACTGCGCGGGATTGAGTATGACGGGATAGATCGGACGATTGATAACAAGGTTGTGCGTCTAAGAAAGATACTCGGTGACGATCACACACCAGCAGAGAAAATTCAGACCATTCGCGGAAAAGGCTACTTGTTTGTTTCGACCGCTTGGCATTAACCTCGCTCAATACGAGCGTAATGAAAGAGAGCGAATATGCGACGTATTTATTTGGAGTCCCTGCTTGGACTATTAGTTTGCTTTATGACCGGCCTTGTTGCCTACGAAACATTTGTCTACCAGCTCAATACCGACTACGAATATGTACTGCAAGATTACGAAGCAATGGCCCACCAACAACTGATAGAAAACATCGCTAAAAATCAAGGCCTTGAAAAAGCTCAGCAAGCGATAAATCAGTTTGTCGAAACCACACGAAATAAACTAGTCATGTTCAGTTCAAATGATGAAATACCAAGCCCAGTTTCAGAGTTCTTTAGTACCAACCCGAATACCTTTATCTTTCACGATGATGAACGTGATCTATGGTTTCGCCTAACAGGCAGTGACAATATCTACCATTACCTACCCGATAATGAAGCGTTCGTTCGGCAAAAAATCGAGCTGGAAGATGACCTCATTTGGCTGTTCTTCCTAGCAAGTTTTATCTTATACGGGTTGTGTCACCTAGTTATTATTTTCAGACGGGTCAAAAAACTTGAATTCGTCACCTTATGCTTTGCAGAAGGGGATCTTTCTTCAAGATCAGAGACTTCAAGCGGCATAGCCATTGGCTCACTAAATAGGTCTTTCAACCTGATGGCTGACCGTATTCATCGTTTGATTGAGAGTAACCGATCACTCACTAATGCCATTGCTCACGAGTTACGCACGCCAATATTTCGTATCCAGTGGCAAGCAGAAATACTCAAAGACACGCCGCTCAATGAATCGCAGCAACACACCGTTGAAAGTATTGTCGAAGACACCGAAGAGATGGAAAAGATGGTCGACGAACTGTTGTGTTATGCCAAACTTGACAGTGTTGACCTCAAAAACCTACAACAACCATTAGAAATAAGAGGCTTTTTTGAACACGCGATCACACGCTGGAAAAAAGACACAGAACTCAATATCGACTTATCACTGCCAAAACAACCTAGCTCGATACTAGCAGATGAAACGCTGCTTAACCGAGCCTTAGATAACCTAGTACGTAACGCAATGAAGTTCGCACGTTCACAGGTGTCGATTGAAGTCAGCGTACATCAAGATCAACTACAGATTTCGGTACATGATGATGGTGATGGCGTGGCACAAGAACATCAAGCTCGTTTATTCGAACCCTTTTATGTGGGCGATAAAGCACGTAACAAAGTCAAGAGTGGTCATGGTTTGGGGCTTTCTATCGTCGATAAGATCTGCGCTCAACACAACGCAACCGTGGAAGTTGACCAGAGCCAAACCTTAAAGGGTGCGGTATTCACCATTACCATTCAAATATGCAATAATCCGGCTATGTAACGATTCAACTGACAAATCCATACAGTAACTACAAAACACCTCTGGAATAATGTTCAACGTCGCTCGGGAGATGCTGTCTCCCAATGAACTTATTGAGTCTAGGTAATCATGACACTGTCGTTTATGGCTTGTCATTACAGCACTGCTAACTAATAGCAAAGTAAACAGTTATTCGTTAACTCGCACTTTGTCAGCAGTTGAAGTCATAGGCTTACTATCTAAATTTCCAATCATTCTTAAGGTATTTTTTATGAAAAAGTTATTGTGTGTTTTAGGCGTTATTTCTCTAGCAGGTTGTTCAGGTATTACCCACAACGATGAAGTTTACACTGCGCACGCTGAAAGCTTTAATATTGTTGGTTTACAAGTTCCTGGTAACACGCAAGATCGTGCAATGGAATTAGTGCCAGAAGGTGCAACGGTTGAGACCATTCGTTCAACAAATTCTGATACAAGCTCTGTTATGGGTATCATCAACCGTATTATCGGCATCGACTACGTTCAAGTGGGCGGTAAGAAGCAGTAATTCGCTTCAGTTACCGTTAGTTTAGGTAATAGCTGTGTAGATAAATAATCGCCTAGGTTACCGAGTGAATAAACTGCGGTGGTATAAATTATATCCTATGCAAAAAGAAACATTCTAAGCCAGTGACATCGGTCGCTGGCTTTTTGAATGAGGGACAAGCAGAAAAAAGAAAAACGCTAATCACACTCTTTCACCATTAACATGACGCTTAAATTCACCCCACCATCTGCAACCCGGCTGGAATTGAATCGCCAAATACTTTCTTGGATTCATCTTCGCTGAGTTCTTTTACTTCACTGACTAGCTCAATCCAAGTTGGTGTTGCGCGGCTGGTGGTGAGTTTTTCGATCACTTTTGCGCGAATATCTTCTGAAATATCTATGCTGCGATCGCCGGTTTTACGGCTCATCATCACGGCGGCAAAGCCAATCATGGATTCTTGTTTCCAATCCAATTCCAGCATTTTTAATAGCCATTGGTTTACTTGCGCAGCAGGGACGATGTTGTGCTGGCTGCCATACAATTGGCTGCGTGAGGCGAGGCGGCCGAGTGCCCACCAGTGGGCTTGAACGTGTTCGGCACTTTTTTGCGCACGGTTTAAAAACCAGTTGGATAATAAGACTTTATCTTCACTGTCTAAATGCTCAAGTGAAGCAGATAAACGCACCATGGCTTCATAACCATGTTCACTAGCTTCTTTGCCAGTGCCTTTGCTGCGGTGTGCGCCGGGGTGTAGGTATTTTGCAATATCGGCCAAGATGGTTTCTTGTTGTTCTTGGTTTAACCCACCGGCAATACGACGCCAGAAGATCCACCAATCCGACCAAGTTTGATGCGATGGAAACTGAATGCCTTGTTGGTATAACGCCCAAGTTTGTTCAATACGCCATTCATCGGTTGGGTCACCAAAGCCGGGGCGTAGCGCAAAGCCTGCCAAACGTAGCCATTGTTTTTCATGATCGCTTGAGCGACGACGGCGTTTTTTACCTAATGAGAAGGTATCAAACAATTGGCGTAATGTTGGGAAGTCCCATTGTTCGCGTTTGCCTAATTGCTTTTCTAGATCTTTACTTAAAGTTTTAATTTGTTTGTCGTTGTCGGCTTTTTTATTGGCAGAGTAGGCAGCGGTGATGAACTCTTTAGCTTGCTCTAAACGAGGGTGGGCTTGCGCTTGTTCAAACTCTTCGTGCTTACGCGTATCAAATTCAAGTAACCAACGTTTGCTGTCGTCTTGGGTGCTGACACATTCAATTTTGAGGGTGCCCACTTCGGTTAGCTGACAAGCCAGCATCACTTCAACGCGATCTTTTTGGTTGGCTTGTAGTGTTTCACGAGCTTGGCTGCCTTCTAATGTGGCAATGTAAGGTGGTAAGGGCTTAAAGGCGGCGCGTTCAAGGTTACTCTGTACATTGAGTAATAAACTGTTTTGCGCAGGCGTCAATGCGCCACTGGCATCGATAAAGGCTTCTTGAGTGGAGGTTAATAAATCAATTTGGATTGGTTCGCCAAGGGTGAGTAAAAACTGGCGACCGTTTAAACGAATTTCTTGCCCAGCTTCAGTGCCTTTTGCCAGTACGCATAACGCTTTGGAAGCAGAGGCATTCTTTTGCTTTAGATGTAAGAAGTAAGAACGCGCAGAGCCACCACCGATTTTAAGCTGTGCGCCATGACGCGCTTTGGCATAAGCAACGGCGCCAAAAGCGACCGATAAATCTGGGTTAGGGTTATCTAGCAAGGTAATAGGCGAACCATGCCATTGGCTTAATAGCTCGACCATACGGCTTTCAACCAATTCACTATTAAATACGCCACCATTTAATAATAAAGCGCTGGGGGTTTGGGCATTGGGAGCATGGTTTTGAATAAATTCAGCGACATGACGACTGATCGCGGCATCGGCAGCATAAGGCAAACCAAATTCAACCACCGCAGTGCGGCGTTGCAATGGCATTTCTTGTTTATTGGTTAATGGGAAGAAGCCATCTAATACAATGTTATGGATTTCTTGTTTGCTGATTGGCGCACTTTTGGTGCCACCGATTAAGCGTGAACCGCTGCCAAGAATCGAGATTTTTGCTTGTTCTGGCGCATCTGGGCGCAGTAAATCTTCTTTTACTTTACGGGTTTGTTGAATGAGCTTCATCAATGACGCGGCATTAAGTTTTTTGTTTTGGCTTAAACGTTGCTCGGCCAAATGCGCTAACGCCAGATCGATGTTATCACCTCCAAGCATTAAATGATCGCCAACCCCAATGCGATTGAGCGATAATTTATCTTGTTGATGTTCGGCTTCAATTAGGCTGAGATCGGTCGTACCACCACCCACGTCGCACACTAAAATGGAAGGAATATCTTGCAGTTGCTGTGACGCTGAATCGAGATGACGGCTGTACCAGTCGTAACAGACCGCTTGTGGTTCTTCTAATAAATGAATGTGCGATAAACCGGCCAGTTGCGCTGCTTTTAAAGTGAGGTTACGTGCGGTTTCATCAAATGAAGCCGGAATGGTGACCACCACTTCTTGATCGGCCAGTTTATGGCTTGGATTGTGGTGATCCCAACTTTGGCGCATGTGATTTAAGTAACTGGCACTGGCCAGCAAAGGGGATACTTTATCGACATTATCCGCTGCCGACCAAGGTAAAATATCCGATTCACGATCGACACCATCATGGGATAACCAACTTTTGGCACTCGACACTTGTCGGCCTTCAATTTGAGCGCCTAGTTCGCGAGCCCATTCACCAATGATCACTTGGTCTAATTCGCCCTCAATGGGTTGTCTATCCCAAGGTAGAGTCATGTCTGCGCTTTGAAATTGTCCATTGGCAGGATGAAAACGAAAAGAGGGTAATAAGGGTTTACGGACAACTTCACCGGGGCCTATCAGTTGATCAATCTCAAAGATACGAACTTGGCTTTGAGTTAAGTCATCTTGCCTTTCACAATACGCTAGCACGCTATTGGTGGTGCCGAGATCGATACCAACTAAATAACGAGCATTGGGTTTTGTTTGTGAAGACATGCGTTTTTCCTTAATTTGAACCAAAAGAAATAGTGTGAAACAAAGCGGATTTAACCAGACTAAAATAAAGGCACTGTATTCTTCTTCTGTAAAAAGATTAAGAAATCAGTGCCTTGATAGCGCTCCTCGGTGTGACGGTGTCACTAATAATGCTATATCGAATTATTAGTGATGTTCGAATTACTGACGAACACTGAACTCAACGTGCCATTTTTGACCGTTGTCTTTAGCCACGGCTTCGAGTTCTAACGTGCCAATTTCGGTAATGGTCGCGGCAAGGTTGACCACCACGACTTCACCGACATTGCGGCCGTTGCTCGCATCGAGAGTCACATGAATTTCGGGTAATTCTTCTAACTCTTCTGGCATCCAAAAATCAAGATGTGTGCCGAGTTCATCATCACGACGAGTGGTTGAACCGTAGAATTGAAATTGCACCGGCTGACCAATCACAAGACCAAAATCTTGATTAGAAAGCTCAACATGGCTGCCTTCTTCTAGTCCAAATGGTGCCACACAAATGGCCTCCATTGGTGGTGCCATACCTGGAATGGCGGGCATTGCACTTTCAATTCCGACATAATAGCTGCTGGCGATACCACCACGAATACGCACGCCACTGTTGCCGCTTTCCATATTATGTCGGACATAGCCGTAATAACTGGCACCACGTGAGACCGCAAGATCAAGATCGACACCACTTAAGGCTGTGGTTGGCTCACTGTGGTTTTCGGTTAACCAAGCATTAATGATGCTCAGTAAACGCTCTGAAATTAATGGTGATTTTAATACGCCACCATTGAATAATACTTTACTAGGTTTAACAAAACCCGCGTTCTCATCTTGATTTTGACGAGATAAGAAAGCGGCAATATGGCGCGTAATACCAGCATCTTGCGCGTAAGGCAGGCCAAGTTGGGTTAATGCACTACGTGCAGATTGAACAGGGTGATCGGTGATGGCGACTTTAGGGAAGAAGCCTTCTAGCAAGGTTTGCTCGAGATCCTGTTGGGTTAATTCTGTTTTTAGCGTGCTGCCGAGTAGTTTTGAACCACGACTTGGTACCACAATCGGCACCGATGTTAATGTTTTATCGTTGAGCAGAGCTTCTTTGGCGTCACGGCATAGGTGCGCCATGGCTTGTACTTGCCATGGTTGAAGTTGTTTTCCTTGCTGAGCAAGATTCATCTTCAAGCGATAGGCAAGGGCGAGATCCATGTTATCGCCACCGAGTAGAATGTGTTCACCGACTGCAATACGTTCAAGCGATAAATTGCCTTCTTGCTCGGTCACTGACACCAAAGATAAATCGGTGGTGCCGCCACCAATATCGACCACTAATACTAAATCTCCCAGTTCGACTTGATCACGCCAAGCATCACAGTTGCTATCAATCCAGCTATACATGGCTGCTTGTGGCTCTTCAAGTAGGGTGACGTGTTTAAAGCCTGCGTTACGAGCGGCTTCTGCGGTGAGTTCTTTTGCCGCAGGATCGAAGGAAGCCGGAATGGTAATGGTCACTTGTTGGTCACGTAATGGAGCATCTTGATGTTGATGATCCCAAGCGGCCATTAAATGTTCTAGATAGAGCTGTGTGGCTTTCAGTGGTGATACTTTTTGCACTTCATCATCGCTGCCTTGTGGCAAAAAAGCACTACGACGATCAACGCCGCCGTGACACAACCAACTTTTAGCACTGGCAATCAAGCGCATTGGGGTTTTATTGCCCATGTTACGCGCAATGCTGCCGACGAGCGTATTGGCCGTGGAGCTTGCCCAAGGTAGGGAATTTGTACCTGAAGCCATTTCACTTTCATGCGCTTGATATAAGAAGGAAGGCAGTTGGTTTAACGAGTCGACTTGACCTTGAGCGATCAATTGTGGAACCGCAAAAACCTTCACTTGTGGTTCATCTAGGCCAATAGGGCAATAAGATAAAACACAATGAGTAGTACCTAAGTCGATACCGATGAAATATTGACTAGTAGACATTACAGCTCAACCTCTGCTGGTGCTAATACCTTGGCATCGTAATTTTCAGATAGCTTAGGTAGGGTGATGGTATCGGCCTTCCAACCTTTATGAATAAGTGTACCTGTGAATGGTGCTTGACCTGATACATTGCCTGTTAAACGAACTTCTTGCGCATTAAAGCCATCTTCAATGGTAATGCGAGATTCTTCGTCTTCTGCGCGAATATTAGAAAGAGTGAAATGATCCGCTAATACTTTCTGTCCACCAATATGAATGACGCGTGCGGCAGCGCCGACTTCTTCATCACTAAAGCCGGTTAAATCTTCTGATAAGAAATCAATAAGGCGTGCTTCTTGTTGGAAAATAGACATCAATTGAAGCGCAGAATCTGTTGGGGAGCTTTTTAATTTAGACTCAACTTCAACAATTTTCTCAACGATCTTTTCTACTTCGACGACTTTTTCAACTTCAACGATCTTCTCAACCGGTTTTTCAATCTCAACAATTTTTTCAACTGGTTTTTCGACGATTTTTTCTATCGTTTTAGTTCGAAAGCTCAATAAAAGAAAAAGAAGTGTTGCCGCAGCCAAAATGACATGGAATAAATCGATAGTGATTGGGATTGCCGATAAGTCAAAAGTCATGATTATTTTATCTCTAGGTTAAATTCGATTCTAAGTGATCATATTAGGGCAATATCAGAATATACAAGCGAAAGCCCAGTATTTTTAATAGATCATATTTTAACATAAGCTTGTTAAATTCCATTATAGAATCATGCTCATATCAAGACTGTTGACTATTCTTTGTGCTATCGAGACTGATTTAGAGTTAATGTTGTGGTATTAAAGGATAAAAAATACAAGATAAACTTAATTTAGTGATTTAGTTGCTGGCAGTGTAAACGAATTGGGGTCGAGAATTTCTTGGAACTTGGGTAGAATCTCACCCTTGATTTTTATGGGTAAAATGTAACATGAACTATAACAGAGTCGTCTGTTTCGATTTAGAAATGTGCTGCTGGAATGTCGATGGTGTCGGCACGACTGGAGAAATTATTGAAGTGGGCTTAGCCGAAATTGACCTTAACAAAGGGGAAATCGTTAAGCGTGCTCAATATTACGTACGACCTGAACATGATGAAATTTCTGCATTTTGCTTTGAGCTAACGGGGATTACGCCACGCAAGGTACAAAAACAAGGTCGCCCGTTGGAAGATGTTTTAAAATCTATGATCAAAAACTTTGGTGGCCCTAATAAAATCTATGCAGCTTGGGGACATGATGATGATATTCTTCGAAAAGAGTGTTTGGAAAAAGGGTTAGAATTTCCCTTTAAAGAATTTTTGAACCTTGCTACGTTATATAGAATTAAATACCGATTAAAAGACAAAAGAATTGGCCATAAAGCGGCGCAAGAAAACTTGAATATAGAATGGGAAGGGCGACAGCATTCGGGTTATGTGGATGCGTATAATTTAGCAAAATTAGCACTGGCAATTTTATAACCTGATCTCATAACGTTTTTGCGCTGACTAATATTGAATCATAGATTTATACCTAAATGACTTTAAGATGCAAAATTCATAGCTATCATCGAACCCTTTAGGCAAGGAAGTTTGACGAAGGAAAGCATCTCTCAAATCAATCTGTATAAGAAACAAAAAGCCCGCTAGTTGAATGTAACTAGCGGGCTTTGTTTATTTTATCTTGTTATGAATTGTTTGTTGGAACGGAGACTAAGCGTTAACTTCATCAAACTCTTTGTTGATCTCTTTTTTATCACCCAATAAACGAGAAGTGATAGTACCAGCGGTCATCGCTCCACTCACATTAAGAGCAGTACGTGCCATATCGATTAATGGTTCAATCGAGATAAGTAAAGCCGCAATCGCTACAGGTAGTCCCATCGCTGGTAATACGATTAATGCTGCAAAAGTCGCACCACCACCGACACCGGCAATACCAAATGAACTGATGGTAATAATGGCTACTAGAGACAGAATAAAGTTCACATCCAGTGGGTTAATACCAACGGTTGGTGCAACCATCACTGCTAACATAGCAGGGTAGATACCAGCACAACCATTTTGCCCAATAGTGGCACCAAAAGTTGCAGATAAGTTAGCAATCGCTGGCGGTACTTTTAATTTGGTAATTTGTGCTTCTACATTTAATGGAATTGTTGCGGCAGAACTGCGAGAAGTAAATGCAAACGTTAGCACCGGCCAGATTCGTTTAAAGTATTCTTTAGGACTAACGCCAACCAAAGAAACTAATAAGCCATGTACAAAAAACATCAACAAGATCGCCACATAAGACGCAACGATAAAACCAATCAAGCTTAAAATATCATTGAGGCTAGAAGTCGCAACCACTTTGGTCATTAGGGCTGCAATACCATATGGCGTTAATGCAATGATCATTTTAACTAGACGCATAACGATTGACTGAATGGCTTCAACAAAGGTGCGAATTGGTGATTCAAGCTCTTTCTTTTCTTTCATTACCAGGCGAGATGCAATACCGACTAAAATACCGAAGATGACGACTGCGATAATAGAAGTTGAACGAGCACCGGTTAAATCTGCAAACGGGTTGGTTGGAATAAAGCTCACTAGCATTTGTGGAATGGTTAAGTCAGCAACGCTACCCATACGGTTTTCTAGTACGCTCATGCGAGCTGTTTCGCGTACACCAGCTGATAAGCCTTCCGCAGATAAACCAAATAGGTGAGCGACAGTAATACCAATTAATGCAGATATAGCAGTCGTGAAGAGCAGTACTGAAATGGTTAAGCCACTGATTTTTCCAAGTGAGCCAGAGTTATCGAGTTTCACAACCGCTGAAATCATTGAAATCAATACTAATGGCATGATCACCATTTTGAGTAAACCGACATAGCCACTGCCAACAACATTTACCCAATCAAGAGTATTTTTGATGACAGGGTTACCTTCGCCATAAAAGACATGGATCAGTAAACCATACGCGCTTCCTAGCACTAGTCCCAGTAAAACGAGGCGAGATAAGGTGCTAGATTTTCTTTGTTGTTGAAATAAAAAGAAAAGGATGCACACAAATACCGCTAAGTTAGCGATAACCGCAAGTGACATAGTTAAATCCTTAAAATGTTGAAATAAAAAGTTAGGATGTAAGTAGTGATATTTATATCACTATCTATTTAATGAGGAATTTACACCGTGTGATACAGTTCACAAAGCCAATTTAAGTATGTGATATGACATTTAGTTATATACCCAAGTAACTTCAAGATGCGAGTTTCAGCAAGAATAAAACAAGCTTTAGGCAAGGCAAATGGAATATGATCATAGTTATTCTATCTCTGTTCAATTTAACGCAGCATAAAGCTTGTTTTAACTTGCCCTTCGGGAGCTTCATCCAAATCTTTATACTGCGTCAGATTGGTTTGAAAGGTGTCTACATTCCTTCGCCAATCTTCCTTGCCTAAAGGTTTGGATGATAGCTCTGAATCCTGCATCTTGAAGTCACTTGGGTATATATGATTAATCAATCAGTGCTAACCAGATTCCCACACCAATCATCAATGTGCCTGCAATACGATTAAGGAACTTAACATTATCTCCACGGGTTAAAAATAAACGCAGGCTTTTGCCGCCGGTTGCGTAGGCCATCATTGAAATGAATTCGGTTGTTAAAATAATGCCAATCAAGACGACCATTTGGTGAGGTACTGATTTCTCGACATTAATAAATGGAGGTAGGAGTGAAATCATAAATGCCCAACCTTTTGGATTGGCAATGGCAGTGATAAAGCCTTGGCTCATTAACTTTAAGCGATCGGTAGGCTGAGAGGGTTGGTCAAGATTAAGAGACATTTTGCCTTTATTGAGCCACATATTGATACCAATCCAAATAAGATAGGCACCACCAATCCATTTTAATGCTAAGAATAAGTTAGGGTAGTTTAGCATTATTGCAGCAACGCCAATCACTGCTAACGTTGCCACTAAAGCGACACCTGCAAGCTCTCCAATCATCATCCAAAGTGTGCGTTTAATTCCGACGCTCATGCCTAATGTTAATGCCAATGTCATGCACATTCCCGGTGTAATTGACACAAAGAAAAAGGTAGGAATAAAAGCGGATAAAAGTGCGTAATCAAGCATAATCAAGTCCATTTGAAAGTCGATGTTTCACTGTAATAGAATTCGCAAAAATAAGAAAGTGTTGAGTTATTGTTCTAACTGGACGCTAGGTATGATGAATTAAATAAAATCAGTAACATGCTAAGTACAAAATCACTTTAATACAGTAGAATGTTCATTCTTATTACCATTTAAAGTAAACAACTAACTGGATATGACTATTCACATACGCGCTGCTCTGCAAAAGGATTTACCTCAACTGGATGAGCTAATGTTTCAGCTTCATCATCATCATCATGAGTCATGCCCTGATTTTTTTAAAACGCCAGAAGAAATTGAACAAGAAAAAAGTATTGCTCGCTATTTAGACTCTCCAGAATGTTTAGTGTATGTCGCGATAGACGCTTCAGATTCAATTATTGGCTTTGTTACCGGTCATTTCTGTGAATTAGTCTCGACGGTAAGTAAAGCGATACCTATGGGTAACATTGATGAATTATTTGTCGTACCTGAGTATAGAAACTCAGGGGTAGCAGAACAACTTTTGGTTAAGATAGAACAGACCTTAGTTGATTATGGTGTTCAGCAAATTTTTGTTGAAGTGTGGGACTTTAATCAAGCTGCACGATCTTTATATAACAAGTTAGGTTTTGCTTCGCATATACATTGGCTTAGGAAGTCGGTAATTTAATGGTATTCAAATTAGGTAAGCGAGTGAGTAAATATTTAATTCTGATCTTGTTTTTTATGTCTTCATTTATGGTATCAGCATCAGAAGAAACGAAGACAGAGGTTGTGTCACCTCATATTAAAGGAGCTTTATGTTATATAAAAGCCGACGATAAAGTTGTGTTTGTCGATGAGGTTTTCACTAAGAAGCTTTCTCTTCCTGGAGGAACTATTACTGCCAATGAAACTTCTCGTAAGGCTGCAGAAAGAGAGACATGGGAAGAAACGGGTTTAGTTGTCACTGCTAAAGAGATACTGACCCAAACTGAAACTGCGGTTGTTTATCATTGTACTCCAGATTCAGGGGTGATCGCTTTTACTGCAAGCGATGAGCAAGGGTTTCATGCTTTACCTGCTTGGTTTGCTCCAGATTTTCGTATTGAAGTGAATAGGGTGCTATTGGCTTATACCGACAGTATCAATCCACAACAATATCGCTATCCTGAGCAGTATGCACAACAGGTATTAAATCATGATATTCCCAATGCGCCAATTCAATACATTGATTCTGCCATTAGTGCAGCACCACCAGTGCATCAATTTGAACTACCGATCATACAAGCGATTCAATCCAGTATTGTCCAATTACCAGAAACCATATCAAATGCATTGATAGGTACTCTCAAAATAGTCAATTTATCATCGAGTATTTTTGGGGTTTTATTCTTGTTGCCGCTCTTAGTGTATTACTTTGGTGGTAAATCGATTCTACATTTGACGTTTATTGGTATCGTTACTGTGTCGATAACGTTACTTATTCAACTTGGCCTAAAGTACCCTCGACCATTTATTTATCAACCTTCATTGCAGCTAACTGATCCACTTGGTTTTAGTACGCCGAGTATACATGCAGCACTTAGTGTGGTTTTAATTGGCTATCTTTTCCATGTATGGCGAAAAATTTATGATTATGAGTCTATATGGGGATGCTTATTTGGCGTTATTGCCCTGACATTAACTCAAGGTATATCGAGCGTTATTCTTGGTGAACAATTTGCCTCAGATGTCTTATTTGGCTATCTAATAGGGTTATTTACATTGTGGCATTATATTCGTTTGGAAGGTAAACCATCAATAACAGTGAAACTTGTGATGTTACATCCTGCGCTGTGGTGGGCATCATTTATTGGTTTAAGCTTCCTGGCTTATCAGCTTCATTCAATACAACTGGCGAATATTGCAGCTGTCGCTTTTGCGTTATTACTTTCATTATCAAGCTTGTTAAAAACACAGCGTCTTGATTCGCCTTATTTAACAATAAAATTAATTATATGCTGGTTAACTGGAGGGGTAATTTTATTCACCCAACCGTTCTGGTTCCCACTGTTGGTACAAAGTTCAATGAGTGGTTATTTTACCCAGTGTGGTCTTTGGTTTGTTTTAACTTACATGATCATTAAAATCAGTTGTATACCCAAGTAACTTCAAGATACGAGTTTCAGCAAGATTAAAACAAGCTATAGGCAAGGCAAATTGAATATGATCATAGCAGTCTATATCTGTTCAATTTAACGCAGCATAAAGCTTGTTTTAACTTGCCCTTCGGGAGCTTCATTCAAA
Organism: Vibrio algivorus; assembly: GCF_030161215.1. NCBI lineage: Bacteria > Pseudomonadati > Pseudomonadota > Gammaproteobacteria > Vibrionales > Vibrionaceae > Vibrio > Vibrio algivorus. The sequence goes on from NZ_BSPV01000003.1 coordinate 636,368, forward strand.
CCTTTATGCCGTGTCAGATTGATTTGAAAGGTGCCTACATTCCTTCACCAATCTTCCTTGCCTAAAGGGTTGGATGGTAGCTCTGAATTCTGCATCTTGAAGTCACTTGGGTATATTGGTAGTCACACTCAAACAATAGAGAAATCCTCATGACATCAAAAGCCGTCGTCGTTTTTAGTGGTGGACAAGATTCAACCACTTGCCTAGTTAAAGCCCTCAAAGAATTTGATGAGGTGCACGCCATTACTTTTGATTATGGGCAAAGGCACAAACTCGAAATTGAAGTTGCCCAATCCTTAGCGAAAAAGTTAGGCGTTGCTGCCCACAAAGTGATGGATGTGAGTTTATTAAATGAACTAGCGATAAGCTCGTTAACTCGTGATGACATTCCAGTATCGCATGAGCTACAAGAAAACGGTCTGCCAAATTCATTTGTACCGGGTCGGAATATCTTATTTTTAACACTTGCGGGTATTTACGCTTATCAAATTGGTGCTCAAAGTGTTATTACAGGTGTGTGCGAGACGGATTTTTCTGGCTACCCAGATTGTCGTGATGAGTTTGTGAAGTCCATTAATCAGTCTTTAGTGCTAGGTATGGATCGTCAATTTACGATTGATACTCCTCTAATGTGGCTTAATAAAGCGGAAACCTGGGCATTATCGGACCAATTTGATGCGTTAGATCTCGTAAGAAATGAGACGCTAACCTGTTATAACGGGGTGATTGGCGATGGGTGTGGTGATTGCCCTGCGTGTGATCTTCGAAAGGCTGGTTTAGTCGATTATTTGGATAACCGAGAGGCGGTGATAGCTGCATTAATTACCAAGCAATCTTAATCCGTTTAGAGTTCTCCAGTCTTGAATGAATAGAAGCCCTCCAATGATTGGAGGGCTTCTTCTATACCGTTATGCGTTGGATTTAAAGGTACATTTTAGCGAGATCACTAGGCTCAACTTCTTTACCTTCAAGTTGTGCATTCCAGTTAATACCAATTAGAACGCCATCTTCTGAAAGAGTGATTAACCAGTCTTCAACAAAAATATCTAATGGGATTTCTAGCACTTCAAAATCAGACCATTCTTCAACATTGTGCATTTGAGCATCTTCTTTTGATGACCAAAATGGCATAACTTCACTATTTTCAAACTCTGAAGAATCACAAGCTAACCAGCCATCTTCATTTTTAAGTCCCCAAACCAATTTCATTTCTTGAGTTTCTTGTACGAAAAGATCAAGATTAGCTTGAATGTCCGATGTTAATTTTGACATGTTATTACTCTCTACTGTGAGTTTGATAAATTGATTAATGAGTTCGGCATACTGTAAGTAATGTTGCGTATGAATACACAATAGCCATTAAATGACCTGACAGGCAAATCCTTTAAGGTAAAAACCTTCAGGGTAGGCACTATCTACTGGGTGATCGGCAGCTTGCCCAAAACGTTCAATAAATTGCATTTTACGACCAGCATCCAGAGCAGCATCCGCTAAGATCTTCTGAAACAGATTTTGCTCCATAAGCCCAGAACATGAATAGGTCAGCAATGTACCGCCCGGTTTTAGAATCTGCATAGCAAGCATGTTGATGTCTTTATAACCGCGACAAGCACCATTTAATTGCGCTTTTGATTCGGCAAATTTTGGTGGATCCATGATCACGACATCAAATTTCGTACCATTCTCACGGTATTCACGTAATAGTTTGAAAACATCAGCATTTAAAAATTCAGCTATCGATACATCAAAGCCATTGAGTTCTGCGTTGGCTTTTGCGTTATCAAGAGCGGGTTGTGACACATCTGCATTTACAACGTGTGCAGCGTTACCTTTTAATGCATAAAGCCCAAAGCCACCGGTGTAAGAGAAACAGTTGAGTACGGTTTTTCCATCAACATATTTCATTGAAAGCTGGCGGCTATCACGCTGATCTAGGTAGAAGCCTGTTTTATGGCCTGATTTGATATCTACTTGGATTTTTACGCCGTTTTCTTCAATGACAACGACATCCGGTGGAGTGTCACCATGCAATACGCCTTGGCGTTCTTTTAGGCCTTCTTTTTTACGTACCGATACATCAGAGCGTTCGTAGATGCTGCAAGTAGGGTAGACCACTTTTAATGCTTCAATAAGCTCTTCACGCTTTGCTTCTGCGCCAGCGCTGAGTAATTGGCAAACTAAGAAATCTTGGTAACGATCAATCGTGATCCCTGGCAGACCATCAGACTCGCCAGCAATGAGTCGATAACCCGTTAAACCACCACGTTCGATAATCGCATTACGCATACTTTGCGCATCAGTTAAGCGTTTAATAAAGAAGTCAGTATTAATTTCTTCTTTTTCAAAACTCCAAACACGAGCACGAATTTGTGATTGAGGAGAAAATGCTGCTTTTGCTAACCATTGCCCTTGGTTGGAATAGATATCTACCGTTTCCCCTAATTGTGGTTTTCCATCGATTTTTTGAATACCACGAGAAAAAACCCAAGGATGGCGACGAAGTAGAGATTTCTCTCTGCCTTTTACGAGATAGATAGCTGATGACATAGTTAGAAATTGCCTGAAAAAATTGAATGTTCTATTTTCATGGAATGTGAGGCGGAAAGCAAATGAATACAGGCAAATGTTTTGTATTAGCGCCATTATCACTAAACTGATAACTGAATGTTTAATAGTGAAGGAGTGGATTATGACACAATCTAATCGAATGTTTATAGTATCGGGTAGGGTACAAGGTGTGGGCTTTCGCTATCAAACCGCCCATCATGGCTTAACTCTTGGGTTAACGGGTCATGCTAAAAATATGAATAATGGTGATGTCGAAGTTTTAGCTTGTGGCAATGAGCAAAAGGTCGCTGAGTTTTATGAGTGGCTAAAGCAAGGTCCAAGGACAGCTTATGTTGAATCTGTAAGAGAAGTAGAAACAACGCTTATTACTGAAAGGGATTTTGCTATTTTGTAGTGATTGAGCGTAATCCCTCTCTATTGAAGTTACTGAATATTCTTTATAAACACTTTGCAGGCTTGGGTAAACCGGCTAGTTTTGTTGCTTGTTTTGCTGGGCCTTTGCGAAATAGGGTAAACAGATATTTGCTATTGCCTTTTTTTGGACCATGCTCTTTTTCCATTGCTTTAACTAGCATGCGAACCGCTGGAGAAGTGTTGAATTCGAGATAAAAATTGCGCACAAATAGAATCACTTCCCAATGGGCATCAGTAAGTTCAATACCTTCTTGTTCCGCGATCATAGGTACAAGGTCTTCTTGCCAATCTGTGTGGTTTAAAAGGTAGCCTTCTTTGTCTGTTTCTATGGTCTTGCCATTATATTGATACATTTGAACCGTCCTGCCGCGTACACTACTTGGGTATATTTATTGGTGCTAATCATAATAGTAATCAAACTCTGGATCTAATGATAGCTCTGAATTCTGCATCTTGAAGTCACTTGGGTATAGATACAAAAAAGCCTGAAAGTTTCCTTTCAGGCTTTTGAGTGATCTTATTATCAGTTGATTGGCAAATTAATCGCGGTTAGTAATACCTAAAATGCTTAGTAAACTGATGAAGATGTTGTAAATAGATACGTAAAGAGTAATGGTTGCAGAGATATAGTTTGTCTCGCCACCACGTACAATACTTTGTGTAGTTAGCAATATTGCACCTGTTGAGAACAGAATAAACATTGCGCTTAGTGCTAGGTGGAACATTGGGATTTGGATGAAGAAGCTTGCAACCATACCAACGATTAATACAATCGCACCAGCCATCATAACGCCATTTAATACTGATAAATCACGTTTAGTCGTTAATGCATAAGCGGATGCAGCCATGAAAGATAAAGCCGTACCACCAAGAGCGGTAACAATAATATCGCCCATTCCAGCGCCAACGTACATATTCAATATTGGGCCAAGGCTATAACCTAAGAAACCTGTAAATAAGAAAGCAAATACAAGGCCTAAGCTAGAGTTACGGTTTTTCTCAGTTAAGAAAAGCAAACCATAGAAACCAACTAACATTAGAATGATACCCGGGCGAGGTAGGTTTAGCGCCATGGATACACCAGCAACCACTGCAGACCAAAGTAGTGTCATAGACAATAAAAAGTAAGTGTTACGTAACACTCGGTTGGTTTGTACAACGCTTTCGCTTCTTGCGGTGCGTGATGTTAGTGGACTGTTCATAGTTTCCCTCGTTAATACACTTGATACCGACAGCATAACCATTTTTTGATTGCAGGGTTACTGCTATCGGATTACTTAAAAATAGACTAAGTATCTTTAAGTACATTAATGGTGCTTAAAGTTCACTTTTTCAAGGTTTTTATTTCATAACCTTTGACTTTATTCTACGGGAATTTTCTCATATCTGTCAGGTGAAGTTGTAACACGATATGAAAAGATAAGTACTTGTAGAATCAATGACTCTTACCTGTTTACGCTTCTTTTAGTGTTACCCAATCTAGTTTGACAGAATCGTCCATGGTTTGTAAGAAGGGTAACATATCTTCTAAGGCCGCTAATTGGGAATGGCAATGACAATACTCTCTCAATACTTTATTAATTTGCTTCTCATCTTTGTAGGCAGAGGTCACTTCCTGCACTTGTGAATGAGGGATCTTGGCAAATAAAAATGCTTTACTGATGCATTCTTTCCATTGCAAATTTATCAGTTTGTTGGTTTCGTCGGTATCAAAAGCAAGATATTGAATTTTATCGTTCTGATTGCGTGAAACGGCATAACAAAGTTGGCTTTCTTTACGTTCACATAATGTTTCTATACTTACTTTTAGCCATGATGAACTATTAAACCGAGAAGCTATCTTAGATTGCTTATTGAGAGGTAATCCATATAGTTCCACTTCATATTTGCCTTTCGAACCATCAACTAATGTCCCTAAAGCTGATTGCCAAAATGAAGCTTGATAGTGTGGTGTAGAGGTATTTACTCCTAGATATTCAAATAAAAGTGATTCATCTAAAGCCGCAGGAATAGATTGTAGAATAGCGACAATATTATCTTCTAATTTGAGCTCGGGTGAACAAAATATAAAATCTTGTGTAGTAACATGACGAGTTTCTTTATCGTTTAGCAGAGCAAGTCCATATTTCTTCATGCCCTTTGGTATCAGCCACTCTACATTTGCATCAATGTCTTCATACCAATGAGATGGTAGGTTCGCTATGTCGCAAGTAACGGAGAAAAATCCAGTTTCTAAGTCGTAGCATTTTGATGACAACAAGTATTGAATAAAACCATCGTGTTTAACTGATGTGACATTTAAAAGTAATTTGGCGCGTTGGGTCTGTAAACTCATACTGCTTTAGGCCTATCTCTAATCGGTAAAGTGATTTGCATTTTAATCAGCCTAAAATGTGACGGCTATACGCCTATGGTATCTTGGTGTTTTTTTGAGACGCAGTTTGAAGTATCTAATTTATCAATTACATCGGTTGCTGATGCTCGCAACTTGGGTCTATCACAATTACATCTTTATATACTCAACAATCGACATATGATTTTTTAGTTGAGTCGCAAAAGGAGTATGTCCTCATTTCTAATACTGTTTTTGTCCCATGTATCAGAACTAACCTCTAGATGATTCTCAACAAATAAGGAATACATCTATGTTCAAACGGAAGTCACTCATCATCGCTCTTGGTGCGCTATATACCTTGCCAAGTTACGCCAGTATGAATATTCAACCGGATCCTGAAAACCCGACAGGTTATGTAGTCGATCGTAGTGAAATACAAGTAATGGAGCAACAAAAGACGTCAGATCCTATGTATGCCATTTGGTCTAAGGCGTTAGAAACTAGAGATAATGCTATTGTTGAGGGCATTGAACCTGGTGCGAATTCTAACCCTGAAAATGTTAAGCGAGTTGAACGGGTTTTCCCTAGAACTGATTGGGATTTCTTAACCCAAATGGCAGCACCGGAATATACCTATACTCGTTTTTTACGGGCTATAGGCAAGTTTCCTGCATTTTGTGGTGAGTATACCGATGGTCGAGACTCAGATGCTATTTGTAAAAAGTCAATTATTACGGCATTTGCCCATTTTTCACAGGAAACGGGTGGGCATATTTCCAAAGATAATAGTTCCGATAACCCACTTGCTCTAGAAGAATGGCAACAAGCACTTGTGCATGTTAGAGAAATGGGGTGGTCTGAAGGTCAAGCAGGGTATACCACAGGTTGTGGCCAAGATGATTGGCAAAATAAACGTTGGCCATGTGCGGCAGGTGAAGGCTATTTTGGTCGAGGTGCAAAACAGCTTTCTTATCATTTTAATTATGGTGCATTCTCTGAAGTGATGTTTGACGGTGATGCCACAGTATTACTGAATAACCCGGGGTTAGTTGCGGACTCATGGCTTAATCTTGCTTCCGCTATTTGGTTTTTCTTAACGCCACAAGCTCCAAAGCCGGCGATGTTGCATGTTATTGATAGAACATGGGAGCCATCTCAGCGCGAACTTGATGCAGGTATAGGATATGGTTTTGGTACCACCATCAATATTATTAATGGTGGTATTGAATGTGGTGAGCAAAATAAAGAGAAAGGTCAACCAGTAAACCGTATTCGGTACTGGGAAGGTTTGGCGGCACATTTCCAAATTCCTATTGAAAGTGATGAAACCAATACTTGCTGGCAGCAGACACCGTATGGAAGCTTGAATTTAAATGGTGCTACGGATGTGCTGTACACCAACTGGGATGGCAATTGGAAGTACTACTCTGATCGTCCGGGCGGTTATTCATTTGAGTGTGAACTGGTCGGGTTCCAAACAGCATATTCGGCACTGGTCCCGGGAGATTATGAAAAGTGTGTCGCTAATTTTTATGGCTCTCATGCAGGTTGGCCAGAAGTAAGAGTCGTTGATGATCTTGAACCGATATCACCAGATCCCGTTGATCCTCCTGTTGATGGTGTGAATTCATGGGATGTGAGTAAGGTTTATACTGGCGGTGATCAAGTGAGCTACCAAGGTGCTATTTATCAAGCAGCATGGTGGACTCAAGGCGATATACCGACAAATGGTGGTCCTTGGTCTCTAGTGAGCGGTGATGTAAATGGTGGTGATGTTGAACCTACTCCAGAGCCTGAACCAGTACCGGAACCAACACCAGAGCCTACTCCGATAGAGAATTATATCGTTTGGCAGCCAGGTGTGACTCAAGTGGCTAACGGTGAAAAAGTGATCTACCAAGATAAGTGTTTTATTGCCAAAAATGGCCCGGGAGTTTGGGAATCGCCAGTACAATCAAATTGGTTCTGGGATGAGATTCAGTGCCTCTAGTGAAAATGTCTCTAGTGAATTAGAGATAGCGACTTAAGAGATAGATAAAAAGCCTTAGCAGTGTGAATTGCTAAGGCTTTATTTTATACCTTTCGTGCTTCAATTACTATGGGTGTATCCCCAAGTATGCCCGAGTTTGAACGATGGGATTAATGATGCAGTATTTGACTTAGGAAGTTTATAGTACGGTCCGACTGAGGATTTTCGAAAAACTCTTTCGGATTATTTTCTTCAATAATCTCTCCAGCATCCATGAATATCACACGGTCTGCGACTTCTTTTGCAAAGCCCATTTCATGCGTCACACATAGCATTGTCATGCCCTCTCCTGCAAGCTCAACCATTACGTCGAGAACTTCACGTACCATTTCAGGATCGAGTGCAGAGGTAGGCTCATCAAATAGCATGATTTGTGGATTCATACATAATGAACGTGCAATGGCTACCCGTTGCTGTTGACCACCAGAAAGTTGTCCTGGGTATTTATCTGCTTGATCAGGGATTTTTACCCGCTCTAAATACTTCATAGCAACTTTCTCTGCTTCTGCTTTAGGCATTTTCTTTACCCAAATAGGCGCTAAGGTGCAGTTTTCTAACACTGTTAAATGTGGGAATAAATTAAAGTGCTGAAAACACATACCAACTTGTTTACGAATGGCTTCAATGTTTTTCAGATCTTCGGTTAACTCTGTACCACCAACATTAATTCTGCCTTTTTGATGCTCTTCCAAATGGTTAATACAGCGAATCATAGTCGATTTACCTGAACCAGAAGGGCCACAGATAACGATTTTTTCGCCTTTGGTTACTTTCAAATTGATATTTTTAAGAACGTGGAATTCACCATACCACTTATTCATATTGTCAATTTGGATCATGTAGTCTTGTTGTTGAGTCATAATTACTTCCTTGAATGCTTCTATCTTCCAAGAGGTTTTATCTCTTATGGCCAGTGTGGAGTTTGTTTTCTAAGTAAATGGAGTAGCGGGAAATCCCGAAACAAAATACCCAAAACACTAACCCAACAAACACATAACTTTCAGTTGAATAACCTAACCAGTCAGGGTCATTATTCGCAGCCTGGCCGATCCCTAACACGTCGTACATGCCAATAATGAGAACAAGACTGGTATCTTTCAGTAGTGATAAGAAGTTATTTACAATAGATGGAATGGTGATTTTTAATGCCTGCGGCAACACAATTAACCCCATTTTTTGCCAATATGACAACCCGAGAGAATCGGCTGCCTCGTATTGGCCCTTAGGGATTGCTTGTAAACCACCTCGTACTACTTCTGCCATATACGCTGAATAGAACATAACTACACCGATTAAGGCTCGAATGAGTTTATCGGTTTGAACGCCATCAGCGAAAAAGAGTGGTAACATGACCGAAGCCATAAATAAAACGGTAATAAGTGGAACACCACGCCAAATCTCAATGTAAGCTACGCTCAACTTACTGATAATTGGCATTTTAGAACGTCGTCCTAAGGCTAAAATCACACCGATAGGTAATGAAAGAACGATACCTATGGTTGAAAGGATCAAAGTAACGAGTAAGCCACCCCATTGATGGGTATCAACAACTGGCAAACCAAACATCGAACCTTCAAGTAGACCAGCCATTAAAATAGGGTAGACAGTACCAAAAAAGATAAAGATCCAAGAACGTTTTGGCGTTTTTTCGTAAGCCATCAAGACAACAAGAATGGCGAGTGTCCAGTAAAATAGCTTAGGTCTCCACAGTTCTGCTGCTGGATAAAAGCCGAACATGAACTGATCCCAGCGCACACTGATAAAGACCCAACATGCGCCTGTACTGCTACATGCATCTCGAGTTGTTCCTATCCAGTCTGCGTTGATGATCCCCCAATCTGCAATTGACCAAACTGTTGTCACAGCAATATAAGCCATCACTAAGGTCAAAAGGCTATTAAGAGGGGTACTAAACAAGTTTTTGCGTAACCAACCGATAAGCCCGACAGTATTAGCCGGTGGCGGAAGGTCAGGTAGAAATTGGTGCTTTTTCATCTAAATTCTCCGCTTGTTATCTTTCTACTAACGCAACTTTGCGGTTATAGATGTTCATTAGCCATGACGTTAATAAACTTAGTCCTAAGTAAACTCCCATCGTCATAAAGATGATTTCAATAGCCTGGCCGGTTTGGTTGAGTGTCGTTCCGGCAAAAACCGAGACAAGATCGGGATAACCAATTGCCATTGCTAATGAGGAGTTTTTAGTTAAATTTAAATATTCACTGGTAAGGGGAGGAACGATGATTCGCATTGCTTGTGGAATGACAACCAACTTTAGCGTTTTTGATTGTGACAAACCTAAAGCGGTTGCTGCTTCTGTTTGACCATGGCTAACAGCCTCAATGCCTGAGCGAACAATTTCAGCAATAAATGCAGAAGTAAATATGCCAAGAGCAAGCCATAGAGCGAATAATTCAGGTAGTACGGTAATGCCACCTTTAAAGTTAAAGCCTTTTAATTCAGGGTAGTCTGCAGAAATTGGCATCCCCATAATAAAGTAGGCAACAATTGGTAAGCCGATACATAAACCTAAAACAATTCTAGTAACGGGCGTTTGTAACCCTGTCACTTTTTGCCGATTTTTGGCCCATATGTATACGCCGATACTAAGTACTACCGCAAGAATAGCCGCGGCACCAATTAACCAACTGCCGGATTCAAAGACCGGTTTTGGTACATATAAACCACGTATATTTAGAAATAGAACCTCGCCTAAGCTGAGGCTTTGCCTTGCAGAAGGTAGAGCTTGTAGGACTGCAAAATACCAGAATAGTATTTGCAATAGAGGAGGTACATTTCGAACAATTTCTATGTATACCGCAGCAAGACGATTGACCATCCAGTTGGATGATAAACGGGCAATACCGACGGTAAAACCAAGAATAGTGGCTAAGATAATACCGAGAAAAGAAACTAAAACCGTGTTGAGTAGACCGACAATAAAGGTGCGGCCAAAAGTATAAGTTTCATCATATTCAATTAACGCCAAACTGATCCCGAAACCAGCTTGTCGATCGAGGAACCCAAAACCTGTAGAGATACCACGGTTGTTTAAGTTATCGATTGTATTGTTGATGATGATATAGAAAAAGTAACCAAGTACCGCTACGGTGATAAGCTGAAAAGCAATCGAGCGAAATCTTGGATTATAGATAAGATGAGAAAGGGAGCTACCAGATGCTGACTGATTGACTGCTTTCTCAGATTCATTAGGTTTCATACTGCGTAACCTCAAAATCATTGAAAAAAAAGGGCAGCCGAAACCGCCCTAGTCCAGAGTATTATGAAGTTATGTGTATTAACGAATTGGTGGTGCGTATTGGAAGCCACCTGCATTCCAAAGTTTATTTACACCACGGTCTACTTTAAGTGGTGAACCTTGACCCACAGTACGTTCAAACATTTCACCGTAGTTACCCACTTGCTTAACGATTTGGTAAGCCCAGTCATCTTTTAGCCCTAGACCTTCGCCTTTTGGACCATCAAGACCTAAAATACGTTTTACGTTTGGATCGTTAGATTTTTTCATTTCATCGACATTTGCTTGAGTCACGCCATATTCTTCAGCATTGATCATGGCAAATAATGTCCATTTAGTAACGTTAAACCACTGGTCGTCACCTTGACGTACAACTGGGCCTAATGGCTCTTTAGAAATGATTTCAGGTAAAACGGTCGCAGAATTTGGATCTTTTAAGTTCAAACGTAGTCCGTAAAGTTGAGATTGGTCTGAAGTCAGTACATCACAACGTCCAGAATCAAAGCCTTTAGCTGTTTGATCCATAGTGTCAAAGACAACAGGCTTATATTCCATACCTTTTAAACGGAAGTAGTCGGCAAGGTTCAGTTCGGTCGTAGTGCCTGATTGAACACAAACTGATGCGCCATCAAGTTCAGTCGCGCTTTTAACGCCAAGGTCTTTCTTAACCATGAAACCTTGACCGTCGTAGTAAGTCGTTCCAACAAAGTTAAGACCTAGTGAGCCATCACGTTGAAGTGTCCATGTTGTGTTACGAGATAGAACATCTACCTCTCCAGATTGTAGGGCAGTAAAACGTTCTTTTGCGTTTAGTGGAACGTATTTTACTTTAGATTTATCACCTAATACTGCTGCAGCAACCGCTTGACAATATTCAACATCCAGACCTTCCCATTGGCCTTTTGAGTTGGGGTTTGAAAAGCCAGCAAGGCCAGTACTTACACCACATTTTAGTTCATTCGCTTTTTGTACATCTTGCAGTGTGCCGGCGAAAGCTGAGTTAGCCATCATTGCAGCAGAAACTGCGACTGCTGAAGCGAGAAGTTTAATTGATTTTTGCATGTGTATCCTTCCTGTATACGTCCATTGAAATCAGGTTGAACTGAAAACGAATTTGTCTGTGATTGATTAAACTAATGTTGTTTTAATTAAAATTATTTTCCGGTACACCTTTATATTTTATTGAGGCTTCGTACCTGTTTTACTCTTAAAGAGTAGGAAAGAATTTGAAATACACAAATCACTACATCCATTATGTGATTGAGTTGCATCACAAATCTTTCATTAAGTTTAGAATGTATAAATGTCATGGCAATGTAAATAGTGCAATGATGCACCACAATGTCACATTTAATCTTTTATTCTGAATAGTAGGGAAAGAACGTTATATAATTATTAATAGAGTGCTTATTAATGGATTGATCAATAAGTGAGGGTGCTAAATTCAAAGTAAAATTGTTTGTGATAAAGATCTTATGTTTCCTCTGTGCACAAATTTGGTAGTATCAAGCATGAGTGACACATCACAAAAAGGAATTAAATGCGTTATTTCCCAGTTTTTTTAGATCTAAACAAGAAAGCCGTACTGGTTGTCGGTGGCGGCGAGGTGGCTTGTCGTAAAGTGGATATGCTTCTTAGAGCAGGAGCAAATGTTACGGTAGTCTCACCGAATATTCACCCACATTTGCTTTCGTTATCAGAGCAACAAGCTTTGCTTTGGGTGAAAGCGTTTTACCAATCTGAGATGCTGCAAGACTATATTCAAGTGTGGGCAACGACAGATAACCCTCAATTGAATCATCAAGTTCATCACGATGCTAAGCAAAAAAATATCATGGTTAATGTGGTCGATGATAAACCTTATTGTGACTTTATTACCCCTTCTATGATCAACCGTGGGCGTATTCAAATTGCGGTATCCAGTGGTGGAGCATCACCGGTATTAATTCGTTATTTACGTGAAAAACTAGAGTCTATGTTGCCGCAGAACTTATCATTATTGGCAGATTTTGGCGCATCTAAACGTAACAGCATTAAAGAATCATTAGCTTCGGTAGATGAAAGACGTAAGTTTTGGGAGCGTTTCTTTTCTTCGGCAAAAATTCCAACTATTACTAAGCGCGAACAATTGGAATCTCTATATCTCGATACCTTGCAAGATAAAGTGGAAGTGACGTCGGTTTTGCATTGGATTCAGTTTAATCATGATGTCGAAAACCTTTCGATTAAAGCACTACGTTTAATGCAAGAATCTGAATTGGTTTTGTATCCAGCAAATTGTCCATTTGAATTTGTGGATTTATGCCGTCGTGATGCAGACAGAGAAGAATATCAAGATATCCACCATCTAGCCGGGTTAATCGAAAAAGCCAAAGCGAATAAATTAAGAGTCTGTATTTTCACTGCCAATGATCCTATTGCTTCAGAGATGAAACTATTAATGGGCAATGACAAGTTAATTAAAATTGCTGAATAAACTATCAACCACTTAAGTATATAGTCTAAACTTTAAAGAGTAGGCTTTGCGGAGGTGGTTATGGAGCACCAGCATAATCAAAAAGATAATCCTTTAATTCATGACCTCATGATGAAAGGGTTTATTTATACCACTTTGCATCACTTATCGTGGCCGCAGCAGACTCTCACGGTTGAAAATGGTTTAGTACTGCGATTTTACCATCGTGGTATGTTAAGCATCACGCCAACTCAGTATAAAGGTGATAGTGCCACGGTAATATCGGTAGGGGTTCATGGTGATGAAACAGGGCCGATTGAGTTGGTGGATAAATTGGTTTCTCAAGTGTTATCTGGCGAGGTAAGCATCAGCCATCCGTGTTTGTTTATTTTTGCTCATCCTGATGCCACCATTAAAAAACAGCGCTTTATAGAGCAAAACCTTAATCAATTGTTTGAAATGTCTAATATGCAAGTTCGAGGTATAGAAGGGGAAATTGCCGCTAAGATAAAAGATGTTGTCGAGTTATTTTTTGAACGATCTTCTGGAAAAAAACGCTGGCACTTAGATCTTCATTGTTCCTCTCGTCCTTCTCAATATCCTGTTTTTGCTATTCGCCCTGCTACCAGACACCAATCCGACTCCGCTGACCAAGAATTAAAGTACTTTGCTCAACACGCTGATGTTCAAGCTTTTTTGTTATGCCATCATCCTAGTTATGCGTTTAGTTGGTATACTGGTGAGTATTTTCAAGCGAAGAGCTTAACCATCGAATTAGGCCAGCTTAGAGCATTGGGAGAAAATGATCTTTCGGTGTTTAGCTCATTTTTATCGGGGATGCATTTATTGCTCAATCGAAATGAAAAGTTAGATGATGTGAATTGTATGAATCAAGATATTGCAGTTTATGATGTGGTTGATGAGATCCGTAAGCAGCATCCAGATTTAGCCTTCACCGCACGACAAGCACTAATCAACTTTGAACCACTGTATTTAAATCAAGAATATGGAATACAAGGCGGCGTTCCAATGATCTGTGAGTCTGGTGGTTACGCTTTAGTGTTTGCCAATGATAAAGTGGATGTCGGCCAGAGAGCGGCATTACTCGTTGAAAGAATTCGCTAAATATCCTTCGTACCTAAAGTTGTAACTCTGAATTCTGCACCCTAGGGTATAGAGGTAAATATATCCTGACTTTTCTTTTCAATTGGTGTGTAACTGGTTATGGTATTGGAAATACAGCTATTTATACTCAAGTGACTATGATCATATGCAATTCAATCAGTTAATTTACACCAAGCATCAACGCTGGAAACTGCCCTTCATTTTAATCACGATCTTTTTAGTCTGCGTGAGTACTATCTATTTATCAGTTGGCGATTTATCCCTGTCTTTTTTTCATCCTATGTCTGATTTACAGCAACAAGTGATCGTCAACCTTCGACTACCTAGATTATTTGCCGCTATCTTATTAGGCGCTTCACTTGCGGTGGCTGGTGCGACCTTACAAGTTTTATTAGGCAATCCGCTGGCAGAGCCTGGCATTATTGGCATTTCAGGCGGAGCAAGTCTGGCGATGGTGATTGCTTTGTTCTTTTTTCCTGTCCTAATGTCACCACTAGGTTCAATGGCTGTCGCGATATTAGGGTCGTTAGTTTTTACACTTTTAATTGTGTCACTTGCCAAAGCGATGCGTTTAACCACAGGGCGCTTGTTATTGATCGGGGTAGCATTAGGGATTTTATCTAGCGCGGTTGTGACGTGGGCGTTTTATTTCAGCGATGATTTTAACCTTAGAATACTGATGTATTGGTTAATGGGTAGTATTAGCGGAGTATCTTGGGCGCAAGTGGCACTAGGTTTGATAATGTTACCCTGTATCGTTTGGCTGTGTTTTAAAGGTCGAGATTTAGATTTATTAATGGCAGGTGAGCAACATGCCAAACAACTCGGCTTGGATGTGCTTGCACTACGTTGGAAGTTGATTATTTATGTGTCGATATTGGTTGGTTGCTCGGTCGCCATTGGTGGGGTAATTAGTTTTATTGGCTTAGTGGTTCCACATCTTATTCGTTTGATTTTTGGCAGCGAGAATCGTTATCTATTACCAATGTCTGCATTGTGTGGTGCAAGTTTACTGGTTTTGGCTGATTTACTTGCCAGAGTATCACTCACGAGTGCAGAACTTCCTTTAGGCGTGATGACAACGACTATAGGTGCTCCTGTGTTTATTTGGATGTTATTACGTGGGCATGACCAGAATTAATGATGGATAAAATAACGCCTATGCTCGATATAAAAGATCTCAGCGTATCAAATCGTTTGATGCCGATGAGCTTTCAAGTGAACTCTGGTGAAATCGTTCATGTGATTGGCCCAAATGGGAGTGGTAAGAGTACTTTGCTTGAAGTGTTAGCTGGTTTACTTTCACATCAAGGAACCGTCGCTTTCAATGGTGAATCAATCGCTCAATATGATTTGAAAGAACTGGCAAAGATCCGCGCCTATTTATGTCAGTCAGATCGACCAGCGTTTAATATGTCGGTTTTTCAATATTTATCGCTCTCGATCAGCAAAGATGCTCACCATGATTTAGTCGAAAAAGCGGTTGGTGAAATTACCACTCAGCTTTGCATTACTGACAAGCTAGGTAAAAGCATTCATCATTTATCCGGTGGAGAATGGCAGAGAGTGCGCCTTGCTGGAGTATGTCTACAAGTATGGCCAACCTTGAATTCAGATGCGAAAGTATTGCTGCTCGATGAACCTGCAGCGCCTTTAGATGTTGGTCAAGAAAGCTTGCTGTATCAAATGATAAAAGTGATGGCGAGCAAGGGGTTAACTGTAGTGATGGCAAACCATGATCTAAATAGAACCTTGAGGCATTCTGATAAAGTGTTGATTCTCAAAGAGGGTGTATTGAAGGCAGTCGGTGAGACAAAGTCGTTGTTAACAAGTCAGTTGATGACAGAAATTTTTAGCACCCAGGTCACACGTATTGAGCATGATGGGCAAACGCATTTATTGTTTGATTAATGGTTTAATATTGGTTAGTTGAACTCGTTTGAATGTAACCCGTCAGTTTTGTTAGCTAGATCTGACTGATTACCTTAAATCGGTTTTTGCTCAAAAATCACTTAATGATCCAAGTGTTAGCTATCCTCAAGCCTGTTATCTGGGATCTCTCACACCAATGAAACTGACGTAAAAGAAAGACCCCGCATCTTCTTCGCCTAGGCTCATGTGCGGGGTGACGGTAAGGGGGGAACTCATTTTTGCCCCAAAACGAGTTAGAAAGTATCCCCACAAGTGCCATAATGATTAGCTTTATCCATATATTTTCTCATGCCAAATGCTGTCAATTTTGTATAGTTTGAAGCTTGAATAATTGGATTTTTAGATACTGATTAAATTCACAGTTCTTCATCATGAGTTGGCTTTGGTGAACTAGACGGATTATTTCCGTATTTCGAGCTGAGTGAATATGAGATAAGTTCATACTTTATGAATAAATTTAGCTATTTAGCTTGTTGAATGAAAAAACGAATGGAATGATAGACGGAAAGACTATACGGATTTTTTCCGTCTATTAAATTGTTATACCTATTTGGAGAGTTATGTTCAAGGAACTAAGTACGTCTATAAAAGCTAACCTTTATGAAAGGATTTCAAGCCCTCTTTTTGGAAGCATAGCTATTTCTTGGCTTTATTTTAATTGGCAATCAATTGTTTTCATGGCTA
Organism: Vibrio algivorus; assembly: GCF_030161215.1. NCBI lineage: Bacteria > Pseudomonadati > Pseudomonadota > Gammaproteobacteria > Vibrionales > Vibrionaceae > Vibrio > Vibrio algivorus. The sequence continues at coordinate 653,169 of NZ_BSPV01000003.1, forward strand.
TGTCTGATCAAAAGATAGAAGCGAAATTAAAAGTATTTACAGAACAATATAGTGATGTTCACATTAACTTCACTTATCCAATTGTTTTTGGTTCTTTGATTGCTTTACTATACCCCATAATTGCTTATGTTCCATTTTGGGTTTGGGAAAAAATGCAACATAAGCAGCGAAACTTAAAACAGTCATTATCCATGTCGCAGCAGTTAACTGTTGAGCAGTCATTACTTCTTAGAAACGAACTTGTTGATAAAGAGAAACAAATTAAAAGTATTGTCTCTGAAAATCAAGATACAGTTCGTACTTTAAAAAGCAATATTTCAACTCTGACCGAAGAAAACTCAGAATTGTATTATAAGCTTTCAGAGTTAACACCACCTGATCCTAAAGCCGATCCAAGTAAAATAGAACTTACGGAGACGGAATACCAAATCCTTAATGCACATACAGGTTTAAAAGAGGGGCATGTTCAAATTGCCCCAGATATATCGACAAATCTCGGATTAGAAATAGAAAGTGTGGCGATTGCTCTAAAACAATTAGAAGCACAAAAATTTATCAAATTTAACGGTGACGTTGAAGACGATAATGGTAATGATGTTCCAGGGTATATCCTTGATGAATTAGGACGAAAATATCTAGGTTATAAAAAAGGTCAGTCTGCATAATAAATAGCTATAACAAGTCGTTTAAAAGGACAAAAAACAGTTGGCTTTTGCTCCTTCGTCGCTAATTTTAGCCAACAATTTTTTGCCTCTTAACGAGGCGTTATATGCCTAAGGAGGAAAAATGTGGAAACCGAGCTCAAAAGATCTTCATGAACAATTTGAACTCAATATGAAACGAGAGATAGCTGAGGCAGAACGCAATCAAAAAAGTGCTCAATTACCTAAACGACTATATTATGTTTGCCGTTTTGTTGAGATAGTCAGTGTGGTTTTTATTATTTATCAATACCTTTTTGGCGACGGTATTGGTTTGGGCTTCATGTCAGCTTTGGTAGTTTGGTTACTTTTATCTCCTTCTACCTTTTTTTACAAAGTATGGCTAGAGTATTTGAATAACGCTAATTTGAACTATGCAAATGCTGAAACAATGAAAATTAAAAATGAAATGTTGTATGAACTAGATGAAATTAAAAAGAAAATCGGCATATAACAAACGTTTAAGGTGTCAAGATACTTCACCTAATCTAATAAATGATTTAGCACAATAACCCTAAATCGTTTTTGTCCAAAATCGTGCTAGCTCACCTCATTATCTCTGCTATGTTTGAAAGCTTTAGCTACCCTCAGAGCGTCACTCCAAAAATGAGGAATGAATTATTTGGAATCTCTCACATCAATGAAACTTACATGAAAGTGAGATCTCGCATCTTCTTCACTTAGGCTCATGTGCGGGGTGACAAGGCCGGAGTGATTCATTTATTTCCAAAATGAGTTTGTTTCTTTACCTAACTCATACTCTAGGCTTTGATGTGTCCAGTTGTGAGTCATTATGTTCGCAGGCCGACTACATGATTTGGCAGTGATTAACCAGTGGGTGTGTAAGATCGCGTATTAGTTAACCTGAACTTTGGATAATTTAAGCCTTACAGCATGCGCCTAACGTCGTTAAAATCAACGCAATAGACTAGCTATTGACTTATGATTTTGCCTAGTTATTCATCAAAAATAGATGAACTGTAATAATGAATTACTAACTTATTGATATACACCTTTAATTGACTTTCTTATCCAGAGTTCAGGTTAGCTAAAACAAATTAGTGATTCGATATGGTAAAGCGACTTACGGTCACGTGATCGTTTGTAGAGCAAAGCACGCCAAATGTGTGCAAGAGAGACTACCTATAAAGTGTTATATGGATTATAGAAAGAGATAAAGAAAAAGCCGAATTGAAATATACAAATAAAACAACAGGTTATGGTTTTATTGTGAAGTAATAAAAAGTTGGCACACAAATGGCATTAATGAAAGGGATACATTCTCGTCCTACCTTGTGTTAACAGAGATAGCTTTTATTAAAAGTCATGCATTTAACACACACGCCTGCCTCACCTGAGACAGGCTTTTTTTTATTTTTGAAACCGATCTTTTAAATTCAGGCTATTTAGTTAGTTTTTCTAAATCCGCAGGGCGGTAGTAAACCGATTTCAAAACTTTACCTTTACGAACCGTCTTGCCTTGCATTTCAACATCTTTAGCGCATTTCGCTATGATGTATTCGCCTTTTTGTACGCCCTCAAGTTCAACACCTTGTTTGGAGTAGAAAGCTTGAGTTTCCGTAAATTCTTGTTCATTACGGCATACTTTACTCATGTTACTTGAATGTACTTCATCCCAACATGGTAGGAATTCAATGCCACGGTTTTTCGCAACATGCAGTAATAATTCGATGATATAGCTAATACCGACATTACTGATTGCTTGGTCGTCACCACGGTGAACTAAACGACCCATTAGAACGTAAACCGTATCAACAATCGCATCTGCTTGCTCGGTTTTACAGTCAGCTTCTGCAAGCTCTGTCAGCTCTTCAATCGCAAGAGAAGTGTGCAACGTATCCGCTTTGTCATCTAGAGAGGCTAGGTCTGCGACAGGGAGATCAAAAGTTGAACGGAACTCAGTAATATCACGATATAAGTGTTGGTAAAGTTCCGGCGTAAGTAGGGTAAATTGCATGTCATTGCCTCATGAATAAAAGTTGCGGCAGATGATAACAAACAATACCTATTTCAGTCATGAATCAATTCAATTTTTCCGCACGGTTAAGCTTGTAGGCAAGAATGAGAATGGCGAGATATAACACGCTGCCGCCTAATGCAACCATGCTCCAACCACCGTGTTGCCAGCAATAGATTAAGTAAAACCCACCAAGACTACCCCCAGCGTAATAATGAACAAGATATAAAGCCGTCGCACTGGCTTTTGCTTGTTGTGTTTTAGAACTCACCCAGCCATATGCTAATGAGTGAGTGAAAAACGCACCACCACTGATTAATATAAGCGAAATAAACATGGCATATAAATTTGGAATGAGTGCTGTGAGCATTCCGATTAAGCTGACTACCGTGCCTAACACAATGCCGCTGGTGGACTTAAAGCGTAAGCTCCATTGTCCACTGAGCTTCGAGGTTAAGGTTCCCGTTAAATAGCAAAGAAAGATAAGCGATACCAAGCTGACTGGAAGTGAGAAAGGTTCACCGACTAAGCGAAATCCCATCACGGTATAAAGGTTAACAAACAAGGCAAAGTTTAGCCCGCCAATTAACATTGCAAACCAAAGCTTAGGGGTCTGTAAATGATGAATGGCATCTCTTAAATGACTAGACAATGAAGTCTGTTTGGCGACAAAGTTTTTTTGTGCTGGAACCCAAAGCGTAACCAATATTGCAATGGCAAGACTGAATAACGCCATGCCAATCACGGCCGTTTGCCAACCCAGCCATTCACCAATGACACCGCCATAAATTCTACCAGTAATTCCGCCTAATGAGTTGGCACCAATATAAGAACCTACCGCGAGTAAAAAGACTTTAGGACTAAACTCTTCTGCCATGTAGGCCACTGCCACGGAAATATAGCCCGCTAAGGCAATCCCCATTAAAGCCCGTGAAGCAATTAGTAACCCAAGTTGATCGGAAAATAAAATACATAAACCAACAACTGGTGAGGCATACAAGCTGAACAACATGATTTTGCGCCGACCGACTTTTTCAGAATAGATCGCCCAAGGCAGTAATGACAAAGATAATGTTAAAGTCGCGGCAGCTAATACCCAGTTAACATGAGCGGCGGTGACTTGATAATGTTCAGCAATTAATGGCAGTAAAGGTTGGAATAAGTATAAATTACAGAATGAAATAAAAGAGCCAATGAAAAGCCCAAAGGTGACTTTTTTCAATGTCTTTGGATTGTCGTTATCTAGTGGCTGGTTCAATGACGAGTCATTCACTGATAGGGCAGCTTGATTTTGGTAAGAGGTAGTCGACATTAACGGCGCTCTAGTGAAGTAGATAATAGAATTTTACCAATAGCGATGATATATATAAAATATATTAAATTAATAGTATCTATCTATTTATGATCTATACCCAAGTAACTTGGATGGGAATTTATGTTTCCCAATGTCATTAGAGAATCGGCCATCCTATGAATACCAAAGCATTAAAGTACTTTGTCACCATCGCCGAAATGAAAAGTTTCAGTCGAGCTTCTGAAGTGTTACATGTTGCGCAGTCAGCATTGAGCGTTTCAATGAAAAATCTCGAACTCTCAATAGGCTTAACACTGTTACGCCGTCACGATAAAGGAGCTCAATTAACGGATGAAGGGGGACGTTTGTATAAACACGCGAAAGAAATTCTCCAAAAGCTAGATGATGCTGAACTTGAAATGCAGGAATTGAAAGGTTTGATCAAAGGCGAAGTGAGATTGGGCGTACCTAGTATGATGGGGTCTTACTTCTTTCCTGATATTTTGATGGCATTTAAACAACAGTATCCTGATTTGAAATTGACCATTATCGATGCCGGAACTCAATCGATTCGGAAAATGTTACTCGATGGTGAGTTGGATCTTGGTGTGATTCTCAACGAAAACGTACCGGACTCTCTGGCAATTGAACCATTAGTGGAAGATGAAATGTTAGTGGTGGTAAGCCCTGAACATGAGTTTGCTACTAAGCGTTCAATTTCTATTACCGAGTTCTTCTCTCAAGAATTAATCATGTTTAAGAAAGGGTACTTTCATCGAGAAATGGTCGATAAGTTATGCATTGAACATGGCTTTGAACCGAATATTTCCATTGAAACTAATTTGATACCGATGATTTTAAAAGTGGTACAGAAAGATTTTGCGATTGGGGCATTATTGAAATTAGTGACTGAACAAGAAAAAGGTGTGGTAGGTATTTCATTTGATCCTCCAATCACGCTCAAAATAGGAATGGCTTGGCGTAAAACTGGGTATTTGTCGGTGGCGGATAAAGCCTTTATGGAGTTCACCAAGCAAGCTTTACCCGCAGCGATAGGAAGAGAAAAGTAACGGGTATGTTAGATAATGTTATTCACTATATTCCTTGTATACTCGGCGAGTTATGCCGGTAAATAAGGTATAAGGAATGGTATCGCAACAGTGCGCAACTTCAGCAGATTTTACGTTCTTACCCCATAATTCAACGGTAGAGCCGATATCAGCATTTGGGATGTCTGTTAAGTCTACTGTCAGCATGTCCATCGAAACACGGCCAACAAGTTGAGTACGAATACCATCAACCATCACTGGTGTGCCGTCTTTGGCATGTCTTGGATATCCATCGGCATAACCAATTGCCACCGTGCCTATCTTCATATTACGTTCACAACGATAACGCTCACCATAACCAACGGATTCTTGCGCTTTCACTTCACGTATTGCGATGATTTTTGAGGTCAATGTCATTACCGGAATCAGTTGTTTTGAAGCTGAGTTCGGGTGTAAAAGTGGATCTGCGCCATACAGCATAATACCCGGTCGAGTATAACCGCTAAATTGCTCACTATGGCTTGATGGATGGGCTAAGGTCGCGGCGCTATTGGCAAAACTACTTGTTTGTGTTTTTAATTGAGCCAAAGTTGCTTTGCACGTTTTCAGTTGGCTTTGTGTCATCGACTTATCAAGCTCATCGGCACATGCAAAATGAGTCATGTGAACGATATTATCCACCTGTGGTAATTCGCTTAATTGTTCAAAGGCAGAGGGGTAGTCTTGCGGAGAAAAGCCTAACCGATGCATACCACTATCAAGTTTTAGCCAGACATTAAAATTGTAAGATTCTGGCTGACGCTTTATTGCCTCAATTTGATGTTGGCTATGTAAGGCTGTCCATAAATGATGGCGCTGAATAAGCTCAAGCTCTGACGCTTCAAAAAAACCTTCTAATAATAGAATTGGCTGCTTGATACCGGCTTCACGTAGCTCAATTGCTTCTTCAATACAGGCCACACCAAAGGCATCAGCTTCTGATAGAGAGTGCGCTAATTTTACAGCGCCATGGCCATAAGCATCGGCTTTGATGATTGCTACTGCTTTTGAGTTTGGAGACTGCGCTTTAGCCACGCGGTAATTATGTCGAAATGCGGCAAGATCAATGCTTGCTTTGGTTGGTCTAGCCATAGTAACGCTCAATAGATAAGCCTTCAGGATCAATATCAGGCTGTTTGTTATTGATAATATCTGCTACGAATTTGGCAGAGCCAAGCGACATTGTCCAGCCCAAAGTACCATGCCCGGTGTTCATGTATAAATTGGGGTACTTGGTTCCACCGAGTATTGGTGTGCTATCTGGTGTCATCGGACGTAATCCACACCAAAACTCTGCTTTGGCAACATCTGCCGCTCCCGGAAACATATCTTGAATAACAAAATCAATACTGGCACGGCGCTTAAGCGGTCGTTCTAAATTAAATGAGGCTATTTCTGCGGTGCCACCGACACGAATACGATCTTCAAAACGTGTAACAGCGACTTTATAAGTTTCATCCATAATGGTCGATTGAGGAGCACGGGATTCATCTTCAATCGGTAAAGTGAGTGAATACCCTTTAATTGGGTAAATTGGTAGGTCAATTCCTAACGGTTTCATCAATTTAGGTGAATAGCTGCCTAGTGCGCAAACAAAAGTATCGGCTTTTATTACTCCTTTATCTGTTTTCACGCTAACAATCTTACCGTTCGATTCAACTAAATGTTCAATATTGGTATTGAGCATAAACGTCACGCCAAGCGCTTCACATTGCGCAGCGAGCTCGGAAGTAAATTTATAACAATCACCAGTTTCATCACCTGGTAAGCGTAGGCCGCCAACAAATTTATCTTTCACATTGGCTAACGCTGGTTCATGCTCAATACAACCTTGCATATCTAAAGCTTGATGAGGTATTCCCAGTTGTTTTAGTACTGCAATATCTTTTTGTAGAACATCAATTTGTTTTTGTTTACGGAATAACTGCAATGTGCCTTTTTGGCGTCCATCGTAGTTAAGATTGAGTTCTTTACGAAGATCGACAAAACAATCACGGCTATATTCAGCGACACGTAACATGCGAGCTTTATTGGTTTGATAACTCTTGGTATTGCAATTCGCTAACATTTTGCTCATCCACGACAGAGTATAACCATCGAGTTCTTTCATGTTGATCATAAAAGGAGAAAGATCTTGCATCATCCAACCAATCGCTTTGAAAGGCACACCGGGAGCGGCCCAAGGAGAACTATACCCAGGGGATATCATTCCAGCATTGCCATGGCTAGTTTCTTCCGCAACATGGTTCTGTCTATCTATCACCGTTACTTCATGACCCGACTTTGCCAGATACCAAGCCGTTGTGACGCCCAATACTCCACCACCTAAGATTGCTACTTTCATGATCTTCCTTAAATAAGCTCGATAACAATGTATAAAACCAAGTCTATTAGAAAATTAGGAGAATGGTGCTTTGTTGTTTTTTAAAGTGTAGTTTTAAATGCTAGTAATGTTGCATTTTTGTAGCACATAAATTATTAAATTTTGATGATTTATAAAGTGAGACTTTAGTCAAACTTATTTGAAATTTTAAGTAAACAAGGTACTGAACTAGTGATAATGAATATTAATTCTAGTGAAGTTGAGATGGTTATCAGGTAAAATTTCTTTTTATTTAATGGGTTAGCGTATATTCATTATCGATGTAGGAGCAATATATGAAGCAATGGTTGTTTTTAGGTGTCGCGATTATGTCTGAAGTTATTGCTACTTCGGCGATGAAATCCAGTGAAGGCTTTACCAAGCTAATACCTTCATTAATCGTGGTTTTTGGCTATGTAGCAGCGTTTTATTTTTTATCCTTAACCTTAAAAACCATTCCGGTAGGTATTGCTTATGCTATTTGGGCGGGTCTCGGCATTGTGCTGATTGCCGCAGTAGGTTGGATGGTTTTTGGTCAGAAGTTGGATCTACCGGCAATACTCGGTATGGGGCTGATTTTACTAGGCGTATTTGTGATTAATGTATTCTCAAAAGCTGGTGGACATTAATTTGATCTAATTATAAGCCAGCTTCGTAGAGTCATGGATGAATCTAAAACAAGGACGTTGTATGACATTTTCTAAATACATTTCTAGAGTACTCCCGCTTTTCACTGCGCTACTCCTTACTGGCTGCTTAGGCATGCCGAAATCCGTCACTCCTATTCAAGAGTTTGATGTAAACCAATACCTAGGCACATGGTATGAAATCGCTCGTCTCGATCACTCCTTTGAACGCGGTTTAACACAAGTCACCGCTGACTACTCATTAAAAGAAGATGGCGGCGTTAAAGTCATTAACCGTGGTTACTCAACCGAAGAGGGAGAATGGCAACAAGCAGAAGGCAAAGCGTATTTTGTTAACAAGCCCAATGAAGGCTATTTAAAAGTCTCTTTCTTTGGGCCGTTCTATGGTTCATACGTCATCTTCTATCTAGATCCCGCAGGTCAATACGCATTCGTTTCTGGCCCAGAGCACGATTACCTTTGGTTATTGTCCCGGACTCCAACCGTAGATAACACGGTAAAGCAAAAATTTATAAAGATGAGTCAAGATAGAGGGTTTGATACTAATGAGGTGATTTTTGTGGATCAAAACAGAGCAATCGAATAAAAGTTATTTTCTTGAGCGCATTGAGGCATTTTAAGTCCATACTTGCTAAGAATAAGTATTCATGCTTTTATCTCAATGCGTATCAGACATATGAAATTTTTATGATAAAAAAGATCCCTCTCGTCATTGTTGAAGATGACATCAAATTACAGAGCATGCTGAAAGACTATTTCAATCAGCAACAGTTCGATGTTCATGTATTGTCAAATGGCTCACATATTACGGAGCTATTGGTTCAACTGAATCCTGCCATTGTAATTTTAGATCTTATGCTACCAGGAGAAAATGGCCTCAGCATTTGTAGACGTATTCGAAAAGAATATACGGGAAAAATTGTAATGTTAACCGCTAGTGATGATGATTTTGATCATGTTGCAGCCCTTGAAGTCGGTGCGGATGACTTCATTACCAAGCCGATTAAACCACGAGTATTATTAGCTCGATTAAGAGCCGTATTAAGGCGTGACTCTAAGAATGAAGACGAAATGAAAAAACTTTCTTTCAATCAGCTTGAGTTAGATTTTAATCGAAAAAAATGTACATATAATCAGCAATTGATACCGTTTACTGATAGTGAGTTTGATCTACTCTGGATACTGGCTCAGAGTGCTGACACACCTGTATCACGAGAGACATTAACGAAAAAAATCCGTGGTATTGAATATGATGGTATAGATAGAACGATAGATAATAAAATAGTATTGCTGAGAAAGAAGCTAGGGGATAACTCACTTTCACCAAATAAGATAATTACAGTACGAGGTAAAGGATATCTTTTTGCCTCAGATGTATGGGAATAAGCCAATGCGTCGCATTTATTTTGAATGTTTTTTAGGGCTAGTTTTACATTTATGTTTAATTGTCGGCGGTTATAATTTTATTGTTTATGATTTAAATGTTGATTACGATTATTTACTTGAAGACTTTGAAGGAGAAGGCCTGCGTAGTTTAGTCGGGGAAATTTACCGGCATCAAGGAGAAGAGGCAGCCTTAACTGCTGTAAATAATTACGCAAAAACAACACGACAGATTTTAACAAAACCAAATACTCTTCCAGAAGATATCCAACAATTTTTTTTCCACACTGCCCCACAAAGCCATACCTATCATGACGCAGATAGAGTGCTATGGTTTCGTTTTAAACTTGATGACGATATTTATAGCTTACGTCCTGATATGAATACTCCGTTACGACGATCAATTGAATTTGATAATGACATATTATGGGTATTTTTCATTGTAGGTTTTGCACTTTACAGTATCCTTTTTACGTGGTTTCTTAGCCGTCGTGTCCGTTCTTTAGAGAAAGCTACATTTGCATTTGCTAATGGAAATTTTGATATGCGAGTATCAGAAAAAAGTGCGGATAAGGTAGGAGCTTTAAATCGAAGCTTTAATTATATGGCAGATAAAATTTCATCATTAATATATACCAACAAAGCACTTACTAATGCAGTTGCTCATGAGTTGAGAACACCTATATTCCGCATTCAATGGCAAGCTGAACTGTTACAAGAAGGTAACCTTTTACCAGAACAAAAGAAAAGAGTAACCAGTATTATTGAAGATATTGATGAAATGGACGCAATGGTGAATGAGTTGTTATATTATGCGAAAGTAGAGCGGGCCGATATAAAATTGAAAGTCGTTAATGTAGCGATAGAAGAGTGGTTATCAAACATTATTACTAAATGGAATTCTCATAACCAATCAAATATTCATGTTATCGATAGCACCCCCAACGGTTATTTAGATTGTGACCCTTATATCTTGACACAAGCAATAAATAACTTGATTGGTAATGCAAATAAGTATTGTCGCTCATCAATATATCTTTCATATCAAGTGAAAAATGGATATTGGAATATTACAGTTGAAGATGATGGAGATGGAATCCCAGAGGAACATTGGCCATTTATTTTTGATGCTTTCTACAGTGCTAATTCGTCAAGAAATAAAGAGAATGAAGGTTTTGGATTAGGGTTGGCCATTGTTAAGCAAATCATAAAGTTACATGATGGACGTATTGAAATTAGCAATAGTGTTTTTGGTGGTGCTAAGTTTACATTATTCCTACCTGTTGAGAAGGCTGTGAGAGTTCATTAAACTTATTGTTATTCAATTAGTTGGTTGTATCTTTTTGAATTTCGAATCTTCATTTTGTAGATACTCGTTTTTAATGTCGACATAACCATACAAAGCACTGACATACATTTACATTTTTCATGGCTAGTATAAGTGGCATATAAACTACTTATACTGGTATCTATGAAAAAGTCATCCTCTTTGGGTAATCTATCACTATTTAACATAACGATACTACTCGCAGCTTTTTTTGCTTTAGTTATAAATATGCCTGTTTATTTTAAAGTATATAAAATTATGCTTGAAGAAGGGTATGTTAATTGGTTTTTTTTGGTTTCTATCCCATTTTTTTTATTTTCATGCCTAACTATTATATTCAATGTTTTTACGTTTCCTTATGTGATAAAGGTTGTATTTGTTCCTGTTGTATTGATATCCAGTATCGTTAGTTACTCTAGCTTTACTTATGGTGTTTTTTTTGATGTTGATATGATAAGAAACATATTTCAAACAGATAAAAGTGAAGCTTTTTCTTATTTTAACTGGCCATTTTTCATTTGGTTCATATCTTTCGGTATCATCCCTTCATTAATTCTTTTATTCGTAAACATAAAAAAAGAGCGTTCATTGTGGTTTGTTATATTAGATAAGATAAAATTACTTGTTTTTTCCATTGTGGTTATTTTCTTTGTCGCAATCTTCTTTTATAAAGATTATGTGTCAATTGGAAGAAATAACAGTTACTTAAAAAGAATGATCATTCCAAATGAATTTATTTATAGTACGTATAAATATATTAAACATGAATACTTTTCTTATCCTATTGTGTATAGAGAGATTGGTTTAGATGCAAAAGTAACCAATAATAATTTATATCATAAACCTAAACTATTAATCATGGTTGTTGGGGAAACCGCGCGAGCACAGAACTATCCAACTAACGGATATAGTCGTAATACGACGCCATACACAGAAAAAAAATCAGTCTATTCATTTAAAAATGTTAGTTCATGTGGAACGGCAACCGCTATATCAGTACCTTGTATGTTTTCAGCATTAAATCGTAATAACTATGATCATGATATTGCGAATAATCAAGATAATGTGCTTGATATTTTAAATAGAGTTGGCATTGACGTATTGTGGAAGGACAACGACGGTGGTGATAAAGATGTGGCTAAAAATATAAATAAAGTCATGATTTCAAGAGATTCAGATAATGATTTGTGTGATGGTTCAACTTGCTTTGATGAAATTTTAATAAAAGACCTCAAGAAAGATATAAAACAAAAAGATCAAGTTATTATTTTACATATTATTGGGAGTCATGGACCAACTTATTTTAAGCGTTACCCTAAAATGGAGCGTGAGTTTTCACCAGTTTGCAATAGAAGTGATATTGAAAATTGTAGTAAACAACAAATTATTAATACTTACGATAATACAATTATGTACACTGACCTGTTTTTATCAAAAATAATAGATATTTTATCTGATGAAAAAGACCATGATACGGCACTTTTTTATATTTCTGATCACGGTGAATCATTAGGCGAAAATGGTATTTACTTGCATGGAATGCCATACGCGATCGCACCTGAATATCAAAAAACAGTTCCTATGATGTTATGGATGTCTTCTTCTTTTAAACAGGGGATGTCATTGAATGAAAATTGCATGAAGAAACTTCAAAAAAGAAATGACTTATCTCAAGACTATGTATTTCATTCATTGCTTGGTGCTATGAATGTGAAAACAGAAGTATATAAAGAATCGTTAGATTTATTTTATCAGTGTAAAAAACAATAAGAGTAAGGTTTATTAACTTCTCAAAGACATAACTAGCCGGTTACTTAATAAAAAACTAACCGGTTATTTTGTACAAAAAACCTTGCCCCGAATCTCTTCAGGGCAAGGTTTATCATTTTAAATCTAGTTGCTGCTAACGTCTAGATAATACGAGCACGGAAAGTTTTTCCTTTCATTTTTCCGTTTGAAATCTTCTTCAGTGCTTGTTTGGCAATGCCTTTTTCAACTGCTACATAAGCACGCATGTCGAATAAGTGGATCTTACCAACACGTTTGCCGTCTACGCCATTATCACCGCCAGTTAAAGCACCTAGAATGTCTCCAGCACGGACTTTTTGTTTTTTGCCACCATCAATTTGTATGGTCGCCATTTTTGATTCAAATGGAGTGTCAGTTAACACGCTGTCTGAAGGTAATGTCGATGGTAAAATTTCAATGTCCATGTACTCATCAATTTGAGCAACTTTAAACATTTCTTTTTCAGCAAATAGGCTAAACGCCATACCTTTACTGCCAGCACGGCCCGTACGACCAATACGATGTACGTGAACTTCTGCATCACGTGCTAGTTGGAAGTTGATGACTGCGTCTAGGTTTTCAACATCTAGACCACGTGCAGCCACATCGGTTGCAACTAGGATAGACGCACTCTTGTTAGCAAAACGTAGTAGGGCTTGGTCGCGGTCGCGTTGCTCTAAATCACCGTGTAGGGCGATCACATCAAAGCCTTTGTAATGCAGTTCATCTGCTACTTCTTGAGTTTCACGCTTGGTATTACAGAAGATCACAGATGATTCTGGTTTGTGTTGTAGTAGTAGTATCTGAGTTGCTTTTAAACGGTCTTCAAATGAATTAGTTTTATAAAAGAATTGAGAAATGCTTGAGTTAGTGTGCTGGCTTTCTACCTTCACAAGCTCAGGGCTGCGCATGATGCGGTTCGCAATTTTTTTAATTTCTGGTGGGAAAGTGGCACTAAATAGTAAAGTCTGACGTTGGGTTGGTGCTTGTTCAATGATGGCATCTAATGCATCTTGAAAGCCCATGTCTAGCATTCGGTCAGCTTCATCAAGCACTAGGGTATTTAGTTCTGATAAATCAATACGGCCTTTATCTAGGTGATCAAGAATACGACCCGGTGTACCCACTAAAATGTGTGCGCCATGTTCTAGTGAACCAATTTGCGGGCCAAATGGCATGCCGCCACAAAGCGTTAATACTTTGATGTTGTGAATGCTACGCGCCAGTTTGCGGATTTCTTTAGCGACTTGGTCTGCTAATTCACGGGTAGGGCAAAGTACTAAAGATTGCACACGAAAACGCTTTACGTTCAAATTGGCTAATAAGCCTAAGCCAAATGCGGCGGTTTTGCCTGAGCCGGTTTTACCTTGGCCAATCACATCTTTGCCAGCAATCATTAAGGGTAGGCTATCGGCTTGAATCGGCGTCATAGATTCATAACCCAAAGAGGTTAAGTTTTCGATTAGTGCAGGATCTAATGCAAGGCTAGAAAAAGCAGTATTTGAAGGTGCTTTGTTTGTAGGAGAATCTGTGGTCAAAATGGTTTCCTTAAAGGAAGAGCAAGCACATCATCGGCTTACTCTATAAATTTGTTTACCCGGTATATGAAGCCATGGTCGTTGAAGAGACGGCCCCAGTTTTCGAGGGATAGGGTTTAACTGTTATAAATTTTGTCGAAGTTGGCGGCGTTCCATCCTGCCATCATACGGTCGCCGATCTTCAAAACAGGTACGCCACGTGCGCCCATCGCTTCAAGCTCTTTGCGTCCGCGTTGCATCTTGGCATTACACAAACGGTACTTAATGCCTTTTGAATCTAAATACATTTTAGCGGCTTTACAGTGTGGGCATTTGTCAGCCACATATAAGACTACTCGTTTCATAGTGATTATCTTTTTATACTTTTATTAAATTTGTGTCGTTATCAGCTCAAATATAGCTGGGAAGGCTACTTGGCTTTAAAAAGGTAAGGGAAAAGCTGTTGCCTTTCTTCTTCCGTTAAGCCTTCTACCCGAGCGATATTGGTATCTGGAATCATTTCTGGGTTTGGATAATGTTTTACCGCTTTTTCCATGCTTTCTTCACGAATAAGATGAAGCACTGGATAGGGCGCTCGGTTAGTTAAGTTTTCAGCATCATCAGGGTCAGCACCCGCGAAACAATAATCTGGGTGGAAGGTTGCCACCTGGAATGTGCCTTCCCATTGTTCTTGTTTAATCAGTGCGTCAATCCAATCTAAGAAGAAATTATAGTCGTCAAAATCTTGTAGCATGTGAGGAATGACAACTAATGTGGTTTCTAGCTCGGAAACTGGCGTATTAACGAGCGTGGTGAATTCTTGGAAAACATCTTCTAATAATGCTTCTTCAACTTCAGCTTTCGAAACCATGATCTTAATTTGCTTATTACGTTGCGGCTTGGCTGCGAAAGGGCATAAGTTCAAACCGATCACGACATCAAGTAACCACTGTTCCACTTGTGATTCTATTTCTTGATAGCTAGGAAGAGACGAAGAGGGGGCTGACATTGGAATTTTCACACTGTTATTGATAAGAGATGCGTTGACGGCGGATTCTAACATATAACTGTCTCGCAAATTGGATCTTTTTAAAGGTATATACCCAAGTGACTTCAAGACGCAGAATTCAGAGCTATCATCCAAATCTTTAAACAAGAAAGATTTGTGCAGGAATGTAATCACCTTTCAAATGAATCTGACGCAGTCTTTCTCTTATCAAAAAGAAGGGAATTGGATGAAGCTCCCGAAGGGCAAGTTAAAACAAGCTTTATGTGGCGTTAAATTAAATAGAAATAGAGTAACTATGATCATATTCAATTTGCCTTGCCTAAAACTTGTTTTAATCTTGCTGAAACTCGCATATTGAAGTTACTTGGGTATAATCACCGCAAAGATTACGTCGTAAAGAGAGCATCATGGCAAAACTGACACTACAAGAGCAAATGCTTAAAGCAGGCTTGGTGAGTAATAAAAAATTAGAGAAAGCGAAGAAATCATCGAAAAAATCTCGCGTTCAAGCTCGTGAAGCTAGAGAAGCGGTTGAAGCGAATAAAAAAGCGCAACTTGAGCGTGACAAAGCGTTAAATGCTGAGCAGAAAAAACAGCAATTAACCAAAGAATTGAAAGCGCAAGTGAAGCAATTGATTGAAATGAACCGTATTGAAATTGCAGACGGTGATATCGGGTATAACTTTACTGATGGTTCATTAGTGAAAAAGCTTTATGTCGATAAGCCAACGCAAGATCAATTAACCAAAGGTCGTTTAGCGATTGCTCGTTACCTAGAGGGTTATGCGATTATTCCGGCAAGTGTGGCAGACAAAATCTTCCAACGTGATGAAGAAAGCATTGTATTGAATAATGTCCTGACTCAAGAAGAGCAAGATGAAGATGATCCGTACGCAGATTTCGTGGTTCCTGATGATTTGATGTGGTAACCCACTTTTCAAATCTAACAAAATGATTAAATTGAAGGCAGATGAGGCAGAGCTTGTAATAGCGCTGTTTCACCTGCCTTTTTAATTGTGTTTTAGAATGCTGATCAGCATGTTTGTTGCATTATCTAATCGGTTATATTGCTTAGCTTTTCCTAAGACTCGCATACCTTGTATTTGAGTGAGGATTAAATCTGTCAGACTAGATATTTCTACACCTTCACTCAATTGTCCTTGCGCTTTGGCATGATTCAAACAGTTAGTCACCCCATCACTTAAATAAGCAAATAAGCATTTTCCTGTTATTTGAACATCTTGATCTCGGTTAGCGTGCTCAAGTAGGGCATTTTGAATGAAGCAGCCGAATTTTTGGCTTTTTTGAAGATTAGAAAAATTAAGCAAAAAATCCGTTAACGTTTCCAAGTTTGCGTTGGGGGCAAAAAGCGGTTTAGCAGCAGGCTTTGATATGTTTTCAAGGTAATAGTTGAGAGCATTGATATATAAAGCATGCTTATCACCAAAAGTATTATAAAGACTAAAACGATTGATGGCTAAGTGTTCAACAAGATCCGATATAGAGGTATTAGCGTAACCTTGCTGCCAAAACAGCTGCATTGCCTCTACTAATTTCTCATCTTTATTAAAATTACTTCTTCTTGCCACGAAGCGACTCGCCTATTTATTGCCTAAGATGGTTACGAATGTAGCAAGAATTTAATCGAGGTTAAAGAAGTTGTTGACTGATCGTTTAGTTATTCGCTAAATTATAACTAAACGAACGTTTAGAAAAGGAAGACACAATGAAAATATATGAATTTGCTGCGAACCCAAGCTCACGCCGTGTTGGGATTTTTTTGAAGGAACTAGGAGTAGAAGTTGACCGTGTTCAGCTTAATGTTCGTGAAGGGGAAAACTTAACATCGGAATACTTGGAAAAAAGTGTTAACGGCAAAGTGCCAATGTTAGAGCTTGATGATGGTACTTGTATTAGTGAAACCATCGCGATCTGTCGCTTTTTTGCGGAACACCAAAATGATACATCACTATTTGGAACGACTCCGGCTGAAAAGGGTTTAGTAGAAATGTGGCAGCGTATTGTAGAACTTGATGGCCTGCATATGGGTTTTCAAGCCTTCCGTAATTTATCTGGTGTTTATGCTGACCGAGAACGTTGCGTCGAAGCATGGGGCAACGAAGCGAAGTTACGTGTAGAAGAGTTTCTACCGAAATTAGATAAGCAATTAGCTAAGAATCAATATATTGCTGGTGAGCGTTTTAGCATTGTAGATATTACAGGGTTTCTTTTTGTCGGTTTTGTGTGTGAGAAAGCGTTGGAGATCAAAGCGCTAGATATCTATCCAAATATTCAAACTTGGTATAACAAGGTATCGGAGCGTCCTGCGTTTCAATAAGCGGTTTATTGATTAATCAATAGTGCACGACTTAGTTAAAGGTGTGCACTATTGCTTTTATGATTAACTCACTTCAACGGACTCTGAGCTTTGCTTCTCTTTCCATTCTTTTAGTGCTTGTTGCATGTCTTGTTCATTCTTTAGCACTCTACCTAGGGCATCATCGGGTTTTTTCGGTAAGGTTAAGCCGCATGAAACCAATGTTGCGGTTAATTGTTCAACGGCAAGGTGAGGCACGTAAATTAAATCTTCTTCTTTTTCAAAGCGAACATAACCATTAGATAAGTTAATGGCTTGGGGAACGAAAACTACACGATAGCCTTCTTCTGGTACTGGATAGAATTCGCCATCTGGGCCTAAAAACTTTTCACCACTTTGATTTGGAATCATCCAAGTTGGACCGAGATCAAATACGATTTCTTTCGAATTGGGACCAGACCAAGAGCGGCTAAATGCAGGTTTTTTGAAAGGTGATTCCTCTGACGTTAATGCTTCCATAATTTGCTTGGTAGAGCTATGAATGATACCGAAGCCGGGGATACGGTTAATGGTTTTTTCTGATAACCAAGTGTAGAAACGCTGCTGTAAATTGCCATCAAAAATAATTCCAACGATGAGCATTAAAACGATGGCTGCTATTAACCCAAAACCCCATATATCGCTTAGAGTTTGGTGTAGGCTTTCAGGTAAAAAGTAGCTTGCCGTTTTATCCATAAACCGAACAACAGCGTTAACCACCCAGCTCGCGATCACCAAAGGGATGACAAACAACATGCCTATTTTTATTTTTCGAATAATCAGCTTCTTCATTAATAAATCTCTTACCTGTTTACTTTGTGGATAGTGGTGGTGATTAGCGATAATTTTACATCTAACCAGCATTTAGCATATCTAGTTCTTGCAGCCTAATGTAACCTCTGCGTTAATATACCCAAGTAACTTCAAGATGCGAGTTTCAGCAAGATTAAAACAAGTTTTAGGCAAGGCAAATTGAATATGATCATAGCTATTCTATCTCTATTTAATTTAACGCCGCATAAAGCTTGTTTTAACTTGCCCTTCGGGAGCTCCATCCAAGCCTCTTCTTTTTTATAATAGAAAGGCTGCGTCATATTCGTTTGAAAGGTGATTACATTCCTGTACGAATCTTTCTTGTTTAAAGACTTGGATGATAGCTCTGAATTCTGCATCTTGAAGTCACTTGGGTATAACATGAAATAAATAGAAAAGTGAGAGCAGGCAATATGTCACATAGCTTTTTGATTGAACAGTGGGATTTTTCTACCCAACCAGCGCAATTGGTTGAACCTAAAGATCCGTTAGATATGCTACAAGAGAATCATTGGTATCATTGTCAGCGTGAGGCCGGAGCATTACGTGAATGGTTGCTAGATAATGATTTCGAAAGTGGTGTGGTCGATAGTCTGCTTGCTGATGATACGCGTCCACGTTTTGAGATCTTTGATGATCAATCATTTTTACTTATTATGCGTGGCGTGAACTTAAATGAAGGTGCAATGCCAGATGATATGTTGAGTGTGCGCATTCTTTGGCATAAAGGCACGTTAATCTCAACTCGTAAAATATCGTCTAAAGCCATTACCGGCATTCGCAATGCATTACGTGAACAAAAAGGACCGAAAAATACCGCTCGTTTATTATTAGCGATTATTGAAGGCTTAAACCAAAACATCGCGGGTTTCTTGAATGAAGTAGAAGAGCAGTTATTTGAAATTGAAGAAGGTGATGGTAAAAACAGTGATTTACATGTAATTCATAAACGTTTATTAAAACTTCGTCGCTTTATGAAGCCTCAACGCTACGCACACGATGATTTCTTAAATGTTGGTCATCCAGAAATGGAAGAAGTTGAACTAAAAATGCGTAATGCATTAGATACAGTAATTCGAATTAATGAATCGATTGATTTTTATATTGAGCAGATCCAGTTAATTAAAGCGGATATTGAACAAGAACAAGCCGAGAAGATGAACCGTAACACCTACTTGTTTACTGTGATTGCGGCGATATTTCTTCCTGTCAGCTTTTTAACTGGTTTATTAGGTATAAATGTTGGTGGAATCCCCGGCGTTGATAATCCATTGGCGTTCTTTATCTTTTGTGCAGGGCTTGGTGTGACGTTTGTATTAGAATTTATTTTATTGCGATGGCTGAGGTTCTTTTAGTTTTCGCATATTCAGAGAGTAATGAACATAAGCTCAGCCGTCTGTGTTATTTCTAAACGGTTGTGACAACATCTTTAATAGAGATTGTTCTTTGGTTGAGCGGAATAAGTTAATCCCAATGGTCATATTTTCATGGCCACCTTTCGGTTGGCTAATATAACTACCAAACCAACGATCCCAAACGGATAAACAAAACCCGTAGTTGCTGTCGGTTTCATTGCGATGAATAGAATGATGAACTCGGTGCATATCTGGTGTGACAATCCATTTTCTTAAACGCTCATCCATGCGATAAGGCAATGACACATTACTATGGTTAAACATCGCACTGGCGTTGAGTATGATTTCAAATACAAAGACAGCTAGGGGAGAAATTCCTAACAAGGCAATTGTTGCGAGTTTAATTAGCATCGAAAGCCAAATCTCGATGAAATGAAAGCGCGAACCGGTGGTGACGTCGATATCTTGGTCGGCATGATGCACGCGGTGTAAGCGCCAAAGCAGTGGGATTTTATGAAATAGACGGTGCTGCCAGTAAATCACGATATCTAATAAGAGTAAGCTACATACTACATTTAGCCATGCAGGGATGTTAAACCAATAAAATAAACCCACGTGGTTGTTCTGCATTAAATAGGCAAAACTGATTGCTAGAAATGGAAGAGTGAAAGGTAATAGAACGCTGTTAAGTAATACCAAACCTAAATTATTGGTCCATCGATAGAGCTTAGGTTGAGTGAGACGCTTTTTCGGTTTTTTGATTTCCCAAATCGCCATGCTTACCAGAATTAGAGTAAATACACTAATTCGAATAAGTGATTGTTGTGACATCAATAGGTCTGGCATGGTTTGGTCTCATCGTGATTACAGTAAATGCTAATGAATAGATAGCTCTTTTATAAGAAAAATTTCATATATACCCAAGTCGATATTTTTTGTGTCAATCTTTCCTGTCTAAAGGCTAAATGATAGCTTTGAATTTTGTATCTTTGAAGCTACTTGGGGATAAGAACATGATCACTTGTTTTGAGTGAATGGCTTTACAATTTGAACGGTTAACTCTACATTAAAGCCATCATTGGTGCCTGGTTATATCCGTTGTACTTGAAGTTGTAGTTTTGTAGACGTCGTTCATTCGCCCTCATTTATTTGTTGCCTAACTGCAATTCAAATTACTTTCGGTATAGTTTAAATCATAAACATCCAAGCATTAAGCATATTAGTCGGGGAGCCAGCAAAGGCTGAGATCACTTATGTGAGACCCGTTGAACCTGATCTGATTAACATCAGCGTAGGGAACTAGTACCAACGTGTTGAGCTTTTTTTATCTCTACATGTGTATTACTTCTGTGCGCTAAAAGGAAGTAATGCATGTCTCAATCAACTTTCCCATCGCCACACACTTCTAATATTCCTAATGTACTAACTATCGCAGGATCGGACTCTGGTGGTGGAGCTGGTATCCAAGCTGATATTAAAGCTATTTCTGCAACAGGAAGTTTTGCCTGTTCTGCTATTACTGCACTCACAGCGCAAAATACTCAAGGAGTAGATGCCATCTTTCCTGTTTCAGCTGAATTTATTGGTCAGCAACTCGATTCTATCTGTTCTGATATCAATATTGCCGCAGTTAAAATTGGTATGTTGAACGATAGTGATGTAATAGAAGTAATAGCAGAAAAGTTAACGCACTATAACTTAATGAATGTAGTGTTAGATCCAGTTATGGTTGCCACTAGCGGTGACCCATTAATTCAACCTGCCGCAATTAATACACTGAAAGAAAAGCTTATTCCTTTAGTAGAATTAATCACACCGAATTTACCTGAAGCCGGGTTGTTGATTGGGGAGCCTGAACCAAAATCAGAGAGTGAAATTGAAGGCTTTATTGAGAAGTTAAAAGCCCATTCAGAATTGCATAAGGTGGATATTTTATTAAAAGGCGGGCACTTTAGAGGTGAGGAAAGCCGAGATTGGCTTATTCAAAGAAACCAAACCGCGGTCTACACTCATCGACGTATTGCAACCCAAAATACTCACGGAACAGGGTGTACGCTTTCTTCTGCTATCGCTTCTTATTTGGCACAAGGTTTTGATCTAACAGAGGCGATTGGGCATGCTAAGCAGTATTTATCAAATGCATTAACTCATGCCGATGAGCTTAATGTGGGTAAAGGATCCGGTCCCGTTCACCATTTTTATGCCCAAGCGAGTAAATAGAGACTTAATTATTCTTTGTTGGGCTCAGGCGGCAGCCTTTTTTGCCGCCTTTCTAATAATTTAGCGCCACCTCGGTAAACAAAGAGCGACCACAGGATCAGAGCGCAACCAATTACTTTTCCTATCGGCATATCATCGCCATAAAAGACCACACTTAATGAACTTGCCCACACCGGCTCTAAGATCATAATAATTGCCGCATTGCCCGATGTGGTGAGCTTTTGTCCTATGGTTTGCATTACATAGCGTAAGCTGGTGGCTAAAATGGTACTTAATGCTACCCACATCCAAGTTTCATTGCTGACTTGATCGGGCCACTGCTCTAGCGAAAGTGAAGCGATAGTTCCCACTGTACCGACCACAAAAAGTTGAATACAGGCTAACGCTAAACTTGGAACGCTTTGGGCATATTTAGCATTAAAATTAAAGTGAAAGGCTAATAATACAGCAGATATTAAAAACCAGATTTGGCTAGGAGAATGCTGATAACCGTTAGATAAAGATAGAAAACCTAACCCTAAAACTGCAAATGGCAAAGAAATCCAAAACATGCGGATTGGTTTTTGTTTAAAAAGAGCCCAGCCTACAAGTGGTGCAAACAGCATGGCAAGACTTGAAATAAAGGCGCCCTCTGCCAAGGTATCGGTAACAGAAATAGCGGTTACCCAAGTGAGTAGTGCGCAGGACATTAATAAGCCAACACTCGCAGCATTAATAATTTGCCCGCGAGTTAAAGCAACTAATTGTTTATAGCAAAAAGGTAGTAAGAATAACGATGCGGCGACAAAGCGTGTTCCAATAAAAGCAAAAGGAGGGAGACCCATAATCGCTTGCTTGGAAAAAATCCAACCTAATCCGGCAAAAATAGTGGTTAGGATTAATATTATCGTTGCTTTGGCTTCTTGATTCATTAAGAGCGCACCATGATAAAAGAGGGTAAGTGTTCAGATTAGCATCACTCAATACGGTAGTCTGCTGGTGGCGTGAAACTTTAAAAGTAAAAAACCCTTAACCGAGTTTTATCTACATGATAACGGTTAAGGGTTATTCATTAGAGGAAAGATTAAGCTTTAGTTCGTAAGCCTAGCTCAATTTCACCTGCATTTGGGTTGTTGAAAGTATCAACATCCATTTCATTTTCAGATTTCGCAACGATACAAGTCACAACACTGTCACCGGTAATGTTAACTGCGGTACGGATCATATCGAGTAGACGGTCAACACCCATAATAAGTGCAATACCCTCTAGTGGTAGACCAACTTGGTTAAGAACCATTGCTAGCATGATAAGGCCAACACCAGGAACACCTGCAGTACCCACTGAAGCTAACGTTGCCGTTAAGATAACAGTGACATAATCACCAAGGGTTAAGTCAACATTAAATGCTTGTGCAATAAAGGCTGTCGCAACACCTTGCATGATCGCAGTACCATCCATGTTGATGGTTGCGCCAAGCGGTACAGTGAACGAAGCGATTTTATTACTCACACCTAAACGATGAGTTGCCGTTTCCATAGTCACTGGAATCGTTGCATTAGAAGAGGCGGTTGAAAATGCAAACATAATGGCATCTTTCATCTTCTTCCAAAATACAACAGGGCTTAGTCCAGAAAGCACTTTCAGTAACACACTATAAGTAACAAATGCATGAATAAGTAAAGCCGCAACGAGAACTAAGAAGTAAGCGGCTAGGTTACCGATTGCCTCTAAACCAAGTCCTGTAAACAGTTTTCCCATTAAGAAGAAGATACCGTAAGGCGCAACTTCCATTAAAATGGTCACTAGTTTCATGATTACAGCATTTACGTCGTTGAAGAAGTTACTTACGCGTTGACCTGCTTCACCAGCAAGGCTAATCGCAATACCGAATAGTACTGCAAATACGATAACCTGCAGCGTATTACCTTGGGACATTGCTGCCATTGGGTTGCTAGGGAACATGTTAACGATAACTTGACCTAGCGATGGAGCTTCTGCCGTACTAAATGATGCTGCTGATGTTAAATCAGCACCAGAACCTGGCTGGAAGAAAATACCCATTACTAATGCTAGTGTGATCGCCACTGCTGTTGTCGTAATATAAAAAGCAAGGGTCTTACCACCTAGGCGGCCTAGTGTAGTGATGTCTTTTAATGAACTTGTACCACAAACTAAAGATACAAATACAAGAGGGATAACTAGCATTTTTAAGCTAGCAATAAAGATTTTGCCACCGACATCGAATAAACCATTGACGATATAGGCATCAATGAATTCATTACCGGATAGGAAGGTGCGAATTAAAAATCCACATAGAATACCGGCAAACATGCCGAATAGAATTTTGCTCGTAAGTGAGCGTTTGGTTTTGTTGTTATCGTTCGTCATGAACTGATCTCCATATGAATACTTTGTACAACTTGCAAAGTGAATCGGAGATTAGCAGAACTTGGTAAAGATCTTCCTAAGTTGTAACAAAAAATGATCTTGTTGCGTGATGATGATCACGTTTGGTGGAGGATTTGTGTGTGAAAGGGAAACATGTTAGTTGTTTAATATTCTGGAAATATAACAAATTCAAACTGGCCGTGCTATTGCTTGATCATATTGTAATATTTACGACTTATATTTTTGTACTATTTGGATTAGGCGACTTCTAATTGGTTGGCTATTAATTGAACAATAGTTTCTCTTTCATTAGTCAGTGAATTGATTTCTAAGTTAAATAATTAATGTTTGTTTTACTTTAAGTGTAAAGAATACTGTACTAGTTCTTTGTTGTTCGTTAGATAAGTTTATGCATTTCAAATAGTTAATGTGTATTTATTCACTTACTTTCATATGTTGTATGACTGCCTGTTGCGGATTCATTTATTTTTTTAATGAATGAAAGCCAGTAAAATAGAAACCACATAAATCTTAAGTTTACTTTATTCGGCTCTCCCCATGATATTTATTGATAATAGAACTTTATTCGCCATCGTTAGCCTTATCACAATAGGAGCTGCAGTTGTATTCGCTATTTTATGGAGAATAAGGCCAAAATCGACCGGAGTTGGTCATTGGGCTTTAGGAATATTATTAATTGGCATGGGATGTTTGTTGACGGCCATGCGTGGCTATATCGATATGTTTTATTCTGTGGTAGTGGTGAATACGATAATTGTGCTAGGAGTACAGCTTATTTTCCAAGGCTTACGTATTTTTACCGAACGAAAAGCATTCGTAGTTTATGATATAGCGATTACATGTTTAATTGCGATTCTATTTTATTACTTCTTTTATATTGACCCTAACTTAACCATTAGAACCGTATTATATTCTTTCCTTGTTGGAATGGTTTCGGTTGCTATCGTGTTTACATTATTAACCGATAATAACAAGATTAGAAGGAAGTCTAGCTATCCCGTTGCCATAATCTTTGGCTTGTTTGCATTTTTTCATATTATGCGTGGGGTTATGGAAATGCTGGCTCCTAGTGGTAAAGCTCCACTTAATGGGGGAGCCGCGGAAACATTATTGTACCTGAGTAGTATCTTTATCATTTGTGGGCTTGCGATTACTTTGGTTTTGCAAACGTATTTTATTCTTGAATCTAAGGTTCAATCTTATCTTTTGGCTATCGAGAATTCAGCTTCTTCAATAATGATAGTTAATAATGATTGGATTATTGAATATGCTAACCCTGCGTCACTAAAGAAAACTGGTTATAACAAGGAAGAGCTTGTTGGTGGGAGTATTGATCTACTGCATTCTAAAGAGGTTTGGGTATCCGATGTTCTTGAAGTTTTAGAATGTTTAGAAAATGGGCAAATCTGGCGTGGGCAGTTATATAGTAAAAAGAAAAATGGTGAGCAATTTTGGGAGCTTGCTTCAATTGCCCCTATGGTAAAAGCAACTGGAAATGTGACTCATTATGTTGCTGTTAAAGAAGATATTACTGATATCAAAAAAGCCAAGCAACGTATTCGCTATATAGCAAATCATGATACGTTAACCGGATTACCAACCAGAACCATGGTGATGGAATACTTGAATGATGCCATTAAATATTCCAATCAAAGCGGTAGTAAAGTTGCGGTGTTATTTGTCGATCTTGATGGATTCAAAGCAGTCAATGATTCTTTTGGTCACGATGCTGGGGATGAACTTTTAAAAGTTATATCATCTCGATTAATCGACTGTGTACGAGATAAAGACATGGTATCGAGAATAGGTGGAGATGAATTTTTAATCTTACTCAGAGATGTGGCTGGTAAGGATGGCATTTCAATGGTGGCGCAAAGAATGATTGATACAATTGCAGAGCCTGTGGAATTTAATCGTCATTTATTAATGGTAACGGCAAGCATTGGTATTTCTCTTTATCCAGATAACAGCCAAGATTCAAAAGAATTGATTACACTTGCTGACCAAGCTATGTACAAAGTGAAAAATTCGGGAAAAAGCAATTATATATTTGCATGTGAATCTTAAAGACAAAAAATAGTTGGACAATAATTTGTTCGACTATTCCCCCCGCATAACGCTTGTTTTAGCTTGCCCTTCGGGAGCAGCATCTTGAAGTCACTCGGGTATAGGTTATCTGTGGTGATAATCAAAACGCCGAGTTCTCAGCGTTTTGATTGTAGGATGAACTTGTAGATTATGCGCGGATAATCATTTGATCGCGCTCTGGACCAACCGAAACCATACTTACTGGTACGCCCATTAGTTGTTCAATTCGAATTACATAATCTTGCGCTGCTTGTGGTAGATCCGCAAAGTTGCGACAACCTGTAATGTCTTCATTCCAACCTTGCATGTTTTCATATACAGGGCTTAATGCAGCGGTTTGTGGCCAAATTGGGTTCTCTGTATGTTCACCTGAGTAAGCGATACAAATTTTAAGATCTTGCATACCAGATAAGCAATCAATCTTAGTGAGGGCTATTTCAGTAGCGGCTTGCAGTTCAACACCGTTACGCGTAGCGACTGCATCGAAGTAACCCATATCACGAGGTCGGCCTGTTACTGCGCCATATTCATTAGCACTTTCGCGGAAATTATCTTGTTCTTCCATTGCCGTAACCAAAGTACCTGTGCCAACGGAGGAACTGAATGATTTAGCTACTGCAATAATACGCTCAGGACGAAGAGCAGGTAAACCACTCCCTATGCCAGCATAAGCTGCGGTGACATTTGACGAAGTAGTGTATGGGTACTCGCCATAGACTAAATCTCGCCCTGCACCAAGTTGTGCTTCAAATAATAGGTTGGCATCTTTGTCTTGTAGTGCTTTAAGTGGTTGGGTGACGTTGCAAATAAATGGACGCCAAGCCTCGGTGACTTCAAGTAACCACTCAGTCATTTCACTGGCGGTTTGAGAAAAGTCACAGCTTGGATAGAGCGCTTTAAGTTGCGGCATTTTCCAATCGAGCATGAATTGAATACGCTCTTGTAAAACTTCTGGTTGGTTTAACCATCCCACTAGAATACCTTTTTTCATTACGCGATCACCATAAGCGGGAGCAATTCCTTGGCGAGTGGAGCCGTAAGCGGCATCACCTAAGCGCTGTTCTTCTAAGGTATCTTCTAATGCGTGTAAAGGTAAACATAAGGTCGCACGATCCGAAATGCATAGTTTCACTTCTACGCCAGCGGCTTGAACTTCCAAAATTTCTTCGCTTAACGCAGCAGGGCTAATCACCATGCCAGGACCTAATACGGCAATGCAACTAGGATTAAAAATACCGCTTGGAAGTTGATGTAACTTAAAGGTTCCATGATCGTTTACCACAGTGTGGCCTGCATTATTTCCACCTTGGAAACGAATACTTGCTGCGGCTTCACCTGCTAAAAAATCTACGATACGGCCTTTACCTTCATCACCCCAGTTTGCACCTACAACAACAATAGACGGCATAATTATGTTCTCCTAATTTGGTTAAGACATCATGCTATGCCTACCTACATAATAAGAGAAATTAATTATAATTATTGTACTGATAAGAAACTCATATAATATAAATTGAAATGGTAAGTACTGGATGGGATTATGTTAGACATTAACTGGTTAAAAACTTTTGTTACCTTGGCGGAATATAAACACTTTGGTAAAGCTGCAACAGCGCTGCATATGACTCAGCCGAATGTCAGTTTACATCTAAAGCAATTAGAGCAGGCGACCAGTGTAAAGTTAATCGATCGCAATCCATTTCATTTAACGCAAGCAGGGCAACGGTTACTTGAAAGTAGTCAGCGTACTTTGTTAGAGCTACAAATCTGCCAAGCAGACCTCAATGCGATTAATGATTTAAACCGAGGAACATTGACCATTGCCGCCAGTGATATTATTTCCCGATTACTGTTGATTGAGCCGTTTCAATTATTTAAAGCTGAGTTTCCGGGGATTGACTTCACTTTGCTAAATACTACTTCATCGCAAGCTTCAGAATTAGTTAAGAATGCTGAAGCCGATCTAGGCTTTGTTATTGCTCAAAAGCAAAGCCAACCGTTACATTTCACTGAATTGCAGCAGATTAAATGGTGTGCGTTAGGACATAACCTACAACAATGGCAACAAGAAGCGAAGGAACCTAAAGCAGGAGCTTTAAATGGACTTGAGAGTGAACCGACACTTATTCTTTTAGGTCATGATACTCGAACACGAGATTTGATTGACGAAGCATTACCTACATTAAAACTTACAAATTACCGAATAATGGAAGTAGGAAGTGTTGATGCTCAGATTGATTGGGCTGAAGCCGGTTTTGGAGTGGCGATTGTGCCAGCTTTCTCTGTGTCATCAAAAACGAACCTTAGCTCTATCGTGACACCACTTCCTGACTTCCCGACGACTACTTTAGGGTATGTAGTACGTCAAAATCAGATTTTATCGAAAGCGATTAAGCAACTATTGCAGTGGGTAAGTGATGAAATTATTCGTATCCATAAGGAATAACTCACAAATTTAAATTTCCACTTCATCCTTCATTATCACTTCAAGCATTTGTGTGTCAGTTTCTTATGTTTTCCGTTTGATTGAATTACTTTGGTATAAATCAAAGGAAGCTTTGTAATTTCGCTCGCAAAATTTACCTTTCTTATTTCCTTTTCTTTGAATCCCATCCTAAAAGTGTTAATTCATTATAAAAATTAACAATCGATAAAATGTTAACAGCGCGTGTCGTTTGTGTTGCTTTTTGTGTTTTACGGCTTGATTTTATTTGCTACTAATCACTTTTAGAGCATTTTTTTGAAAAATACTTGGCTGAAATGAAACTTTTGACTTAAGTTAAGCGCATTCCAACAAGTACTGATTTTTTATTAACTGTTTTTTATTGGTGCTTGTTGTTTTATTTTTATCAATATCAATCGCTTAAATGTAAAGCCCTTGATATTTTACGATAAAAAATAATGGTGATGACAACGAGTTTGTCATAGTCAGTGCCAAATTATGGCGCATATTAACGAAGGTTTTATGATGAAAAAGCAACTACTGTCTACTCTAATCCCTGTACTACTTTTTTCTGCTGCAACGAATGCGGCTGAACTTTATAAAGCAGAAGATGGTTCTCACATCGACTTGTATAGCCGTTTAGGTTTTAACATCACTAACAAAGGTACAAACGATCAAGACACTCGCGGTGTATTTGATGGTCGTATTGGTTTAAGTGGTGCACAAACTATTAACGAGCATGCTGATGTGATCGGTATGGCGCAATACCAAGTAGGTGCGGCTGAATATGCGAATTCATTAGACGCTGGCTCATCTGATTTTACCGCTCGTTATGTCTGGGTAGGTATTGATGGACACGAATACGGTGCAATTAAAGGTGGCCGTGTTGACTCTGGTTTGATCATGTTCACTGATATCGGTGATGTTTTCGCAACATCTGATGTATCAATGGCGCGTCAAGCTGGCATGGTTGATAGAACGGCTGTTCAAGTTTTCCGTCAAGACGGTACACTACAATACCAAAATACTATTGGTAATTTTGATGTATCAGCAGCTTATATCCTTGGTAATGATACTTCAGCGTTAGATTACGGTTACAACGCAGCGGTACGTTACACTTTAGATATGGGTGATGCAGGGACATTGGCGCCAGTAATTTCATACCAAAAAACTAAAGCAGATGATTCAAACCTTAACCCTGATGCTGAATATCAATTTTGGGGTGTGGGTACTCGTTACTACTTAAATAAATTAATGCTTGGTGCGTTGTACTCTCAAGATGAAGTAGATGGTATCTATGCGGGCACTAGTACTGATAAAGTAATGGAATTTACAGCGGTATATGATTTCAATGATGATTGGGCATTCCGTGCGGGTTACCGTAGCTTGGAAAACGATGATGGTGATGAGCTAGAACTAAAAGACACCACATTCGAAGTTCAATACAAATTGACTAACATGTCTTCAATCTACACTACATATGAATTACGTAATGGTGAAAATGGCCGTAGTTTAGCTGGCGGTGGTGTTCGTGACACTGGTTTCGGCGGTGATGCGGATGAAAACTTCTACAGTGTAGGTATCCGTTTCGAGATCTAATCTCCAAGCGAAACTACGAAATAAGATCTAATGATAATGCACAGTAGCGATACTGTGCATTTTTGTTCGGTTAAGGTCGGTATCTAATATGCCCAAGTGACTTCAAGATGCAGGATTCAGAGCTATCATCCAAATCTTTAGGCAGCGTTAAATTGAACAGAGATAGAATAGCTATGATCATATTCAATTTGTCTTGCCTAAAGCTTGTTTTATTCTTGCTGAAACTCGCATCTTGAAGTTACTTGGGTATAAATCATGTTTAAACATCATACTTAGCGGTGCTTCTTGATAATCAAGAAAAGGGTAGCTAAAGATAGAAAAATAGAGATGCAGAAACAACAAAGCCTGCTCATAATAAGCAGGCTTTGTTTATATTTGGTGGGTCCGGGCGAACTCGAATCGCCGACCCCTACCATGTCAAGGTAGTACTCTAACCAACTGAGCTACGGACCCAAATATATCAGTGTGAAAACACTTTGAGATGGTGCGTCCGAGTGAACTCGAATCACCGACCCCCGCCATGTCAAGGCGGTACTCTAACCAACTGAGCTACGGACGCACATTTCAAAATATTCTTGCTGAAATCATGTTTGATTCAGTTTTGAACGCAGAAGATATTAACCATGCAATGAGGTGGTTGCAAGTAGAAAATCAGTGCTTTGCGACTGTTTGCTGACTTTATGCTCTGCGTGCCGGTTTTTTAGACACCCTCAAGGATAAAATTAACAATCTTGATCCTTGAGGAGAGTCGTTGAGCTTATAAGCGTCCTTCTAAAGGTAAAATAGTGACTATTTCACCTTCTTTAGCGGACTCAATATGTGGTGGGATCTCAATGATGCAATTAGCTTCACTCATTGAACGCAAAATACCCGAGCCTTGTTTGCCTGTTGTACGTACTTTCAATTGCCCGAATTTATCTAAATGGTAAATTCCGCGAGTAAATTCGGTTCTACCTAAGCGTGAAAATACTTTATTTTCAGTTTCAGCTTTTAATTTAACAGGCTGCCAATTTTGCTCACCTTGCATAAGACGAAGGGCTGGTTCCACAAAGGCTAAGAATGACACCATAACAGCAACCGGATTGCCTGGTAGGCCAAAGAATGGCGTTTCATTAATATGGCCGAATGCTAATGGGCGACCTGGACGCATATTGATTCGCCAGAAATTAATCTGCCCGATTTTATCAAGAACACTTTTGATAAAGTCCGCATCACCAACTGAAACGCCACCAGATGAAATAATCGCATTAGCTTGTGTCGAGGCTTCGAGTAGCGTGGATTCTAGCGCAGCCTCGCTATCTTCAATTATGCCTAAATCAATCACTTCACAACCTAGTCGTTCAAGTTGTGCCATAACGGTAAAGCGGTTCGAATCATAAATGCAGTGGTCGTTTAATACTTCTCCTGGTGCTTGCACTTCATCACCCGTTGAGAAGACCGCAACTTTTAACTGCGGGTAGACAGGAATGTTACTGATACCTAAAGAAGATAACATACCGAGTTCTGGTGAAGTGATGCGCGTACCTTGGTTAAAGACGATGCTATTTTGAGCGAGATCTTCACCAGCTTGACGCACATTCTGGCCGAGCTTAAATTCATTATTATAGACATTAAATTTTACGAGCTTGGTTATGTTGCTTGCCTCTAATTGGCTTTCAATTAACTGACTTTGTTCACGCATGATCACAGTGTCGGCACCTTGTGGCATAGGAGCACCTGTCATGATCTTGGCGGCTTGGCCACTTTGAATTTCACTGGCATAACCACGACCAGCTAAAATTTCAGTGACAACTTCAAAAGAAATCACACCATCTAAAATATCTTGACCACGTAGCGCGTAACCATCCATTGCTGAGTTGCAATAAGCTGGAACATTAATCGGTGAAATAATATCTTGCCCGAGCACGTTTAAGCGCGCTTTGAATAGAGACTGTTGCTCACAGGTTTTGGGATGCTTTAGTGTACTTAAAATCTTATCTAAACCTTGTTCAACGGATAAAAAAGCAGGGGATAATGTATCGCACGAAGCTGCTGTTGAAGGTTTGGTGAGGGTGTTACCTAGTACAAAGGTTTCTACCAATTCACAAATCGCATCGAGATCATTAATATCAACATGTGGTAAAGAGGTTTGGACATCAACACTATCGGAAGCAATGGCAAATATGTTGTCATCATGAGGGTGTAACCAAGGTTTACCTATCACTTCTCGGTGTAACTCTATTTTAGGGAAAGACAGGTTCTTACAGCCTTCTACTAAAATAAAGTCGAGGTTATTGTGATCAAACTGTTCAAGTAATTTGAAAAAATTGGCTTCTTTGTCTGGTGTCTCCGTCATTAAAGCGTGGCGGTTACGTGAAGCAATCAACATTTGTGTTGCGCCAGCTTTTCTTAATCTATGACTGTCTTTTCCTGGTTGGTCAATATCAAAATCATGATGAGCATGTTTGAATACTCCAATTCGTAAACCTTTTGCAGTGAGTTTAGGCAGTAAGGCTTCTAGTAGAGTAGTTTTACCTGTGCCGCTGTATGCCGCAAAGCCAAGTACAGGGATCGGAAATGAAGTCATAGAAAAACCTTCTCGTTATATTTGAATTATGGGTATACACCTTAAGTATAACGTTGAGAAAACGTCTTAAGCTGTTCTGGTGTATTTAAATTGATGAATGTGTCTTTTGCATTCGAAAAATCAACGTTGACCGTATTGCACTTACCATAAAATAAAATAATTTTACGTTCACCACGCTCTAAAAAGGCATGCAATTTATTCAGAATCCGACGATGAAATAGGGTAAAGACCGGCTGATAAAACTCGCCATCGTGGGCCACTAAAATATCAGCCTCTTCATGCCATGCACCACAAAAAAGTTGTGCGAGATTACTGGGAATATTCGGGCTATCACAAGGAACAAAACCGACCCATTGGTTTTCACCTGGGTGATTAAGTCCGGCATGGATGCCACCTAGTGGGCCTGGAAACTCGGTGAAAGTGTCCGCGATCACTGGAGCATATTGCTGATAAATTTCATGACTACGATTCGCATTAATTGTGATACTTGACGTTTGAGGTTGCAGCGCTTCAATCACATATTCAATCAGTGGTTTATCATTGAGTTTGACTAAACCTTTGTCCACACCTCCCATACGAGAGCCTTGGCCGCCTGCAAGGATCACCCAATCAATATGTTGTGGTTTTAGTATCATTTGTTTATAGCACCCTTTCTTTATAGCACTGTGGTTTGATGTAGTTGCTCTGGTTCGGATGAATCTTGAATCACTTGTAATAACGGTGATTCAATCAAAGTATGATTTTTTATCCACCATTGCTTTGAACATAATTGAGTCAGTTCATTTTGTTGATGGCTGGTAATCACTAAACTTGAACCAATTTCTAATAGTTCTTTGGCTAATAAGGTGAGACGTGAGATAGATTCAAGATCAAGACTAGAGCTTGGCTCATCCATTAAAAGGATAGCGGGTTTGATGATCCAAGCTCGTGCCATTGCAATGCGTTGCTTTTCTCCGCCAGATAATACCGACACATGCTCATCGGCAAGTGTTTCAAGACCCACTTTTCGTAATGCAGTAATCACGCGAGCTCGCTTTTCTTGACGAGACAATTTAGCAAATTTGATGGCATATAAAACATTTTGATAAACAGTATCGTCAAATAGATAAGGAGACTGATGTAAATAAACAATACCGTGTTTGTTAGGGTTGAACCAACGTGATAACCAAGATTGGGAATGACTTAAACTTCCGGCAGTAGGCTCAATAAGGCCGGATAATATTTTTAATAATGTGGTTTTGCCTACGCCATTGTCGCCACGTAAATACACTGCTTCATTGGGAGCAAGTTGCAATTTAGGGATATGGAATAGAACCTTATCCTTGAATTGCATTGATAAATTTGACACTTGTAATGGCAACATGGTTTATTCCATTTTACAAACAACTTCAAGAACGAAGGGGGCTAAACCCGTAAATGTCCCTGACCCTTGGCAGACGTTAAAATAAAGTTCATCACTAAGGCAAGTAGTAATAGAACCATGCCTAAAGCAACCCCTTGAGCAAACGCACCTTTTTGGCTCTCTAGTGCAATTGCCGTCGGAATGTTGCGAGTTGAATTGAGAATATTGCCACCAACCATCATGGAACAGCCGACTTCGGTAATGATCCGAGAAAAACCGGCCACAACCGCTGCAAATAATGGAAAGCGAGTTTCCCACAGTAAGGTCATTAAAATACGTATCCGACTGACACCTAAAGTATAAGACGTTTCTATTGAGCGTTTATCGCTGTTTTGAAATGCGCCATACATTAACGAAACTAGGATAGGGAAGCTAATTAACATCTGCCCTAAGATCATCGCTTTTTGGGTAAATAGCATTTGCCAGTCACCCAATGGGCCTGCACGGGATAGTGTCATATATAGAAGTAAGCCGATTACAACGGTTGGAACGGCTTGTAATGTATGAACAAAAGAAAGCAGCATCCAGCGTCCGGGAAACTCACAATAGGCCAAAATAAATGCGCATAATAACGCCGGTATTAAAACCAATAGGATGGCACTAAAGGAAACCGAAAAAGACACAGACACCACTTTCCATAAGTCAGCATCAAAACTGACTAATAATTGAAGTGCATCGAGTGTCGTTTGCCAAAGCTGCATTCTGTTCTCTCTTTTTATTTACCGGCTTATTTATTTGCCATCGTAGCTAGCGGTAAATAATTTTTGACCTTGTAATTGGTAATCATTGATCAATTGTTGACCATGCTTAGAGATTAGCCAGTTACTGAAATCACGTGCACCTTTAGTGTTTAGGCCTTTATAACGCTCAGGATTAACCAAAATAACTTGATAAGGGTTAAATAGCGCTTTATCGCCTTCCACCATGATTTCTAGATCGAGTTTACTTTCATAAGCAATCCAAGTGCCGCGGTCAGTTAACGTGTAACCTTGAAGCTCAGATGCCATGTTCAACGTTGGGCCCATACCTTGGCCGACTGAACGGTAAGCAGGGAAGTTAGGTTGAATGTTATCTTGTTTCCAAATTGCTTTTTCTTTTTTATCAGTACCAGAATCATCACCACGAGAAACAAAAGTGATGTTTTTATCGGCTAAAGTTTTTAATGCTTTAGCTGCTGATTTTTCATCTTTGATGCCAGCGGGATCGTTCTTCGGACCAACAATCACGAAATCGTTATACATTAAGTGATGGGGATCTACACCAAAACCTTTATTGATGAATTCAGCTTCTGCGCCCGGCGCGTGAGTCATGACTAAATCAACGTCACCATTTTCGCCCATTTTTAAAGCTTTACCTGTACCAACGGCAATCACATCAATGGTGTAGCCTGTCTCACTTTTAAATTTCGGCAATAGGTAGTCTAAAAGACCTGAGTGGTACGTACTGGTCGTCGTCGCAAGGCGAATATTTTTTGCATCTTGTGCGTTAGCGGTTGGAACTAGAGTAGCTAAGCAAAGTAGGGCGGTTGCCCAAAAGCGCATTTTCATAGAAATTCCATCTTATTGTTAGTGGTTGGGTCGTTTTACTACTTGGGTATAAAAGGGATTAATGATTCCCTTTTACATCAAATTCAATTTTTTCTGCACCGGAAAAGACTTGAAAGCGTAAACCCTTGGCACGAGCAATCGTCGTAATACCAAATTGTTTAGCGAGATCAAGCCCCATTTGGGTCACACCAGAACGAGACAATAACGTAGGAATACCCATTTGCGCGACTTTGATGACCATTTCAGAGGTTAGACGACCAGTAGTGTAGAAGATTTTATCGTCACCACTTTCTTGTTTTAACCACATTTCGCCTGCCAAAGTATCCACCGCATTATGACGACCGACATCTTCAACAAAGGATAATATTTCGCTACCACGACATACCGCGCAACCATGAACCGCACCCGCTTTTTTATAGGTTTCATTAAAATGGGTTAAGGCTTCAAGTGTGTCGTAAATATCGGATTGTTTAAGTGCGACTTGCGGAACTTGATAATTTTCCAGTTGTGCCATTACATTGCCATACATGGTGCCTTGACCACAGCCAGACGTAACGGTCTTCTTCTCTAATGC
Organism: Vibrio algivorus; assembly: GCF_030161215.1. Lineage (NCBI taxonomy): Bacteria > Pseudomonadati > Pseudomonadota > Gammaproteobacteria > Vibrionales > Vibrionaceae > Vibrio > Vibrio algivorus. Next base: position 689,615 of record NZ_BSPV01000003.1, read on the forward strand.
TTTATCTAAATGGTCGGTGTTTTCTTTGGTGACAATCGCAGCGCTTTGGGTTTCCCAATCGATAATGACAGACTCAATCGCTTTAGGATCATGAAGGAAACCTTGGTTTTTTAAGTATCCAAGTACCAAGGATTCAGGGCGAGAACCTAATGTCATCAAGGTTACAATTTCTTTCCAATTCAACAAAACAGTAAGAGGGCGCTCACAGGCGATTTCTTTAGTAAGTTTTTCGCCATACTCATCGAATACTTCTACGGTTTCAGTTTGGACAGGGGTAGAACCGCTTCTGATGATACTTGGGTATTCGGACACATGATCTCCTTGAGAGTTTGGAACTCTTCTTACTGGAATGAATGACAGTTCTGACAGCAAAAAAATACGCTTAAAATCAATAATAAACCAATTAATTATCTTAACGCCTACCCATAAATGGGTGAATTACCCTATTATCAGTAAGTTTAATGATTTATATCAAATATTGTTACATTATCGTAGAACAAAATCCGTGCATGCAGAAAAAGGATTTCAATTTTGATGAAAAAAACAACTCACAGCTGGCCGATTCTTTGTCTATTAGAAAAACAGATTAAACTTATTGGACGCTGGGAAACTGAATCTTGGCAATGGCAAGGTGTCAATTTAACGCCTAATGTCTCTGAACCTCATCCTTACCTACAATTACTCGAATTGTATAAAGATGAGCGTACCGATTACCGTTTTAATCTCAGCTCAAAGCAACCGAAACTATTTCTTGCGTTAGAGTTTCTAGACACTAATTCTGCACCTAAAATTTCACACTTAACTGCCTCACAAGCAGCAATAGCCTGCTACATGGATACTGATTATTTGGTGCTGTCTATCGATATGCCGTTGGCGATTCAAGCTTGGATGGAAGCTTTTATAGGTAGGCATGGTGAATTATTAGAAGTACGCAAGAAAAAGCGTCAAGGTGCGGGACGTTCAAATGGTAACTAATCGATTTCAACGCTGGTTAACCAAAAAGAATGAAAGCTTGGAGGGAAGCCAAGAGGTAGGGGCACAACTTACCGCACAGGCTGAGGATGTTGTAGATTCGACTGATGCCAATTCGAATGCTGAAACCTTTATCGAGCCTAAAACGGATTCGAGTATATCTATTAATCAGCAACCTAATGCTATGACCTCTCAAGACGATGGTAGTGAGGGTGAAACGACTCAAGATTCGTCACTTACTACTATCGCTCATGTATTTGCTGATGGTTTTTCAAAACAGGAAAAACAACAGCAGCTTCGCGCTCTATTTCATTCTGATGAATTTTCTGGCATCGATCCACTTGATAGTTACAACATGGATTACACCAAGGTAAAAAGCCTATCTAAAGATGTAGCGGAAACTTTGCGTAGTTGGCATAAGCGTGTTGAGGAAGTATTCGATGACGATGAAGCTCTGGAAATGACGGACATTGACCCTGAAAAGCTAGAGTTAGGACAAGGTGAACAAGAGCCTTTCGAAACGGAAGAAACCGTAAAGTCCGAAATAAATAGCCACGAAGTAAATAAAAATAATGCAGCTAGTACAGGTGAAGAAGGTGGGTTCGCTAAAGTTAAAGTGGGTATAGACAATAAAAAATCAGGCTGATACTCACTTTTAATACCCATATTTAGACTAAGCTTTTAATCACTCCTAACATTAAGTGCAAACTAAAAGATAATAATTCTCATCTCACTGATCTAAATAAGCTTTATTTCAAATAATGAGTTATTTGTCTTATAGCCACATAAATAAAAAGGGTATCATCGAGTGTTTTTATGCTGAAGCTGATTTTGATTAAAATAAAATAGAAGAAGAGCAATGTTAACGTCATTTTTACAACAAAGTGCGACAACGAATGGTAAAGCTCGTAATTTTGCCTTAAAAAATACGGTCGAACTAAAAAACTTGATCCCACCAACCGTGAGCTACGAGTCTCGTGGCAACTTACTTATTGTTGGAGAACGACAAGAAGTTGAAGCTGTATTTGGTCACTTTGATGCAATGAATTCGGTGACGGCATTAATTGTTGGCGCTGAAACTCAAACCTCAGCGATCATTCCTTCTACTCAATGTTTTTTCTCTCAAAATGTACGAATCTCTGGTTTCCTCGGTCACTTTGACGTCCGTATTACTCGCTCAGGTATTTCACATAATTTAGCTCGAGCAGTGACGGGGGACGACTATTTTGATGTGATTTTAGACTTAACCTCTGATGGCATCATGACGGAAGAAGTGCCTGTTCCTGGTTACTACCCAAGTGGACGTGGTTATCCAACGCTTGATGAATCATTAGAAACCATTCCAGATCTTATTGGCACATTTGATAAGCCTAAATTCTTTCGCTTGAATACTGAATTATGTGCCCACAGTTCTCGAGGCGTTAAAGGTTGTACTCGTTGTATCGATGCTTGTCCTGCTGGAGCATTAACTAGCCAAGGTAGCGAGAAAACTGGCCATAAAATCGAAATTAATCCTTATTTATGCCAAGGCGTTGGTACTTGTGCAACATCTTGTCCGACTGAAGCCATCAGTTACGCACTTCCGGAACCGAAAGAAACCCAAACCTTTATTGAACGTGTACTTGTTAAGTACTTTACAGAAGGTGGGAAAAATCCAATCGTGATGTTTTGCAGTGAACGTCATGAAAAATACAACCTAATGATGTTAGGAATGCTACCTGACAATGTGGTTCCAATTACTTTGGATGAACTGCCAAGTGTCGGAATTGATACTTGGTTTAGTGCGTTGGTTCACGGTGCGTGTCAGGTGATGTTTGCTGCCAGCAGACATATGCCAGCCACCATTATTCGTGTATTAGAAACCGAAGTTGAAATTGCTCAGAGCTTACTGGCTCAACTAGGACTAGAAAAGCAACGTGTTGATATTCTTTACATGGAAGATTTACGTCACAGTGCACCGACATTAATCGAACAACCACTGCTGTTCAGTACAAACAATATTCAATCAGGTATGAAGCGTGATCGTTTGTTCAACGCTTTAGATTTGATGGCTGAACACTACACGCCGGATAGCAATCTAGTCACGAATAATATTGCGCCAGTACCAAGTGGAGCACCTTTTGGCCGCGTGAATTGTGATTCTGATAATTGCACTTTATGTATGAGCTGTGTGTCAGTATGCCCAACACGAGCCTTACATGCCAAAGGTGATAGCCCTGCGTTGTTATTTACTGAGCAAGACTGTGTTCAATGTGGATTATGTGAAAGCGCTTGCCCTGAAAAAGTGATTAATTTAGAACCTAGATTTAACTGGGATAAACAACAGCGCACGCAAGACATTACGCTGCACCAAGAGCCAGCAGCACATTGTTTAAGTTGTGGTAAAGCATTCGCACCAGCTTCAATGATAGAAATGCTACAAAACAAGTTACGCGGTCACTCTCATTTTGCCAGTGAAGATAAACTGCGCCGTATTGCGATGTGTGAAGATTGTCGAGTGCGAGATCTATTCTCAGACCTTACTGCCAACCCTGCAAAACAATTGGATATTTAATTATGTCACAGTCGAATGAAAATATTGCTCAGCAAGACTTTATTGGTCAACAAGAAAGTGATGAACAAGAACATACTCAAGAAGAGCAGATCACGGCTGAGATATATGGCTTATTGGCATGCTTATTCCGTGAGGCGCCATCATCAGAAATTCTACAATGGTTAAGTGAATTAGAAGTTGAATCTTGCGAGCAGCATGCGATCACTAACGCTTGGTTTAAGCTAAAAGAAGCCGCTATGGCAACGACAACGCAACAAGTTGCTGATGAGTATCAAGACTTATTTATTGGCATTGGTTGCGGTGAGGTGGTGCCATTTAGTTCATGGCACATTGCCGGCACCTTGATGGAAAAACCATTGGTTGCCATTCGCCAAGATCTCAAGCGTTTGGGCTTTGAAAGACAAGAAGATATTCGCGAGCCAGAAGACAGTATTTCGGCTCTGTTAGAGGTGATGTCTATGCTGCAATTTGAAGAATTTGAATCTCAGCAACAGTTTTTCAATGCTCATATTTGCCCGTGGTTTATCTCATTTTGTAATGAAATAGAGAAGGCTGAGTCGGCTCAATTCTATTTGCCCGTTTCTCGAGTACTGCGTCATTTTGGCTTAATTGAACAGGCGCGATACACCGAAAAATCATCTCATCAAATTGATATAACGAGTCTGCAATAAGAATAAGTTTTCTTTAAGTATTTCTATATTTGAAGAATAGGCATTTAAGGGTAATACCTCTGAAAGCCTTCAGGTTCAACCATGGACCTTAATTGCCACTAAAAGCAATTTAAATTTGCGCATAAGCTATTTGGTGAATCTATTCATCAAATCGCTTATTTAACAATGGTTTCCGAACGCTGAAAATACAGCGACAAGGAGCAATGTATGAAAACGACAACATCTCTAAATAAAGAGAGCGTCAACGAAAGTCGACGAGATTTACTCAAGGGAATCACTACTGCCGCGGTTGTTGGTGGTGTAGTGGCAGCTGGTATTTCAACGCAAGTATCAGCCGTAGAAAAGCCTCAAAATAATGAGCAGCCAAAATTAAAAAAGGGCTATCACGAAACGCAACACATTCGTGATTATTTCGATTCTCTATAGGAGTAGCGATAATGAAACTGACAAAGCGCTCTGATAGCGTCTCGAAAAGCGAGAACCAATTAGGTTTAAGCCGTCGTAATTTCATGAAAAACACCGGTATCGCTGCCGGTGGTGCAGTTGTGGGCGCATCTATGTTTGCCCCAAGCATTATGAAAAAAGCCGAAGCTCAAGAAGTGGACCGCTCAGCACCAACTGAAGTGAAGAGAACCATTTGTTCTCACTGTTCAGTTGGTTGTGGCATTTATGCAGAAGTACAAAATGGTGTATGGACAGGTCAAGAGCCGGCTTTTGATCACCCATTTAATGCCGGTGGTCACTGTGCTAAAGGTGCAGCGTTACGTGAACATGGCCATGGTGAACGTCGCTTAAAATATCCAATGAAATTGGAAGGTGGTAAGTGGAAACGAGTTTCATGGGATACCGCGATTGAAGAAATCGGTAACCAAGCATTAAAAATTCGTCAAGAATCTGGCCCTGACTCGGTGTATTTTTTAGGCTCAGCAAAGCATAGTAACGAACAAGCTTATACTTTCCGTAAAATGGCCTCGATGTGGGGTACCAATAATGTTGATCACCAAGCACGTATTTGTCACTCAACCACAGTAGCAGGTGTTGCCAACACTTGGGGCTATGGCGCAATGACCAATTCATTTAACGATATGCATAACTGTAAGTCGATTCTATTTATTGGTTCAAATCCTGCGGAAGCTCACCCAGTTGCGATGCAACATATTCTTATCGCTAAAGAACGCGGCTGTAAGATCGTGGTTGCGGATCCTCGTAAAACACGCACGGTAGCAAAAGCCGATCAACATGTGCCTCTACGTCCAGGTACTGACGTTGCCTTTATTTGGGGCATGTTATGGCACGTCTTTAATAACGGTTGGGAAGACAAAGAGTTTATCCATCAACGTGTATTCGGTATGGATGAAATCCGTGAAGAAGTCGCGAAGTGGAACCCATCGGAAGTTGAGCGTGTAACGGGCATTTCAGAAGCGGAAGTGTACCAAGCAGCCAAGACCTTATCTCATCATAAACCGGGTTGCGTGGTTTGGTGTATGGGCGGTACTCAACATACAACGGGTAATAACAATACTCGGGCTTATTGTGTGTTTGAACTTGCACTTGGCAACATGGGTAAATCGGGCGGCGGGGCAAATATCTTCCGTGGTCACGACAACGTACAAGGTGCAACGGACTTTGGTGTGTTATCTCACGATTTACCAGGCTACTACGGTTTATCAGAAGGCGCATGGCAACATTGGTCAAAAGTATGGGGTATTGATTATAACTGGCTAAAAGGCCGTTTTGATCAACGCAAATACAACGGAAAATTACCAATGAATAACATGGGTATTCCGGTTTCTCGTTGGGTAGATGGTGTCCTAGAAGATAAGGCTCGTATTGAGCAAAACGATAATATTCGTGCCATGTTCTACTGGGGGCATGCGGTGAACTCGCAAACCCGTGGACATGAAATGCCAAAAGCAATGCAGAAGCTGGATATGATGGTGATTGTTGATCCATATCCAACCGTTGCGGCGGTTATTAATGATCGTACTGACGGTGTTTATCTACTTCCTGCAACGACTCAATTTGAAACCTATGGTTCTGTGACCGCTTCTAACCGTTCTATTCAATGGCGTGATCAAGTGATTGAGCCATTGTTCGAATCAAAGCCTGATCACGAAATTATGTATCTACTATCTAAGAAACTTGGCATTGCTGATGAGCTATTTAGAAATGTAGAAATCAAAAATAATCAACCTGTTATTGAAGATATTACCCGTGAATTTAACCGCGGCATGTGGACAATTGGTTATACAGGTCAAAGCCCTGAACGTTTGAAATTCCATCAACAAAATTGGCATTTATTCAGTCATGAGAATCTAGAAGCCGAATCAGGTGAAGTGAAAGGGGAAACCTATGGTCTACCTTGGCCATGTTGGGGGACGCCAGAGCTGAAACATCCGGGAACCCACATTCTTTATGATACATCGAAAAGTGTTGCTAACGGCGGTGGTAACTTCCGTACTCGCTTTGGTGTTGAATTTGAAGGTAAGAGTTTACTGGCTGATGGTAGTTTCTCTAAGGATTGTGAAATCGAAGATGGTTTCCCTGAATTTACCGACAAACTATTGAAGCAACTTGGTTGGTGGGATGATTTAACTGCAGAAGAAAAATCCGCTGCTGAAGGTAAAAACTGGAAGACTGATCTATCGGGTGGTATTCAACGTGTTGCGATTAAACATGGTTGTATTCCATTTGGTAACGGTAAAGCGCGTACTATTGTATGGCAGTTCCCTGACCGCGTGCCCTTGCACCGCGAACCACTGTATACACCACGCCGTGATCTTATTGCAGACTATCCAACGTGGGAAGATAACGATGCGATTTATCGTCTACCGACTTTGTATAAATCCATTCAAGATCAAGACCATTCAAAAGAGTACCCAATTATTTTGACCTCTGGCCGTTTAGTTGAGTACGAAGGTGGTGGTGAAGAAACCCGATCTAACCCTTGGTTGGCTGAGCTACAGCAAGAAATGTTTGTGGAAATTAACCCACAAGAAGCACAAGCCAATAGTATTCAAGATGGTGATGATGTTTGGGTGGAAGGCGCTGAACAAGGTCGCATTAAGGTGAAGGCGATGGTAACTAACCGTGTTCTACCTGGACTGGCATTTATTCCATTCCACTTTGGCGGTAAGTTCCAAGGCAAGGATTTAACCGAGAAGTACCCAGAAGGCACGGATCCTTACGTTATTGGCGAGTCAGCAAACACGGCAACCACTTATGGTTATGACCCTGTGACTCAAATGCAAGAAACCAAAGTGACGCTTTGTAAAATCAGCAAAGCCACCAGCACTTCAAACGCGTAAGGGGTAGGTTATGTCTACGACAGATAAAAAATCGAAAATGAAGTTTTTATGTGACTCGGAGCGCTGCATTGAATGTAATGGTTGTGTCACTGCCTGTAAAAACGAAAACGATGATGCTCTTGAATGGGGGATTCAACGTCGCCGTGTTGTGACCATTAATGATGGTGAAGTTGGCGAAGCGTCAATTTCAGTGGCATGTATGCATTGTGATGACGCGCCTTGTATGGCGGTATGTCCTGCTGACTGCTTCCATCGTACAGAAGACAATATTGTTCTACACAATAAAGACTTATGTATTGGTTGTGGTTATTGCTTGTTTGCCTGCCCATTTGGGGCACCACAATTTATTCAACATGGTGCGTTTGCTGAACGTGGCAAAATGGATAAATGCACTTTCTGTGCCGGTGGTCCTGAGACGGAAGCGGGTTCACAAGAAGAGCGTGAAAAGTACGGTGCTAACCGTATCGCAGAAGGCAAACTACCAATGTGTGCTTCTCTTTGCTCGACCAAAGCATTAATTGCAGGTCCTGCGGATAAGATTGCTCAAGTCATGGCGAAACGAGTTCATGATCGTGGTGGTAAAGATGATCGCAGCCATGTGACTGGAGTCGTTTATGATGACTCTCTTGCTCATGATGCATCACAGCCAAGTAGTCACAACTAAGGAGATAGTCATGTTTATGAAATCATTCAAAACGTTTACTGTTTCTTTAGTGACAGTAATGATGTTGTGCTTGAGTTTTACCGCTTTAGCTAACAACAACGACAATAAGCAAACCGGTGTTGCTCCTGCGACGACGGCTGAAAAAGAAATGACTCGCTTAGCGGGGGATGAGTTTTATCAAAAAGTTCAAGATGGTCAAAAAGGTTATACCACATCACAATCAATGGAGCATGATGTACTTGTCAGCCACCCAAGTGAGGCTTGGTATATCTTAAAAGAAAAGTGGATGTCACCTCTGGGCGCTATTGCGGTTTTAGGCAGCTTAGCAATGGTATCTTTGGCATACATTATTGTCGGGCCACTTAAACTAAGTAAGCCACGAACCGGACGTACGATTAAACGCTGGTCTAGAGTGGATCGAGCGCTGCATTGGTCGATGGCGTTTACTTTTTTAAGTCTCGCTTTCTCAGGTATGACATTAGTTTGGGGAAAACATTTTCTTAAACCAATCATATCAACAGATGCGTGGGGAATGATTATTTATGGGGCTAAGCAGTACCATAATTATATCGGTCCGATCTTCTTCATCTTATTAGTTGTAGTATTAATTAAATGGTGGAGAAAAAGCATCTTTAAGAAAATTGACCTTGATTGGTGCTTAAAACTGGGCGGTATGGTTGGTAAGCATAAAGGCTCACATCCATCGGCTGAGTTTTCCAATGCTGGTGAAAAAATCATCTTTTGGATGTTGATTTTTATGGGTATTGTGGCTGCAATCAGTGGCTTTATTTTAGATTTCCCTATATTTGGTCAAGGTCGCCGAGATATGGATGTGTCTAACTTAGCGCATATGATTTCAGCCTTGATCTTGATCTGTGGTTTTATCTTCCATATTTACATCGGTTTATTCGGGATGGAAGGAGCTTTAGAGGGCATGGTAAAAGGTGAAGTAGATGAAACGTGGGCTAAAGAGCATCATGATTTGTGGTATGAAGAAATGAAAGCTCAGGGTAAAGTGGAAGACCCCAAAGTCTAATCTTTTCCGATGTTAATGATCAAAGCAGCTAGTTTTTAGCTGCTTTTTTATTGCCCATAGTTTAATTAAATGCAACAAAACTTTGTCTTATATCTACTATTTATATATGGATAGTTAACTCTCTAAACAATTACAGTAGGATGAATAAAAACGACAGTTTCAAGTACGAAAGGTATAAAAACATAAGGAAATATATATGAAGAAAAAACATTTAGGGTTGTCTTCTCTTTTGCTCGCTTCGTCTTTCCCATTGTCAGCCGTGGCATCTGAATGCGGTACAGTCTCGATTGCTGATATGAATTGGAGCTCTGCCACCTTCATGGCCAACGTCGATAAATTTATATTAGAAAATGCCTACGATTGTGAAGTAGAGCTTGTGCCTGGCGACACGGTTCCGACAACCACTTCCATGGTTGAAAAAGGTGAGCCTGATATTGCTCCCGAATTGTGGAGTAACTCAGCGAAAGAATTATTAGAAAGTGGCGTAAAGGAAAAGCGCCTTCGCTTTGCTGTTCAGAGTTTATCGGATGGTGGTGAAGAAGGTTTCTGGGTGCCACAATATATGGTAGATAAAGACCCTAGCTTAGCAACTATTGAAGGTGTAAAAGCTAATGCACAGTTATTTACCCATCCAGAAGATGACAGCAAATCAGCGTTTTATACTTGCCCAGCAGGTTGGACTTGCCAAATTTCAGCCGGACACATTTTTGATGCACTCCATCTTGACCAATCAGGATTTGAGAAAGTCGATCCGGGATCCGGTGCGGCTTTAGCAGCTACCATTGCTAAAGCATACGATAGAAAACAGCCTTGGTTTGGTTACTACTGGGCCCCCACATCCGTTTTAGGTAAGTATCCGATGGTCAAAGTTGAGTTTGGACAAGGTACTGATGCGAAACATTACCAAGAATGTATTACCCAGGTGGAATGTGCAGCTCCAAAACCAATCATGTGGCCACCTTCTAAAGTGGATACAGTGGTCACTGAATCTTTTGCTAATCGCGCTCCTGAAGCAATGAAATATTTGACTCATCGTTCTTATACCAATAAGCAAATGAACCAAATGCTTGCTTGGATGGAAGATAATCAAGCTGATGGTGATATGGCGATGGAAGAATTTATGTTAAAACATAAAGATATTTGGTCTCAGTGGTTAGATGAGAAAACACAAGCCGCCGTTCAAGCTGCGGTAGATGAGTTATAAATATGTTGTCTAGCGGATACAGGGAAACCTGCATCTGCTTGTAGTAAAGAACAATGGAAGTGATATGTCTACACCTCAATGGTTAACTGAATTCCCTGAGCTCGATCGCGATAGCTTACTATGGCTAAGAAGAACCTTAGATGGATCGTATCGCGATTTTTCCCGTCAATATGGTGAAGTCATTGAATCCTTTTTTGACCCGCTATTATCTTTTTTAGTTCATTTTGAAAAATTGCTACTTGCGACGCCATGGTGGTTGGTGATCGCCGTATTAGCCTTACTTTCCTATGGTGCGAGCCGTTCTTGGAAGTTAGCCTTAAGTGTGATGGTGGCTTTCTTTTTTATTGGTTACTTAGGTATGTGGGAAGATACTATGCGGACCATGAGTATTATTCTCGTCTCAACCTTTGTGGCAATTGTTCTCGGCGTACCGACGGGAATTGCCATGGCGAGTTCTAATCGTATTCAAAAAATAGTCATGCCGCTACTTGATGTGATGCAAACCATGCCGGCTTTCGTTTATTTAATTCCAATTGTGATGTTACTTGGAATCGGCAAAGTCCCTGGGCTAATTGCTGTTGTTGTCTATGCTATTCCTCCCGTGATCAGATTAACAAATTTAGGTATTCGTTTAGTTGATAAAGAAGTACTCGAAGCATCAACCGCCTTTGGGGCTAATCGACTACAGAGACTATTTGGTGTCCAAATTCCGTTGGCGATGCCTAATATTATGGCAGGGATTAACCAAACAATTATGATGGCATTAGCAATGGTTGTGATCGCTTCAATGATTGGTGTGAAAGGGTTAGGGCAACCAGTATTAAAATCGATTACTAATCAATATTTCACTCTGGGTTTATTGAATGGTTTGGCGATAGTGGCATTGGCAATTATTTTTGACCGTGTGACTCAAAGCTATGCTAAACGTACTCAACAGCATTTAGGAGGTAAGCCTTAATGTCTGCTTCCTATATTAAGATTTCGAATCTTTATAAAGTATTTGGTGAATACCCAGGTGACGGCGTCACAAAGTTAAAGCAAGGATTGTCAAAAGATGAGCTGATGAGTCGCTACCAACTGAGTGTTGGGTTAAGTGACATTAATTTAGAGATTGAGCGAGGGGAAACCTTTGTTGTAATGGGCTTATCCGGCTCTGGCAAATCAACTTTAATACGACACTTCAACCGTCTTATTGAGCCAAGCGAAGGAACTATTGAAATTGATGGCATTGATATTTGCTCGTTAGATAAAAAGCAAATCCAAGATTTACGTCGTCATAAAATGTCGATGGTATTTCAACGCTTTGGATTATTACCACATCGCACTGTGATTCAAAATGTTGCTTATGGGTTAAAAATTCAAGGTATTAATCAATCAGATTGGAAAGAAAAAGCTCAGCATTGGATCGATGTCGTCGGACTTAATGGTTATGAAAACCAGTACCCAAATCAATTGTCAGGCGGCCAGCAACAAAGAGTCGGCTTAGCGCGAGCGCTGTGTACTGACCCAGATATTTTATTAATGGATGAAGCATTCTCAGCATTAGATCCACTTATTCGTAGTGAAATGCAGCAGCAATTAAAAGATCTACAACAGAAACTACATAAAACTATTATTTTCATCACTCATGACCTCGATGAAGCTCTTCGCTTAGGTGATAGAATCGCAATTTTAAAAGATGGTGAGCTCATTCAACAAGGTAAGCCTGTCGATATATTATTAAAGCCTGCGACAGATTACGTTGCATCGTTTGTTCAAGATATTAATAGAGGCCGAGCGTTAACAGCTAAACACGCCTATTTAGCACAAGAAGCATTACTAGAAACGTTAACGGTCAGTGAAGCTATTAAACAAATGCAACAGTTAGCTCTAGCAGAAATTGCCGTAGTGACATCAAGCCAAAAGTACATTGGTAATATCACGCTACACCAGTTAGAGGGAATGATGAATCCAAGTGATCACATAAGTGAGTTATTAAATAAACAAAATCATCAACAAGTTATTATAGATATAGAGCAAAGCATAGAGTCCATTATGCCTACCGTTCTTGGCAATAAGGGGATATTACCCGTGATAGATCAAGGTGGGGGCTATGTCGGGGTACTGCAAAAAGAGCAACTGGCTAAACTGCTCGATGGGGCTCCCGTCACTGAGTAATAGCAACGGGAGAGAGTTATTTACAGTGCTTGTAATAGCTCAGGTGTGATTTCTTCAAGTGAGTTGAGTTTATGGTCAGCAATTACAAATCGTGGTTGGTTTGCATGATTCGCATCTGGAATCACGATAGTTTTCATTTGTGCGGCTTTAGCTGCCAATAAACCGGTAAAAGAATCTTCTAACGCGACACACTCTAATGGTGACACCTCTAATTCGTTAGCAGCATTCAAATAAACCTCAGGGTGAGGTTTACCGTAAGGTAGACCTTCAGCTGATAATACGGCTTCAAACACACCATCTAACTCTAACGCATCTAATGTCGCTTGAATGAGAACCATAGGAGAAGATGAAGCAAGTGCGATTCTCAAGCCTAGTTGTTGGCATGTTTCAAGCGAATGAAACAATCCTGGCATCAATGGTTTATGTTCTTTCACTAATTCAATAACACGATTTAAAATCATCGAGCAGACATCATCACAGCTGTGAGTTTCCCATGGCTGTTGACGAAAATATTGCTCAACAATTTGGTCAATACGAATACCGGTAGTATCAATGGTATCTTGCAAGTTGATCTTAACCCCAAGGGTTGGAAACACTTCTAGTTGGGCCTGTCGCCAAAAAGGTTCCGAGTCGATCATAAGACCATCCATATCAAACACAGCTGCTTTAATCATTACAAACTCTCATCTATTAAATGTAGTGCATGAGTTTATCATTATTATTTGTAACTTATATGATGCTCAGTTATTTTTTTGTTTCCTGCCAATCGCATTTCTTCGTTTTAAAAAGCCTTGAATCAAGCATTCTGCTTACACTGAGTTGAGGAGGGCTTATGACGAATAATCAATATTTCACACCATTATCTTTTATGTTAACAATCTCTTGCCTACCGACTGCATTTGCAATACATGCGGAGACTAATATTAAAGATGGCGACAAAGTGCAACTGATGCTCGCTAATGAGTATGAAGACGATATTAATCTTCTACATTACTGCATGAGTGAAAAGTTAGACGGTATACGAGCATTCTGGGATGGTGAACAATTTTATACACGAAATGGACACCCAATTAATGCACCGAAATGGTTTACTAAAGATTTTCCAAGTATCAAATTAGATGGTGAATTATGGGCTGGCAGAGGAGAGTTTTCTAAAGTTCAACGAACCGTTCTTGATGATGTTCCTAATGATGAAGATTGGAAGCATATACGCTACATGGCATTTGATGTAATTCATGAGAAGGCCCGATTTACCTTTAGAAGTGAATGGCTAAATCACGCTGTTTATAAAGCTAAATCACCTTATTTAGGCCGAGTAGAATATGAAACTATTCCATCCCGTGATGCGTTATTTGAGAGGTTAGAACAAATTGAAAGGCAAAATGGTGAAGGATTAATGCTAAGGAAGTTCAGCAGCCTTTATCAAAATGGTCGCAGTGAGGATCTCTTAAAGCTAAAATCTTACCAAGATGATGAAGCGGTTGTGATTGGTTATAAACTTGGTAAAGGTAGAAATGCATTAAAAACGGGATCATTGTACGTTGAATGGAAAGAGGGGAAACGTTTTTATATTGGCAGTGGCCTCACCGATGAATTAAGGGAAAATCCACCGGCTTTAGGCTCTAAAGTTACTTTTCGGTTTAATGGTTATACACAAAGCGGATTGCCTCGCTTTGCACGTTTTGTACATATTAGACAAGATGGGGCTTGAGCATTATTCACCTCAACTTCAAGGCTCGAAAGTTCGCGAGCCTTGAAATATATGGGTTAAAGATGATAGTAAGTTATGGAATTAATTTCCTATATGATCTAACGCCCCGCAAACTCTAATTGAACATCATCCTCTTGCTTATGTAACCATAATAAGCGAAGTGATAGTAAAATCGCCGCAGTAGTTAAGCCAATAATGATACCAATCCAAAAGCCAGTAACACCCATTGGTTTCGATGTTATCCAATCGGTCATTCCTAAAATATAACCAACCGGCATGCCTATTCCCCAATAAGAAATTAAGGTACGGCTAAAGATAGAACTGGTATCTTTATAACCACGTAGTGCACCGGCTGCAACAACTTGAATGGCATCACTACATTGGTAAATAGCCGCCATGATTAAAAGATGTAATGCAATAATCGTTACTTCTGGGTTTTCTGTGTATAAATCAATAATTTGATGACGAAATACTACAGTTAACAAGGCGGTTATAAGCGCGGTCGCAAATCCAAATAAGAGCCCTACATGCGTTGAAATTTTAGCACCCTCCACACTCTTTTCACCTAGTTGATGTCCGACACGAATACTGACAGCTGCACCAATACTCATCGGTAACATAAAGATCAACGTTGAAAAGTTTATCGCAACTTGGTGAGCGGCAACGACAATTGGGCCGAGTGGTGCAATTAGCAAAGCAATCACTGCAAATAAGGTGACTTCAAAAAATAATGAAGCAGCGATAGGAAATCCCAAACGGAATAAGCGCTTTAATGAATGCAAGTTAGGCTTATGGAATTCACTAAAAATATGAATGTTCTTAAAGCGTTGCGCCACCAACACATAAGTAAGCATCAATAAAAACATAACCCAGTAAACAATGGCGGTTGCCACTCCGCAACCCACCGCACCGAGTGCTGGCATACCAAACTTCCCATAAACAAAAATCCAGTTTAATGGGATATTAATCGCAAGACCTAGGAACCCAAGAATCATCGCCGGTTTGGTGAGCGATAAACCATCAGACAAACTACGTAACGTTTGGAAGAGTAGAAAAGCGGGAACCGCAAAAATCATGGCAAACATATAGCCATTAGTTTTCTGTGCCATCACAGGTTCAATATGCATGATGTCGAGAATATGCTTGGTTTGTGATAATACTAAAATGATAGGAATTGCCACCAAAAACGACAAGTAGAAACCTTGCTGAATTTCATGAGCAATTCTTATTTGTCGTCCTGAGCCATTAAGTTGAGCGACGACTGGAACCAAGGCCAATAATAAGCCAATACCGAATAGTATAGAGGGAAGCCAAATACTAGAAGCAACTGCTACTGCAGCCATATCGGTAGCACTGACGCCACCTGCCATTACGGTATCGATGAATCCCATACCGGTTTGAGCAACAGAGGCCAATAGCACGGGGGTTGCTAACTTAACAAGGATCGATCCTTCCTTACGATAACGGTGCATATCAATTCCTAACTGCGTGAAAAGGCGGAAAAGAATTATATCTGGTTGTATACAATAAGCGATAAAAAATTAACAAAAAAGCAATAAAAAATCCCGAACAATTAGGGAGCAATCATTCGGGATAGTGATATTTATAACCTATTGAAAGTACTAAAAGATTGAATGGTCTTCAACTCCCACGGTGAGATGAACTTGGGCATTGTCAACTTTAAGTTCTAAGTGGATAGCATGATTGCATGAAGGACAGTCATCATAAAAATCTTGATCACCCTTCGATGAATCCACGGTCATACCGATTTGATGTCCGCAATGTGGGCAGGGTACTCTTTTTTCAGTGTATTTTATCATTGCTTTCCTCACTATTACGTCTTTGTGCCAAGCTGAATGAACTACAAAATAAATAGATCAAGTAGTGAACTTGGTCTGGTTTATACGCAAGTAACTTCAAGATGATAGCTCTGAATTCTTCATCTTGAGGTCACTTAGGCATAATTCAATATTAGTTCTTTAAGTTAGTTCATGATTGAAAAAAAGCAAAAAGGTTGAATTAGTGCAAAGTAATGGACAAAAACTGTCTGATTCAACCTACTATTCAGCGTGAAGTTGTATTTTTTAAAATTTACAATATGAGAAAAAGTCGACCATATTGAAGTTAATTGTAATTCTAGTCCATGAAGGACATTTTATTACGACGCACATCACCTTTTTAATATTTGTTAATTAACCTATTGAATTAACAATAAATTAGATTAAATCTTGTTGTATTAGTTGAATCTTTGATATGCATTGAGTGAGGTATTCTCCTCCATATTGATTACATCGACAAAGGAGGTAATAGAGTTGGTAGAGTTCTCGACGTTTATCATAACCATCCTCGATAGATAAGGTATCTTCATAACCGGCAAAAAACTCTGACCCTAGGTTACTAAACTCTTCGATGATCGCTAGGTCACACTCTGGATCTCCCCAATAACTTGAAGGGTCGTAACAGATAGCGCCATTGACTGATAGCGCATAGTTATTATCACTTAAATTTCCATGTAAAAGGGAAGGTTTCGGGTTATGCGTTCCTATTCTTTGCTTCACTAAAGTTACAATTTCTTCAATATCACCAAACTCAATCCCTTTTTCTTTTAGTAACTGTAATTGCCAACCAATACGACATTCAGAGAAAAAGATTCCCCATTTTTTATGCCAAGCATTAGGTTGTAGATTTAAACCAACATAAGTGTCGGCATCATAACCGTATTCTTTTTGCTCTCCCCACAGGTGGAGATGAGCTAATTGTTGCCCTAGGTGGTATTGCTCAGTTGGTGCGGTGAGAGGTTTGGTAGGTAGATAATTTAAGATTAAGAAGGCATGATCTTTGACTACGCCACAAGTGACTGGCTGGGGAACCGATAGGGTGCTGGTCTGAAGAAGGCTTGATAAATTATCTATTTCTGATTCAAATTTGGGTAGGTACTCTCGGTCATTAATTTTGACAAAATAGCGCTGCTGACCGTCTGAGATCATATAACACTGATTACAATCGCCACCTTGCAGACTTTCTCGCTCCTGAATGACAAATTCAAATGCCAGTACTTGTGATAGCTGTTGTGCAATACCATGCCACATAGTTGCCTCCAGAACCTGAAAGTTATCAGTCTATGACATTAGCTTAGTTGAACTTTTAAATTAGAGAGCTGATTCGCAAAAATTAGTTTAATTTACTGACGTTATTCGAAGGGTATAGCTTAATTTGAACTAATATACCCAAGTAACCTCAAGATGCGAGGTTTCAGCAAGATTAAAACAAGTTTTAGGCAAGGCAAATTGAATATGATCATAGTGATTCTACCTCTGTTCAATTTAACGCAGCATAAAGCTTGTTTTAACTTGCCCTTTGGGAGCTTCATCCAAGCTCTTAGCCCGTGTCAGATTTAATTGAAAGGTGTTTACATTCCGCATAAATCTTCCTTGTCTAAGAACTTGGATGATAGCTCTGAATTCTGCATCTTGAAGTCACTTGGGTATACGCCTAAATTGCCAAAACTTACTGGCCCAATAAGGATTATCCAAGCGTGAAATAATGACACCTTTGGAGGTTGATGCATGCATAAACTGATTATTACCAATATACATCCCAACATGGCGTTGGTTCCAACCAGTTTTAAAGAATACAAGATCACCAAAAGCCGCTTCATCTTCTGGAATAAAGTAGCCTTGTTGACTTTGTAATTCGGTCGTACGAGGAAGGTGCAATTGATAAATTGTCGACATGGTGACTTGCATAAAGGCTGAGCAATCTATCCCTCGTTTGGTACTTCCGCCAAATTGATATGGGACGCCAGACCATGATTGGTATAAGTGTTGGAATTCCGTTTTCTCGACAGGTGTAGAAGGCAGAGGTGGTGCAGGCGGTGGGCTTGAAGCACAGCCTGCCAACAATAGTAAACTCATCAATGGAATAGTCAGTACTTTATTCATTTCTACACGCTTTATATCTGTGGGTTAACAAGATGCTATCGGATAATGGCTAATGAGTAAATGCTCATCAGTTCATGCGGTGGCAGTATATACCCAGGTAACTTCAAGGTTTGAATGATAGCTCTGAATTCTGCACTTTGAAGTTACTTGGGTATAGAGTCAGGATAATCAAAGCGTGTCGGAAAAATGCGCACTTAAACTCAATAGAAGCCTAACTTGAGTAACCATCACAGTTTGTACAACAAGTTTATGGATAATGAGCATAATTTTATTTGATTTTATATTTTAATTTATGGAGAGAATTAATGTATTACGGTTTTGATGTCGGTGGCACAAAAATTGAGTTTGGTGCTTTTAACGAGAAGTTAGAAAGAGTGGCTTCTGAAAGAGTACCTACACCTGGAGAAGATTACCAAGCATTATTAGATACTCTTGCGGGTTTAGTCGCTAAATATGATAAGCAGTTTGAATTAAGAGGCACTGTTGGTATTGGCATTCCGGGGATGGAAAGCGTGGAAGATGGGGCCGTTTTAACTTCAAATGTTCCTGCTGCGAAAGGAAAGTTCTTACGCAAAGATCTTGAAGCGTTGGTCGAGCGCCCAGTAAAAGTGGCAAATGATGCCAATTGCTTTGCGTTATCAGAAGCTTGGGATGAAGAGCATCAAGGTAAAGAAAGTGTTTTAGGGCTAATACTTGGCACTGGTTTTGGTGGCGGAATTGTTGTCAATGGTCACGTAGTCTCTGGTGGGAGTCATGTTGCTGGCGAGCTAGGCCATACTCGTATGCCAATTGATGCTTGGTTCTACTTGAATGATAGTTGCAAAGATAAAGATGCACCATTATTTGGTTGTGGTTGTGATAAAAAAGGTTGTATCGACAACTACTTATCAGGGCGTGGTTTTGAGCAGCTTTACCACTACTACTATGATGAGAATGTAAAAGCTATCGACATTATCAAACAGTATCAGCAAAAAGAGCCTAAAGCGGTAGAGCATGTTGAACGCTTTATGGATCTATTGGCAATTTGTTTAGGTAATATTTTTACTGCTTTTGATCCAGATGTCGTGGTACTCGGTGGCGGCTTATCAAACTTTGAAGCAATTTACGAAGAAATACCAAAGCGTATTCAACCTCATTTACTTTCTATAGGTAAAGTACCGCATATCTTAAAAGCCAAACATGGTGATTCTGGTGGTGTACGTGGTGCTGCATTTTTGAATATTCAATAATGCCAATCGCACTTTAGTCTCTTCAAGTTTGAATAACTAGGGGTTAATTACCTAAAACAAAAAGGCTTGGTGATATTTCATCGAGCCTTTTTATCATCAGGTGATGTGATATTCGGTATAGAATACAAACGCAGCTTATATGTAGAAGGTAGGTTAGCTATTTTTCTTCTTCTGACCAATACCAATGTTCTCTTTCGGCATTAAGGTTATTTTGCCGAAACCAAGCTTTTTAAAATGCGCATCACGGTAGTTGCGAACGGTTTTAGTATCAGAGACCGCTTCAATGGATTGCTCCATTTTTAGATACTCACGGATATCAATGCCTTCATGAGCGGCAACCGCTTCATGAATAGAATGAAAATCACGATAGCTAAACGCTAAGGTTTTTTCTTCATTTTTGTATGTGTATAAAATTGTACGAGACATAAAGCGCCTTAAATGAAAAAGCAGTAACCGAAATTACTGCTCGAAATTAATTATGAAGGATTATATACCCAAGTGACTTCAAGGTGCGAGCTTCAGCAAGAATAAAACAAGCTTTAAGCAAGGCAAATTGAATATAATCAGATTCTATCTCTGTTCAATTTAACGCAGCATAAAGCTTGTTTTAACTTGCCCTTTGGGAGCTTTATCCAAATGATTTCTACTGTACTGTTGAGCGTACAGCAATCATTGGTGGCTGAATATTATGGTGTTTAAACTCTTTCATTACGCGCAAAGTAATATCGGTTTCAAATAACTTTTCATATACCGTATCAACCACATAGGCCTTACAGGTGAGTTTTATGGCCATATAATTATCAGCAATTTCTTGGTTCACTAACACGACAACCGGCTTAGGTAGGTGAATATAACGGCTTGATGAGGCGGCTTCTTGAATCAAATCACGCGCTAAGTTGATATCTTGATCCATGCCAATATAAAAGGGGATCACACATTGCATATCAAGTGCACCGTAGTTACCGCTCATGGTCACTTCACTTAAAAATTTATTATTTGGTATGGTGATGATGTCATCAGTCAGGGTTCTCATTCGTACTGAACGCAGGCCAATGGTAATGATATCACCGTAGTTCCCTTCAAATGTCACTCGGTCACCAACTTGGAAAGGTCTATCAATCATAACGGTTAAACCTGCGATGAATGATGCAGCCAGATCTTTCAATGCAAAACCGATAGAAACCGCTAAAGTACCACCAATCAAAGTAAGAATTTGATCATTAATCCGAAAGCTAATCATAAAGACAACTAAACCGGCTGTCATATAAACGAAAAACTGGAAGAATGACTGTAACTTTTGTAGCACCATTCGGTACTGTACAAATTGGGCACTAAAGGTTTCAACTAAGCGGTTGGTAAATCGTAATAGTATCCAAGAACCCAAGATCACAAAGAAGGAGAAAAAGACACCGCCCCAACGAATTAGGCTAGTAAATTGTACGATATTATCTAAATGTTCCGTTGTTTCATCTGCAGCGAAAGCAGTTGAACTCACCATCAATAGGACGATTAAACTAAGAAACTTTTTCATATTACTTCACCAATAAATGTTGACGGTGCAAGGCGTTGGTAATGTATCGATACCAATGATCTGAAATCTTCGCTTTATCATCTGACCATTCAATGTAATTGCGGCTTTCAAAATAGCGCAATGTACCAATAACTTCAGGAATAGTAAGCTGAGTACACTCTGAAAGCTCTTCTGGGGTCGAGACTTCAAGTTGCACAATTGAACGCAAAATAGCCAGCATAGGCTTTGGCATTTTTTCCAACTCTTCTGATTCTGGGGCTTGGAAGAGGCGCACAACGACTTTTTCGGTTGTTTGATCTTTACGTAAAGATAAGCGGAAGAAACGCAGAGCAACAGTAGGGTTACCATCCGCGTAGTGCCACAAAATACGGTAGAAACCTTGACGCATACGTTCTTCTTCTGAAATATCATCCTGATCCCATTGTTTTGGTAGATTTAGATCATCGAATGACACAGGATTTTCTAATTCTTGATTTAAGCGCGAATCGAGTAAGTTAGTGACTTGTGATTCAGACCAACGAGGCATAAATGTGACTAAATCAAATAATAAACGTTCTCCTCTTGCTCGATCGACAAAACGCCAGCTTGATTTTTCAATCGCTAATAATACGCGGTGGTTTTTCTTAGAACGGCGCATTAAATTGGCAAATTTCATCAAGCCAGAAAGCCCACCAACCATAGGTTTTACTAGCCTTTGTGCATTATCTACTGCAAATAAATAGCAAGTCTCACTTTTGCGTAAATGAGCTAATAGTTGAATATCACTAGATTCGCGGCTTAAACCGATTTGTTCTGCTAAATTAGCCACTAACTCTGAGTAACCCGAGTTAGGACAGTTTAAATAAATCGGCTCAGCATTATTCACACGGTAAAGAATCTGTTTTAACAAAGTTGTGGTGCCAATACCACGCTCACCGGAAACGACACACATTGCAGGGCTATCGGTTAATACATAGCGTGAGAGTTGCCTAATTTCATCAGAAGCATAGCTAATTAACTCACTGTCTTCTCGACCAGGTAGTACGTATTGGAAAACTTCGTCACCAGATAAAGGAAGTAGGTTGGTATTTTGACCACCATTATCACTTTGTTTAGCCACTTCAATACGGAATAAATAGGCAAGTGCTTGGCTGAAGAAAGCATATTGCGATAAGTTTGAAATCACGAATTGCTTCAAATGACGAGTTAAAATCCAAAATGTCATTATCGCTGTGGCAATGGTTGATAAAGCAAAACTGTCCTTATGATTAATCGCCCACTGAGCCCAAATAGGAGAGTCTAAGTTAACGTTATTGTCACTAAAAACATATGGCTTCCATTTTCTTAATACCACAATGGTAATTAAGATAAACCATAGGAACATTAAGCTAGAAACCCAATGATAAATAGTGCCTTCACCGACAGTCGTGCGAGTGATTTGCAGTAAAACGCCGGCACCAATGACACTCCAAACATAATAGCGAATAGTTGATAGTCGAATAGCAATGATATCTTTAGAGGTACTGCGACTATTACGGTACACGAATTCTAAGATGAATTTTACCGCAATAGAGCCACCCAAAATCCACCAAGTGAAAATATCTAAAAACTTAACGTGTTGCAGGCTTTGTAAACCAGAAAGAATGTCTAAGGAAATCGTAATAGCAATTAACCAAGCAATTGGCTTATTAGCTTTACTGATATACCACAATAAACGAATCCATATTGGTGGCGCAGTGGTTGGTGAGTCTAACTTCGCTTTTCGAAATTGCTTGATCATGTCAGGGCTATTACGAAGCCACCAATTTAAGATTAAATAAACAAGAAAAAGCTTGATGATAGTGACAATAACGGGGACGGGAGATATTGCTAGGTCTTTGATGAATTGTTTAAAGCTTTGAATTTGAAAGAAAAGTAAATATTGAGCATTTAGCTGGGTAATATATATTTCATTTTTGAATTGAGTGACTCCAAATGGACCAAAACCAGTTAAATTATTATAAACTCGATTATTGACCAATTTTAGTAAGTCTTGCTTGGAGCGATTAAAGCTATGAAGGGATAAATAATCTTCTTGTGCCGAAAGCCAAGTTTTTTGACCGCCTTGCTTTCTATATTCTTTTAATGATGCATCAAAATCTTTAGTTGTTTCGTCGATTTGATAAAGGGTAGTAGAAAGTAACTCATCAACCATTGCATGATCCGCATCCGTCATAAATAAAGGATCGGGCAGTTGAGCAACTTTGTCTGAGATGCTTTGTGCTTGTGGTGTAATTTTTGCTACTTGTGATTGTTGTGTTGGTTCCCATTCCGCATGTGCATGTAATGAGAACAAAAACAAAAAGGCCAAACAGAATTGGTAAATTTTACCCATAGATATCACTTATAAGTAGTTGATAGGTCATATACCCAAATGACTTCAAAGTATTGAAATTCGCACATTGAAGGTACTTGGGTATATCTTATTAAAGATAGAACAATAGCGACGCAAATCATAACTTATTCTATGAGTTATTGTCATTAAGTGCTTGTTCTTCGACAAAGAAATTTTAGTGTGAGATGAACTTACGTTAAATGTATTAATTCATATTAAATAGAGATCCAGCACAAAACTTTTTATCTTGTCGTTGTTATTATACCCAAGTGATTTCAAGGTGCTCCCGAAGGGCAAGTTAAAACAAGCTTTATGCTGCGTTAAATTGAACAGAGATAGAATAACTATGATCATATTCAATTTGCCTTGCCTGCAGCTTGTTTTATTCTTGCTGAAACTCGCAACTTGAAGTTACTTGGGTATACATCAATAGACAAGATAAATTAACCTTGATAGCACTAAGTACAAGTTTACAAATCATTACCTCAAAAGGATTCGAATGAACTTCCCATATCAAAATATTGTTGTCCTGACAGGGGCTGGTATATCAGCAGAATCTGGTATTCAAACTTTCCGCTCTCAAGATGGGTTATGGGAAAATCATAGAATTGAAGATGTCGCGACTCCAGAAGGTTATAGCGACAATCCTGATTTGGTACAAAATTTTTATAACCAACGCCGTAAAGGGCTTCAAGATCAGCATATAGTGCCTAACCTCGCTCACTTAGCATTGGCAGAACTAGAAAGCAAACTCGATGGTAAAGTAACAATTGTGACTCAAAATATCGACAACTTGCATGAAAGAGGTGGAAACCACAATATTATTCACATGCATGGTGAGCTATTTAAAGTTCGCTGTCCGGAGTCGAACCAAGTGATTGAGCATTACGATGATCTAGGTGTCCATGACTTATGTCACTGTTGCCAAATTCCAAACCCACTCAGGCCACACATCGTATGGTTTGGAGAAATGCCGCTACAAATGGCTGAAATTTATGCTGCCATTGAAGAGGCCGATTTATTTATCTCTATTGGTACTTCTGGCGTCGTCTATCCCGCAGCAGGCTTTGTTCATGATGCTAAAATGCATGGCGCGCATACTATTGAAATCAACCTAGAGCCTAGTGCTGTAGAAAGCGAATTTGCTGAGAAACGTTATGGTAAAGCAAGTATTGAAGTGCCTAAGCTTGTTGATGAACTATTAAAGCTCTAATCCAACTCATGTGATTTCGGCTTCCATTAATGTAAAAAACCGCTGAAACTATTCATTTCAGCGGTTTTCATTTGTTACTTATAATTTTTAGTATAAAGACTAGTTCATATCCACTTTAAGCTTTTGGAAATACTCTTCATATAGCACGTTAGCATCACCTACATCATCTTGCCACTCACCAGAATCTAATACTTTTTGTGGTGGGAAGACATTCTCGTCATTAGCAAATTCTTTTGGCAACAACGGGTAGGCTGTTTTCACCGGTGTAGGGTAACCTATTTCCATTGCGATTTTGGCCGCATTTTCTGGACGCAGTAAGAAGTTGATCATTTTATATGCTGCTTCAGTATTTTTCGCACCAGCAGGAATCGCTAAACTATCCATCCAGAAGATCGTGCCTTTTTCTGGCCAAATAATATGAATTGGAGCGCCTTCTTGACGAGCCATATAAGCTGAGCCATTCCACAACATACCTAGAGATGTTTCACCTGCTAAATAAGGGTTAGCAGGGAAGTCTGAGTTAAATACTAATACATTTGGCATTAACTTCTTCAACTCAAGGTAAGCTTGCTTAATCTGCTCTGGGTCGGTGGTATTGCCTGAGTAGCCTAATTTTGTTAGAGCAATTTGGAATAATTCACGAGGATCATCCATCATCATTAATTGACCAACCCATTTCGGATCCCATAAATCATCCCATTTTTTGATTGATGATTTATCTAGCATATCAGTGTTGATGCCGATGCCAGTGGCGCCCCAAACATAAGGGATAGAGTAGTCATTGCCAGGATCAAAAGGCTTGTTTAAATAGTTAGGGTCTAAATCAGCAAAATGTGAAAGCTTTGCGTGGTCGATTTTCATCAACATGCCTTCTTTACGCATTTTAGATACAAAGTAAGTAGATGGAACGACTAAATCGTAACCTTTACCTTGTGTTTTTAGCTTTGCATACATTGACTCATTAGATTCATAAGTAGAGTAAATGACTTTAATTCCAGTTTCTTTGGTGAAGTCTTGTAAAACTTCATTTGGGATATACTCAGACCAGTTATAAAAATAAAGTTCTTTATCTTCAGCATGCGCATAACCTGTGGTAAATGTAGCTGCCAGTGCTGCACCGACAAAAAACTTAGACCATGTCTTCATTGATATCCCCCAGTATGGAATTTTTATTTATTAACACTCTATGGTCTGTTGGCCTTTAAAGATCAACAAACTCTAACTAATGCTTATCTTTTACAGAATTGTCATTAGCTTCAAAATAGTGTGAGTATAGTCATATAAATTGTTTTTTAAAGTATTTATTCACTACTTACTCATTAAAAAGCCAGCAATTTAGCTGGCTTTTATTCGGCAACTTCTGTTGGTTTTACTTAACTTTATCTCGAGCTAAAGCTTGTGAGCACATAACCAACATTAAAGAGACTACTAACATCACGGTTGCCAGAGCGTTAACTTCTGGCGAAATCCCAACCTTGACCATAGAATAAATTTTTAACGGCAAAATTTCATAGCTTGGCCCAGTCACGAAAGAACTGATAATTACGTCATCAAGTGATAGGGTAAAGCTCAGTAACCAACCTGCGGCAACCGCAGGCTTAGCTAAAGGTAAAATGATGCGTTTTAGAATAATCCACTCACTGGCACCTAAATCTTTTGCAGCTTCCAACATCTTAACATCGAAGCCTTTTAAGCGACTGTAAACCGTCACCACAACAAAAGGCAGACAGAAAGTAATGTGTGAGATAAGAAGGGTAATTAGCCCTAATTGGAAACCAACCACCAAAAACAAAGCAAGCAGTGAAATCGCCATCACAATATCAGGCGACATCATGACAACAAACAGTAGGCCGTTAACCGCACCTTTCCCTTTGAACTGATATCGAAACAGCGCGACAGCCGTTAAACTACCGATAATGGTTGCTGCGGTAGCTGAAAAAACTGCCACCGTAATAGAGTGACCAGCCGCTTGAATTAAGCTGTCATTATTCATTAAATCGCTATACCACTTTGTCGTAAAGCCGCCCCATTTAATACCAAACTTACTGGCATTAAATGAGTTTACGATCAAAACAATAATAGGCAGATATAAAAATAGGTAGACTAAACTCATAAAGCTAGACTTGGCTGCAGTTCCACCAAATGACTTTTTCATCAGTCTAACTCCACTTTTTTATTTAATAATTTACCCGCACGATAGTAGGCATATAGCATCAATGCCATGACTAAGGTTAATGCGATACTCGTGGCTGCGCCAAATGGCCAATCGCGGGCATTAAGAACTTGGCTCTTTATCACATTACCAATCAGTAAGTTCTTCGCACCACCTAGTAAGTCAGAAACATAGAACATTCCTAAAGCAGGCAGTAGCACTAATAAACAGCCTCCAATAATACCGGGCATAGTGAGTGGTAATACAACCTTTAAAAGAGTTTGGAATTTATTGGCGCCAAGATCTCTTGCCGCTTCAATATAGGTGCGATCAAGCTTTTCAATCGCTGAATACAAAGGCAAAATCATGAAAGGAAGTAAGATATAAACCAAACCTATCATCACAGCTGTTTCGGTATACATAATGCGCATAGGGTGATCAATTAAGCCAATCGCCATCAAACTTTTATTCACAATACCTTGAGTACCTAAGACAATTTTTAATCCATAAGTACGAATTAATGAGTTGGTCCAAAATGGCACTATGACCATAAACAGCATAAATGGGCGAATTTTAGCCGGCATCTTTGCGACGATATACGCAAAAGGATAACCAATTAGTAAACATAAACCTGTTGCGACAACGGCCATGTACAACGAATGCAGCATGACCTTGGCATAAAGTGGATCAAGTAAGCGAGTATAGTTGCTTAAGGTAAACGTTAACTCGATTAGGTTGGCTTCATCACGCGTTAAAAAACTAGTAATGATAATCATCAAATTTGGAATAAAGACAAACAGCATTAGCCATGAAACAATCACAAGTACTATGCTGTTTTGAAGATTTAATTTCTTCATTTCCATCTACTCTGTTTTTTCGTGGGTAGTATGTGAATCGTCATCTTGTGGCAAAACAACTTCCCAGCTTTCTACCCAAGTAATCGAAACTTTCTGGCCAATAGAGTGATCGACATCAGGATCGTCTTCATTAAAGAACTCACTGACCATGACGCGCATTCCTGATTCAAGTTCAACGACAGAATCTAAAGTCATACCTTTATAAGTACGCTCTGTTACATGACCAACAATACCAATATCTTCAGATTCTTTTATCTCTTCAATACGTATATCTTCAGGGCGAAGAAGAACATTAAGATGTTGGCCAGATTGGACAGGGTGTTTGTAATGTACTGAGCACTCTATATCTTCAATTAAAGCAGTAATTGTTTTCTCATCATTACGCTTTACTACTGTGGCTTCAAAAGTATTAATTTCACCAATAAAGCTTGCGACAAAAAGGTTTTTCGGCTCTTCATAAATTTCACGAGGTGAACCATCTTGTTCAATGACTCCATCACGCATGACAATAATGCGGTCAGACATTGAAAGGGCTTCTTCTTGATCGTGAGTAACGAAAATGAAAGTAATGCCAAGTTGGCGTTGCAGTTGTTTTAATTCTAACTGCATTTGCTTACGAAGTTTGTAATCTAAAGCGGATAATGATTCATCTAACAGCAAGACTTTGGGTTTATTCACTACGGCTCGTGCAATCGCAATACGCTGTTGCTGACCGCCAGAAAGTTGATGAGGCTTGCGTTGCGCCATTGATTCTAATCGAACCATTTTGAGTGCTTCTTCAACCCGCGTATCAATTTCTGTTTGTGCCACTTTTTGCATACGCAAGCCGAAAGCAACATTTTCAAACACGGTCATGTGAGGGAAAAGGGCATAGCTTTGAAATACGGTATTAACGTGCCTTTGCTCGGGTGGTTGCTCTGTGACATTTTCATTTGCCAGGAGAATCTTGCCAGAATCAACCGTTTCAAACCCTGCAATCATCCTTAATACTGTTGTTTTACCACAGCCAGAAGGACCTAAAATAGTTAAGAACTCACCATGATTAACATTAAGATCTAGGTTTTCAATGATGGACTTGCCATCAAAACTTTTGCTGATACCAGTTAGTTGGATAACGGTAGAAGTTTGAATAGATTCAACGTTCAATTTCTGTATTTCTCCCAAGTAAAGAACAGCGCTGTTAGACACAAAAATTTGAGGGCGAATCATAGTCGCCATTAAGTGTAATTCATAGCATTTTTTGCCATGAAGTGAGTAATTATCCTCTATTCAGATCTGATATATACCCAACTAACTTCAAGATGCGAGTTTCAGCAAGATTAAAACAATCGTTTATTAATCTACGCTTTTACAAAATGAAATAGACACAAACTCGCATATTGGGGTGTCTTGAGTATAATGAGCCACAATTATGCTAGTTAGAGATCCTGGATCCCCGTTTTATGAATGATAAAGTAGAAAAAGAGTTTAATGTCGGTGGTAATATAGATACCGCACTATCAGGACAATACGAACTAAAAGCAGCCAACATCATTAAAGAAGCCTGGCAACTTACAACAAAAAACTTCTTGTCATTTTCACCGACAATTGTTGTTTTAATTATCTTACAAATAGCGATCTTTATGATTGCTTTAAAGTTGCAACTAGGGGATACCAGCATCCTCTTTACTTTACTTGATGGTAGTGCAGATTCCACTCAAATTGAAAGTATCATTCAATCTGTCATCGTAGCCAATTTTAGCTACGAAATTATCAGTGCGCCATTGTATGCTGGTGTTTGTTTAATGGCGATGAGCCACGCCACTGGTTTTAAAACCAAAACCAACCATATTTTTAAAGGGTTACACTTTACTATCCCTGTGATGCTAGTCACTCTGATGGGGTTAATACTTCAAGGGTTAGCTGGGGCAATCTTACCTTTCCTATCTTTATATATTTCAATGGCTTTTAGTAACTCTGTTTTTCTCGTGTGTGAAAAAAGAATGACACCTATGCGGTCGTTATTACTGTCTTTCCGTGCGGTTAATAAGAAGCTTCTAACCGTCGCGGCCGTTTATGCATTGATTCTCGTAATGTTTTTTGCAGCGGCTCTTTTCTATGGGATAGGCTTTATTCTTGTATTGCCATTTTTCTTCCATGTTAAAGGCATTATCTACCGCGATATGTTTGGAATTAGAATGAAAGTAATCAACTCAGGTGGTAACGGGACGCCTCCTAATAACAATAATAAACAATCACAGGTATTTGACGCATGAAGAAAAAAATCATTATGACCTTAGCGATTCTTTCGTTTTGGGCCGTTTACTATTTTCAAAACCACTACAATCAGCAACCTGATACAAGCAAGGAACAAACAACTGAGAGCGTACCTAAAGCGCCAGTGCCGGTTGACGATGTCCAACTAAAAAAACAAAAATTCTTTGATGCGCTTCGCCCTGGGGTTATAAAAGAAAATGATCGTGTTGTGAAAGAGCGTCATGACCTATTGGATATTAAAAAACAGTTTGAAGATGGTGATCTAACATCTGTGCCATCAAAGGCAAAGAAACTTGCTGAAGATTATGAATTAGATATTCCTGAAACAGGGATTAATGAAGCATGGTTAGATACGATGTTAAATCGCGTTAATGTTTTGCCTCAGGCTCTTGTGCTAACTCAAGCGGCGAATGAATCAGCATGGGGAACGTCACGTTTCGCGCAAGAAGGAAATAACTTTTTTGGACAATGGTGCTATGTGGATGGTTGTGGTTTAGTACCTTTGCACCGTGTAGAAGGAGCAACTCATGAAGTGGCGAAATTCGACTCTCCGCAAGAATCTATTCATGCATATTTTATGAATGTGAACCGTAATAATGCTTATAAAGAACTTCGTGATATCAGAGCGAAATTATCCGGCAATGAGCAAGATTTAAAATCTGAAGCAACGGCACTAGAGTTAACAAACGGCTTGCTTAGTTACTCAGAGCGTGGACAAGATTACGTCGATGATCTTCAATCGATGATTAAGCATAACTCTGAGTTTTGGACGGATAAATAATGGTTAACATTCGTCGTATTGGATTGGTCGCAACGTTATGTGCTTCCGTTTTATCATTACCTGCGTATGCCCAACAGTATCGTTTTAATTACTCTAAGCTCTATACACAGATGAAGAACAATCTTGAAGAAGGTCA
This sequence comes from Vibrio algivorus, assembly GCF_030161215.1. Lineage (NCBI taxonomy): Bacteria > Pseudomonadati > Pseudomonadota > Gammaproteobacteria > Vibrionales > Vibrionaceae > Vibrio > Vibrio algivorus. The sequence goes on from NZ_BSPV01000003.1 coordinate 720,341, forward strand.
TCCCGATGTAAAAGTCGCGTTCTTTTTTCAAGAGCATAAAACTTCACGTTTATGTAAAATTGATAAAGCTTGGATGGAAAAAGATAAACATTACGAAGAATTTGTTATTCCACCATCTCAAGAACTTATTGTGCCACTTGATGACAATTTGAGACAGGTTGGCCCTTTAGTCTATGTGAATGCAGAGCAAGGCAAAACCTGTGACTTCTCTATGGTTGTGATGACTAAACAGCCGCTTTCCGGTGAAGTTTCTTATCAAGATATTGAGCAATTATTGCCACAAATGAGCAAGATGCTTGATGATTTAGGTGGGATGTTTTCAAGTTGGTTTGCACCTAAAGTAATAGGTCTCACATTCGAGTTTGATGGAGTAAAGCAAAGCGCTATCCAAACCTCTAAAGGCAATACGTTCTCAATAGATAACGGAAAAGCTAAAGTGAACTTAGCTGACCTTTCTAAAAATGAATCCTTATTACTCCCACAAACCACTTTTAGGGTATTGCCTTTACTCGAAAAGTAATCAATCTCAGATTAATCAGTGAAGTAGTTTGTAAGATAAAAAAGAGCCGAACAATATCAAAAATTGTTCGGCTCTTTTTATTTTAGTAGTACAGGATTTGGTATTAAATATTCGTTATATCAAGCTGTAAGCTAGGATCAAACTCAATGGCATCTTCTGATGGTACTGAGTTTTCAGGTAATGTTTCTTTATCAAAACCAATATCACCGCCATTAATTACGCCGGAATCTCGGTCAATAGATTTAAAATCAAATAAATTATAATCGGCTAAGTGGCTAGGGACTACATTTTGCACTGCTTTAAACATTGTCTCAATACGTCCAGGGAAACGCTTATCCCATTCGTTAAGCATTTGTTTAATGTTTTGTCGCTGTAGGTTAGGTTGTGAGCCACATAAATTACAAGGAATAATAGGATAATCACGCATCGCAGAAAACTTAATGATGTCTTTTTCACGGCAATAAGCGAGAGGGCGGATCACTACATGTTCACCATTATCCGACACTAATTTAGGCGGCATTGCTTTCATTTTCCCGCCATGGAACATATTTAAAAATAGCGTTTCTAAGATATCGTCGCGGTGATGACCAAGTGCAATTTTGGTTGCTCCGATCTCATTAGCTGTACGGTATAAGATACCACGACGTAAACGAGAACAAAGAGAACAAGTCGTTTTACCTTCAGGGATCTTATCTTGAACGATAGAATAAGTATCTTCTTCAACGATTTTATATTCGATACCTAGAGATTCAAGGTAAGCAGGTAAAATATGATCAGGAAAACCTGGTTGCTTTTGGTCTAGGTTAACCGCTACAAGCTCAAAATTGACAGGCGCACTTTTTTGTAAGCTCATTAGGATCTCTAGCATAGTAAAGCTGTCTTTACCGCCAGAGAGACACACCATGATACGGTCGCCATCTTCAATCATATTAAAGTCAGCAATAGCTTGACCTGTATTACGACGAATACGCTTCTGTAACTTATTGAAATTATACTGCTCAGCTTTATTTCTTGCTGTTTGCTCAAGTTCTTCAACAGTATTTTGATCTGAATTCATGGTGATTTGCCTTTACTGATCTCAAGAGATGCTTGATGGTGCTGCCAAGTGCCTATATTAAAGCTCATAGACACTGCATAAATAAAGGCCGTATCATACCCACAAATGACAAAAGAGCAACACTCGAAAGGGTTGCTCTAGCCGTTTGGTATCCAATTTAATGGCTTACAATTAACATTTAATTGGGATCGAGTGGACTAATAAAGCCTTCTGGTTTCAATGCCAAAACATCACAATTTATCTTATCAATAACGTTCTCTGCTGTATTACCAATAAATACAGCAGATAGACCTGTTCTACCTGTTGTCCCTAAAATAACTAAGCCAACATCAAGCTCTTTGGTTGCTTTTGGAATAACATCCTCTGGTAAACCTTCATTGACTCTCGTATGCTCTTCATCAATACCATACTTTTGACGTAACGCTTTCATTGCCGTTAAGTGAAAACCACGAACAGCGTCAGTATAAGAGGTCGGATCAAACTCCGGCAGTTCTACCGTAATATTCGCAGGTGTAACAGGGTAGGAGTTAACAAGAAATAGCTCGGCATTCAGTTGTTTAGCAAATTTCAATCCTTGGTCTACCATACTTTCATTAAGAGCGGTATGGGTGGTATTTTCTGAACCAACATGAACAGATGCAATGATATTACCATTGATAGGCCAATCATGATTTTTAACAAGTAGCACTGGGCATGGGCACTTACGTAATAAATGCCAATCTGTAGGAGTAAAGAATACCGACTCAAGAGCATCATGCTGACGAGTGGCTTTTAAGACAATATCATGGCCACCAGAAAACACTTCACCAATAATGGCTTCATATGGGCGATGGTGCCAAACAACTTTAATATTAAGTTCAACGTCATCTTTCAAATAAGGTTGGGCTACTTCTTTCATCCATTCTTCACGTTGCTGAATAACGCCACGTCTCATTGCATCCCGCTCTTCAGAAGATAGCATGGATGTCATATCGTATGAAAAATCATAAATAGATAGAAAAAAAGTGATTGGAGCAGGATTGGGCAGGTCTCGTACAATTTGAAATGCACGCGCTAATGCTGATTGTTCAACATTATTAACATCAGCTACCACCAAAATGTTTTTGTATGAATTCATAATAAGCTCTCCCTTTCTTAACTCATTTGATCTTACGATAGATCAAAGTATACCAAGGGTACAACATGCCTAGATTTTGATTCTTTCAGCAAAAGAAATCCGTTGGTACTAGATTAACTTTAGCTGAATTTGGAGATAATTATTAGTGACATAAGCTTGATTTTGGAAAGAAAAAAGCCGCTAAGTATAAAAACTTAACGGCTTAATCATTGATTAATTATCGAATTTTTTATTCTTCAGCAAAACCAGCCAGTTTTTGCAGTGCGTCATGGTCGATGATAGTAATGTACTTACCTTTAACGCTCAGAATATCGCTCTTTTGGAAACGGCCAAGTAAGCGACTAATCGTTTCAACCGTTAATCCTAGGTAGTTACCAATATCTCCACGAGTCATTGTTAGACGGAATTCACGAGGCGAGAAGCCACGTTGTGAGAATCGAGTTGATAAACTATATAAGAATGCAGCTAAACGTTCTTCTGCATTCTTTTTAGACAATAACAAGATCATGTCTTGATCGCCTTTGATTTCATTACTCATTAAACGCATGATTTGCTGGCGCAATTTTGGCATTTGTCCTGAAAGTTCATCTAAAGTTTCATAGGGAATTTCACAGACCATTGAAGTTTCTAATGCTTGGGCAAAACTTGGGTGAGCATTGTTATTAATTGCGTCAAAACCAACTAAATCACCAGCCAGATGGAACGCAGTAATTTGTTCGTCACCTTGCTCTGTGATGGTGTAACTTTTTATCGTACCAGAACGAATTGCATAGAGCGATTTTAGTTCATCACCCGCTTTAAAGATTTCTTGGCCTTTTTGAACCGGCTTTTTTCGCTCGATAATTTCATCAAGTTGATCCAATTCATTTTCATTTAATGAAAACGGAATACATAATTGGCTGATACTGCAGTCTTGACAATGGATGGCACAGCCACCTGATTGGACTCGTTTCGTTTTTGCGTTATCTGAAATCATAAAATACCGAGCAGTTTTAATTGATATACATCAATATTTTATCACTCCATACTACTAAAGGACAGCAGAAAATCATCAGACATAACAGTTATATTACAGTAAGCGGATAACTCCTTGATACAACTGGAATAAGGCGTAAGCCAGTAAAGCTGCGGCGCCAAGACGTCTAAAAAGCAAAGATTGCACTAGTTGATTGAACTGAGTCGCACTCACTCCAACCGCTAACATCAATGGTAGGGTACCTAAGCCGAATGCCAGCATGATCAAAGCGCCATTTAGAGAATTCCCAGCCGCTGCCGACCAAGTTAGCATAGAATAGACTAGGCCACATGGAAGCCATCCCCAAATGAAACCAAATGGAATAGCGTAAATAGGATGCTTAATAGGAAGTAGCTTTTGACCGAATGGTGCAATATATTTCCAAAGCTTTTGACCTACTTTTTCTATCCATATCAGCCCATTCCACCATTGCCCAATATATAAAGCCAATAACAACATGAATACAGCAGATAAAAGACGTAACCAATTGAGTGGGGAGTTGATTCCAGAGTAGGACGAAATGGTTGAAATGGAGCCACCAATTATCGCTCCAATTAAAGCATAACTAGATAAGCGACCCATGTTATAAAAAAGAGGATTTAACCATTGTCTCTTTGTTGACACTTGCCCTAGGTTCATTAAAGAAGCGATACCACCACACATTCCCATGCAGTGGCCAGCGCCTAATAAACCGATTAAAAAAGCCGCTAACCAATCTGAACTCATAGGGGCTTATCTTTTTTTTCAACAGGCTCAACAACCTTATCATCAAGATCATCGTTGTCATCAAATAAAATACTATGCCCTTGACGATCGAGATCATCAAATTGATCCGTTTTTACCGCCCACATAAACAAAGCGACGGCGATACAAACAAATATGATGGCTATTGGAATTAACAAATATAAGCTGGCCATTTAAAGAACCTTATTACTTCAACAATCTAAGTGAGTTGGTCACCACAATAATAGAACTTGCAGACATACCAATAACGGCAAAATAAGGAGCAATGAACCCCATGACAGCCAATGGAAGAATTAAGGCATTATAGCCTAGCGCCCAAGCTAAATTTTGTCGAATAATACTACGAGTTTGAATGGCAAGCTCTCTAGCTTCAAGTACTTTATCTAGTCTATCGCCAAGTAGAACCATATCTGCAGATGATTTTGCCACATCTGAGCCACTACCCATAGCAACCGAAAGGTGAGCTCCCGCTAGAGTTGGTGCATCATTAATTCCATCACCGATCATTAATGTGACGTCTTTTTTATTAAGAGACTGTAGATAAGCTAACTTATCCTCAGGTTTTGCTGAACATTGATATTGAGTAATCCCCAAAGCTAAAGCAACTTTTTGAGTATTTAACTTTGAATCTCCTGTCAGTAGGGTGATGTCAATATTGGCTTCTTGTAATTGCTCAACAAAACTGAGGCTTTCTTTACGTATAGGGTCGGTATACTCAAAACGTGCAATCAAACGGTGATTACAAGATAAATAAACTGAAGACGCTTGTGATTGCTCTAATTCTTTTCCGTCAGTATTTAAGGCAAAGGGTAAAGTTCCAATATGCCAATTATCATTTAAATACTGTCCAGAGACACCAGAGCCTATAACATTAGAAACATTTTCTATTATGACTTTTCCTGATGAATATTTCTGGAATGCTTTTGAGATTGGGTGGTTAGCATGTTGCTCTAACGCTGCTGCAATCGCTAATACTTGAGAGTTCGTAAACTGACTATCTAAAAGCTCTGTATCACTAATCTCAATATTACCTTCTGTCAGAGTGCCTGTTTTATCCAATACAATATGCTTCACTTGGCATAAGGTTTCAAAGACATGGCCTTTACGTAATAAAATACCTAGGCTTCCCAGTTTCGAAGTTGAGCAAGTCACTGCGGTAGGAGTGGCAAGAGATAAGGCACACGGACAAGTTGCTACGAGGACAGACAGCATGATCCAAAATGCTTCGTCTGGTCGATGCTGATGCCAATACAACCAAGTGGCTCCAGCGATTACAAGAATGACCGCAACAAAATACTTAGCAACGTGATCGGCAATTTCTGCGATTTTAGGTTTTGATAGCTGGGCTTCATCTTGCAACCTAACAATATTTGAAATGACAGAATCGGCCTTGTGGCAAGTGACTTCCAATTCAAAGGATTCACCAACATTCATCGTACCTGCATAAACAAAATCATGGTGCTGCTTTAACACGGGTATCGATTCTCCAGTTAGCATCGATTCATCAACTTGTGTAGCACCAACGACAATCTGTCCATCGGCAGGAATATGCTCTCCGGGTAACACTCGAATCACATCGCCAATGGCTAAACTTCGGACCGGGATCTGGCTGCCATCTAACTTCCTTGCCATCGCTGGTACTAATTTCAATAAATTTGCGCTGGCGGTTGCCGCTTTACGGCGTGCTCGCATCTCTAAAAAACGACCAACTAATAAAAAGAAAGTGAACATGGAAATGGATTCGAAAAACACTTCACCTTTGCCTGCCAAGGTAGCCCATAAACTTGAGACATAAGCAAAAATAAGTGCAATAGATACAGGTACATCCATACCTAGTGTCTTGGCCTTTAAACTTCGCCAAGCGTTGATGTAAAAAGGTTGAGCTGAATAGAGTAGTACTGGTGTTGCGAAGATCAAACTGACAACTCTTAAAAACTGTTTAAACTCACTATCAAGATCTGAGAACACTTCAAAATAAAGTGCGATAGCAAGCATCATGACTTGCATTGTTGCTAAGCCGGCAACACCTAAACGATAAAGATATTGCTTCATCATTTGATGATAGCTTTCTTCATGTTGATTAGGCTCAAATGGTGCGGCTTTATATCCTAATTGATGGATGTTTTTTAATAACTCACTTAAGTGAATTTTAGAGTCATCCCAACGTAATATTGCCCGATTGGTAGTGATGTTAACTCGAATTAAAATAACACCGGAGTAGGCCATTAACTGCTTTTCAATAAGCCACGCACAAGCAGCACAAGAAACACCATCGAGTGACAATGTAACTTCGGATGTATCTTCAGTCTGTCGAACAAACTCTTTCTGCACGTCTTCATTATCATAATGGATGAGCTTTTGTAGCTGCTCAGGGACAAGGTCTACTTTTTCAGCAGGAGTCGTACGATATTGATAATAAGAAACTAAACCACTCTCTACGATAGTCTGTGCAACAGATTGACAGCCTGGGCAACACATAGGGCGAAGCTGCCCCAGGATTTCAACGTTAAAGTTGGTATTAGTAGGTACATCATCATTACAGTGATAACACACTTGATGCGTTGAACAAGCAGACATTTTTACGCCTTAATCAAGTAAAACAGTTGGTGTTTTGCTAGGAAATGCGACTTTTCCTTGGATAATCCATTCTTGGTTATGTGGCTCTAGTTTAATGAACCAAGGGCCTTCTAACGGTGTATCTAAACTAAGTCGATAATTACCATTAGCATCAGAACTAAGAGTTCGTTCGAAATCACGATCAGGGAGGGTTCGATGAGTAAATGAAACCTTTAAAGCTGGGTAAAGCTCGAGCTTTCCTTTATCTAACTTGAAGCTCACACCTCTAGGGGTTGAAATGACACTAGCATTAAGTTTGAAACCTTTTGCGACATGTATTCTAGTCAGATCGACATTAATTCCTTTTCCTTCTTTATAATAATTTTCAGAAACCAAATCGACGCTATTTTTCGTGAATAGGCCAAGGGTAACGAAACTACCTGTGACAGCACACATAGGAAGGAAAATTAAAAACCAAGGCCAGAATTGTTTGTACCAGGGCTGTTGCATAGGGTTCTCACAAATAAAACGAAATAGATATAAGAAAAAACAGCCCCAAAATGGGGCTGTTAAACCACTTAATGTATTATTGGGCAGGCTCTGATTGAGTTTGGTTACTCAAACTCCAGACATAAGCACCAACAAGGTGAACTTTATCATCACCTAAGATATTACTCCAAGCAGGCATCACACCTTGACGACCATACTGAACAGATTCAGTGACATCTGCGCGAGAATCGCCAAACAGCCAATCATTATCCGTCAGATCCGGTGCACCAAATGCTGGGTTACCTTTGCCGTCAGTACCATGACAAGCCGCACAAGCTGCAAAGCGTACTTTACCAGCTGCAGCTTCACGTGAGTTAACTTTACGTCCAGATAAGCTCAATACATAACTTACTACTTCACGTACACCATCATCACCAAATGTTTCTCCCCATGCAGGCATCGCACCTACACGACCATGGCGAATAGTAGTTAAGATAGCCTCAGGCTCACCACCGTACAACCAAGCATCGTCGGTTAAATTAGGGAAACCTTTGAAACCACGAGCATCAGATCCATGACACTGAGAACAATTTTGCAAAAATAAATTTTGTCCTACGCGTAAGGCGTCTGGATCTGAAGCAATTTCAGGTAATGTACGGTATGCAGTACCTTCAGAGTTATAAGCTAGGCGCTTAAACGACTCACCGTAAAATTTATCGGCATCATCTAACTCTTTTGCATATTGATCTAACTGCTGATTATCTTGTGAAGCTTTAATTGATGCTTCCATTTCTTCAACAGATTTAACTTGCTGCGCAGAGCTCGTCCAACCTAGAAGGCCAGGGTAATTACCTAAACCTGGGAACAAAGCTAAATAAACAGCAGCAAAGATAAATGTTGAGAAGAATAAGTAAGTCCACCATTTTGGAAGTGGGTTGTTTAGCTCACGAATACCATCGTATTCATGCCCCATATCCGCACCTTCTTCTACGCCCATTTTATCTTTTAGACACCAGATTAAAATAGCCGCAATACCAAAGATTGTGCCCAGTGTAATTACGGTAATCCAAACACTCCAGAATGTAGTCATTACTGCATTCCTCCCTGTTTTTTATCGGATTCAACTGGCGGCTCATCATCAAAGATGATATTCGCAGCTTCATCAAAACGAGACTGGCGGCTTTTGCTTCCATAAGCCCACCATACAACACCACAAAAGCTGATGAATAAAACAAGGGTCCAGATACTATGAACGGTTACGATATCCATATCTCTCTCCTTATTTCATCGAGTGGCCAAGCGATTGAAGATAGGCAACTAAAGCATCTAACTCTGTTTTGCCTTCAACATCTTTTTTCGCATTAGCAACTTGCTCATCAGTGTACGGCACGCCGAAATCATCACGGAACAACTCAAGTTTTTGTTGAGTATATTCGCCGGTTAGTTTGTTTTCTGCCAACCACGGATAGCCCGGCATGATCGATTCTGGCACCACTTCACGAGGGTCGATTAAATGGACACGATGCCATTCATCAGAATAACGTCCACCTACGCGAGCAAGGTCAGGGCCAGTACGCTTAGAGCCCCATAAGAAAGGATGTTCCCATACTGACTCACCTGCAACAGAGTAGTGACCATAACGCTCAGTTTCCGAACGGAATGGACGAATCATCTGACTGTGACAAACACTACAACCTTCACGGATGTAGATATCGCGTCCTTCCATTTCAAGCGCTGAATATACTTTTAAATCTTCAACTGGCTCAGTCGTTTGCTTTTGGAATATTAGCGGAGTGATCTCAACTAATGCGCCTAAGCTAATACCAAAAACCATTAAAATTGCCAATAGACCGACGTTCTTCTCGACTATTGAATGGCGATTCTTATTCGAACTCATATTCATAGCCTCCTATAAAGCCGGTTGAGGAATAGCTTTTAAGCTTTCCTTTGGCGCAGAAATAGTTTTGTATGTGTTGTAAGCCATCAACAACATACCAGATACAATGATCACACCACCAATAAAACGAACTAAGTAGAATGGGTGAGAAGCTTCAACTGTTTCAACAAAGCTATAAGTTAATGTGCCATCAGCATTAACTGCACGCCACATCAAACCTTGCATTACACCTGAAATCCACATAGCCACGATATACAGCACGGTGCCGATAGTCGCAAGCCAGAAGTGAACATTGATAAGTTTGATTGAGTACATACGCTCTTGACCAAATAACTTAGGAATCAAGTGGTATAGAGAACCAATGGTAACCATTGCAACCCAGCCTAATGCACCTGAATGCACGTGACCAATTGTCCAGTCAGTATAGTGAGATAACGCATTAACCGTCTTAATAGCCATCATTGGGCCTTCAAAGGTAGACATACCGTAGAAAGACAGTGAAACAATCAAGAAGCGTAGAATTGGATCGTAACGCAGTTTATGCCAAGCACCAGATAACGTCATAATACCGTTGATCATACCGCCCCAAGAAGGAACAAATAAGATCACAGACATCACCATACCTAATGACTGAGTCCAGTCAGGTAAAGCAGTGTAATGAAGGTGGTGTGGACCGGCCCAAATATAAAGGGAAATTAAACCCCAGAAGTGCACGATCGATAAACGGTAAGAATAAACTGGGCGCTCAGCTTGTTTTGGTACAAAGTAATACATCATACCCAAAAAGCCTGCAGTTAATAAGAAACCAACTGCATTATGTCCATACCACCATTGAACCATGGCATCGACAGCACCAGAATAAATCGAATAAGATTTACCTAATGAAACTGGAATAGCCATACTATTCACGATATGCAGTACCGCAACAGTTAGTATAAAACCGCCAAAGAACCAGTTAGCAACATAAATATGGGATGTATTTCTTTTGATTAAAGTACCAAAGAAAACAATTGCATAAGCAACCCAAACAATCGCAATGGCGATATCAATAGGCCACTCTAGTTCTGCATATTCTTTACTGGTTGTATAGCCCAAAGGTAGTGAGATCACGGCGGCCAAAATAATGGCTTGCCAACCCCAAAATGTAAACGGAACTAACAAACCACCGAATAGGCGAGTTTTACACGTTCTTTGTACAACATAATAAGAACATGCGAATAGGGCACTTGTACCAAACGCAAATATTACCGCATTTGTATGTAATGGACGTAAACGGCTGTACGTCAACCACGGCGTATCAAAGTTAAGCTGTGGCCAAACTAATTGAGCGGCAATTAATACACCCACACTCATACCAACAATACCCCAAAGTATGGTAACCAGGGTGAATTGACGTACGACTGTGTAGTTATAATTATGCTCAAGCTGATGTTCTTGGCTCATCTTGAATGCTTCCAATATTATAATTAACTACATAGCATCAACACGAAAATAGTGTTGTAATGTCACCCAAACACATATCATCAACTGATTAAAAATAAGTCGATAACAATGGTTTTCAATAAAAGTAACATTTTCGTTGCCTACTATACCTGACATGCGAACAGGTTATATAGGTAAATTAGTAAAAATTTGAAGTAAGTTGCATAGGATAAAGTTGTAATGGCAGCAGAGAAACTCACCAAAGCAAGACTTGTACAAATACTCATCATATTCAGTGTATTAGCCACTGCATTTACGTGGCGAACATTTCAACACCAACCACAGAAAAAAACTGATACGGTATGCCAAATAGACCAAAGTTGTACAATAAAAGTCGATGATATAGAGCTTTCAATACTCTTTGAAAGAGAAACTGATGATTTGCTTACGATCTCTGTTCAATTAATTGATAGTAAAAAGAAAACACAGTTACAGGACTTGGCTTTAAATTCTTATGTCATACTTGATAATAAAAATCATCAACTAGAACAACGAATGAACATCAAAACGGGGTTAGACATAGATAACTCACGTTGGTCGATTTCGACACTAAATGGAGATATACACTGGATAACTTTAAACATTCACAATTGATTTATCTCGAAACATCATTGAGATTGAAAACGAGCATATAATGATATCTGTTTGGTATACAAAAGGGGCCATTTAGTTAATCATCCTAAAAATACAAAATAAGGCACTTGATAAAACAATCATGGAAAATTCCACATACAGCCACATTTCATTTAACATAATATACGTAATGCGCACTATTAGATTGGTAAAATTGCATCCATATTGGGTAAGTCATTTCTCGATTTATTTGGTTGCATTGAATTAGCCAGGTCTGTGATTGGATTGTTAACCTGGTCGCCAAAATCATTTGGTGTTTTTCTCATGTCACACGTCAGGAACTTACGAACGCCAGCTGTATTCATTTCAACTAAACAATAATCTAAAACCTTAAATTGATAACCCATCTTTTCTAGCATTGAGTTATAAACATAAGATTCAGAGCCATCAGTCATTGTTTGTTTAAATACGATTGTTGGTATCACTTTTGTATCTGTTATTTTCAAACTGATGCCGCCTACATATACATTGGTAACATCAAATGGCCAAAGTTCAGGAACAGTGTTTACGCTGCGATTATTAAAAAACGGCTCACCACTCTCAGACAAAAGGCGACTATCATGAACATCATCAATCTGTACATTACGTATCTTAGAATCGGTTTTATCCATTGGTAAAACTTGGTTATTGGTTTGGCCAGTTTGGTTAACGGTTTGATTAGAATTGATATCCTGTGTTGAATCATCAGAATTATAACGTTGATACGCATCGATGCCCCCATAAATGACATAAAGAATTGAACAAAGCCCTAGCAACATTACTAAGACAAATTTGAAATTTGATAATGGACTAGAAGCAAGTCCTGATTTTGTTGTTTTGCCCGTTACTGTTGATTTATAAAGAAGATGAACCGCAAGAGGAACTTTAACCCGTCTACACTCTTCAGGCTTTGGACTGTTAAAGCTCGTTGCGTTTGGGTCATGTTCATACAATCTAGGTTTGCGCTTTGTGAAAAAAAACGAATCTTTAGATTTATGATGTATGGCAACCTCAGCACATGAACGAACTTCAGTAGATAACTTTTTAATATTGGGTGTAACGAAAGTAATATCCCAGTTAAAGTGACGGTGTCTTGATATCGATTCTTCAAACGTTGGAGGTAATCGAATGAGCCCATTATCATCAAATAAAGTTTCCCCTGAATCATCAATATCAATAGTTGATTCATCTGGTTTATAAGCCTCTAAAACACGGTTATAAAAATCTGGATACCAGTCAGGCAAACCCTCTTTAAACTTTTCCAAACCTTGATATGTATTCTTAGCCATATCAAAGCCGACCGTTTTAGAATATATGTCCTGACATTCATCAATGATCATATAAGCGCCCATAGGCATCCAGTTGTAGAAGTTCTGCCACATATAACGGCCAGATTCAGTAAGCGAATAGATTTTTATAATTTTGGCTGATGGTGGAAATCGCTCACCTAGACGTTTTTCAATAGTTTCAACACTTTCCATACCTTGTATGTTTGTGACAACAACACGACCATTTCTAAGCGCAGGTAGTAAATCAAACCATACAGCGGTAGCTGACTTGTAAGAACCATTGGCACCATGACGAATTTTAACAGCCATAATTAAGACCCCATGAAATCTAGAACAAATCGAGTAACCATTGCTTCAACGATTCGGGTTAAACCAACAAAAATTCCATATTGATTCATCAAGCCTTTTTGCTGTGTTGAAAGACCTGAAAAAGCATCATTAAGAAGTGAATCGAGGGAAAGATTTTGCATAAGTGAAATAGCTACACCATAAGCAAATTGAATAGATTCAAGCTGTAATTTGAGCTTAATAATCACGCAATATTCAATGATGTAAGCGAACATTTGTTGAAAAAATGTAGGGGCATAACTGAAAAAATCACCAACATAATCCCCAATATCAACAAAATAACCAATGATTGAGTTTTCTTCTTCTGGAGTAGCTGCATAAGTGCCAGACGAAAAAAACAAAAGTAAAAACGGAATAAAAAGGATCTTCATCTTATCGTCTCCTTACGATAATAATTGAAAAGGCAACCAGTGAACAAAGAGCAATGATTGCGGTAGAAATTAAGCTTGAATTATCAGACCAATATGAATTAGAAGTGCTAACAGTCCCCCATCTACCAGATAGAGTTATATTTTCATCAGAATAAGAACCTCCAGAGAAAGACGGAGCAATGTTTAAGTCAGTTTTAAACTGATTTATTTTGTCTTGAATCTGTTGAGTTAAATCATCTTTTTTCTGAGATAACTCGGCGAACTTTGAAGAATCAAAGACAGTAGAAAAATGATTCGATTGGGTGAAGTCCGGCAAATCTCCAAACGGTGTTTTATTACAGTCTGGGTATTCTGGATTTTTATCACAAAATGATTTATTCATTTCATTTTCTATATTGTCTAAGTGCTTATTGGTTTGCGTAGTTCCTGAGAGTTGTTGACCAAGTTTCTTATTGATTTCTGTCTGTTGACCAAGTTGAGCTTTATAAAGTTTATTGTTCTGGTCAGATTTGGAATCATAATTAGTAATAAACTCTTTCATTTTATGATTCATATTTTCAAGGTGTTGATTGGTAATAACCGCTTCTTTGTAAAGTGCATTATCCCCCTCGGTTAAATTTGGGTTATCGCTAAGACTTGATGAATCTGGATTTTGATTAGGGTCATCCGTGAAAGGTGTATCAGAGTTATTACATAAATCGATACCTAATTCACAAGGATTAGGGTTTGAATTTAAATCATCAGGATTAGTAGATTCTTCTGGAATTTCTTCAGGCGGTGTTTCTGGAGGTAAAGCACACTCTTCATTTTCAGGATTACAAATAGGTGTTTCTGGATTAGTTTCAGATTCACAAGTTAAACCCTGTATGCAATCTTTTTTATCATAATTACATGAAGTACTAACATCAGGTGAATTATTTGACTCATTATCAACACAAGACCAATTAAAAACAGTTTCATAAAAAGAACTATTAGGATTGTTTAATTGACATGAATATTGTTCATTTTGAAATTGTTTTTGAATAGATGAATCGGAACAAAAAGTTGGTTCAATCTGACATCGACCATCAGAAGTTTCAACTGGATGAGTAGCAGGACAACCAGAAAAAGGAGAAAAAGAACCGTCATAGGCTGCTATTCTCACATTAGCAGAAGTAGCTTTGCACCAAATGCCATTCGAAACAACTTGAGGATTATCCAAACAAAGTTCTGTATCAAGTGAAGATAAATAGGGTAAACATAATGAATGTGGTTTGGATGAAAGATAAGTATCAAAATAAACAGGTTCACTTTTATAAAACGTACAACGGGCTTTTAAAATTACTTTATCAACTGTTTCAGCCTTAACGGGAATCGTATAAATATTAGAAAATACAAAAACGAAAAATAATAAAATCCATTTCATAAGATCAAAAAAAGGGGCAATTAAGCCCCCTCTCCTATAGTTAAAAATTAATGTGTTTGAATGCCTGAAACAAAACCATAAATAAAGCTCATGGAGGATGAGATACCAAAAATGATTTCTACAGGCATTGACCCCATCATTTACTTATTTAACCAACGAATAAGAAGACCCGCACCAAAGCCGATTGCAGCAACCGAAATAACGCCAGCAACTACAAGAGTATAGTTTGCAGAAGAATCTGTAACCGCAGCATTAATATCAGTAGCGTAATCAGCAGCGAACGCAGTAGATGAAGCAGCAATAGAAGAAACTACAGCACCAGTTTTTAGAGCAATGTTTTTAAAAGTTTTCATATCAATATCCTATAAATAAAAAAATTAAAGTTTGCTCATCCATCGTACGACTCGGCCAGCTCCATGACCAACGACAAACGAAAGTAAAAGATACCCAGAAACTTCCAGATATAGAGCTTTATCAAACACAAGGTTTGTTTGGGGAATGTCAGACGGTTCAAGCAAAATATAACCCTGACAAGTGTCATAGGTATCAGTTGTGACCTGACCATCTAACAAACATTTCATATATGACTCTCAAAAATTCCTAGTTCACGAACACGCTTTAAATCAAGGACTTCGTTTGAACCGCAATCTTCACAAGAAATATCACCAATTAAAGAGCAGTCATTATCAGACCTAAATAACTGCCAATTGATAGAAGATGAATCACAACAAGTACAAACTAAATCATCATCCTTTAAAGCAAATAAAGTCATTACGAAACCTTACTAAGTTGAGCCTGATTTACAGGAACTAATTTTAAGTTACGGTCGAACTCTAAGCGGTCGAACTGTCCAACCTTGAAAGAATCTTGGGTAAAATAATATTTACCCTCAGTGTATGCAGGTTGCCCTTCCTCAAGTGGAAGACGAAACTCAACAGGGAATTTACCGCCAGTATGAGCGTATGCAACTTGAGAATATAATTTCATCGCAGCTCGTTTATCATTTGCAGGCAGTTCGCGAACGTCTACCACTTCATTTTCTTTAAATACTTCGATAATTAATTGATTCATTTTTTAATTCCTTATGCCACTAAGTGGATTACATTTTCATCAAAACCATATAAACGGGAAATATCCCCTACTTTCTCTACATAATCAGACGGTCGCTGATTTGCGAAATCTATTTCAATAACTTGAAGTAATGGAACGACATTATCTTTTCCATTGCCTTGTAAATTCTGTAATTGAGCTTTGGAGAAACCCGCCTTAAGCAAAAGATTTAAATTATCGTAAAAAGTACTACTAGAACTAAAGGTATCTTTAACTGCATTGTAACCATCAGATACCAATGAACGATAAAAACGAAAAACTCTATCGGCCTTTGAATATGACATATTTCCTTTAGGTGTTACTTTTACATAAATTGACTTTAAATTTGTATAAACTTCATCATCATTAAATATATTCATCTTTTGCCCCTTAAGCGCATCTAACAACGGGCTGTACGCTCTTAACCATATATCTTTAATTAAACAGGATTTGTTTTCTTTTTCATATTTAACTTGATACTTAATAGCATCAATTAATTTTTTAGGTACTTCAAATTCATCTAAATATCTACGCTTTGCACTAGCTTCAAACCTAACAAGATTGCGAGCATAATTAATTAAAAAAGGGTCACTCATTACATCAATAACTTTATCGTATTCTTTTGAACCTTTTTCTTTAAGTGAGCGCAATTGATCTAATTGTCTTTTGAATTCAAAATATTTTAAATAAACCTTTCTATCAACATGGCGTGAATTCTTAGAAAAATATGCGGTAGTCTCATACTCATTACGAACACTAGATCGCATTTGTTTATTTGAAATATTCTTAAGCTGATTAATAACCTGCTTTGACATATCTTCATTTTTAACACGAGCAGAATAAGTGCAATCGACACAATCCAAAGTAGCGTTTGGGATATCTAGCATGTTATAGAAATCAGAATAAGCATTAAGCAAGCACATCATCATTTCAGTTGAACCATTCAAAATTGACGTTGAACCATAAACATTATGGCCCTGAATAATTTTGGCCGGACTCGCTTTTAACTCTACACAAGCATCACGAAGCGGAGTTCCTTGAAAAATCTTAAACGCCATACCAGTAAAGGAAGTAGCTAAACTCTGATAAGGATGACGCAAGTCAGTAACTTCAAAACCGTCATTGCGTTCGTTGCCAGTAAAATGAACAGATTTAGCTTCAAGACCTACACCACGAGAAGAACATTCCTTCAAATCAACATAACGAACGCACTGACCAGTAGCCGTCTGTTGAGTTTGAAGAAGATATTCTTCTTTAAACGGTATAGAGATTTTAAGCATATCAATCATAAAGGTAACTTTGTCACAAGTGATTTAGATTATAAATTAATACATCATCACATGTGACAATGCAAGAAAAGATACAAATAACTTGTGATGAAGTTACAATGTTATGAAGTGACTCGAAATTAAGGAGGCAAAATGCCCACTCTAAGACTTGATGAAAAAAGATGGCGAGAGATTGAAAAAAAAGCCGTTGATATGACTATAAAGACACAAAAACCTGTAACGGTACCAGAAGTAATAAAGGCCGTACTAGATAAATGCTTAAAAGAATTGAAACCAGAAGATCTAAAGTAAATTCCGAAATCCGGACAAGAGTACACTATTAAAGATAGTGTACTCTCCCTGCCTCCTTGCTCCTCCGCGCTCAGCTTTCGCTTGTGCGTCGCAATCGTCCGGTCGAGATAAAAATCATTTTAAAAGAGAAAAGAATTCTAGAGGATGAAGGTTTTTTCATCTAACTGGTATGTCATTTTTTTAACATACCCAGCTTTGGTGCGGTTAGTGACGGATGTCCTCCGAGCACTATGAGAATGTAATTACTATGCAGTAGCTTTAGAATTCGGGTGGGCTGATAGTTCGCATTACGGCCATTATGCTAAAGGCGCACTTCGTGCGGTCGCCAGTGCTGCGCAATGGTACTGACGACCACGCTTTCAACATAATGCCAGACTACGTAATACGCACTAAAGTTGTAGGCGCAAAGTAGTAATATCACCTTTAACAAAGTTAACATATGGTACTTTCATCTTAGTTTTACTATACCGCCGACAATAGTTTGTAGGTTACTTATCAAGTGGTTGTGGAGATTTTATTGCATGGCGGCCTATTAGAACGATAACTATAATTTTAATCCATCACCTTTTAGTTACCACCTAATGGCCTGTGCTGATGGTTAAACGTAATAACTTCTCAGGTGTATCATAGGCTATCTTTTGGTTTTTATACTTCTTCAATTCTTTCTTTGCGGCCTTACATACCAAGCTATTTCCATTAGCTCTAACTCGTTTAAGCTTGGCATATTTTTGATCTAGGTGATGCATTGATAACATGATCCTACATTCACCTTTTAAGTGTTTAGCGGAATTATCTACGGCTTTCTGTGCTTTTTCCTTGTAAAACTTCGCAACTTTATACCGTTGGCTATCATCGTAACTAAAGACTGATGGACTAATAATCAGTATACAAAAAAATATGGTGAATGGTTTCATAGTTCTAATACCTTGATTAATTTATAAAATCAAAGTTTTCACTGTTTCAATACTCATTATCAACTCTATTTCAATAGTTAGTCATGTTAACTTCAGATTTAAGAGGTTATTACATTTTACGGAAATAATTGCGATAAACCTTCATATTACGGAACTTGTTGTTAAATCAAGGCTCTAAAGTCTCTAACACTTATTTTTAAATTGGAAACTTTATGAAAAAGCTTATTTTACCTCTTGTACTTGCCACTGTGGCGCATAGTGCTACAGCAGCTAACACAGAAACGTTTACACCAGAACAAGAAGCAAGAATTGGTGAAATAGCAGCCCAATATCTCGCAGAACACCCTGAGTTTTTAATTAAAGCAAGTCAGAAGTTGCAGCAGAAGCAGTTAGAAGAACAAGCAAGCGCTCAAAAATCAGCAGTTATAGCGAATAAAAATGCTTTAATTAACGATAAGACAACCCCTTTTACAGGCCCCAAAAACGCAAAAGTTAATGTTATCGAGTTCTTTGACTACCAATGTATTTACTGTTATCGGATCTCTTCAACCATTGAATCTTTGCAGAAGCAATATCCAGATGTACGTTTTATCTTTAAAGAAACCCCCATTTTTGGTAACCGTTGGGAACCATCAAAATATGCTGCACAAATGGGATTAGAAATCTTTGCCCAAAAAGGCTCTGAGGCATATGAACAATATCATAATGGTATTTATGCCAGTGGTTTAAACGAAGGTAAATTAACTAAAGCAGTTGTGAACACTCAAGCCAAAAATGCAGGTGTTTCATTCGATGAGTTTAAACCAACCGAAAGCTACCAAAAGAACTTACAACTATTTTCTCAACTTGGTTTTAAAGGTACACCAGCTTTAGTTGTCATGCCAACCGATGGAGCGACAACTGAAAATACTTACGTAATAAATGGCGCTGATGTGGCTTCATTAACGAATGCAATAAAAACCTTATCTAAATAAAGAACAAGCCAAATAATGTAATTTGAAATAGCGAATTTAACACATTCGCTATTTTTATATGAAACAAACGTTACAGTGTAACCCATCATAGTTTAATTCCAGTAAAATAAGTCACAGTGTCACCTAGCGGTTTATCTAAAATTATATCCACGATCGCTGACCTTTTATGTGTAATAAAATAACAAGTCAATTTTTAACCCTCACTTGACAGGTTGCTCACTTTCATTTTGTGGATAACATGTTAGTTAGTACTACAGAAAAACACTCCCTCCTGAAGTCAACATTAAATAACAAGTTAAATCAATGGGTTAATTTCCACAAAAATATCACTATTAGTTACGGTGTTACTTGTTGGGTAACTGTAATTGGCACAAAAAAACCCACCTTCTTAGGTGGGCTTATTCGTAAAATTCAATTTAGCTTTTATAGACTTTAATCATCTAATAATAGATCGTCCGAATCACTATCATCATCGTCATACGATGACGCACTACCTTTTACTGTACTGCAGAGCGTATATGTTCGTTTACGCTGAGTTTTGTTTAAATACTTCTTCCAGCATTGAACATATTTATTAACAATCCCCTCTTCTCCTTCTTGTTGAAAAGCGGTAATAAACTCTTTCTCGTCATCATCTTCAGGAGTCAAGTTACCTTCGAATAGCCCCTGCATAGTTCGACCGTAATTCTCGAGGATTTGTGCTTCATTAATAGTAAATTCACCAGAGCGACTAAAGCCGCGTGCAAAGTGTTTATTATCAAAAAACTTTCCTAGATTTCTCATATTTCAACTCTTTTACTGTGTTACTTGTATTTCAGCGAAAATAGGTGTTTATTGTCTAACTGTACAACAAAAGATTTTGTTCAATTTAATAAAATTTTTTTATCATTTTGCGATATTCTTGTCTTTCATATTAGTCAAAGAATTAAACTTTTTTCAAATCCTTTGAGGTGAACTTTGGATACAGAGCTATTAAGGACATTTTTAGAAGTAGGAAAGACGCGTCACTTTGGTCGTGCGGCAGAAAGTTTGTACCTAACTCAATCAGCGGTAAGCTTTCGTATACGCCAATTAGAGTCGCAACTAGGTAGTCCACTATTTTCACGTCAACGAGGTAATGTTCATCTCACTCCTGCAGGAGAAAGGTTGTTACCCTATGCTGAATCTATCTTACAAACCTGGGGGCGAGCTAGGCAAGATGTCTCTTTGAGTGAGAATTACATGGAGCAGATTTCCTTGGGGGCCTCCTCTAGTGTCTGGGAGCTAGGAGGTATTTCGGATTGGATAAATGAAAGCCATCAAGCTTTACCTGAAGTCGCATTCAGAATGGAGTCAGTCAGTCGTCAAGATATTGTACGTGCTCTATTAGAAAAAAGTATCGATATGGCACTATTAGGTGACCCACCTAAAGTAGAAGGATTTAAGTTGAAGCAGGTTGCGAGTTTCGAGTTTAAGTTAGTTTCAACTCAACCTGATGTAAACTTTAATCAACTTCCTTCGATTCCATTAGCTTACTTAGATTGGAGCACTCGTTTTTCTATTGAGCATGCGAGAATTGCCGAGTTACAAAAAACACCTCTGTTACACGCATCTTCGAGCAATGTCATTGTTAAGTTTTTAAGTGCCAATGCGGGCCTGGCTTATTTACCAGAGCCTGTGGTATCTAAACATATTGATGATGGAAAATTATTTATTGTTGAAGATTCTCCAGTTATGGAACAGTCCTTATACCTCTGCTGGAACGAAGACAACGATAAAGTTAATTTAATCAATCAATTAGCTAAAGTTCCATTCGAATTAAGGACACCTTCTGACGATTAATAATTTTCATGCTGACATCAAAAAAACTTCGTTTTACTGTCACATTGTTATTACATAATCTTTGAGTTGTCTGAAAATACTTTAAGACGTTAGATGGTTGGATAGGAACATGAGCAACTGGGATAAGTGGTTAAAGAGTGATAGCTCTCGTTTGTCAGGTAAGAAGAACAGACGAGATTTCGATGATTATGACGGTGAGTTGGTTGAAAAAAGTAAATCAAAGCGTAAATCTCATAGAGATAAGCATCTTCCACGATCAGAGGACTTCGAAGACCGTTTGTACTAATGTGTAATGAAATAGAGGGCAATTAATGCCCTCTTATATTTTTGTCAATTCTTTTAGTTATAGTGCCTTATAATTACTATAAATCAGTCTTCTTTTTCTGCTTTTTTTTCACTACGAATTCGTTGGGCTACAATCCTAATTGCTTCAGCAGTACTTATCCCTTGTTCCATTAGTTTTTGTATATCTTCGACTGCAGCTTGTTGCTCAGCATGGCTAAGTGTTGGTAAATCATCAAACATATTAGTTCTCTTTTAGAGTAATCGGCTTTGAATTATTCAGAAATATCGAATGCTTTACTTATTATTTGCTTATCTTCAATAGTTATCGCACCTTGCCAACGTTTATGGGTAATAGAAACCCCCAGTAAATAGCGGTCAATCGGAAGATTAGTTTCAGGAACTTGGCTAGGATAATCAGATTCATACTGCTTATTCCAAACCTCTGCATAGTCCCCATCCACATCACCATAAAGTGCTACATCCATAACTGGTAATGGACAGTATCTATTCAACAAAGCAGTTTTATCGACAACCCAAGACTCCTTAGAACTCCATCTGACTGTCTGTTTACTCGTTGTATGAGTAAGTAAAACCCAACTTTCCCAATCTTCTCCCTCTTTTGTTTTTATTTTGACTTTATAGAGTCCGGTATCTAACTGCGCATTTAAATCCACCTTTTGACGATATTGCCAATATTTATCATCAATTTTTTCAGGCGCCTCAACATTAGACATCAATACTTGCTCGGGCCATTGTACAAAAAGGATTTGATCGAGTTCTCTATCCGTTTGAGCATCAATTTCTAATCGATAACTTAAACGTCCTGGGCTTTGTATTACTTGACGTTGGATAGCAAGTTTATTCAACCATGTTGGCAATTTTGAATGGTCAAAAGAACGACCACAATCTTTATCAAGTGCTTTTAATAACAGCTGATCAAGATGACCTTTCATGTGCTCTTGTGGCTCTTGTTGCCAAGCTTGAATCATTGAATCAAAGCTTTCTTCAAGATGCCCTTCTAATAAAAACTTATGAGCATTGGTTAGCGAGGTTTGTTCAAGAAACCAGTCATTCGCCGCCCAAATAGGAGCGGCGAAAAGTGACAGTGTAATTAATGAGTATTTTAACTTCAAAAGAATATGCTCATTAAGCTTTCATTTTGTAGCCAACACCGCGCAAAGTTTCTATTTTGATGCTAGGTATCTTCTGGCGTAACTGCAAAATATGTGTATCAACGGTACGAGTTGTTGGGAAATGGTTATAGCCCCATACATGATCTAAAAGCTCATCTCGCGTAAACACTCGACCTAAATTACTTGCAAGGAAAACAAGCAGATCAAACTCTGTACGAGTCATCACTATCATTTCCTCGCCAAATTTTACATCGCGAGTCGTTTTATCGATAAAAATATCACCTACTATAATAGTGTTGCCATCTTCCTCAGCATCTGGTGAACGCAATTGTGCACGAATTCGCGCAAACAGCTCCGCTTCAGCAAATGGTTTAGTCAGGTAATCACTTGCACCAGCATCAAGGCCTGATACTTTATCTTTAACCGAAACTAAGGCTGTTAATAAAATAACAGGTACAGATTTAATATTTTTCCAATCATTTAGGAAAGTAACAGAATCACCATCGGGTAATTGACGGTCTAAAATCACTAAGTCTGCTTTCCCCCATACGGATGCAACATCGGCTGCACGTTCAACATGCAAACACTCATAACCAGCTTGCTCTAAGCTGACCAATAGGCCATCAGCAAGATTGCGATCATCTTCAACGAGTAGCAGTGTCTGTTTCACAAGGAATCTCCAATTTAAATGTTGTCGGTGGGCCACTCAAGCTCAAAGAGCCACCCATTCGTGCAACCATCGATTCAACGATAGTTAATCCTAAGCCTAATCCGCTTTTGCTCACGAATGGTTTACGCAGTTTCGCCCAGTCCTTTTTAGTCAACTGTCCTTGGTCAATTATCTCAAGAACCAATTTATTTGAATACGTTGTTGCCTTTAATACCACAGGGTCAACGCCATATTTACATGCATTTCTTACTAAATTATCAACACAAGTTCCGAGCCAGTAAATATTAGCTTTGACGGCTAGATCCTGATTTAATTCAATAGCAATGTTAAACTCGCCTTGCGCATAGCGATACTCTAGCCACTCATCAAGTGATGGAATCCACTCTGTTGCAAGTGTTTGAGTATCTGACTGCAAATAGTCTTTGCTCGCTTCAGCCAATTGTCGTAATCGGCGAGTATCTTCACATAAGCGGCGAAATTCATCGTACACGGTATCCGGTAAGTGCTCGAACTCACGGCGAAACCCTTCAACGGTAAGGGACAAACTTGCAATTGGCGTTCTAAGCTCATGTGTTAAAATTTGTAGTACTAACATCCGACTACGCAGCTCTTTACGTTTATTGAGCCAACGTGAGTAACCCCAGCCACAGATTAAAATAACATTAACGATACCTAAAGCTAAGATACTGTAAAATAAAGTATCTGAGTTACTTTTGATGTCCCAGCATACGTTGCCACTTTTTACGTAACAATGTTGACTTTGGCTCGCTGGAGTTGCGATTAATTCGGTTTCTTGTAACCTTTTATCTAACAGCTTTTGATCAAAAACATAGTATTGCATGCCTTTGCGTAACCAAAATTCATTTCCGGCGAGAATGGTTTCCGAACCTGAAATCAACGCAGAAATCGAATCATAAGGCATTATTTGTAAACGACCTAATAAAGTATTCTCATCCGCTATTGGCCGTTCTTTAATATGCATAAAAGGTAATAGCTGTTCATATCTCTCAGGATGAGCTTCTGCATAGCGTGCTGCATAAGTCCCCCCACCAGGATGAATCAGTCCAGAACGTAAAAACCATTTAACTGGTAAATTAGTACCATTACACAAAGCTCTAGAAAAAACTAAAGGGTCGGTCACTAAAGGACTTAATGGGTACTTTCCTTTACATGTCGTGGCCAATTTATATAAACGTTGCATATCTTGTAGAGGATATTTTGCAGTCTGAGGAATTAACGAATCCGGTGATAATAAACTGGTAGGGTAATCAGTTTGAATCACTCGTAAATCATAGACTGCTACCGCTTTGTTATTATCAAACGATGTTTTAAATTGCTCGATGCGATCAGGCAGCGTATTAGCATTTGCTGTTCCCGCTACCACTGTCATCGACAAAATTAAAAATCGCGTTAATTTCAAAAGGTAATCATCCTATCTGACAAATATCTGGGCGTATCATACTACACAAAAAAACAGTTCTAACCACCTGCCATGTCATTTTTAAGTCATTATTAACGTTTATGTAACGTTTGTTAAAAGTTATCTCACAAATAAACATAACCTATCCTGCCAAGGGAATGAGCTGTGACTTTTATGAACAAAATGGACATAAGTAACAATATCCTTTTTAAGTCCCCATTATAGGAAAACCGGCTTCTAACTTCTAAATTCATTCACGTGATCAGATAACTCGACAGTACTGGTTAATCAATTATAGAAATACATATACCCAAATGACTTCAAGGTGAAGATCCCGAAGGGCAAGTTATTTGGATATAACAATAAGAACATAAGGACGTGAAATATGAAAAAGCTAAGCATTTCGATTACCGCTACATTATTATCCGCTGCATTTGCAACCTCAGCATTTGCCAATGATATAAAAGAAATTCATTTTGTTGTCCCAGGTGGCGCGGGTGGCGGTTGGGATATGACTGCCCGTAGTACTGGTGATGCATTGAGAAAGGCTGGTATTGTTGAAAACGTTTCATACCAAAACCTATCTGGTGGCGGTGGCGGTAAGGCGATCGCTTATATGATTGAAACCGCAGATCGCCAACAAGATACATTAATGGTTAACTCTACCCCTATTGTGGTTCGTTCTTTATCCGGAATTTTCCCACAATCTTTCCGAGATCTTACTCCTGTCGCTGAAACTATTGCCGATTATGCCGCTTTTGTGGTTGCTTCAGATTCTGATATCAAGACATGGGAGCAGGCGGTAGAAATGTTTAAGCAAGATCCCCGTTCATTAAAAATCGCAGGAGGATCTGCACGAGGTAGTATGGATCACCTTGTTGCCGCAGCTGCCTTTAAAGGTGAAAACCAAGATCCTCGTAAGGTTCGATATATTGCTTATGATGCAGGCGGTAAAGCTATGGCTGCCCTACTTTCTGGTGAAACCCAAATGCTTTCTACTGGCTTAGGTGAAGTGCTTGAGCTATCTAAAAGTGGCCAGGTTCGCATCATTGCAATTACTGCTCCTAAACGCCTAGATAGTGCACCGGATATTCCTACACTCAAAGAAATGGGTAACCCTACGGTATTTGCTAACTGGCGTGGTTTCTTTGCCTCTCCAGGCATTAGTGAAGAAAAAGTAGCACAATGGAATGCGGCTTTAACTAAGATGTATTCAACTAAAGAGTGGCAAGAAGTTCGTGACCGTAATGGTTGGATTGATGAACACAAAGCCGGTCCTGAATTTACCGCTTTTCTTGAAGAGCAGGAACAGCAGATCGGTGATCTGATGCGTGAGCTAGGCTTTTTAAAATAATATTGTCGCCACAATACCAATCAAATTAATTAGGTGCTCAAAAATTGCGAAGGAAAAAGTCTTGGGAACAAATCATAAATTTTCGATAAGTAGTTGCTCTACAATCAAAATTTATAACGCAGTTATCGAGACTTTTAACAAGCAGAATGACCATATAATTAGTGCAATTGGTATAACTTTAGGCACATCCATAATTTGCCGCATTTGATTTTTTAAGACGTTCTCCTTTGTACACTTTGGTTAACTAACAGATGACTATTGTGCATCTCTACTAATGTAGGTGGTTAACTGGTTGAATGCGGCTTTCTTATTTCTTTTATTATTGGAGTTGAATTATGTTCTCCAAATTTATCTCTACCGACCGAATTAGCGCCTTATTATTTCTTTTGTTTTGCTTAGGCTATGGCTATCAAACAACAGAAATCATGCTTTTTCCTGGTGATGAATATGAACCCTTTACCGCTCGAACTTTACCTTTTGCATTAGCAATAATAGGTTCGATTTTATCTCTATTACTGCTCGTAACTGCTCAACCTGATGAAAAACGCGGACTTGCGAGTCATTTTGATTGGAAGTTGCTCATTGCATTTCTCATTTTAATGGCACTTTATGGCTTAGGCTTAACTTGGTTAGGGTTTGTCATTGCAACAGGTGGCTTCTTGCTTGGTGGTTTTTATCTCCTTGGTGAACGTAAAAAGTCGATTTTATTTGGCGCGTCGTTTCCATTTTCTTTTGCGTTTTATTTATTACTTACTCAAGGGTTAGATATTTATCTAGAACCTGGGTACATCTTCAACCTTTTCTAGGATAGAAATCATGTTAGATGGAATTTTGATCGGTTTATCCACGGCCGTTATGCCTATGAATATCTTCATGGTTATCGTGGGTTGTTTTGTTGGTACCTTTATCGGTATGTTACCTGGCCTTGGGCCAATTTCAGCGATAGCCTTAATGATCCCAATTAGCTACGGGCTAGATCCTTCTTCAGGACTAATTTTGATGGCTGGAGTTTATTATGGGGCGGTGTTTGGTGGATCGACCTCTTCAATATTAATTAACGCACCGGGTTGCTCTTCTACGGTTGTGACCGCTTTTGATGGTTACCCAATGGCGCAAAAAGGCCAAGCAGGTAAAGCACTAGCGCTTGCTGCCTACTCTTCTTTCACTGGTGGTACTTTATCAGCCATCATGTTACTCGTTGCAGCTCCCGCTTTAGCGACTGTTTCACTTAGTTTCCAATCATCCGATTATTTTGCATTAATGCTATTGGGGTTGTCGGCGGTTGCAGCCTTTGCTGGTAAAGGACAAGTTATAAAAGCCTGGATGATGACCATCTTCGGTTTAATGTTGTCTACCGTTGGTATCGACAAAGGCATTGGTGTCGAACGTTTTACTTTTGGTTCAACTGACTTAATCGATGGCTTTAGTTTTTTATTACTGGCGATGGCAACTTTTGCACTAGGTGAGACTTTAATGGGTATCCTTAAACCCTCAAAAGATACTAGCCAACAAGAAAGCCAAAAAATGAATGAATTGGGTAGTATGAAGATCTCTAAAGAAGAGTTTAAAGAAGCTGCCCCTGTTTCTATTCGTTCTTCAATTCTTGGTTTCTTCACTGGCGTATTACCTGGCGCTGGCGCAACTATTGCTGCGTTTTTAAGTTATGGCATGGAACGTAATCTCGCCCCAAAAGATAAAAAAGAAGAATTTGGTAAAGGTAGTATTCGCGGTTTAGTTGCACCTGAATCAGCCAATAATGCAGCATCAAGTGGTTCCTTTGTGCCGCTGTTAACACTTGGTATTCCTGGCTCAGGTACTACTGCAATTATGCTTGGCGCTTTAATTTCTTATGGCATTCAACCAGGCCCACGTTTATTTGTCGACAATCCAGATATCTTTTGGTCGGTGATCATTTCAATGTACTTCGGTAATATTGTGTTAGTGATTTTGAATTTGCCGCTGATCCCTTATATTTCAAAACTATTGATGGTACCTCGCACTGTACTGCTACCAATGATTCTGTTTTTCTCAATCACAGGGGTATATCTGGTTTCGTTTAATACTATAGATGTGTACATTATGATCATGATTGCAATGGTCGCGATTGCACTACGTTTGGCTAACTTCCCACTCGCCCCATTATTACTCGGTTTTATATTAGGAGGAATGATGGAAGAAAACTTACGAAGAGCTTTAATGATCAGTGATGGGCAATTAAATTTCTTATGGGAGCGCCCTATTACTCTTGCCTTTACCTCTATTGCTGTACTGGTTCTTTTCGCACCATTACTCACAATGGCGTGGAAATATTTTAAAGGCCGTAAAGTAGATACATCGTCGAGTAAAGCTCCACAATAATCAATTTAACTCACTAATTAATAGATAAATCAAAGCCACCCTTTATGGGTGGCTTTGCTATTCAATTTACCTTGGTATTCAGCTAACTGCCTTGAACTCAACGAATCACTTTTTTATAGCTTCGCTCCGGTCGACCTACCGTGCCGTAGTTTAGATCAGCGACTAATTCACCGGTTGTGATCAAATATTCTAAATAACGTCGTGCTGTGGTTCGGCTTGCGCCGATTTTTTCTCCTGCTTCATCTGCGGTTAATTGACCCGATTCTTGCTTAAACAAACATCGAATTTTATCTAACGTCACTCCATCAATGCCTTTTGGTAGGCGCAATGTATGATAATTACCTTCACCATCAACTGAGGACGTTTGAAGCATCTTATCAACTAACCCTTGATCTAAGCTCGATGCTTGCTCAAAACCAGTTAACCTATGTTTATATTTATTTAAAGCTGACTCCAAACGAGAAAAAATCACAGGCTTCAATAGATAGTCAACCACACCACCACGCATTGCTTGTTGCAAAGTATCCACATCGCGAGCAGCAGTAATTAAAATAACGTCACATTGATGCTGTTGCTGACGTAAATAACGTAAAATATCTAACCCATTACCATCAGGTAAATACACATCCAATAATACTAATTGAGGCTTAAGAATGTCGACTTGAATCTCTGCTTCATGCTGGCTAGTCGCTATCCCCACGACTTCAAAACCATCTATTTGACTTAGGTATTTATGGTTTACTTCAGCAATGGCAATGTCATCTTCAATGATCAACACTCGAATACTTTCTTGAGTCATTTCCTCTTCCTATTTAATCTCACCTGAGTTGATACCATTACGATAAAAATGCTGATCTTTGGGCAAATAAATCGTTACACGTGCGCCACCTTGCAGCCCATTAATAATATCGAACTGACCATGATAGGTTTTAGTAATGGTATTCACTAAATACAATCCAACACCACGATTGGTTTTTGCTTTACTTGAAATCCCCTTTTCAAATAGCTCTTCTGGCCGATATTTATCAGGTAAGCCAAGACCATTATCTTCAACTTCCAAAATGACTTCGGTGCCATAATCACTAATAGAGACCATCACAGCAGGTTCACTACACTGTTTAGACTCTTTTGCTGCAAGCACAGAGTCAAAAGCATTATCAATCAAATTACCTAGAATAGTGACGAGATCTTCAGCGTTTATTTCGACTGGTAATATGTCTAAATGACAACCTTCTTCGATATGTAAATGGATTCCCAATTCTCTTGCTCGCTCGGTTTTACCGAGTAACAACCCCGCAATTAATGGGTCTACAATCGCTTGACGTAAAAACTCAATAAGCTGCTGATAATGCTCGGTTTCTCTACCAATCAAGCTCTGTACTTTTTCAATTTCATTAAGTTGTAATAAGCCACTAATGGTATTGAGCTTATTGCGATGCTCATGCGTTTGAGAACGGAGTAAATCGGCATATTCACGAGTTTGAGAAAGTTTCTCTGTCAGATCGGTAATTTCATCGCGTCGGCGGAAACTAGATACCGCACCGACTACTTGGCCATCAATATAAATTGGACTGCGGTTAGCTATAATCTGCTGACCATTCAAATACAAATTAATATTATGATCCGGTTTAGGCTGCACCAATAAACGCTCTAAGTCGCTGTCGGGCATCACTGTTGAAAAAGGCTTATTAATGACTTCATCTCGGTTAAGTTTCAGAATATCGCAAGCACTACGGTTGATAGAGCGTAAAATTCCGTGAGCATCAATGCTAAGCACCCCTTCTTTAATCGTGCTCAGCGTAACATCTAATTCAACGTACAAACGTGCAATTTCTTCTGGTTCAAATCCCAAAATAGCTTTTTGAAAGCGTCTTGATGCATAGTTAGCGAGTGTGATATTTAGCGTTAAAACCAGTAATGCGGTGATCAATAAAAAAGCTAGATAAGGTTCAATACGGTTTTGTAAGTTATCCAATAAATACCCAACTGAAACAATACCGATTATATTGCCGTTACTATCGAGTACCGCTGATTTACCTCGAACAGCATGACCAAGCGAGCCTTTCGCATAAGAAATATAACTCAGGCCTTGCTGAAGTGCTTTTTGATTGTCGCCGCCAACCATGCGCTTGCCGAGCCTATCATCATATGGATGAATAAGACGAATGCTGTTTTTATCTCCCACCACAATATAAGCAGCACCGATCAATCTTGTGAGATCTCGCATTTTCTTCTGCTGCTCACCCACTTGACGAGTTTGAATTAATTGAATGACTTCTGGAGAACGAGAAAGAAAAACGGAGACTTCTTTAGCTTTTTGAGCTAAATCACTTTGTTGAGTATGTTTAATATAACTAAAGCCTGCGGCAGTCAGTACCAAAAGCTCAAATAAGCCTGATACCGTCATAATAACCAGTAAGCGTCGACGAAAATTAAGTGTGTTCCACTGGATCACGGCACCAACCTTATTTAAGACAGGACACGACTACAACCAAAAGATGGCAAAGAAAATACCACTTTTTATTAACAATTGCCGTGTTCTATGCGTTCGATGGCTTGATTTTGTGACAAGCCTTGCAGCCGTTACATTTTTAAGATCCTAGTTGTAAATATATCCAAGTGACTTCAAGATGCAGAATTCAGAGCTATCATCCAAACCTTTAGGCAAGGAAGGTTGGCGAAGGAATGTAAGCACCTTTCAAACCAAGCTGACGCAGTATAAAGGTCCATAAAAAAACCAGTCACTTTTCAGCAACTGGTTTTATTGTGAAGCTTGCTAATTAACAAATAGTATTAATTACAGCGCTTTCGCAATCGCATCTACGCTGGCTTTAGCATCACCAAACAGCATTTGCGTGTTTTCTTTAAAGAACAATGGGTTTTGTACACCGGCATAACCTGTGTTCATTGAACGTTTAAAGACAATTACGTTTTTCGCATTCCAAACTTCCAATACAGGCATGCCTGCGATTGGGCTGTTTGGATCTTCTTGAGCGGCTGGGTTAACCGTATCGTTTGCACCGATAACTAGAACCGTATCCGTTTCAGAGAAATCATCATTGATCTCATCCATTTCTAATACGATATCGTATGGCACTTTCGCTTCTGCTAACAATACGTTCATGTGACCCGGTAAACGGCCGGCTACAGGGTGAATACCAAAACGAACTTCAACACCTTGTGCACGTAGCTTCTCAGTAATTTCGTAAACTGGATACTGAGCTTGTGCAACCGCCATTCCATATCCCGGAGTGATGATCACTGACTTAGAGTCTTTCAGCATTTCAGCCACATCTTCAGCGGTTGTTTCACGGTGCTCACCTTGCTCTTCATCACTTGATGTTGAGGTTGGCGCTGCACCGAAGCCACCAGCAATAACGCTGATGAAAGAACGGTTCATTGCTTTACACATGATGTAAGACAGAATCGCACCAGAAGAACCTACTAGAGCACCGGTTACGATAAGTAGATCGTTTGCTAGCATGAAACCTGCTGCTGCTGCTGCCCAACCTGAGTATGAGTTCAGCATCGACACAACAACTGGCATATCCGCGCCACCAATTGATGATACAAGGTGGTAGCCAAATACCAACGCAATCGCTGTCATAACCATTAACGCTAACATGCTGCCATCGTTGTTAACGAAGTAGATCATTAACAGAGTTGAAGCCACTAAAGCTAGTAAGTTCCATTTGTGCTTATGAGGAATATTCATCGCAGAAGATGAAACCAAACCACGTAGCTTACAGAAGGCAACAATAGAGCCACTAAAGGTTACTGTACCGATGAATACACCTAAGAATACTTCTACTAGGTGAATCACATGTTCAGCATGGTTTAACGTCATTGTACCCATGTCTAAGTAGCTATTGTAGCCAACTAAAACAGCTGCCATACCGACAAAGCTATGTAGCATCGCCACTAGCTCGGGCATTTCAGTCATTTCTACTTTCTTAGCGTAGAAAATACCAATCGCACCACCAATAACCATCGCAATGATGATCCAAGTAATACCACCAGTTTCAGGTCCAAAGATCGTCGCGATCAACGCGATCGCCATACCAGTAATACCGTAGTAGTTACCAGCGCGAGCAGAATCTTGCTTAGATAAACCAGCAAGGCTCATGATAAAAAGAACGGCAGCAACAATGTATGCCGCTTGTACTAATCCTGCAGACATATGTTACTCCTATTTCTTACGGAACATTTCAAGCATACGTTTGGTTACGGTAAAGCCACCAAAAATGTTAATGCTCGCAATTAATACAGCGATGAAAGACAAGATAGAAACCAAAGTATTACCTTGTCCAATTTGCAACAATGCACCGACAACGATAATGCCAGAAATAGCATTGGTTACCGACATCAATGGAGTATGCAGTGAATGTGAAACATTCCACACCACGTAATAACCGACGACACAGGCTAAAACAAACACGGTAAAATGAGTTAAAAACGCAGCAGGAGCAACACTTGCAATCCAAGCAAACGCACCGGCAGCAACAACCATTCCCACCACTTTCTTAAACGGTGATTTAGGCTCTTCAACTTTAGGTTCTGGTGCAGCTTTAGGTTTTGCAGCAGCTTGTGGTTGCGCTGATACCTTAATCGGTGGCGCAGGCCATGTTACTTCGCCTTCTTTGACAACTGTCACACCACGAAGTACCACATCATCAAAGTCGATATTGATGTTGCCGTCTTTCTCTTTGCAAAGCAGTTTTAAAAGGTTAACAAGGTTTGTACCGTACAACTGAGAAGATTGAGTAGGTAAACGACCTACCATGTCAGTGTAACCAATAATTGTTACACCGTTTGGTGTTGTCACTACTTTATCAGCTTCAGTGTATGCACAGTTACCGCCATTAGCAGCAGCAAGATCAACAATCACGCTACCTGCTTTCATGCTATCAACCATTTCTTTGGTGATAAGCTTTGGCGCTGGGCGGCCCGGAATTAATGCCGTTGTGATGATGATATCAACATCTTTAGCTTGCTCAGCATAAAGCTCTTCAGCCTTTTTGTTGAATGCTTCAGACATTTCTTTCGCGTAACCATCACCAGAGCCAGATTCTTCTTTGAAATCAACTTCTAAGAATTCAGCGCCCATTGACTGGACTTGCTCTTTTACTTCAGGACGCACATCAAATGCACGAACGATAGCACCTAGGCTACCAGCAGCACCGATTGCAGCAAGACCTGCAACACCAGCACCTGCCACTAATACTTTCGCTGGTGGCACTTTACCTGCAGCGGTAATTTGTCCAGTAAAGAAACGACCAAACTGATGCGCAGCTTCAACGACCGCACGGTAACCCGCGATGTTTGCCATTGAACTCAATGCATCTAGCGATTGCGCGCGAGAAATACGCGGCACGGAATCCATCGCCATAACATTAATATTTTTAGTCGCTAGTTTATTCAGCAATTCTTCATTTTGAGCAGGCCAGATAAAGCTAACTAAGCTTGCACCTTCTTGAATAAGTTCAAACTCATCCACTCCTGTTTCATCATTAATACGAGGCGCGTTTACCTTCAGGATCAAACCTGAGTTCCACACTTCTTCAGTATTAACAATTGAAGCACCTGCGGCTTCAAAGGCTGAATCGTCAAAGCTGGCAAGAGCACCGGCTCCTGACTCAACTGCGACTGTAAAGCCTAGTTTTAAAAGCTGCTCAACCGTTTTAGGTGTGGCAGCAACTCGCGCTTCACCTGCGAGTATTTCTTTTGGTACACCAATCTGCATAGCTATTCCTTGAACATTGGCACGATAAATTTGTAGTTCACCATTATTAACTTATTTCAGAGCACGACCTTTCCGTAAAGGCCTCGTATCTGATAGATAATCGTTAACGATAGTAACCGTAAGTTCAATGTAATAAAAAAACATTTTTATATGACATATAACTCTAAGTTTGACGATTCTCACTCTTATGACGTAAAAAAACAACAGATTGATCACAATAACAGGTCATACCTGATATGCACGCCATGCATTTGTTTAGGAAACTTTCCTGTGATACACCATATAATGCCTATTAAACATTCAATTAGATTAAAAAACATCACCCGATGACTGGTCAATAAGCACTTTTGATTTTTTAACCATTAATTCACAAGCATCTGATTCAGAAGACAATACATCTGAACGTATAAAGCGATGACTCTTAACCTCACCATCAATTTCTTTGGTTATTTGTCCAGCGATTCGAAATTGACCACCCTCTGCGACAGGTTCTGGATAAATTAAAAAGCCATTGTACTCAATTGGC
Source organism: Vibrio algivorus (assembly GCF_030161215.1). NCBI lineage: Bacteria > Pseudomonadati > Pseudomonadota > Gammaproteobacteria > Vibrionales > Vibrionaceae > Vibrio > Vibrio algivorus. The sequence continues at coordinate 755,110 of NZ_BSPV01000003.1, forward strand.
TCCACTTCTTTTTTGACTTGCGCTTTGCTGCCGCCAAATAACTTCGACAAAAATCCCAATGCTCTATCCTCTTTATAATTCTCTATACATCATTTGTTTGAACTTACCCTTTGGGAGCTTAATCCAAACATATCGACTATGCGATCTTTACTCATTAAAAAATAAAACCAAACTTCCACCTTTTAAGGCACTACCGTAATTCATATTAATCCCGATTCCGACATTATCGATGTAGTCTTTAAATATAGGCGGCGTCAGCAGTAGCCCTACCGAAAATTCGTAATAGTTGTCCGTACCAAAGGAAGCCTCAGGATCTCCCTTTAAATCAATACGCTTAAAGCTAGTATAAGCTGAGGGTATGTATCCATCCCAATTGGTTAGGTTATAATTCGCTTTTAAGCCATTAACCATGTACCAACCTTTCGGGTTACCAAAATCATATTCACGCTTTTTATCCCAAACTTTTCCGTAAAAGTAGTTAAAGGATGATGTGTATTTCCAATAGCCCCATTTTCGGTTCAACTCGTAATTCAACTCAATGTTCGGCTCAGCAATATAAGAACGGCTCGATGTATTATAGGCATAACCATCTAAAAAAGGTTTTAACTGCTCACTTTCTCGGCTGTTATAAGAATGCTTATTTTTGAAATACATAAAATGATTACCTAAACCATACTTAATATTCCAAGAATCGGTAATGTTGTAGATAAGGCGATATTCAAAGAAAGCATCATAAACTTCATTAACGTCGCTATCGGCAGGCAAATCAGGTCGGCTGTCTAGAGATATTTTATTTTCAAAATGGACATAGGAAGCACGAACGGCAATTTCATGTTTGACTTGTGGGCTTGGGCTATTTAGCTCCCAAGAATAAGGAAAACTAGTGACGGCAACTTTGTTCCTCAAATCAAGAGAATCATCGTCTCCCATATCATCATTATTAAATGGTGTAATGGAATTAGGGTTAAAATTCTGCACCCCAAATTGAATCGCATCGCTATCAGTTAGTACCACTGCGGTGGCAAAATTTTGCTGGGCTCGAGATCGGATCTCCTCATCAGCTTGTGCAGATAAAATCACGGCAAAATAAATAATAGAACCAACAAACCATGCCGATAAAACTGACGTCACTGATAATCCTTATAATAAATTAATGGCTCCCATTTCAATCAAAATGGGCAATGAGGTGAAGAGTATTGCTTAACCTTAATTTCTCTCGGTGTTATATACCCAAGTAAGTATGCTAATTTATCTAGACAAAATAAAGGGGATTCCGTTATGTCATCTTGGTCTAGCGCACAGTTTAGTTATCATTTTCATGGATTATCTGAATCCTTACACCAACAGGTTACACCGTCACAGTTAAGCAATCCTCATTGGGTTCATTGGAACAGCGAATTTGCTGAATCACTCCAACTACCCACTGAGCCTAATGCAGAAATGCTTGATGCTTTCTCAGGTATTACACTTCCTGAAGAATTTAAACCTATTGCGATGAAATATGCCGGCCATCAGTTTGGTTATTACAACCCCGATCTAGGTGATGGTCGAGGTTTATTGATGGCAGAAATCAAAGCAAACGATGGGCGTCGCTACGACATTCATGTCAAAGGTGCTGGCTTAACTCCCTTTTCTCGCCAAGGCGATGGCCGAGCAGTTCTTCGTTCTAGCATTCGTGAATATTTGTGTTCTGAAGCCTTGCATCACTTAGGTATTCCCACCACGCGCGCGCTGGGGTTAATCAATAGTGAAACGCTAGTTTATCGAGAAAAAACTGAAACAGGTGCAATTTGTATTCGCCTAGCTGAAAGTCATATTCGGTTTGGTCATTTCGAACATTGCTTTTATACCGGTCAACACGAACAACTTAAAGAGCTTGTTGAACATACTTTAAGCAATCATTTTCCCGAATGCCAACAACAGGAAAAACCTTACGTGGCCATGCTACAACAAGTGGTTATTTCTACCGCTCAATTATTTGCCAAATGGAATGCTTTTGGGTTTTCACATGGAGTATTAAATACCGATAACATGTCGATACTAGGGCAAACTTTCGATTTCGGTCCATTTGGATTTTTAGATAACTATGACCCAAGCTTTATCTGCAACCATTCTGATTACCAAGGTCGTTACTCCTTCGCCAATCAACCGAATATTGGATTATGGAACTTAACTGCCCTTGCTCACTCCTTATCACCATTGATTGAGCGAAGCGATTTAGATGAAGCTCTCGCACTTTATGAGCCAGAACTCAATCGTGAATTCAGCAGTTTGATGCGTCAGAAAATTGGATTACAAACCAAGCAAGAACAAGATCCTGAGTTATTTGGTGAGATGTTCGCTCTACTAGCCAAAAACAAAGTCGACTACACTCGTTTTTTCCGTCAGCTTTCTATGCTTGATAGCCAAGGCATTCAGCCAGTAATCGATTTAGTCTTAGATCGTGAAGCGGCGAAAATCTGGTTAGGGCAATACCAGCAGCGACTAACTCTAGAAACACAAAGCGATGCTGAACGCTGCGAAGAAATGAGAACTCACAACCCTAAATACATTCTTCGCAACCATCTCGCTCAAATCGCTATCGATAAAGCAGAAGATGGAGACTACTCTGAAGTAGAAACATTATTTATCTTGCTACAAAACCCTTATGATGATCAGCCAGAGTATGATCAATATTCAAATCTGCCGCCTTCTTGGGCACATGAACTTGAGATCAGTTGCTCTTCGTAGCAAGCTTATCCATAATGCAGGCTTAGCAGCACGATTGTGCAGAATTAAATGAGGTTTCCTTATGTCAGAACAACAAGAAGCAAATGTTACAGAAGAGTCAGTGGAAGCCATTGATCTAAGCACTTATTCACCAGAGCTTCGCCACCTTATCGAATTCGAGCAAGTACCAGAGCAAGCGGTACCTATGGTTACTTCAATTCATGAGGTTTCAGAAGAAGCCGTTCGTGATGTTTGGGATGATCTACCAGGCAGTGCTCAGAACATTTTAGATAATTTCGAGCAATTCCATGCTTTGATTTCTGTCGGCCAAACTTTTGCCGCTATTGATTTCATGCAAGAGTTCGAAACTCTAAAAATGCGTGACGATATGACCGAAGAAGAGCAACAAGAGTATCGCGCAAGCCTACTAGATAAAGTGTTACAGAACTGCGTAAAAGATATGGTTAAGCAGCTTAAAAAAGCACGCCGTGACCCTATCTTGAAAAAAGACTTTATGGAAATCTTTGCAGAACAAGCTTAATTACAAAAGGCTTCTATAGTTGATAAAAATAACGCTGACCGATGTCAGCGTTTTTTATTGTCTTCACTATTAACTTCATAACCCCCCACCAATAACACCATCACCATATCAATAACTTATAGAAACACATAATCATCACGAATTTTTCTCCGCTCAAAATAGGTTGTATACTCTTTTATTCTCAATAAAGACCCTCTAATGAAGCCCATGACTCTTTCTCAGCATTCCAACTCAGATCCTCATACAAAAAGATTTACACTTCAATCGTGGCCTTATTGGATTGGCCTATTACTTATCTGCATTACTACTTATATCAGTGTGATATACAGCCAAAAACACTTTTCCGTTGATTCGGATCTCAATCATTTAGTCAAACAAGATGCCCCTTGGCGAGATAACCTAGATAAAACGACCAAAGCCTTTGGTGACTCGGAAAGCTCTCTTGTGGTGGTAGTGTCTGGCGATGATCGCCAACAAGTTCAGCAAATCACCGAAAGCTTAACCAACGATTTCTCAAAGCAACCTAGCTTTAAAGATGTATTTGCACCGTCGACACTACCTTGGCTAAAACAACAAGCGCTATGGTTTTTATCCGACCAGGAATTTAAAAGTTTCACGCAAAACCTAACCTCATTAATGCCAAGACTACAACGCGCTAGCATGAGCCAATCACAAATCGATCCAGATTTATCGGCTCAACAACTCTTGGCTCAGCTTAATCAAGCAATAGAGTCCAAGGATGACAATGCTGCACGTTTATTAATACAAGCATTGAATCAAGTCGCTGATTCAACCCAACCAGTGAATCATCAGCAAGATACAACCACTCAAGGTGTAAACTGGTTTTCATTACTTTTTCCTGAAGATAAACACACAAGCTATCAAATCATTTCGATTAATGCCGAACCAGATCGCTCTCAAAAAGAGCCTAACCGCTTCATCATGGAAACCGCGCAGAACATTATTCGCCAATATAATGATGTGTCGAGCGTTCAAATTCGCTTAACAGGACAAACCGCCTTAGATTTCGATGAAATTAAAGATGCAAACCACAGTGTAAAACTAGCCGGCACTATGTCTTTAATTGGCTTAATTGTGGTTTTAGGCTTTGGTATTCGCTCACTGCGCATTATCGCGGCAAGTTATGTTGCGGTGATTGTAGGCTTAGTTTGGACGCTTGCTCTAGGTTTATGGCTGGTTGGCAACTACAATACGATTTCCATTGTGTTCTTGGTCATGTTCATCGGTCTAGGTGTCGACTTCTCTATTCATTTTTGTTTACGCATTCGTGAAGAACAAGGCTTACATGCAAATAACCAAGCCACCTTACTCACCTCTATTCGCGAAACATTAACCCCACTCAGTTTATGCGCTTTAACTTCTGCAATCGGCTTTTTAGGCTTTTCCCCTACCGCTTATACTGGGCTTGCCGAACTCGGTATTATTTCTGCCGCAGGCATGTTGATGGGCTTAGTGGCAACTTTTACCGTTATCCCAGTATTTTTCTTCCTGTTTGGCTACCCCAAAAGCAAACCAAAAGTCATGGAACAAAAGCATAGCGATGAGGGTTATTGGCTAGTTGAGCATCATAAATTAGTGATTGGAATTGCGTTAGTATTGTTGGTAATCACGGGAATTGGTGCTAGCCAAATGAAATTCGATTTCTCAACCTTAGTGCTTAAGTCACCAAAATCAGAATCAGTAAACACCCTAGAAGAAATCCAGCAACAAGGCTTAACTTCAAGCTACCAAATGATGATGTTGGCAAAAACGCCGGCACAAGCACAACAGTGGCAACAACAACTTGCCAAACTCCCTGAAGTCAGCAATGCACTGTCAATTAATTCCTTCTTGCCTCAAGACCGCAACAGCAAGTTGGTGACATTGTCACAAGTGATGAATCGACCGGCATCGCCTGAAGCTAAAGGCATCACACCGATACAGCTTGCACAAAACCTAGAAACCTCACCTTATAAAGATGCCCTTTCAAGCCACACATTGAATTGGTTAAAAACGGCTAAGGAACCTGAAATTTATCAGGCGATTTCGCTGCAAGCCCTGCAACCTTTAGCTCAAATGCAGCAAGGTTTTATGCAAATGATGCAAGCGTCACCCGCTACTCTTGATGACATTCCAACACAGCTTGCTCAGCGTTATTACAATCAAGATTACGCATTGGTAGTTGCTTATCCATCTGGCGATATGAGAGATGTAAAACAGTTAAATAGGTTTATTGATGCAGTACAGGCAGTTGCACCTAATGCCACTGGACGCCCAGTCGCCGAGCAACAAGTCGGCAAAATTATTACTCAAGCCTTCATTCAGGCCACTTGCTATTCATTAGCCCTCATTGCGCTAGTGTTATTGTTTGCTTTGAAGCATAAGAGAGATGTAGTACTGAGTTTTATTCCACTACTGCTGACAACCCTATCAACCATGGCTGTCGCCCATTGGAGTGGTTTTTCACTTAACATGGCTAACATCATAGTGATCCCATTGATCTTCGGTTTAGGCGTAGATAACGGTATTCATATTGTGGAACGTTTCCGTGAGGTAGGTTCAGTAAAAGCCTTCTATTCATCCTCAACACCAAAAGCCGCTATATTAAGCTCGCTCACGACCATTGTGACTTTCGGTTCATTACTGTTGGCCGATCATCGCGGTATGTTCAGTATTGGTTTCTTACTCACCATTGCGATTGGGTTCTTGCTGATTTATAGCCTAACGGTTCTACCCGCATTGCTATTTAGTGTGAAAAAAAATAACGAATAAGAATAAGTTAATAGCCATAGCACAAAAATATGGCTATTAACTTACCACTCTATTTTATTGCGGGTGTAGGCACATCTTCCTTAGTAACATTCTGAGACTGGGTAATCGACGTCGCGAATGCCTTATCATCCTGATCGGCACTCAAACCATCTTGCCCTTTACCTTTAACCGGTGTGAAAGCCAAACGAGAAAACAACGGGAAGTGATCCGAACCAATAGACGGCAATCTTTGGATGCTCTGAACGGTAAAGTGCTCACTGTGGAAAAGGTGATCTAGCGGCCAGCGAAGTAACGGATATTTCACATGAAAAGTATTAAACATTCCTCTACCTACCCTAGGATCAAGTAATCCACTCAGTTTGCGAAATAAACGGGTCGTTCGAGACCATGCAACATCATTTAAGTCACCGGTAACAATGATTGGCTGATCGCTATCTCCCACACTACGCGCGACTATGATTAATTCGGCATCACGCTCTGCTGATTCTGGATTTTCAGTGGGGCTTGGCGGCGCTGGGTGTAGAAAGTGCATTCGCACCAAGTCACCAGTCGGCAACTCTACAAGCGTATGCATCGATGGGATATCATCTTCAACTAGGTAAGCAATTTCTTTCTCATGCAATGGCAATCTCGAATACACATGCATGCCATAAAGATTATCCAAGGGACACTTCATGGTTTCAGGCATATCCGCTTCAAGGCATTCTAATTGGTTTTCCCACCATTGATCCGATTCAAGCGTCACCAGTACATCAGGCTGATATTGATTTACCAGCTCAACCAGTTTATGGGCATCTCTATTCGGAGTCAGCACATTAGCAGTTAAGATACTAAGTTGACGAGTTGCATCGACGGTTTGGTTTGCATGAACTTCAACTGGCCATAGTTTGGTATAGGGCAAAATCCACCAAAGCTGCCAAATCAAACATAGTGTTGTGGTGATGATAATTAACCAAGTTTGAGGCTCAGAATGGTTAAGAGTGCTCAGTTGCAGCAATATCAGTAATGCGGCACAGATTGCGAGCTGCATCCGAGGAAAGTCCATTCCTCTAACAATCCAATGTGGATGACGAGATATAGGAAGCAGAGTCGCTCCAACAATCAATCCTGTCACTATATAAATCAATATATCCACTATCTATATCCCTAACTTAGATTATTTCATTTGTTTAATGTGAACTGCTGGATTACCACCGCAAATGCTATAAGGCGCTACGTCTTTTATTACTACAGATTTAGATACAATTATTGCCTATGTGAGAAAGATCGTTGTCATCTTATATTTGATGCTAGAGATGGCGTCATGTGGGATGAAAATAGAATTAAAATTTAGCTATTGACGCCATAGCCCTTATTAGGTTTTTTCTACAATAAGGTATGTGTGTAACTCAGGATATTGGTCAAACTCTAAATGCTTGATATTACACTTAAGGTCTATGAACAACTTCAAAAAGCCACTCGTTCCTAGCGAAGAGTAATAGACCTCAGGTCCCATAAAGTCATCTGTATGTGAGCCAGCCTCTGCTGTACCACCGAACGAAAAAATAAATACTCCACCAACATTTAAGCTATCTATGATTTTAGTTAGAACACTTTGTTGTTCAGTTAATGGAATGTGCCATATACTGTCCCAAGCAGTAATAAAATCATATTTTACAGGTAACTTGTACTCACAAATATCTGCTTGGACAAACTCAACATCAGGATGTTTAGCGCTAGCCAAACGAAGCATCTTTTCTGAAACATCGATACCAAAGGGTTTAAAGCCCTCAATTTTCATAAGTTCAATAAAACGTCCTGTACAACCACATCCAATTTCTAAGGCATTTCCACGCTCTTTCGTAAAGGTTATTGCCCTTTTATGCGGTTCGATACCATTATTCATATTAAATCTATTACTCTCCCAGAGATGAGTAATTTGATCATATGCTTTTCCTATATCTACAGGTTTCATCGAAATACTCCTTGAAGCCTAACAACGCCCTGCTAAAAGGTGAGCAACAAACCTACTCATCGCATAACACCATAATCACCGAACTTAATGCAAACCACAAATGGCTAACTTGCGAATCTCCTTGCGTAGTTTGTTATGTGGCGCGAACTTGGATAATGTGCTTAATAATGTTTGCATACAATAAGATAGTCCAAAAGGCGAATACTAGCACTTGTAATAGATTGCTCGTAAAACCTTCGCCGTAACCTGACAGCAAAGATTCAAAAATAGATAAAACTATAAGAACTGGCATTAACAATACACTAAAACGAATGGTTACGACGAAACTCAAACTAAAAAAACGCCCTAAGAAATCTTCACCTTTGGCCGCACCGTTTGCTTTGTATGCCAAATAAGTACCCACCGCGACTATTAATATATTTAAAAGTGACGTTAATCGGTCATATATTGAAGGATTTTCCGGCATGAACACATAAAAAAATTCAAACGCAATAACACCAAAAATAATATTGATGAAAGCGTATATAAACCTATCAGTTTCATTTAAGAGATTTGAACCTATTCGGCGCTTAAGCGCTTCAATGTTCCAGAAATACATGACACATATCCTTAATTAGTAAGCCTATTTATAGACTATTGCCTTACCAATTAGCTTTATATGCACAAAAGATCACATTGCGAGGAGTAACACAATTCTTAGGCGCCACATGTTTGTTTGGATCATTTGCTATTATTGGATTCCCCATGTCTCTCCCTTGGTTTTATAACAGTGTATTAGCAAGAAACACGGATAAACCCACAGGTTATTTCAACACGTTCACTGCTAATCAATTCATTTATCATCATAAGATACTCTAATGATGTTTTTTTAAAGCATTTAGCAAATTTTATGCGATGTAGAAAGCGTGAGCAGGATTTAGCGAGTTAATTGTGAAATGCGTTTAAGAAGAAATTAAGAAGTGCGGTAAAAAAAGAGCTATATACGCATGTGATTGGTAGCAAATTTGGCTTTACTAAAAGCCCTTTGGACTAATAGATTTTCTACTATTAATCCAAAGGGTAATTTTATTACGTAGTACTACTTCGCTTTCGGTCTAAACGGCTTAATTACGCTTTCATCGCATTCTAGGAATGGCCCTTCCATTAAGTCGATGCAATAAGGAATTGCAGGGAAGACTGCATCTAAACATTCACGGATTGATTTTGGTTTACCCGGTAAGTTTACAATTAAGCTGCTGCCACGTAGGCCGGCCGTTTGACGTGATAATATTGCCGTAGGAACAAATTTGAGTGATTCCGCTCGCATTAACTCACCGAAACCAGGCATCATACGATCACACACCGCTTCTGTGGCTTCTGGCGTCACATCACGTTTTGCCGGGCCAGTACCGCCAGTGGTAACCACTAGGCTACAACCGTCTTCATCAACCATTTTAGCAAGCATCGCTTCGATTTGGTCTTGTTCATCTGGGATGATTTGGTAAACCGGTTGCCATTCCGAAGTCAGGTACTCATTTAAAGTATCGATAATCGCTTGCCCAGAAAGATCATCATACACACCTTGGCTCGCACGATCACTGACGGTAACAATGCCGATTTTTGCCTTACTCATTCCAATAAACCTCTTGTTTCATGTTTCTTTATAAAGACGCTAAGATACCTTTTAACAACCAAAATGAACATAAGTTTACGATCGATTTATTTGTTACGTCACTTTAAAGTATGCCATTCCAAGGCTAAATTTTCTCGGTGAGTAAATTGATGAAAATGACTTTCTAAAACAGATTGAACTATCTTAAGCTTTTCTTCTGTTTCACTTTCACAACGGATTTGAAGTAAATTGTCCGTTACCGTTAAATACCCTATTCCAGTTGGAAAATACACACAGGCTTCATTCTCATTCCATACCACCTCAACTTTTCGTTGAAAATGTCTAGCCATAACGGTTTGATACTTTTCTGCTTTCACTGTCTCAACATTTGCCCATAGCTTCATCATAATTATCTCTTTAATATCAATAATTAAGAGGCAACGAAATACATCATTACCTCTTAGTTTTATGTTGTTTTAAAATTGGTATGCAGCTGAGATTTTATAATTTCGACCCGGCTCATAATCGGTTAAATCGATACCACGAGCATAACCAGTCCTAGAAGCATGTGAGGCATATTCTTCATTGAAGATATTATCTATACCAACCGTAATAGTTAAACCATCAACGTAAGTTGGCACCCATTGTGCGTATATATTATGCACATCGTAGCTATCTTTCGTTGGTGTACCAGAGAGTACATTATCCTCTTCAAGCACCCATTGTGATGACCATCCAAACAAAGTATCAATATCCACTGCAAGGTAATCTAAATTAAGTGCAATGCTGTCACCCATATCAGAACTACGCCCATTAAATAATATAGGTGTGTCATTGGTTTTATTTTCATTATCAGACTTCGAATACGACAGTTTAGAGTTGAACATGTCATAACCATAGTTCACGCTTGCTTCAAACCCGGTGATTTCAGCATCACCATCATTAGTAATTAAATAACCACTAGTAGAAGATTGATATTCTTGTACCAAGTAGTCATCTAATTGGGTTTTAAATACTGTAAAGTTTGAGCCAACAAAATGTTTGCCAGCTTGATAACGGAATTTAAAACCACCTTGGGTATTCATGCCAGTTTGAGGTTTAACATTCGAATCTAAGGTTGTTACATCTTGGTATTTCACAAAGGTTTCAAGTAATTCTGGTGCTTCATACAAGCTACGAGATGAGGCAAAAAATGTCCAATGTTCAGTTACCGCCCATTCAGCACCTAAGCCCCAACCCAGTTGGTCAAATGAATCATCACCAGTTACTGCATCTCGTTGGCTATAGTCGTAACGCAAACCAGCAGTCACAGAAAAACTTGGAACTAAATAAAGTTTTTCTTCAATAAATAAAGCAGATGTTGTCATTTTTTCGCTCATGTTATAGCTACTGCCATATTCACTTTCACTTTTTTGCTGGTTATATTCACCACCATACGTGAGCTGGTTTTCTAAACCTAACACCGTGAAATTAGATTGCGCCTTTACATTCGCACCAGTGTTCGTGTTTGTTGCTGTATTATCCGTCAAACGATCAGCAGGCCAACCTACTGTAATATTGGATTCATCACGATTAATTTCGGTTTGGTTATAATAGAGTGTTGAATCAAGCTGGAATCTAGAACCATTATTAATTTGATAGCCTAGAGTGTACGTATTACGAGTATACTTCGTTGGTAGTAAGGTTTGATCAGAAAGTCCGTGGTTAGCCGAACCTGACATATCAGGACGTGGACTATAATCACCCTTATCTCGATAGTAATCGTAACTTAACTCAAGTCGATTGCTGTCGTTGATATCCCAACCTATTTTTGCCAGCATATTCCCTATCGTACCGTCTGAACCTATTGTTTCATCTCCATTTCCATCTTCAAAATTATCTCGATCAATACCATAGACATAGACCATGCCATCGAAGTGATCACCTAAAAGCCCGTAAGCCGTTAAAGAGCCTTGTGAGTAAGCATTACTGCCATATCCTCCGAATACCCTTGCACCGTATTGCTCACCAGAGCGAAGTAAATCTTTAGCATCTTTGGTTTCAAAATACACCGAACCGCCTAAGCCACCCGATGTCACCGAGTTTGCACCCACTTGAATATCGGCAGACTTAATGATGTCTGGGTTGATGGTTAGGTTGCCAATATGATGAAACATATTGGCATGTTGTGAAGCACCATCTAATCGAATATCCAAATCTGATTCATTCAATCCACGAATATTAATGCGTTGGTTAACCGAATGAGTACCACCCACGTCAACCCCTGGAATATCACGTAATAAGTCAGAAAGATGATCAGCTTGTTTAAGGGATAGATCATCCGAACCTAGTTGCTGACTACTGCTTGATACTTTTGCTCCCCAGACCGTGACTTCTTCAAAATGTGTTTGAGACTCAGAATCAACTTCTTTCATCTCTGCGGCATTAACGCCATAAATAAAACTGAATCCAAGGGAGGTGATGCCTATACTCAAAGTTTTTGCTTTAAGTTTGAATGTTGTTTCCATGTTTAAAATTCCTTTATAGACAAACAATCAAATGATAATCATTCGCAATGATGATATAGTGAATGCCAAGGAATTGAAGAAAATATACTTATGCAAAATCGCATTTGATTTATGAGGAATAAGAAATCATGAAGGATGATCATAATGGGTCTAGGTAAGAATAATAACCATCGTTTAACGACACCTAGTCATGTGGTTTTTACTCAACTAGTGACTCAGCATGGTCAAGACGCCGTTATTTCGGAGCGCCACACAACCCCTTTAGTCACAGGGAAATTTTTATCTTATCAATCCCCTACTGGCTTCATATTACATGGTGGGAAAACGGATGAGTGGATGGCAATGAATACCATGTCGAGTACCCCTGCAAGTGTCATTTTCACCTTATTATTGGAAGGAGAGCTAGCATTTGGTTATGACAATCAAGCCTTTCATCTTTCTTCTCAATCCTCTCAAACTCAAAACGGTATTGGATTAGTCGTCAATTTAAAGCAAGAATCTACCTTTCATCGACGCATTAATGAACATAATCATATAGAAAAATTGAATATTATTCTCGAACCGAAATGGTTCAAACAACGAGTTAATTCAATTGGAGCATCTCAATTAAATCATTTTTTATCACAACATTTGGCCCATCAATCATTTCAATTAACCGACGAAATCATAGAGGCCGCTCAACGCTTAATTTCGACCTCACCACCTAAAGCTTTCTTACCTTTGCAACAGTTTGACTTGCAAGCTCAAATGTTAATTCAACAACTATTTGAAGTAATGATTCCGCAATTGAATAAACAAAGTTCTCATACTTCAAACCTTCCTGTTGCACATAATTTTCAAGATGAGATGAAATCCATTCTTCACTACATTAATGCACACTTAAATGAGGAACTTTGCTTAGATAAAATTGCTAAAAATTGCGCATTAAGTGTAAGCAGCTTACAAACTAAATTTAAACAACAATTAGGTTTAACAGTTTTAAGTTATGTACGACAGAAAAGATTAGAGTTTGCAAAACAGCAGCTAAAGCTGACTGATTGTACAGTGACCCAAGCCGCTTATGATGCTCAATATCATCACCCTGCTAATTTTACAATTGCCTTTAAAAAAATGTTTGGTTTAACACCTAATCAATGGGTAGATAAGATCCGTAAAGACCCTTTAGATAAACAATTATAAACGTAGATTTCATCAAGATACCTTGCTATTAATATATGCGTATACAAACTATTAGTTAACTACAACTCTATTAAAGAGATATCTATGACCACACTACTACAAGTTCATTTTTCTTTTGAAGGTCCATTTGGCCATGACATGTCTGACGCGCTCCAAGACTTAGCGGAATCAATTAATCAAGAGCCAGGTTTTATCAGTAAAATTTGGACTGAAAATCAAGAACAAAAAGAAGCCGGCGGAATATACTTATTTGAAGATAAAGCTTCTGCACAAGCTTATTTAGATATGCACTCAGCTCGCCTAAAAAAATTTGGCGTACAAAAAGTTCACGCGAAATTTTTTAACGTAAATAAGAAGCTATCGCACATCAATAAAGGTTTATAAACCACAACCCTAAGCATCACTTCGCTACCCTAGTTAATGAAATACAACAATAGACAGCAGCGAAGTGATTTTTATTTGTAGTTGGCAATCCAAACGGTTTGATAGGGTTTTAATTCTATCGAAGCTAAAGATTCTGTGATTTCTTGTCCACTTAATAGATCTTTCCAATTATCAGTTTGGATCAAGTTCATATCAGCTAAGTTTAATATCTGAGTCTCAAGGCTAATATTACTGACACAGAAAATGCTTTGCCTTCTATCCATGCTTTGACGCCAGAAACCAAATAGCTGTCCACCTAGATGTAGTGTAAATTGCACCGCGTTGGGATGGAAAGCGGCTTGCTCAGTTCGCAGCTCGATTAAATGCATCAAGCGTTTTAATACCTGATGATGTTGAGTATGTGGTTGGGACAGTAGATCTTGCAGTTGCGAGAATTCCCAGCGATGACGGTTAATCGAGCGATTTTGATTGGTGTTCTCCACTTTATCGTAATCATTTCCCGTACCAAGCAAGCTGTGAATATAGATCCCCGGAATGCCCTCCATTGCCAACATGATCGCATGCGCGCAAATAAAGCGGTCGATACCATACTTATCAGGCCCTGCTTGCGTACCCTGCAGGGCATCAAATAAGGCGATATTAATTTCATAGGGCTTACGATCACCATTTTCTGTAGTACGCCATGACACCAAACCACCGAACGATTGCATGGTATTGACTAATACGTTAATTTCATTTTCTTGTAATAACCCTTCTGCTGGCCTAAGCCCGATTCCATCGTGTGAGGCAATAAAGTTAAAGTAAGTCGTACCTTGCTGTGCGGGAGGCATTCCCATCATCCAACGTTTAAGATGATCGCCGTTGCCGGTAATTAATGTATTCACCAGTAGCGGCGGCAACGAGAAGTTATATATGGCGTGCGCTTCATTGGCATTGCCGAAATAAGTCAGGTTTTCATGGTTAGGGATGTTGGTTTCAGTAATAATGATCGCTTGCGGGCAGGCTTGTTCAATCAAACTGCGTAATAGACGGATCACTTCATGGGTTTGATCGAGGTTGATACAGCTCGTGCCAAGTTCTTTCCATAAAAAGGCCACTGCATCGAGCCTAAAGGTGCGGATACCATGATCGATATATTGACGAATGATCTCGACAAAGGCTTTTAATACTTCTGGGTTACGGAAATCAAAATCGACTTGATCATGACTAAAAGTACACCAAACATATTGGGTACCCTGCGCGGTTTCCACTTCTTTGAGTAAATCAGAGGTTCTGGGCCGCACTACTTGTTTGGTATCAATATCGGGTGCAGCGGTATAAAAATAATCATGACCAATACCTTCGCTCTTCATGAAATTTTGAAACCAAGCACTCCTTGCTGAACAGTGGTTAATCACTAAATCTGACATCAAATTAAACTCACTGGAAATCGCTTCAATATCTACCCAGTCGCCCAAGCCTTCATTGACACTCGAATAATCAATCACCGAGAAACCATCATCTGAGCTATATGGGAAAAAAGGCAGAATATGCACGCCATTGATGTGAGGCTGACAATATTGATTGAGAAAGGATTTTAAGGTTTTCAGAGGCGTTTCACCGCTTTGCAGCAAGCTATCGCCGTAGGTGATCATGATGGTATCTTTCTCAGTCCACAGAGATTGCGATACCGCCATTGGCATAGCAGTTTCTAAATTAGGAGATAGACGCATGGTACTTATTAGTTGATTGGCTAATGTTTTATGCTCAATTGGTAATTCTATACCTTGGTAGATCACGTCTAAATGATGGCAAATTTTATCCGCTAATAGATTTGATGATGTCATACTTAGCCCCCGAATTCTTGTTGATCTAATTCTACCGCCTCTTTTAATCGTTCCATGACATCAGGCATGGCACTGACGACGCGGTTCCAACTCGGAATAAATGGCGTTTCCATAGGGTTATCTAAAAAGCTTTGCCCTGCGGTCATAATATTTTGGGCAAACATTTCAACCGCTTTCTCTTCCAGATGAACATCCAACGTTAACCCATTCATTAAGGCATCGTTGTGGTAGGCTTCAACAAAATCGAGCGCAATGCGGTAGTAAGTGGCTTTAAGTGAACGAAAGCCTTCGGTATTAAAGGTTTCGCCTTGGGTCGCCAGTTTACGAAATAGAGATTTGGTAATATCGATCGACATTTTAGATAATCCACCATCAGTGGAATCTAAAGATAAATCTTGATGCTTGTGATCGTAAGTTTTAGCGATATCAACCTGGCATAGACGATTGCTAGCATAGTTACGATGCATTTCTGACAACACACCGATTTCTAATCCCCAATCGCTTGGGATACGAATATCACTCAGTACATCTCGGCGGAATGAAAACTCACCTGCTAATGAGTATTTAAAGCTATCCATATAATCAAGATAGGCATTTTGGTCGGTCACTCGTTTAAGCGCTTTTAATAATGGCGTCACCAATAAACGTGCCACTCGGCCATTCATTTTTCCATTGGCGACTCGTGCGTAGTAGCCTTTACAAAATTCATAATTAAAACGCGGATTGGCAACGGGGTAAATCAAACGTGCCAATAAATCACGTTTATAAGTGACAATGTCACAGTCATGCAGTGCAACTGATTCAGCTTTCCCTGTAGCCAGAACATAACCCATGCAATACCAGACATTACGGCCTTTCCCTAGCTCTTTAGGGGCTAAACCTAACGCTGCTAATTCTTTATCTAGAGCTTGTAAACGAGGCCCATCATTCCACAAAACGCGGTGATGCTGAGGTAAATCTTTAAAGAAAGATAAAGCATGTTTATATTGCGCTTCATCAGCTCTATCTAGGCCAATTACTATCTGAGATAAGTATGGAACGCTCTTTAATTCTTCGACAATTTTTGGAAGCGCCTCGCCTTCTAACTCTGAAAATAAAGAAGGTAGAATCAATCCCATGGAACGTTGGTCGGCAAATGACATGAGCTCTGCTTCCAATTCTTCCACTGGCCGTTCAGACAAGTTGTGTAATGTTGTCACGATACCGTTTTGATAAAAGTCAGCCATGATGCCTCCTGCATTCCATGCGAAATTAAAGTCTGTTTATACCCGTAGTACTTGAAGCTGCAGCTTTGTTGTCGGCGTTCATTCTCCCCAATCACATAGACAAGCTATTCTCATGGGGCTTCATTCACTTGTCGCCTCACTGCAACTCCAATTGCTTTGGGTATATATTCTTCATACTTGGGTATATTTATATTACTGATTCAGTTCTAAGATTTTACTCATACACTCTGCCCAGCCCGTTGGGCCATAACTATCACTATCAATTACCCCTTGTTCACGAGAAAGAATCGGAAAGTCATGATGCTCTGAACGAATACGAACAGCGATATCCGCTGATTCGAGCATGCTGATATCATTACCGCTATCCCCTAGCGCGATACTAAACCAATCTTTCTGTTGTCCTGTTTGTTGTAAAAGATCTCTCTGATAAACATTCATAAGCCACTCCATTGCGATGCCCTTTTGAGCGCAGCCGCCGATGTGTAAAAAGCGGCCGCCTTTTAATACTGTTGCACCACACTGCTGCATAAACTCGATAAAGCACTGTTCTTGTTCAACGCTGCCATGCCAGCTAATCGGCTCACTATAGTTACGTTGCAATGCACGTTGTGCTTCTTTTTCAGTTAAGCCCGTTAGCTCCGCAACTTCAGTTGCCGACATCTCGGTCATCAAACTAAAGCATCCTTCAAATTGGCGTTTAGCTTGTTCAATAGATGCTTGCCAGTGACTACGTGGCTGAGTAAAGGATTTTTGCCAATAGTCTTGAATCGATTCAGTACCTTCAGGCTGAGACATTAGTATCGTTTTAGGAATAAACACCGCAGCTCCATTCTCAATAATGAAAGGAGTATTTAAACCTAACTTAGGCATGATGAATTGCAGTTCGGAAAAGGTTTTGCTAGTGGTTGGAATAACATCAACACTACGCTGAGTTAACTTGTTGAGAACAGGAACAACGGCATCAATACTGTAATCATTATGATCAAGTAAGGTGCCGTCTAAGTCGCTAAAGATAATGAGTTGCTGGTCGAGTTTACGCATTAAACGTCTCTGACTTTACAAGCAAGTCAACTTTAGCCCCTGCCTGCTTATTTGCATCAATATGGTGCACAACAACCGGCATACCATAAGGACTTGCACTATAAATGACCTTATGTTCATCCATTACGTCATTTAATGATGAAAAATATAATGATAACCACATAGTTGTTGCTCCTTGTGTTAAACACTTAATAAAAGTAATTCAAGAAGCGTGCCACTGGTATTTTAACCTTACAAATACAAAAATGGCCTGAACGTTTCCATTCAGGCCATTAAGTTTTTTGTAGTGCTGTTTATTTTCGAATTGCCATATCTTTGTTAGTCATTTTCACGCCCTTGATTTGTGCATATACCTTCTGCCCGATCTCAAGCTGTAAATCTTCATAGGCCCAAGCAGTAATATTGGCCCAAAGATAATGTTCAACCTCACTTTCACCTATCGCTAAACAAATCGAAACAGGCAACGCAGGGTCCGTCACTGGCGCGAGTTCTATAACTTGTGCAGGCAGGATGTTCCGAATCGATGTGTCTGTTGATTTTGATAAGGTTAACGATACATCGCTGGCGTGAATACGAATTCTAACGGATTCATCAACATTAGCGTCAATACCCGACATCCAAACACCACAACTTGGCGCAATTTCTACATACGTTAGTGCATAACGTTGGTGATGTTGCTTAATGACACCTTTAAATATCGTGCTCAAATCTGCTTCATCATGCCAAGGTTTAAATGCACTTGATGCCCACATCCTCTCTATATCGCCAGAATCAACTACTCTACCTGAATCCATTAATAGCATGTGGTCTGCTAGGTGAAGAATCTCATCCAGACTATGCGTAACATACAAAATTGGAATTTGAATCTCTTGCGCTAACGATTCTAAAAACGGCATTACTTCTTTTTTTCTCGGCAAATCTAAAGATGCTAATGGCTCATCCATCAACAATACTTTGGGCTCTGACAACAAGGCTCTCGCTATCGCACAGCGTTGTTTTTCGCCACCCGATAAATCAGCTGGATAACGATCCAATAATTCAGATAACCCTAAAAGATCAACCACTTGATTAAAGTTACGCGGTAACTCACTCTTGCCCAAATAAGCCTGATTTTTAACACCATAGAGTAAATTGCCTTTCACTTTATAGTGAGGAAATAACCGAGATTCCTGAAACACATAACCTATATCTCGTTTTTCAATGGCAAGGTTGATAGCTTGTTGTGAGTCAAACAATACTCGTTGGTTAATACTTATCGATCCAGAATCTGGATTTTTCAATCCACTAATGGCATTGATGATACTGGTTTTTCCTGCGCCTGAACGGCCAAAAATAGCGGTAATTCCAGAACTCGGTACCTGAGCTTGGATATCTAACTCAAAGTCAGGAAAACGCTGCTTAAAATTTAAATCAATCATGCTTGGCCTCCATTCTTGGAGGTACGAGTACTGTAAGCACTAGAAACGCCTAGTCTTTTCTGTGTTTTTTGAGTTAACCATTCAGAGCAAAGCAAAGATAACAACGCAATCACTATCGAAATAACACATAGACGAGCAGCTTGAAACTCCGCACCGGGCGTTTGGATAAAGTTGTACATCGCCAATGGCAAAGTTTGTGTTTGATTAGGAATGTTCGCCACAAAGCTGATCGTGGCGCCAAACTCCCCTAAACTACGAGCAAATGATAGCATCGCACCGGTGATCACCCCCGGTAATACCAACGGCAACGTGATTGTCATGAATACTCGAAATGGCGATGCTCCAAGCGTTCTAGCAGCTTGTTCGAGTTTAGGATCAACATTCATAAGACTTAATCGAATCGAGCGCACCATTAACGGTAAAGCCACGACTGCCGATGCCAATGCGGCACCTTTCCAGTTAAAACTAAACACTAAACCAAAGGTATCGAACAACCATTCCCCAATAACGCCCTTTCTACCCATGGTTAAAAGGAGCATATAACCAATCACAACCGGAGGAAGAACTAAAGGGAGGTGAATCAAACTATCGAGTAACTTTTTACCCCAAAATTCCTTGGTAACAAGCAGCCAGGAAAAGAAAACCCCAACAGGCAGTAACCAGAGAACTGCGATTGAGGAAACTTTTAAGCTAAGTAATAAGGCGCTAATTTCGTAATCAGACAAGATCACTGGTTATCCTTCTATTGATTCTGAAGTAGTTAGCTCATGGGGCCACGAATTAATGAGCGACAAGCGGCGTAAACCCGTACTTTATAAATGTGTCGCTTGCTTGCTGGCTTTTTAAAAAGTTAAAGAAAGCTTGGCTCGTCGCTTTATCATTCAACGCGACCGCTGGATAAACAATCGGTGAATGGGTACTTTCTGGGAAAGTTTGAATAATGGAAACTTTTTTACTCATCAATGCATCGGTTTTATAAACAACACCAAATGGTGCCTCCCCACGTTCAACTAATGACATCGTTAAACGAACATTGCTGCTTGGGGCGATTTTAGAAGACAAAACTGACCATAAGCCCATATTTTCAAAGCTTTCTTTTGCATACATCCCTGCTGGAACACTTTGGGTTTCCCCTACTGCTAAGCGATGTTCGCCCAATAACTTGGGTAATTCTTTAAAAGTGCCCGCATCGACTTGCGCATTTTTTACCTCTTCAGAACCAATCAAAACTAGGCTATTACCTACCAGATCCATAACTTGATCGTTGGTCGTCATGCCTTTATCTTCAAGATAAGTCATCCATTTCGGGTTTGCTGAAATAAACACATCGGCCGGTGCACCTTGCTCGATTTGACGTGCTAAGGTGGATGAGCCGGCAAACACAGGTACTAATGTATCACCAGTTTCAGCTTGATACTTTTGCCCTAACTCTTTCATGACATCCGTCATTGATGATGCCGCATAAACATTAATGTCAGCCGCAAGCACTTGGAGTGATGAACACAAAGCCGATAAGCCTAAAGTGCAAAGTGCTAACTTTTTCATGAATGGTTTTTTCGTGAATATTTTTTTCATGGCAGTCTCTACGTTGGTGTTTATACCCAAGTAACTTCAAAATGCAGAATTCACTTGAGTATATTCATTATGGCTTAAAAATCTTAACATCACTTTATCTAGAAAATAGTTCCGGCCAAAGTAAGGCGAGATTTAAATCTTGCTCAATACTATCTGCTAAACGATCCAGCGATTTGATTTGCTGATGCTCACGGCTAGTAATTGGCTGCAAATCAATTCCCCATGCCCATTCAACAATATGTGTAAAGGCTTGTGGTGCGTCAAAGATACCGTGGCAATAAGTACCAAAGATCATACCATCATCCGATATAGCACCATCATATTTTTTACCACCTGAATCAGTGTTTATTGATATAGGTTGCTGTAAATCAACAAGCGTCTCACCTGCATGAATTTCATAACCAATAATAGGAGCGACTTTTCCTTCTATTAAAGATATAGTGCCTGTTACTTGTATTAATGATTTATGGGGTTTGAGTTCTGTTGTTATATCTAAATAACCTAGTCCATCGGCAGTCCCACTGGGTCCTTCAATGCCATCAGGATCTGCTATAGTTTTCCCCAACATTTGATAACCACCACAAATACCGACTAATTTACCGCCATAACGCAAATGCTTTTCAATCTCTTTGTGCCAGCCTTGTTGCTGTAAAAAATCCAGATCGGCACGTACAGATTTACTACCCGGTAAAATAATCAGATCTGCTCCCGTCAGACTTTGACCTTGATAACGAAACTGAAAATCAATCTCCGGATGATGTTTAAACATATCAAAATCAGTGTGATTACTCATGCGAGGTAAAACTGGCACAAATACAGTGAGCTTAGTTTGCTCATTTTTTGTTTGTTGGCTATCAACAGCGTCTTCTGCATCAAGCTCTAAACCATGTAAATACGGTAATACTCCAATCACTGGCTTACCTGTTTTTTGTTCTAACCAATCTAATCCTGGGTTTAACAGTTCAATATCGCCACGAAAACGGTTGATTACAAACCCAATCACCCGGTCTTGCTCTGATTGAGATAATAACGCAAGCGTGCCATACAAGTGCGCAAACACACCACCTCGATCAATATCTGCCACAATGATCACGGGAACATCGGCTTCTTCTGCAAACCCCATATTAGCAATATCATTTTCTCGCAGATTAATTTCTGCTGGACTTCCCGCACCTTCAATCAAGATACAATCAAACTTCTGATTCAGTTGGGCGAAAGAATCTAACACGTAAGGCATGGTGTAATTTTTATAAGATAGGTTGCCCAAAATTGCTTCTGTTGGTAGCGCTTTACCTTGTACGATAATCTGCGCTTTCATATCAGTATTGGGTTTTAAGAGAATGGGATTCATGTGGACACTAGGCTCAACACCACAAGCAAAAGCTTGTAATGCTTGTGCTCGACCAATTTCCCCTCCATCTTTTGTTACCGCACTATTCAATGCCATATTTTGAGATTTAAATGGGGCAACTGAAATGCCTTTGCGCATCAACACGCGACATAGCCCTGCCACCAGCACGCTTTTTCCTGCATCGGAAGTTGTACCCTGTACCATTAACGCTTGCATCGGTTTTAACATAGTAGATCCGCCAGTGCTTAAGATTGATAAAGTTCTAGTGGTAGACCATCAGGATCTTTAAAGAAGGTAAAGTGTTTGCCGGTAAGCTCATCCATTCGGATCGGTTCACACACCACATTATGTGACTCAAGATAAGCAATACATTGCTCGATATCATCGACAGAAAAAGCTAAATGACGTAACCCACAAGCTTCAGGATAGTCAACTCGTGTTGGTGGGTTAGGAAAAGAAAACAGTTCTATTTGAGTGGTAGAAGAAACTTGTAAATCTAACTTATAAGAATCACGCGTTTCACGATAAGTTTCTTCTATGATCTTAAATTGCAAAACTTCCGAATAGAAATGCTTAGACTTTAAATAGTCAGAGCAAATAATCGCAATATGATCAATTTGATTAAACATTTCATTTCCTCATAAATAGCACAGATAGAAAAAAGCCCCCAACTCTGGAGGCTTTAGAACTCGTCATCACAAGTAATAATGAAATACAGTGATTACTTGCTCGCGTCTAATGAAACTTTAGGTTGAACAAATTCACGGCTAACATCGACAATCGCTACATCACGGAAGAAACTACGACCGAGTAACAATCCAAAATCCATGTGAGTACGATCCGCTAGCGTAAATGGGGTTTTTACTTTTAAGTCACCGACTTTGATCCAGCCTTCAACCACATAACGTTCAAACGTTTCATCTGAACTTGATTGACGAATAAATTTAGTTGATATCACTGGTAGCTCTAATTCTTTTGATTCTTTACCATCATGAGCAAGTTTGAACTTCACCCATTTTTTTCCATCACGCTCAAAAGCAACGATATCAATCGCACTGACTGAGGACGTTGTTGCACCAGTATCGATACGTGCAACCACATTGACATCTAAACCTTCAATATGAACCCACTCTTTTTGACCTAAAATTAATTTGCCGTCAGCATTTTTTTCACCAACAGAAACCGTTTCAGGTGCTTTTGGTTGCTTTGGCTTCACCGTCGGCATTGGCTTAGGTTTCACATTTGGGTGTTTCTCCATAGGCGAAAGCTCTGACTCTGGCTTTTCTGCTGGCTGAGTCGTTGCCGCATTTTCCGGTTGAGTCGTTTCAGCTTTGCTTGTATCTGGTTTATCTGCTGGTTGTTCAGGCGTTGTTGAACAACCAACCATAACAACAGACATTAGTGCAGGAAGAAAAAAGCCCCATTTTTTCATGTTTAATAACCTTTTATTTTTGTACATATGGCCTATTGAGCCAGAGTGTTTATCGCATTTGCTACATATTGTATGTCTTTTTCTTGCAAACCTGCAATATTAATACGGCCATCACCGACGCCATAAATTCCATACTCTTCACGCAATTGCGTCATTTGTTCAGGCGAAAAGCCTAACACAGTGAACATACCTTTGTGTGACTTTATAAACTCAAATTGATCATTTTTATGACTATTCAGTAATTCTTGACACAGCGCTTGCCTTAAACCAACTAAACGTTGTTGCATCTCAACTAATTCGGCCTTCCATTGCTGAGTCAGGTGCTCATTTTGCAATACCGTTTTCACTAATGCTGCTCCATGATCTGGCGGCATGGTATAAGTCGAACGAGCTAACGTCAGTAGTTTACCTTTAGCATTATTAGCTTCTTGTAAGTTTTTACCAATAACAATCGCCGCGCCAGTTCGTTCACGATATAGTCCAAAGTTTTTCGAACAAGATGTTGTAATCAACATTTCTTCTACATTATTAGCCATGTGTTGTAAGCCAACAATGTCTTGCGCTAAACCATCACCAAAACCTTGATAAGCAATATCCACAAACGGTGTGAAACCATTTCTCTGGGACAATTCTGTAATCGCTTTCCAATCATCTATGCTGATGTCTGCTCCTGTTGGGTTATGGCAGCAACCATGCAATAAAACCACATCTTTAGGCCCTGCTTGAGCAAGATCTGCAAGCATTCTAGTAGAATCCACCTGACGTGTTTCAGGATTGAAATAATGATAGAAACGCACTTTCAAACCGGCCGCTTCCATAACAGGACGGTGATTGACATAACTTGGGTTACTGATCCACACCGTAGTTTCTGGCTCTGCAATTTTCAATAGATCACCCAGCATTCTCAATGCTCCACTTGCACCTGGAGTTTGAATCGCCGAAACACGAGAATAAGCCGAAGTATCTTTAAGCAGTAGATCTACCATACATTGATTGAACTCTTCACAACCTGCTAAGCCAACATACGCTTTGGTCGTTTGTTCTTGAGCTTGTTGAGTTTGTGCCTGTTTAATAGCCGCCATTATGGGGGTTTGACCTTGGCTATTTTTATAGACACCAATGCCTAAATCTACTTTTTCTGGACGAGGATCGTTACGGTATGCCACGGATAATGACAATATAGGATCTTGCTGCGGAGCGGATAGATGAGAAAGCATGAATACACAACCCTGTGCTAATCAGTTAATAAAAATTTAAATTACCACCCACACAAAAAAAAATCGACGAGATTTTAAAACTCTCGTCGATATTCTAACTCTAATATCACTTAATGCTTGTTTTATCATCAAGTAGTGCGCTTTTCCGTCAAGTAATGCACAACTTGGTTACTGCTCCCTCGCCATTGCAAACTAGGATCAGCCAGTTCTTTTTCAAATTTACCATCTACCAAGACATCTATGTAATCCACGATTTCTTTTTGTGATTCTGTTAAATCAGCTAAGGTATAACCCGTCCACATCCAAATATCTTTGTCTGGGCACTCTAACTTCACTCGCTTAACGAGCTTTAATACCGCCGATAAATTCTGTGGATGCAGAGGGTCGCCGCCAGATAACGACAACCCACGACGAAATATTCGAGTATCCTGCAAGTCACGAATAATCGCATCTTCATTTTCTTGGGTAAACCTGATTCCAGAGTTCAACGACCATGTGCTTTGGTTATAACAGCCTTTGCATTGATGCACACATCCAGACACAAACAAAGTACAGCGAGTGCCGGGGCCATTAATAACATCAACAGAATAATACTGAGAAATGTTCATTCGCTTCCAAATTCAAAATAATACCAATCAAAGTAATTAGATGATTAGATAATTAATGCGATGGGTATAACACATCTAAAACAACAAACGCAGCTTAAGGGTTTATGCTGCGTCTTTTTGAAGTTAGTGAGTATAGTTATAAATGTTTCACGCGGCGCTTTACTTCTTCTTGCTTACCATCATTAAACGGTCTTGCATCTGGACTACCTAAATAACCACATACACGACGCGTTACTGACACTTTACTTGAATCGTGATTACCACATTTAGGACAAGTAAAGCCTTTGCTGGTACATTCAAATTCACCGGTATAACCACATTCATAACATTCATCAATTGGAGTATTGGTGCCATAGTAAGGCACGCGGCTATAGCTGTAATCCCAAACATTCTCTAGCGCTTCAATGTTGTGCTGCATATTAGGGAACTCGCCATAACAAATAAAACCACCACTTGAGATTCCAGGGTATGGCATCTCAAAATCGATTTTATCGTACGGTGTCACTTTCTTTTGTACATCTAAATGGAAGCTATTGGTGTAATAACCTTTATCCGTCACGCCTTCTATTACACCGAATTGTTTAGCATCTAAACGACAGAAACGATTACATAAGTTTTCACTTGGCGTACCATACAAACTAAATGCATATCCCGTTTCGCTTGCCCAAGCTTCAACATGCTGCTTCATAAAGTCGATGATCTTAAGTGCTTTTAAGCGCAGATTCTCATCATCGTAGACATGATTTTCGCTACCAAATAGTGCTGCAACCGTTTCATGTACACCGATATAACCTAATGAGATTGATGCACGACCATTTTTGAAAATCTCCGCAATGTTATCATCAGCATTTAAACGAACACCACATGCCCCTTCCATGTAAAGAATTGGGGCAACACGTGCTTTTACATTTTCTAAACGATGAATACGAGTATCTAATGCACGTCGAGCAAGTTTTAATTTAGTCTTCAATATTTCATAAAAACGCGTTTCATCACCTTGCGCCTCAATTGCAATACGAGGCAAGTTCAGGCTAACCACACCTAGGTTATTCCGGCCATCATGAATTAACTCACCATTTTCTTCATAAGTATTTAAGAAGCTGCGACATCCCATCGGTGTTTTGAATGAACCGGTCACTTCCACGACTTTATCGTAGTTCAGAATATCTGGGTACATACGCTTAGTCGCACACTCAAGTGCTAGCTGTTTAATGTCGTAGTTTGGATCACTTGGTTTATGGTTTAAACCATCACGAATTGCAAATACCAATTTAGGGAAAACCGCTGTTTTGCGATTTTTACCGAGACCGGCAATACGGTTACGTAAAATAGACTGTTGAATGAGTTTACTCGCCCAAGATTCCCCTAAGCCAAAACCAAAGGTAACAAATGGAGTTTGCCCATTTGCGGTATGCAAGGTGTTCACTTCATATTCCAAAGACTGAAACGCGTCATAACATTCTTTTTCTGTCTGAGTTCGAGCAAATTCTTGTGGATTAGGTATATCCCATTCTTGAGCGAGTTTTAATTGCTTTTGGTGACTTGCGAGCACGTAAGGCTCAAGAATCTCATCAATACGGTTAATCGTAGTACCACCATAAATGTGGCTAGCAACTTGCGCGATAATTTGCGCGGTAACAGCCGTGGCAGTAGAGATTGATTTCGGGGTATCAATTTCGGCATTACCCATTTTGAAACCGCGCGTTAACATACCTTCTAGGTCAATCAACATGCAGTTAAACATAGGGAAAAATGGAGCATAATCGAGATCGTGATAATGAATATCACCAGATTCGTGAGCATGAACGATATCACGTGGCAGAATATGTTGTTTCGCATAATGCTTAGCCACGATGCCCGCTAACAAATCACGCTGGGTTGGGATCACTTTGCCATCTTTATTAGCATTCTCATTGAGCAAGTCTGTGTTGTTCTGCTCAATAAGACCTTCAATTTCTTTATTTAGCGAACTGGTTTTCTCACGAGCAATATCTCTGTCATGACGATATTCAATATAATGGCGTGCTAGTGATTTGTATTCACCTTGCATCAAATAGTTTTCCACCATGGTTTGGATATCTTGAATATGAATACCATCAGGAAAGTCAGCTTGAGTCTCAGTTAAACGCTGCTCAACACAAGCGGCTAATTGCTCGGCATACTCCTTTAATTGTTCATCAGCTTTATTTGCTGCACTCAGTACTGCAGCCACGATTCTGTCTTGTTGAAACAAGGCTTGTGAGCCATCCCTTTTTATAACAATTAACTGACTCATCCTAACCTTGCCTCCTAAAAACAATCATGATATAGACAAAAATAAATCGAAAAACACAATATGTTGTGTCATTATCGATTTTCTTCGCTAAGCAATCTTGATCTAAATCAATAGATCTCGGAGGAATAAAAAGATCTTTTTTTGCAAGTCCTTTTGCTCACAAAATGAAAAATAATCTGTGCAATAAATGCTCATATTTATTTAACTATGTTAAATTTTAGGCTCATAGTGAAATGGTTATTAGAAACTTGTAAGAGACGATCTATAAATGAAAATACAATGGACATGGTTCACTTATCTTTGGCTTTTTAGTCTCGTTTCTCTACCTATTCCAGCAGCTTCATTAAAAGACGGTACTCTCAATATCGCGACATGGAACATAGAATGGCTGACCACGAACCCAAGCCACTCAATCAAAGAAAGTAAAAGAGATTCAGAAGACTTTTCTAGGCTCAACAACAAGTTTAATCAAATCTCACCAGCTATTCTTGCCTTTCAAGAAGTCGACTCTATAGAAGCAATTCAAAAAGTAGTTGGCCATGAATACCAAGTTTATTTATCCGATCGCGCTAAACCGCAATATTCCAATCTTCAGTTTCCCGATATCAACCAATATACTGGATTTGCAATATCTAAAAACTGGCTAATGGAAAACCAAGCAAACATTGTTGATCCTGAAGATATTTCACTACTACCGAATTCAAAACTGCGCTTTGCTGCCTATATTGTATTAAAACAGGCCAACCAACCTGATATACACTTATTGTCGGTACATTTAAAAAGTGGCTGCCCCACTAAGAAAAAACGTTCACGTTCTTGTCGACAATTATCTGAGCAAGCAGAGCAGCTAAATCAATGGTTAACAAGGCGAGTAAACCGTCAGGAAAGTTTCATTGTAATGGGCGATTTTAACCACAACCTAGCTTTTAAAGGCGACTGGATGTGGCAACAATTAACCTATGGATTGGATGACCAAGCAAAACTAGCAACTCAAATGACACCTGCGATCTGTCAAGTGAAATCAAACCGTAAGCCCAATCAACTCTATCGCTATCCTAGTCTAATTGACCACATCATTGTGAGCCAAGCCAACCATACACAAGGTACACAGCAGATAACCTTTACGAGACAAGAAGCTTTGAATGATCACTTAAGTGATCATTGTCCGGTGGTGAGTGAAGTGAAATTGTAGTTAAAGCTTCATCGGTTTAATTTTATCTACATGCTTAATGTCACTACCATTCCAGACCATTTCTGTGTGAGAACATTGAATAACATCCTGCACAACATAAGGGGTAGACAAAGCCCAACAAACTCCTTTATCCGATCGAACAGAATTATATTTAATGCCGGTCGTTTCAACCCTATTCATATAGATCTCTAGGCCAAATTTCTGAGCGGCTAGATAATTATCGGGATCGTATATTAAATCAGACATAGCCTTGTCGGTTATATCAACGCAGTTTGAATCATCAAAAGTAAACTTCAAAGTTCTAAAAATAATGCGGTCATATTTGAGACCAATAACATTACTCCAGTACTTTGCTTGGTGGAATTGAACTTCTCGTGTAGCGGTTTTTTCATCATCAGCAATATAAAGCATGCCGTGTTGGCCATTAGCAAAGCGTGAGCCATCTCGATTGATATGGGTAAAGGCTGCGATGGCGTAACTGCGGCCTCTTTTACAATGAAATGGAATTTCCTTTTGATCTAAAAGCGACATATCCCCAAGCTCATTAGCAAGGCGTGGATTGGTTAATGCTTGCAGTTCATACAATGCTGCAAATTCATCCTCATTCGCAACATCATCAAAAAGGTTAATCGTTGGGTATTTAGATGGAATAAGACGAAAACCTTGAACGACAGAAGTCACGTTTACCCCCATAATCCTGAACGCAACGAATCTATACGACAAAACACCTCATAAATATGCGCAAACTTACCATCACGAATAATCGACAATGGTGATCTTCCATTGAAATATGGATTATGGTTTTCTAGCGCCATAAACCCTTTCACGTTTTCAGGGTTATCAAACACGATTCGAAGGCTAGCATGCATATTTACGATGTAGCTTAATCGTTCCAATTGATCACTATCCAAAGAAACAGTTTCAGGATTAGCCTTAAACTTATGATAAGTCGACGGTGCTATGCGCATGATCTTTTGTTTATCTTTGGTCGTGCAACCCCAGCCATCCATGATTTGCTCAGCAGCTTTAAAACCTGCCGTAGCCATCGCTTTGGTACTCGATTTCTTTTCGATTAGTTGAGTATCCATTTTGCCTCCTACAACAAATTGAATACTCTCATTGTAGATTAATTATATAAAAATATCCAAATAGAGACAAAAGATCACCTAATCCAAAAATCATCTAGTGACGTTATTTAACTCCACCCACTTTAGCCAGCGCCGTCGGATAGCTTCTTTGCTCAGCTAATGTGCAGGCTTTTTCTATAACTTGCTCAATAGTGAGTTGTGAGGAAATATTTTGTTTGGTGAGATGAAGTTCGTCATAAAATCCACACTCTCGCATCTGCTGCTCGATTTGTTGTGCAGCCTCTAGCGCAGATGAAGCCTTAACAATTTCCATACGAGCATAATTATCACCGGCAAAAGAAACACTGGCTGCACGTAACGTAATGTCGGTTCCGGGAATTTGTTGTGCGCCAAATAATGGTTTACCACCTAAAGTGGCACTCGCGAAACTGGGAATAAATTGCGCCATGTGTTTTATTGCTTTATTAGTTCGGATGGTTTGCTGCTCTTTACTCCAACCATGAATGATCTTATTAACGAGGTATTCAGGCAATTTAGGCTGAGAACTTTCATCTGTAGAATGCGCTATCCCGTCTTCAAACAACGTGATGTCTTCTGTCATACCGTGTAATTGGAAATAACCATCTGGATACGGCGTTAACTGTGCCATCCCTTGTGGTGTACCTCGCTCACCATGAAAGATCACTTCAGGCCATAACGCGTTCCCTTCTTGCCAATGAGTCACATAAGCCGCTTTAAATTCCACTAAACGTGAACGTGGCGCTTTAACCCAATCATCGACCACACCTGTTTGATAGCCAGAGGCATTGATCAAATAATCGACCGTTATCGCTTCAGGCAATTCAGTTGAATGCTTATTATTGGATTTATAATTGATGACCCATTGTTTGTCTTTCGGTTGAACACCGATAACCTGAGTATTGGTATAAATTTGGCAATTTGGAAGCTGAGCTAACGCAAGGTTCACAGTGGCCGATAAACGGAACACACTAAGCCCATATTCTTGCACTAAAACCACAGGAAATTTTAAAGTATTAAGATCTACGCTTTTAGCAAATGGGATCATCCATTCATCTAAGCTTTGGTCGGTAAGAGAGTCTACTTCTGGTACGTCACATTGCGCTAGAGCTTCTAATTCTTGCTGTGAATACAACTTAAAGTAGCGCTGCGGATCACCCAACACTTGATTACTGGCGTCTTGTTCAACCAGTGATTGATAAGCCTGTTTAATCACTTGCAAACGAGGAAGTAGATCTTCTGGTTGGCCTTTATCTTGGGTAGGAACCGCGATAACGGTTGGGCGAACATTCATCGTGTGCTTATACAACTTAACCGTTTCAATCGATTCTTTCAGAAGTTGCACACATTGCTGCTGTGAAATCTCACGATACAAGTTACCACCAGCATGCAAATGGCAAATAGGAGGGCCATCCACAAGACTTGCTCCTTGTTCAAAAATAGAGACTTGAAGCCCAAGGTCAGCAAAGTGCAGTGCGGCTGTTGCCCCTGCAATACCACCACCAATAATACCAATATGTGGAGAAGCCATAGCTAATCAATCATTCCTACAACAAACGTCTTTATGCCAGATCAAGAAGGCTAAAGAACTGAATATATTTGAGTCGAGTAATACCCTACCACTTTAGTCGGATATTTCGAGCTAAATTTTAAACATGTGCTACCAACTGGTTAAAAAATAGGAAATATCCTTATCATACAAGTAAATTGTTGATCGGTTTTACCTACACCACTTTGGTTCTAACTCTGCTAATTTTATGCGTAAAAAAATCTAAAAAATTGCTTGACCGATTCTATTCACTTTTACCAAAAATCGATGTTGTGAATAACCAAAATCCGCTAAGTAAACCCTGTCGTGGCTTACAAGCAGATTGGTTATTTTTCACAATGAAGTTATCCCAATATTTATCCACCGTTTTTGTGGATAACTGCATTTTTTATTCATAGAGCTTTATTTACAGGAATAAGTAATTGCTTAATCAACGTTTGTAGTACTAGTGCTAAAGTTAAAAATGCAAGCAATGGAAGCGTTACCCACAAAGCAAAGTGCCAATTAGGATCAAGTTCAAAGCCCCATTTCATTAAGCTTGCCACACTCGACTCTGCGCCAAAACTTGCCACCAAACCAGCAATCAAAGCCATAATCCCGTATTCATACCACACTGTTCTACTAATGCGCTTTTTACTCGCTCCAAGTGTTCGATATAAACGAATTTCATCTTGTCGCTGTGACAGGCTTAAACGCAATAATGTGAATATCAACAACAAACCGGCAATCACAGCTAAACCTGCAAGTACGGTAATCGACCACACGATTTGCGTCAGCAGAACTTGAATTTTGCCAGCCATAGTCCGAATATCCATTAAACTCACGGTTGGAAAATCGCGTGCCATTTTATTTAAGAAAGCATCGGTTTGAGCTTTATTCCCTTCTGGTGCTTTAAAACTGACGAGCCAAGTTCCTGGAATGTCTTTGAGCACATCTGATGAGAAAATGAAGTAAAAGTTTGGCTTCATTTCACGCCAATGGACTTTACGAATGGTATTCACTTTGGCGGTGACGGTTTGACTACTGATCACAAAAGTTAAGGAATCACCAATTTTTAAGCCAAGATCATTAGCCACATCAGATTCAACAGAAACTGTACCGGCTTCGCCCCATTCACCTTCTAATAAATCGTTACGTTCTGGCAGGGTTTCCGCCCATGTGAAATTCAATTCACGGCGTAGCGAATCACTTTTATCTTCACCTTCAGCATACTCTTTCGCTTCGACACCATTTATTTCACTTAAACGACCTCGAATGATTGGGTAAGCTTCTGAACGGTTTAACGCCTTAGCATCAATCTCTTGTAAATATTGTTCTTTTTCATAAGAGGCAATATTAAGCGCAAACACATTAGGTGCATCTTCAGGTAGCGTTTGCTGCCAATCACTTAATAAATCACTACGTACTAGCCAAATAATTGCAATCAGCATTAATGACAAAGCCAGTGCGCCAAATTGAATGCCACTAGCGATAGAAGAACGGTTAATGCGACTTAATGCTAATTTCAATGCCGGCGATGCAGGTAAGTGCTGCAAACCTTTAACCATAAATAAGCTAATAACACCGAGGATCGCAAATAGCACTAAAATACTCGCTAGCACTATCCAAACTAACATGTTGCTACCGTAAACCGACATCAATAAAGCAAAAGGCAATAAAATCAATAACCATGCTTTTTGAGGAATGTTACCTTGGCTCGGTTGCATGACTGATGCGGCCGAGGTGTTTAATAATCCAATCAAAGGAATACCTAACGCAGGAATACCAATCGCTAAGCAGGTTCCAACGGATAACAAAAACGGCATCAACCCATAACTAGGTAAAGGATCAGGTAAAACATCCGTTAACGGAATGCGCAATACCATTTCAAGTAATACGCCAATCAGTGAACCCAATATGATACCAATGGCGAATAAGCTACCAATTTGTAAACTTAACCAACGAATTAGCCAAGGACGTTGCGCTCCTAAACTTTTTAGCATCGCGATAGTTTGACGTCGGCTCGATACATAATGCTGACAAGTTAATACCAGTGTTATCGCCGCCATTACGACGACAATGGCAACCGTTAACGACAAGTATTGCTTGGTTTTATTAAACACTTCGGAGGTGCGGCTTTGTGAGTCTTCATCTACCCAGCGATCACTTGGAGTCAACTCAACCGATTGTTTAATTTGAGAGATTTGCTGAGCATCACCATTAATAAACAGACGAAAACTTACTCGGCTACCTAACTGAACTGCACCGGTTTTTGCTACATCTGATTGATGAATATACACACTCGGCATTTGCTGAAATGGGTTAAAGGCTAGTCCTGGCTCTTGTAAAACTTCTCCTGTCACCTCAAAATCCGCGTCGCCTATCGTGACACTGTCACCCACTTTAACTTGCAACTGTTGCATAACCCTAGGCTCAAGCCACAATTGATTTGCTTGCACATGTGAGCTTTGCGTTGATTCGTTTTGTGTAGAATTGCCTGACAGCACCATTTCTCCACGTAAAGGATATTGGCTATCCACCGCTTTCACTGTCACTAGTTGCATGCTGTTATCGCTAAATGCCATGGTGGCAAATCGTGTCAATGTCGCGGTTTCAACTTGCTGCTGGGAAGTTTGCGCAACTAAACTTTCTGGTAAAGGATTAGATGAGCGAAATACCGTATCTGCCGTGAGTGCATTCTTACCTTGGGTTTCTATTACCTGATCCATACGATCTGCTAATGCGGCTAAACCAAACACACAAGCAATAATTAAGGTCAGCGCAATCGCAATTGGCCAAAGCTGACCTTGTTTGATTTCACGCCAGCTCCACCTTAACAATTCTCGGTTAGGCAATGATTTGGATCCTTGATTCATTCCCTTTCCTCCAGCTCACCGGCTTGCATGTAAAAAATTCGATCACATCGCTTAGCTAAATCATTATCGTGAGTCACTAAAACCAACGTTGTTTTATGCGCTTTATTTAGCTCAAAAAGTTGCTCGATAATTTTCGCAGCCGTCACTTGATCTAAGTTTCCAGTCGGTTCATCAGCAAATAAAATACTCGGTTTAATCATAAAGGCGCGAGCTAAAGCCACACGTTGTTGCTCACCACCGGAAAGCTGACTTGGCGTATGAGTTAAACGATCTTTTAAGCCGACTTCAGTAAGCAATTGGGTTGCTCGTTCAATGTCTTCTTTCTCACCTTTTAACAAGCAAGGTAGTGTGACGTTCTCTAAGGCGGTTAAAGTTGGAATAAGTAGGAAGCTTTGAAACACAAAACCAATAGAATCGCTGCGTAATGCGGCGCGTTGCTCATCATCTAGAGTCGATAAAGGCTTACCGAGCAAACTCACTTCTCCTTGGCTTGGAACATCCAGACCTGCTAGTAAGGTCATCAGAGTGGATTTACCTGCCCCCGAGGTTCCGACAATTGCCACACTTTCACCAGCACGAATGGCTAGGTTAACCTCTTTTAATATGGTTAAATGTTCTTTCTCGGTAGAGACTGATTTAGACAAAGATTGAGCTTGGATCACTATCTTGTTCGAATCATGAAATTCAGGTGAGGTAGCTGACGAAGTTTGCTCTGCACTCGAGTTTACACCTTCGTTCTCTGCTAATTTGGTTATTGATGGATCTTTTATAGGTGATTGAGACATGATGAGATTGTTATCCTTACTATTAGTACTGTGCTTTTCTTCCGTCACACAAGCTGCGGTAAAAACCACTATTTTAATCTTAGGTGATAGTTTAAGTGCTGGATATCAAATGCCGATTGAACAAAGCTGGCCATCACTACTACCAAAAGAATTACAGCAAAAAGGCATTGAAGCAAAAGTAATAAACGGCAGTATTTCAGGAGATACTACTGGTAATGGTCTGCAACGCCTTCCTTCATTATTAAAACAACATCAACCTGATTGGGTATTAATAGAGCTTGGGGCTAACGATGGATTAAGAGGTTTCCCTCCTGCGACCATTCAAAGAAATTTGAACCAATTGATCGAACAAAGTAAGCAAGCCGGAAGCCAAGTTGCACTTATGCAAATTATGGTGCCACCGAATTACGGTAAACGTTACACTCAAGCTTTTTCTAATTTATACCCTGAGATAGCCAAGCAGCAAGACATTCCTTTACTACCGTTTTTTCTGGAAAATGTCATCATCAAACCAGAATGGATGATGAAAGATGGGCTTCATCCTAAAGCCGATGCTCAACCTTGGATCGCCCAGTTTATGGCGTCTCAGCTCCAATCTATTTTGTGAATATAATTCCCAACACTCTTCTCCCTCGTGAATAGTTCACAAAAAGTCAGCTAAAATACAGGCTGGCTTTGCTGTTTTTGTCGGTAATCATTCATGATCTGAAACAATTTTTTCTTATTTAGCCTTAAAAAATTCACCTTTATACCCTTTTAGCTCAATATTTCACTTCTTTGATGCCCTTATCCTAGTATTAATCCATCATCAAATAAGATTACATAGGATAACGTATGGTCATTGAACCTATCATTAAGGGCGTGGTCGCTCGCAGTGCCCATCCTTACGGGTGTGAAGCATCCATCCAACAACAAATTAATTTCGCTAAATCTGCCCCACAAATTAAAGCAGGCCCTAAACGTGTTCTCATCTTAGGTGCATCATCAGGATTTGGCTTAGCCGCTCGCATTGCTCTCACCTTTGGCGGTAGTGATGCTGATACCATCGGCGTTTCGTTTGAACGTGGCCCTTCTGAAAAAGGCGTAGGCACAGCCGGTTGGTATAACAATGTTTTCTTTGAACAAGAAGCAGAAAAAGCCGGTCGTATTGCAGTCAATATTGTTGGTGATGCATTTGCACAAGAAACACGTGACCAAGTTATTGAAGCAATAGAAACTTATTTTGAAGGTGAAGTAGACTTAATCATTTACAGCCTAGCAACGGGTATTCGTCCAAACCCAACAACAGGTGAAAAATGGCTATCGAGCATCAAACCAATTGGTGACAGCGTCACTGGTGCTACCGTGCTACTTGAAAATGATGAGTGGATTGAAACCACCATTGAACCGGCTACTGAACAAGAAATCGAATCGACTATTAAAGTGATGGGCGGATCTGATTGGGAATCATGGGTCGATACCCTGATTAATGCTGAATCGATTGCTGACGGCTGTAAAACTATCGCATTTTCATACATTGGTTCTGAGGCCAACTACCCTATCTACCGTGACGGTACACTAGGTTGGGCTAAAGTAGATTTGCATCAAGCAAGCCACTCTTTAAACCTTAAATTAGCCAACTTCAACGGTTCTGCTCATGCCACGGTATGTAAAGCGCTCGTCACTAAAGCAAGCGTGTTTATTCCAACATTCACGCCTTATATCATCGCACTATACAAAGCGATGAAAGAAGATGGTAGCCACGAAACTTGTATTGAGCAAATGCAACGTTTGTTTACCGATAAGCTTTATAACCAAAACACTATTCCTGTTGATGCGGAGCGTTTGATCCGTATGGATGATTGGGAAATGAAACCAAGTATTCAGCAGAGAGTGGCTGAACTAATGACCCAAATGAACGCTACTAACTTTAAAGAGATTGGTGATTATCAGGGCTACAAACAAGAATTTATGCAACTCAATGGTTTCGATATTAAAGATGTTGATTACCAACAAGATATCGACCTAGAAGCATTAACCGCATTACAGCCTTAATGTGTAAGCAATAGACCTAAGTAACCTCAGCTGCGGATAACTAGAAGTCACTCAATACAGCACTTTAGGCGTCTAACTTCGTTAAAATCAACGCAATAGGCCAGCTATTGACTTATGATTTTGCCTTGTTATCCATCCCAAATTGCAGCATTGAGAGAAAGTCATCAATCCTAGATGCCTGACAGATGTTTTTATCATTTTTATATCAGTGTGTTAGGTTAATTATTGTGACACTCTTATCCGAAGCTGAGGTTAAGTAACTTAAGTTTAGAATTTTTTCTGAACCGCGAACTCTGTAAGGGGAGTAATGGTTCAACGCCTCCTTTGCCGCACTAAATACTTCGTCATGGTGTAAAGGAGGCTTTTTTTCATCTAGATAGCGACATCTCTCCATCTACACCACAATTCAGTATATAATCCCCATTCGTTTTATTCTTATCAAAAGCAATACCGGAACTCTATGGATACCTTGATCTTCAAACTGAAAAATATCGAAAAGCAAAACTACCGTGCTTACCAGCAAATCAAGGGGCAGTATGATTTTACTGATTTCGATCTTTTCATCGATACCGTTCAAGGCGACCCACATGCTACCGCCTCTCGCTTACGTGCTCGCAGAGCTTGGTCTTTAACCGATTTACAATGGTTATTGGAACAATCCGAAGATTACCAACGCGCCGCACGTGATTATATTGCACGTTACTTTTCACAACTTGCGCAACCAGAAGCTTCCGTCGATATTGCCTTTAATGGCCAAAGCGTGCTTGATCACACTGCCGTTGTATTTGACCAAGAAGGTATCGAACTACGTTTCCGTGTCAATCTGCCTGCCGATGGTCGCCAAATTCTCGGTAAAAAAGCCATTAACATATTAACTTTCCACCTACCTAAATTTATCCGCCGTGCGACGATTGCACGTGAAATAAACATGGATGCATTAAAGCGCCATTGTGAAGTTGTTGAAGATCAAGTTGCCCTACGCAAACAACTGGCAGAAAACAACCTAGTGGCATTTGTTGCTGATGGTAGTGTGCTTCCTCGGGTATCTGGGGATTGCGATTTACCAATGAAAGAAGCGGTTACGTTTTCGGCTCCTGAATCTCTAGCTATTGAGTTAACCACGCCTCATAAAGGCAAAATTCGCGGTCTAGGTATTCCAAAAGGCATAACGCTAATTGTCGGCGGCGGTTTCCACGGTAAATCAACCCTATTGACGGCGATTGAGCGTTCCATCTACGATCATATTCCAACAGATGGTCGTGAATATATTGTCACGGATCCGCAAGCCATGAAGATTCGTGCAGAAGATGGTCGTAGTGTTCACCATTTAAATTTATCAAACTACATCAACCATTTGCCTATGGGTAAAGACACAACAGATTTCTCAACTCAAGATGCTTCGGGATCCACTTCTCAAGCAGCTTGGTTACAAGAATCTCTCGAATCTGGCGCAACTACGTTGTTAATCGATGAAGATACCTCTGCCACTAACTTCATGATCCGTGATGAGCGCATGCAAGCATTAGTCTGTAAAGGCGATGAGCCTATCACCCCTTTGGTTGATCGAATTGGCCAATTGCGTGATGAGCAGGGTGTTTCTTCGATTATTGTCATGGGAGGCTCAGGTGATTACTTCGATGTAGCCGATACCGTGATTCAAATGCACGACTACCAAGCATTAGATGTTACGGCTAAAGCAAAAGAAGTGGTTAAGCTACACCCTAGTCAACGACAACTAGAATCAGAAAGTGAACTTGTTCAGCACCCTGCTCGCTCATTTAATAATACTTGTCTAACCAAAATCTTAGCGGAAGGAAAATTTCGTATCCAAGGTAAAGGAACTCATACCTTACGTTTTGGTAAAGAGCACATTGATGTTTCTGCGCTTGAGCAAATTGAATCGACCAGTGAGCTTAATGCAATTGGTTGGTTATGGTTCCAACTTTCTCAACAGCCAGGATGGAGCAAAGATCCATCGAAGATCTTTGATCACGCACTAAACCAAGATTGGTATCAAGCCATGCCTAAAAATGGTGACCTAGCCAAGCCGAGAACGCTAGATGTAATGGCTGTTTTAAATCGTTTACGTAAGGCGCAATTCAAAGCTTAAATCTCATTGGACTAGCTAGCAAACTCTATTCAGGTTGGAGATTGCTAGCTAGCCTGATAATAAGCCTATCAAACTGAAAGTAATTCAATATGACGTCTATAACTCATCTCAAATATTTGCAAGGCTACCCTGATGCGGTGTTATCTCAGGTAAAAACACTAATTGAACAAGATAAGTTAGCTATGTGGGTTGAAAACAAATACCCACAAATGCACAACCTGAAAACCGAAAAATCGTTATACGACTATACGATGGCAATAAAAAACCGTTATTTAAAAAAATCATCCCCCCTTTCTAAAGTCGTTTACGATCCGAAAATTCACGTCATCAATCATGCTCTGGGTTTGCATACATTTGTTTCTCGTAACCATGGCGGAAAATTGAAAGCGAAGAATGAAATTCGGATTGCTTCTATTTTCAAAAACGCTCCTGAACCATTACTGAGAATGTTAGTCGTCCATGAATTGGCACACATCAAAGAGAAAGAACACAACAAAGCCTTTTATGCCCTCTGCTGTCATATGGAACCGAACTACCACCAATTAGAATTCGATGCGAGATTATTTTTGACTTATAAGGAGCTTTCAACCAATAAGGGCGAAATAGAGTAAAATCCATCTCTAAAACCCTGAACCAACATTAAAATAGAATGCGTTGTCATCGTCGCTAAACGCAAAATCCATCCCGATATTCAAACCAAAGCGACGGGCAATCAAATAACGAAAACCAGCACCATAAGCAACTTCAGTATCATCATATAAATCATGAGCCTCTTCTGCTGCCGACCCGGCCCCCACAAAACTTTGCAATGACCAACGCGGTGTGACTTGCCACATAAGTTGAGTCTGTGCGGTAAGAACATAGTCACCTTGATAACGATAACGAGAAATACCGCGTAAATTAATATACGGACGAGCTAGTGGTGGTAGGCTTCGATCAGCATTAGTTAATGATTGATAGTTACCCGCAACCCCGAGCGTCCAAGTTTTAGATAATGGAATAAAATACTTCCCATCTAAGGTAAAAGTATCGTATTCATAATCACTACCTAAACCATCGCGATACCATAAATACTCGGCTTTAGCCGTACCGCCACTGGTAGGATAAAACAAGTTATTACGTGAGTCGTATTGTGCGATCAAACCAAGCGCTGAAGAGGTACTATCATCACCTAATACACGTTGCAAAATATCATTTGCAATCTCTTCTTTCGCACCTATTTTGGTATGGAACCAAAGCTGAGAAAACCCTAGATATAAGTTGGTATTAGCAACTTTAAACTGCAATTTTTGCACGCCACCAAAGCCTTCTGTTTGGCTTTCAAAAGAAAGGTTTTTATCAACCGGGATTTGATCAAATTCATGATAAATATCCATATTAATATTGGCATAACCTGCAGCGCCTAGGTAACGAATACGATCATTTAACCAAGTATGACGATGTGCACCGCCCACAAACCATGTGCCATTTTCCGTCGCAGCCCCTCCGACAATAGTAAAATTAGGCGGAATGAGATTTACCCCTCCATCTACCGACTCCAAAGCTAATTTTTTTCTTTTGTCACGCGCCTCTTTTGATTCATGCAAAAACATTCCCATAAAACCACCACCATAACCAATAGCGGGTTCTGTGAGTACAATCGGAATTGGCAGGAATGCGTATGGATTCTCAGCAATCGCTTCACTCATATCAAATTCTCCATCTAATGGATCCGTGAATGAAGCGGCACTTACTGCTGAAGATAAGAAAAAAGACGATGACAAAAGTAGAGATATCGTTAGCCGTGATTTAAAACGAGGCATCGCATTTCCTTTGTAGTTCAATAGCACTTATACCCAAGATTATATACCCAAGTGACTTCAAGATGTAGAATTCAGAGCTATCATCCAAGTCTTTAAACAAGAAAGGTTCGTACAGGAATGTAATCACCTTTCAAACGAATCTGACGC
This sequence comes from Vibrio algivorus, assembly GCF_030161215.1. Lineage (NCBI taxonomy): Bacteria > Pseudomonadati > Pseudomonadota > Gammaproteobacteria > Vibrionales > Vibrionaceae > Vibrio > Vibrio algivorus. The sequence continues at coordinate 796,296 of NZ_BSPV01000003.1, forward strand.
AGCCTTTCTATTATAAAAAAGAAGAGGCTTGGATGAAGCTCCCGAAGGGCAAGTTAAAACAAGCTTGATGTGCTCATTTCAATTGATTTTGAGTCTCATTGTTACCTTGAATATAGCTACCAAGATGAATACTGGCGACTTTATGTGATACCAACTCTATCACCGCAGATAAATCGGTGGGAAATGTGCGAATAGTGGACAAACTCGTCACAGGCACCCAGTCCACCGATTGAATAAATTCTTCATCATTTAAGCCGGCTAAATTATCAGTGTGTGGTTGTCCTATATAGCTTTCAATATGATAAAAAAACTCAGCGTTATAGCGATTTTTCGTCGTTTCTAAGAACTCTCGTACACACAACAGATCCCCTACCTGTACTTCGAGCCCAACTTCTTCCAAACATTCTCGCTTAACACAATCTTTGGTATGCAAATCACAAGCTTCTAAGCCACCACCTGGTGGGATCCAATATTCACCAGTGAAGTCTTTTACTTTAATCAACAGAACATGTTCATCCTGAACAATGATCCCTGCTGCGCGAATGCGGTGTTTTGGTGCGTGGCTATTCTTCTTCACCCTGATACCCCTATCGTAGATTTATAGCCATGAAGATATCGAACACTCATCGGAAGGTATATTTTTATAGTCATCATGGAAGCTAACTGTGACATTGATCAATTTCACACAAAACCATCGAAACGTTTCGATGATCTATTTCACAAAATATTGAGCTATAGAATGCATTATTTCAAACAATCACTATCCTTATCGAAACGTTTCGCTGATGTCGAATTATCAATTAAACTAGGTGTATCAATATGAAAAAAAGTGCTCTTCTCAATTCTGAGCTGTCACATCTAACTGCCACATTGGGGCATACCGATGAAATTACCATCTGCGATGCTGGATTGCCTATTCCGAGCACAACCCATCGTATTGATTTAGCACTGACACTTGGCATCCCGACTTTTGCTCAAACTGTTGATGTATTTTTAAAAGAATCACAAATTGAAGGCGTCATTTTGGCAGAAGAATTTGAACAATTCAGCCCAGAGCACCATCAAGCTTTACTGCAAAGAATTGAGCAAGAAAAGAAATTAACGGGTAAAGAAATCAGCATTAGTTACATCACCCATGAGGCATTTAAATCAAGAACTCATCAAAGCAAAGCCATCGTTCGTACTGGAGAATGTACTCCTTATGCGAATGTGATTTTTCAATCTGGTGTCACTTTTTGATCTAAAAATAAAGCAGGCGAGATGTGAATATGACAAAAGCTATTTTACAGCTAAACCAAATCGAAAAGGCCTTTCCCGGCGTAAAAGCGCTAGATAAAGCAAGCCTTAACGTCTACCCCGGCCGAGTCATGGCATTAATGGGTGAAAATGGTGCAGGTAAATCTACACTAATGAAAGTGCTAACTGGCATTTATTCGCTAGATAACGGAAACATTCACTATCAAAATCAACCAGTTGCATTTAAAGGGCCAAGAGATTCACAACAAGCTGGAATCAGCATTATTCATCAAGAACTCAATCTTATTCCCGAGATTAGTATTGCTGAAAATATTTTCCTTGGTCGAGAAATAACAAATGCATTTGGTAAGATTCTATGGAATCAAATGCACGAAAAAGCAGCTGAGCTTCTTGCTCGATTAAACGTGAAACGTAGCCCCAAAACCTTATTGGGCGAATTGAGCTTAGGCGAACAACAAATGGTTGAAATAGCCAAAGCCTTATCATTTGAATCAAAAGTTATCATCATGGATGAACCGACTGATGCTCTGACGGATAAAGAAACTGAATTTCTATTTAAAGTCATTAATGAGTTGAGATCTCAAGGATGTGGCATTGTATATATCTCTCATCGTTTAAAAGAGATTTTTGAAATTTGTGACGATATTACCGTATTACGAGACGGTAAATTCATCGGTGAATGCGAAGTTAAAGATACCGATGAAGATGCACTTATTGAGATGATGGTAGGTCGTAAGCTTGAAGAACAATATCCACGCATTGCTGTGCAATCTGATGAAATTCGCCTCTCAGTCAAAGGGTTAACGGGTAAAGGTATTGAAGACATCCATTTCGAACTCAAACGAGGAGAAATATTAGGGATTTCAGGCTTAATGGGTGCAGGTCGGACTGAACTGATGAAAATGATCTATGGTGCTCTACCTTACCATTCTGGAGACATCTTACTGGAAGGTAACAAAATTCACCCTACCTCACCTCAAGAAGGGCTTGCTTGTGGTATCGCTTATATCTCAGAAGATCGTAAAGGTGATGGCTTGGTACTAGGGCTTTCCGTTAAAGATAACATGACACTTTCAGCGCTACAGCACTTTAGTTCTGGCGTCCAAATTCAGCATAAAAGTGAAGTGATGGCGGTGGATGATTTTATTGATCTTTTCAATATTAAAACGCCGAGTCGAGCACAAATCATCGGAAACTTATCCGGTGGTAACCAACAGAAAGTGGCGATTGCTAAAGGATTGATGACTCGGCCCAATGTTTTGATTTTGGATGAACCTACTCGCGGTGTTGACGTAGGTGCCAAAAAAGAAATCTACCAATTAATCAACAAATTTAAGGCTGAAGGGATGAGTATCATTCTTGTTTCTTCAGAAATGCCAGAGGTGCTGGGGATGAGTGACCGTATTTTAGTTATGCATGAAGGCAAAATCAGTGGCGAGTTTGACGCCAAGCAAGCTAACCAAGAATTACTACTGGCTTGTGCAGTCGGTAAAAACATCAGTAAGGACGTCGCATGAGCAGCAACACGATTAATAAACCTAATACACCAGAACAACCAAAAAAACCTTTATTGAGTAAAGAGTGGTTAATTGAGCAAAAATCGCTCATTGCCTTGATCTTCTTAATCGTAGTGGTTTCGTTTTTAAACCCTAACTTTTTCACCGTCGATAACATACTCAATATTTTGCGACAAACTTCCGTTAGCGCCATTATTGCGGTAGGTATGACTCTGGTTATTTTAACAGCAGGTATCGATTTAAGTGTCGGCTCTGTTCTCGCTTTGTGTGGTGCTTTTGCAGCCAGTTTAATTGCAATGGAAGTCCCTGTATTAATTGCCGTTCCAACAGCCTTATTAGCGGGTGCTATTTTAGGTGGTATCAGTGGTGTCATTATCGCCAAGGGTAAGGTTCAAGCCTTTATTGCGACATTAGTAACGATGACACTTTTACGTGGTGTCACAATGGTTTACACCGATGGCCGCCCAATTTCTACTGGCTTTACAGATGTCGCCGATAACTTTGCTTGGTTTGGTACTGGTTACACTCTAGGCATTCCTGTTCCAGTATGGCTCATGGTGTTTGTTTTTGCCGCCGCTTGGTATGTATTAAACCACACTCGCTTTGGCCGCTACGTCTACGCATTAGGTGGCAACGAATCTGCAACTCGCTTATCTGGCATTAATGTCGATCGAGTAAAGATTGGTGTATATGCAATTTGTGGCTTACTTTCTGCCCTTGCCGGCCTAATTGTGACTTCACGTTTATCTTCTGCTCAACCAACTGCGGGCATGGGATATGAACTTGATGCAATTGCTGCTGTTGTAGTTGGTGGTACGAGTTTAATGGGTGGCCGTGGCCGTATTATGGGTACCTTAATTGGCGCATTGATTATTGGTTTCTTAAATAACGCGTTAAACCTACTTGATGTATCTTCTTATTACCAGATGATTGCTAAAGCAGTCGTGATTTTACTAGCCGTATTAGTTGATAATAAAAATAAATAACCGTCATTACCGACACCAAGAGCCAGCAATAGGCTCCCCTACGATAAAGGAATAACAAAATGAAACTTAAAAAACTGACTACCCTACTTTCCGCTGCCATGTTAACCAGTACGATGTCGGTTGCAGCGCAAGCTCAAGATACAATGGCTATTGTAGTATCAACACTAAACAACCCATTTTTTGTGAGCATGAAAGACGGAGCTGAAGCGAAAGCAAAAGAACTAGGTTACGATCTGATTGTTTTAGATTCGCAAAATGACCCAAGTAAAGAGCTTTCTAATGTCGAAGATCTTTCGGTTCGAGGTGTAAAAGCAATACTCATTAACCCAACAGATTCAGACGCTGTTTCTAACGCGATTCGAATTGCTAACCGTGCAAAGATCCCGGTATTAACACTCGATCGTGGCGCAAGTCGTGGTGACGTTGTCAGCCATATTGCTTCTGATAATGTTGCAGGCGGTGAAATGGCGGGTAAATTCATTATTGAAAAGGTCGGTGAGAAAGCTAAAGTCATTCAACTTGAAGGCATTGCAGGTACTTCAGCTGCTCGTGAGCGTGGTGAAGGTTTCATGAATGCAGTTAAAAATTCACAACTTGATCTTCTTGCTAGCCAGCCTGCTGATTTTGATAGAAGTAAAGGTTTGAATGTAATGGAAAACCTACTTGCTGCCAATGGTGATGTCCAAGCCGTATTCGCACAAAATGATGAAATGGCACTTGGTGCTTTACGTGCAGTACAAGCATCAGGAAAAGATATTTTAATTGTTGGCTTTGATGGTACCGATGATGGTATTGCCGCAGTTAAACGTGGAATGTTAGGAGCAACCATTGCACAGCAACCCGCTCTAATTGGTGAGCTCGGTGTTGCAACTGCAGACAAAGTCTTAAAAGGAGAATCGGTTGAAAAAAATATTCCGGTTCCACTTAAAGTTATTACTAAATAATCACTATACCCAAAGTCATTGAAGTTGCAGTAAGACGACAAATGAATGAAGCCCTATGAGCATAGCTCGTTCTATGTGATTGGGGTGAATGAGTGCCGTCAAGCTTCAAGTACGATGGGTATAAATGTGGGGGCGGAACTGCCCCCACCTTCTTCACTATGAATGCTCATTGATATGACGTATTTGAGCCATATCAATTCGTATTTAAACGTTATCGCCATAAGGATAATATATGAACAAGCTGATCGTTTTAGGTAGTATTAATGCCGATCATGTACTTCAAGTTCCCTCTTTTCCTCGTCCAGGAGAGACCCTCATGGGACGTAACTATCAAGTTATTCCTGGTGGAAAAGGTGCCAATCAAGCGGTGGCTGCTGCACGTTTAGGTGCAGACATTGGGTTTATAGCTTGTGTAGGAAGTGATTCCTTTGGGCAAAATATCATTCAAAGTTTTGCACAAGATGGTATCAATACTGACTATATTTCTATCATTCCATCTACTCCCACAGGTGTAGCGTTGATCCAAGTCTCTGATGAGGGAGAGAATAGTATCTGTCTTTCTCCTGAGGCTAATAATGCTCTGAACCAAGAGCTTGTCTCTTCTTTTAAAGCTCCTATTCAGCAATGTAATTATTTACTGCTGCAACTTGAAACCCCTTTAGATGGCATTGAAACGGCAATTAAACTGGCTAAATATGATTCTAATTCTGATATCAAAGTTGTTTTAAACCCAGCGCCAGCCAAAGCGTTACCCGACTCAATCCTAAAAGAAATTGATATCATTACCCCAAATGAAACTGAAGCTGAAGTCTTAACCGGTATTTCAGTAACAGATGATATCTCAGCGCAAAAAGCCGCAAATAATCTTCATGAGAAAGGTATCTCAACCGTAATTATTACACTAGGCGCTAAAGGTGTATGGCTAAGTGAAAATGGCAAAGGTAAAATTATTCAAGGATTTAAAGTTAAAGCGATAGACACAACAGCTGCCGGAGATACCTTTAATGGTGCTTTTGTTACTGCACTACTGGAAGGCATGACAACAACACAAGCAATTCAATTTGCACATGCTGCTGCTGCCCTTTCTGTTACACGGTTTGGGGCACAAACCTCCATCCCGACACGACAAGAAACGGATAAGTTTTTAGTTTAATTTCATCTTTATACCCAATCAATAGGGAGTTATCACATGGCAACAATGAAAGACATAGCCCGACTTGCTCAGGTTTCAACGTCCACCGTTAGCCATGTCTTGAATAAAACACGATTTGTTAGTGAGGATATTGAAAAGCGCGTAAAGCAAGCAGCAAAAGAGCTTAATTACGCGCCATCGGCACTCGCTCGAAGTCTAAAGATGAAGTGCACTAAAACGGTTGGCATGCTAGTGACAACCTCAACCAACCCTTTCTTTGGCGAAGTGCTTAAAGGCGTTGAAAGGCGTTGTTATGAAAAAGGTTACAACTTAATACTTTGCAATACCGAAGGTGATAGCGAACGAATGAAAGCCTCTATAGATACTCTGTTACAAAAGCGTGTCGATGGCTTAATGTTAATGTGTTCCACCCTTGAGGGCGAAGAAATTGAAATTTTTGAACGTTATCCAGACCTTCCTGTCGTTGTTATGGACTGGGGCCCAATGGAATATGCGAGTGATAAAATTCAGGACAACTCTTTCAAAGGTGGGTATTTAGCGACTCAACATTTAATAGATAATGGCCATACCAACATTGGCTGTGTCACCGGCCCACTACATCGTAGCCAAGCATCACTGCGTTTTGATGGTTTTAAACAAGCGCTACAGGATAATAACCTAACTTTAAATAAAAACTGGATTGCTCAGGGCAATTTTGAATGTGACGGTGGTTATGATGCTTACCAAGCTCTGAAACACAGCGGAGCTTTACCGAGCGCTTTATTCGTATGTAATGACATGATGGCATTGGGTTTAATTAATGCTGCAAACCAAGATGGTATAAAGATCCCTCAGGATCTTTCCATTATTGGCTATGATGATATCCAATTGACTAAGTACATCACCCCATCTTTAACCACTATCCACCAGCCAAAACATCAGCTAGGAAAAACCGCGGTAGATACCTTACTCTCACGCCTTGAAAATCCAAATGCACCTCAACAAGTGATTCAATTAGAGCCAACATTGGTAGAGCGTCATTCCGTGATCAAATACCAAGTAAACTAACAGATTTACGCTAAGCAGTATCCGAGCATATTAGCTGGGAAGTTACTTGGGTATGATGCCGAAGTGAGTTATTATTCACGCCGTTTTTATTCTACCGACTTCTTGGAGCCCTCATGGCCACTGGACCTCATAACAAAAATAATCGCCACTCTCAAACAACAAAAAAAACTAATAAGTCCAGCACCCAAAAACCAAGAAATAATAAAACAGGATCACATCGTTCTAAATCATCGGTGCATAAGAAGCCAACCGGATTACATCCACGTAATCTACACAGTGGTCGTTATGATTTTGATAAATTAGAAGCCTCAAACCCGGCATTAACCGAATTTGTTATTCTAAACCCGCGTGGTGAACGTTCGATTAGTTTTAGCGATCCTAAAGCGGTGTTAGCACTCAATGAAGCGCTGTTAAAAGCCTATTATGGTTTAGAGTTCTGGCAAATCCCTCCCGGTTACTTATGCCCACCAATCCCAGGAAGAGCAGATTATATCCATTATCTTGCCGACCTATTAGCGGTAACCAAAGAGAAAACCGATACACTTGTCGTTGAGAATGACGAGCGCGATCCGAATGCTGGTTCTGCCAATCATAAGCATACGGTGCTTGATATCGGCACAGGCGCAAACTGCATCTACCCTATTTTAGGCTCAAGCCTTTATGACTGGAATTTTGTTGCCAGCGATATTGATCCGATTTCAGTTAAAACGGCACAACTGTTAATTCAGGCTAATAAGAGGTTGACGAATAAACTGAAAGTTCGTCAGCAAGCTAAACCAAGCAGCATTTTCCACGGCATCATAAAACCGAACGACGATTTCATTTTGACTATGTGTAATCCTCCATTTCACGAGTCATTGGAAAAAGCGCGTGAAGGCAGCTTACGTAAAGTGAATAACCTCAATAAAGGCAAAGCGGATCCGCTATCAAAAAATAGCCAACCAGTTTTAAACTTTGCAGGGACTGAAAATGAGCTGTGCTATGAAGGTGGTGAAATTGCTTTCTTGAAACAAATGGCCATCGAAAGTAAAGATTTTGCTAAGCAGGTATGTTGGTTTACTAGCCTAGTATCCAAGAAAGAAAATGTGCCGCTACTGCAGCAACAGTTGAAAAAATTAAGCGCAACTAATATTCGCGTTGTAGAAATGGCACAAGGGCAGAAGATAAGCCGCTTTGTAGCATGGAGCTTTTTAACCAATTTAGAGCAGAAATCGTTTTTTAGTTAAGCGAGTAGTTCTAAAGATAAAGTAAGTAACCTCAGCTTCGGATAAGAGTGTCACAATAATTAACCTAACTCACTGATATAAAAGTGATAAAAATATCTGTCAGGTATCTAGGATTGATGACTTTCTCTCAATGCTGCAATTTAGGATGGATAACAAGGCAAAATCATAAGTCAATAGCTGGCCTATTGCGTTGATTTTAACGAAGTTAGACGCCTAAAGTGCTGTATTGAGTGACTTCTAGTTATCCGCAGCTGAGGTTAAGTACCTAAAAAAACGCCCAGCAAGTTGCTGGGCATTTTATTCAATTAACTAATCTTATTTCAAATTCTGATTACTTCGCCTTACGACGATCCGCTACCGCTTTAGCAAGTTGACGCAATACTGCTTCAGTATCAGCCCAGCCAATACACGCATCCGTAATACTTTGACCGTAGTTTTCAACTTTACCATCAACCAGATCTTGACGGCCTTCATTTAAATGGCTTTCGATCATCACACCAAAGATAGCATCTTCACCACCTGCAATTTGAGTGGCGACATCCGTTGCAACTACCATTTGACGTTGGAATTGCTTAGAGCTATTTGCGTGGCTGAAGTCAATCATCACTTTTTGGCGTAACCCATTACTTGCTAATTCTGATTTCACAGCAGCAACATGTTCAGCACTATAATTTGGCTCTTTGCCACCACGTAAAATAATATGGCAATCTGGGTTACCTGCAGTTTCTACAATCGCAGAGTGACCATATTTAGTGACTGATAAAAAGTGATGTGATGCACCAGCAGAACTACAAGCATCTGTTGCAATTTTAATGTTGCCATCGGTGCCATTTTTAAAACCAACTGGACAAGATAGACCAGATGCAAGCTCACGGTGAACTTGTGATTCGGTTGTACGAGCACCAATTGCGCCCCAACTGATCAAATCCCCCACATATTGCGGTGTAATCATATCTAGAAACTCACTCGCCGTCGGCATGCCACTATCAGTTAAATCAAGAAGCAGCTTACGTCCCATACGCACGCCATCATTGATTTGGTAACTATCATTTAAGTATGGGTCATTAATAAGCCCTTTCCAGCCTACCGTTGTACGTGGCTTTTCAAAATAGACTCGCATTACCACTTCAAGGTCGTCTTTTAGCTCATCACGTAATACTTTTAGGCGTTTACCATATTCAAGAGCCGCTTCTGTGTCATGAATTGAACATGGTCCAATAACAACGAGTAAGCGGTCATCTTTATCTTCAAGAATATTATGAATACTTTGACGAGACTCAAATGTCGTATCACTAGAGGTGTCAGTAGCAGGAAACTTTTCTAAAACAGCGATTGGCGGTAAAAGTTCTTTAACTTGTTTGATTCTTACATCATCTACTTTTTGCATAACGACATTGTCCTTGTTTTGTGTGTATCTCAAGCTTTGATTCGATAAACAATTCGAATTCTTTGATGCTTAAAATATATTAATTTCTTTTCCTTCTAGTTAACTTATCCCTACAAAAACAGAACTTCAATCATTAATTGCTATATAACGCATATTTTATACATTTTTGAACTAATTGAAGTACAAGCTAAGGCCAAATAAAAAAACCACCGTATCTAATTCGATATCGGTGGTTTTCAATCATTTTGGTTTAATTATCCTTTACAGCGTAATAACAACACTTTCACCATCAACAGTAAGCTCTAAAGTATTGCCATTAAGCTTATGTGACACTTCCACTTGCTCACCTTCATTCTTATTTGGAACAAGAAGAGTCAAAATGTTGTGCTCTTTTGCTGATTTAAACTCTACCTCAACATGACGATGAATTTCTAGATCTTCATATTCCGCAGGGTCAACATCGCCGAAACCTTCCACATTTTTCACAGACAGAATATTATCACCGCTTTCATTGATGAAATTCACATCAAGATGAGCTATCTCTCCACGAATAGTGAAGCTGTTATCTGCCACTTCATTTGTAAACGTAGTGTGCATTAACCAAGTCATATCTTTTTCTTCAGAAAGTGTTGCCTTGTCTTGCATCACAAATACTTTGCCTTTCACAAACCAGATCTTACGCTTATAAGATTCGATTTCAGGAACAAAATACTTATAAGATGCTGTTGCATCACCTTCTACGAATTTAACATCAGACTCTGTATCGTAATCGGTAATATTACCACCAGCTTCAATACAGTAACGATCTTGGTGATTTTCATAGCCTGTATTTTTATTCTCGCCGTATTGGCCTTTACCACCAAATAACGGTAAGTTTTTAGAGAATGTATGACGACGCCATTTAGTGTGCATATCCACACCAAAACCACCATAGTAACCAGTAATAGAGGCTAAAGTTTCCCCAAACGCATGTAGAGTAAACGCATTTTGATCCGCATGTGAGTGACTGATTGAACCAAACGGAGAACATTTGAAGACCATGTGAATATGGTTATCACGCTCGGTCATCTTATTATGGAATGCCGCCCAACCTGTGATTGGGAAGACTTTCAATAATGGCTCATTAGATGGCGCTTTTTCTTCAGGTGCATCCCAAAGGATATTAAAACGAAGATCGTCATAGCCAAAGTCCCACCAACCGAAGTTGTAGAATTTAGTATGCGCTTCTGTATCACGACCTTTAAGTTGGTTGTAGTACCAAACATACTCAGGTTTTTGGTTTACACCAGCATAATGCTTGATGTTATAAGCGAGTTTCAAACCAGGAAAATCACCAATAGATGATTGGTCACAGAAACTAGCACGCTTAGAGTGAACCGGCATGCAATACAATGGGAAATCACCGGTATTTTCGTAGAAAGTCTTATTGAACATATCTACACCACAGTATGCTTTCAATAAATCGAATGCTTCACCGAGGAATGCAGTTTGGGTATTCCAGTAGTCAGGACCTTCAGCCCAACCGCCATCTTCACCGCCCCATGGTGGGTAGTGAACTGCATAATACTCAAGTGCGTAAGCAATGTATTCGCCTGCTTTAGGATGATCGTGATACAAAGCAATACAAGTTGGAATAATGGCAGATGAAATCGAACGTACACCGTGGCTGTTCAATGGGTTGTTCAGTAGATCAACAGTGACTTTCAAATGATGCATAATCTCATCAAGACGAACGACAAGTGCATCCTGAACTTGTTGGCGTTCTTCATCTGTAAAGTAAGCGTGTAGCCAGTCATAACCCCAAGCCATTGCAGCAATAACACGAAAAGCAGCTTCATCATTATAACCACGAGAAGTCACGCCATCTGGATCGTAAGTGGATAGCTTAAGTGTCCAAGCTTTTGCTTTGGCAATCAGATCTTCATCATCTTTTACAATACCTGCAATAGCAAGATTACGAGTTGCATTCATCGCCATTTGGCAATCAACATACATTTGACGCCAATAAGGACGCCACAGAGATGCTTTACCTACCGTTTCTTCTGGATAAGCTTGCGGTTCTTCATAAGGTTCTACATCTAAGAACTTAACTGTAGAATTGTTATAAAAGTCATTAAACATGCAATATGAGTCATCAGCTTTCACTTTCGCTTTAAACTCAGCAAGATCTTTTGCTTGCACTAAAAGACGTGGACGCTCAGCACTCAAGCTATCTAAAAATGATAAATCAAAGTCACGTTTTTGAACTTCAATAGGAAGTAAATCAACTAAGTTGCCTGCTGATGTATCGTTTTCTAGTTTGATTTTCCTGATCGCATCAAGAGATTTTTGGTCTGTCATAATCACTCTCTTTATATAAATTTTAAGATTAAGTTTATCTGAACCACTAAATTAATCTTATTGTATTACAAAAAGAGAAGGCGAGTAAAATAATACGAATAAGCTTTTGTCAAAAGTGCTTAGCTCTGTCACAAAATTAATAGCATTAGCATAATTTCTATGCCCAAGTGACTTCAAGGTTCGGATTTCAGCAGCTTGAAGTTACTTGAGTATAGTATCAATATCACTTTTCTATGATTAAAGTCACTTGCCCTACTTCAATGCCAAATTTTGAAATGCTGGTGCGATTAATCAAACGTGTCGGGGTAACCATATACATCCAATCATCAAAGTGAGTTTCGAGCGTATCGTCTTTATAAGGAATCTCGACATCATAATTCCAATGAAAGACGCTGCCGGCGCTACGTCCAGAAGCGATACCTATTACATCACTTGCTTCACCTGAAATTGAACCATCATCATTAAGGGTGACATACCAAATGCGTTTTTGAGTTTCGCCATCATCATAGACAAAATCTTCCTCGATAACGCCTTTATTTCCTTGCCAACTCGCGTCCATATCAACAACAAGCTTTCTTGTCAGTTCGCCTTTATAATCTTGTACAACGCCGTAGGCTTTTAATTTACCGGTGAAAAAACTCTTAAAATCAAACTTGGGTTGAGTGTCTTGATAAAATTGAACGTCAGGAGATGAGCAACTAGATAACATCACTGCAAAACAGATAACAAAAAATGACTTCATAAAATTCATATTCATAACGTTCTTCCTTGAGATTGACGATGATTATTGTCCAATGAGTTGCTGACGTACTTTGGGATGGGAGGTTTTTGGTGAAAGCCAGATCGCAATGAATGATTCGGTAAAACTAGCATCGCGGATCACACCAAGCTTTTTACCGTTGTAGAAAAAAGCGGAAGTCTGGTTGTTCTCGACAAGTACACTTAAAGTATCGCCTTGCTTAATATCTGGCCACAAAGACATTAAAGTTTTATCGTATTGACCGACTAAAGAGTCCTTCCCTAGATGTAACCACTGCTCATTGGTCGCCTTAACGATATCTTTCGCTTTAAAATCTCTTAGGTAAGATAATGAAAGTAATACAGGAAAACGTTGAGTACTATAGTCTCCCGATGAACTGTATAACCGAGCATCATAAATATCCCAAAACAAGTATGTCATACGAGCTTCGCCAACAAGCTGTAAATTACTCGCGTTAATTTGCGCGTTACTTACCTGACTTATTGCTAAAAACCCTATAAATAGCCACTTCCACATAACATTATCGCTAGATTAGTTAATCATTTTAATTAATACGTTATTGGATGGCTTTTAGATCAAAAAAGCACACCACTGAATCAGTGCTGTGCTTCATTTCCCTAATGGGAGAGTTGATTCCTAGAGAGAATCTATTTGTTTTTCATTTGAGACTGAGATTGATCACGTTGGTGTTGGAACCAAAAACGTTTTCTACCGTTTGAACGAATCATAGTTATTTTCCTTCTTAATTATATCCAAGCAACCTTAAGACGCAGCATTTAGAAATAGCATCTTGAAATTTCTTAGGTATATATCTATTACATCACTGAAATTACTCAATTATTTAGAGAAAAACCGTGATGCTAATCGAATACTCAAAGATGAGTACATAAGCCGGTATTAACCTATTTATTTTGACGTTAAGTTCGAGTTTCATTTTAGGAAATATCGATAAAACGACTTTTCGAAGACACTTTCTTTTATTGAAAGTACGGTGAACAGAATTACAACGGGACTTGATGCTAAAGCAGAGGGTCGAGTATTAATTTTTCACACTTCAAACAATGAAGTTTATAAATGGGTTATTTGGGCTTGCCTTGCCAGCTTGTTAAGTAATGTGCTTCGTCTGGCTTTTTATTTTTATGTTACTTCTTATAAAAACAAACGCTGACTACTAAAGCCAGCGTTTATTATATCTTCCAGTATTAGAGATAAACTCTATACTAAAAAATCAATTATTAAGCAGGAACAACGTTCGCAGCTTGAAGACCTTTTTGGCCTTGCTCTACTTCAAAAGACACTTTTTGGCCTTCAGCAAGAGTTTTGAAACCTTCAGAAGCGATAGCACGGAAATGTACGAATACGTCAGCGCCGCCGTTGTCTTGAGTAATGAAGCCGAAACCTTTTTCTTCGTTAAACCATTTAACGATACCAGTTGTTTTAGACATATTATGTCCCTTATCTTGTGTGCAATAAATGCAGTTCATAAATGATGTCGCTAAATGCGACGGGTGCTGCGTTGAACGATTTAATGGTTTATTAAGCGAAGGGAAAATCTAATAACAAAGACAAAAACGAAGCTGTATTTGAGGATTCTACTTTTACTAAATTGTTTCATCAATCACTCTTATCAACAGAGCGAGGTAGATATTACAGGGTTTGAGAGAGATGTACACCTATTTCGTACATATTATTGAAAATAAATCTTGTTTGTGTTTTTTATCACATATTTAGTAGGCTGAGTTTATATCAAAACTCAGCCTACTCTATGACAAACTTAAGCAAGCTGAACTAACAACCACTCTTTTACTTGTGCTAACTCTTCAACATTCTTTGGATACTGGGTTGATACCTCATCCAAAGCGGCCGTTATCCCTTCTGCATTATAAAGCTGCCCGATCAAAGACTTTTGCAATGCTTCAAGTGGTGCAGGTTCTAGACTGTCAGTAAACACTTGCGCTTCTGCAATGTGTGCTTTTTTAACGTTAAAATGTAGCTCTACTCCACCCCATTTGAAACGTTCATCAATATGATGACTAAATTCAGGAGTGTTTCCAAAATTCCAATGCCAATCTTGTTGCTTAGTAAAGGTCGCTTCAAAGTTAGGGAGCTCAGGCATCGATTCTTCGGAGATAAACTCTGGCTCTACTGTCTCGCCGTAGTAATCAAAAAATGCTTGTTTGATCGCATCACATAAACTGTCGTGGGTTAAAGTATCATCGAGTTGGTTAAGATTAATTACACGAGAGCGTACCGAAGTAATTCCTTTCGCTTGTAGCTTTTTCGGATCTGGATTGAGGTAATCGGCTAAGCGACTCATATCCGCATTTAATAAAATCGTACCATGATGAAAACCTCGGTCCATTGTTTCTCTATAAGCTGAACCTGAGAACTTACGTTCACCTTCTTCGGTTTCAACAACAAGATCATTACGACCTGTTGCTTTGCCTTCTATGCCTAATGCTTTTAATGCATCTAATACAATTTGAGTAGATACGGTTTTATCATAACCCGGCTTACCTGCCATAAAAGTAAAGTTACTGTTACCAAGATCATGAAATACAGCCCCACCACCACTTTGTCGACGAGCTAGAGTAATGCCGTCTCTTTCCATGCGTTGAGTATTACATTCTTTCCAAGGATTCTGCGCTCGACCAATCACCACGGTATTGTCGTTACGCCACAGAAATAGCACCTTTTGATCGGCACTCATCGAACGGAAAATGGTATCTTCTACCGCTAAGTTAAATAGAGGATTTGTTGAAGTAGAAAATAGTAAACGAAGTGATGACATAAAAACTCTCAGTAGTAATGCATTAATAACTAAATATTAACCTGAATGAAAAGCATCTGTCCTTAACCAAGATGTAAAATTTTACTTTTCCAATAGCTTTCGATTAACTCATTTCACGCTTGGTGATAAGCTCAATCAATTTATTGAATTAAGGAGAATTCTAGTGCCTGTTCCTCATAAGCTTACTTCATCATTTGTTGATAATGGAATACTTTATCAAGCACATCAATTTCAAGTTCCGCTCAAGCATGATGATAAGCAAAGCCAGACTATTACCGTCTACGCTCGCGAGTTAGTTAGCTTAGATAGACAAACGCAAAATCTACCTTGGTTAGTTTATTTTCAAGGGGGGCCTGGCTTTCCTTCACCTAGAGCCGATGGACAATCAGGCTGGTTAAAAGCCGCACTCCAGCACTATCGCGTATTGTTACTCGATCAACGAGGTACAGGACTAAGCTCCCCGATTACTCACCAAACCCTAGAGAGTATGAGTAGCGATGAACAAGCAAACTACCTCTGTCATTTCAGGGCTGACAGTATCGTGAAAGATGCAGAAGCTATACGTAAACACTTCAATGTAGAAAAGTGGGCTATTCTTGGACAAAGCTTTGGCGGTTTTTGTTCATTAACTTATCTATCGCTTTATCCTAATAGTTTATTGAAATCTTATATCACTGGCGGCGTTCCCTCTTTAACTCGCCATGCCGATGAGGTTTACCAAGCAACCTACCAACGAGTAAAACAAAAAAACAACACCTTTTTCCGCCAATTCCCACAAGCACAAACTTTATGTCAACGCATCGCAGATTACTTACTCAATCACGAAACCTACTTACCTAACGGGCAGCTATTTACGGTAGAGCAGTTTCAAATGATCGGTATTAATCTAGGTCGAGGACATGCCGCGCTTCCTATGTATTACTTGCTTGAAAGTGCTTTTATCACCGTCGATAAGAAAGAAACTTTAAGCTATGCATTTTTGAATGCCATGCTAGCGGAACAGGCTTACCAGACTAACCCTATCTATGCCATTTTACATGAATCGATTTATTGCCAACCTTTTGCTAAAAATGATTCAGGAAAAACAGAATCGACTTGGTCGGCACATCGTGTTCGAGAAATGTACCCTGAATTCAATTATCAAACTGGAAAACCTTTCTTCTTTACTGGAGAGATGGTGTACCCGTGGATGTTTGAACAAATGCAATGTTTAAAACCATTAAAAGAAGCGGCAAACAAACTAGCTGAAAAACAAAATTGGCCAGCGCTTTACAACTTAGAACAGCTAAAAAATAATACGGTTCCCATTGCTTGCGCTGTTTATGTTGAAGATATGTATGTCGAATTCGATTATTCACGCGAAACATTAGCGAATATATCTAACAGTCAAGCATGGATGACCAATGAATATGAACACAATGGTATTGGTGTCGACGGTGAAAAGATCTTTAACCAACTTGATGAGATGCTAAATCAAATTAGCCAACTACCAAACCATCAATAATCGAGCACCCCATCCTAGTTTGTTATAAGGAAATAACGATGAAAACCAAAGTTTTAATAGATATCACCTCGCATTTACCAGCTCTAATTACGCTATTGCAAGATTGCGTTGCGAGCGGTGCATCTGTTGGTTTTTTGCCTCCTGTAGAATCTCAAACGGCGCAAAAATATTGGCAAGATGTGGCAACTAGTCTCACAGCAAAACCTACTACTCGATTATTAATCGCCGCATTTGAAGACGAGCAATTAGTTGGCTGCGTACAGTTGTCTCTGGCTAATAAATCAAACGCTAAACATCGAGCAGAAGTTGAAAAGTTAATGGTGCACACGAATTATAGAGGTAATGGAATCAGCAAGGCTTTGCTATCACACCTAGAAGAAGAAGCCTTGGTAGCTGGTCGTCGATTATTAATCCTCGATACCCGAGTTGGTGATATTGCCTCTGAATTATACAAACGCATGAATTATACCGAAGCAGGATATATCCCTGATTTTGCTTTAAGTGCCACCGGCGAATTAGATGGCACTACATTTTTCTATAAGATGCTGTCTTAAACCCAAGTAACTTCAAGATGCGAGTTTCAGCAAGAATAAAACAAGCTTTAGGCAAGGCAAATTGAATATGATCATAGTTATTCTATCTCTGTTCAATTTAACGCAGCATAAAGCTTATTTTAACTTTCCCTTCGGGAGCTTCATCCAAATCTCTTCTTTTTTATAAGAGATAGGCTGCGTCAGATTGGTTTGAAAGGTGTCTACATTCCTTCGCCAATCTTCCTTGCCTAAAGGTTTGGAGGATAGCTCTGAATCCTGCATCTTGAAGTCACTTGGGTATAAACCACATAAAAAACAAGAGAACATCATAACTATAATATTTTCAACAACTAATAGCTCATCATTAATGTATCACAGGCATCGGTGTTGAGTTATTACTACTCTATTTACACTGTAAAATCATTTGTGACGCCGTCACAATGTCAAGCAATAATTCTTATCAATAACTGCAATATTTCTCGTTCTTCAAAGTAATTTGAATCCTTTATACTCAAGCCAACCTACTTATTGGGTTCTATTACCATTGAATATTAAAGAGTTTATTATGCCGGACACTATCCGTATTCGCGCTTTAGAAAAAGACGACCTTAGGTTTATTCATAGTCTTAACAATAACCGCAGTGTGATGTCATATTGGTTTGAAGAACCTTATGAATCCTTCATGGAGTTAGAAAGCCTTTATGTTAAGCATATCCATGATTTGAATGAACGACGCTTTATTGCTGAGAATGGCGATCGCGAACATGTTGGCTTAGTCGAATTAGTTGAAATCAACTATATCCACCGAACGGCTGAGTTTCAGATCATCATTGCCCCTCACTTTCAAGGCAAAGGCTATGCACGAGCAATCATTGACCGCGCTGTCAATTACGCTTTTAAAATATTGAATATTAACAAGCTATACTTGCAGGTTTCAGATGAAAATGAGAAAGCTGTTTACTTGTACGAAAGCTTTGGTTTTAAGCGTGAAGGGTTATTGATTGAGGAGTTCTTCATGAATGGTCAATATAGAAATGCCATCCGCATGTACATGTTGCAGAGAGATTACATTAACTTACAGCATGAACCTAGTGCGATTAATGCCACTGAATAAATAAAATTAGCGCCACCCAATTATCGCTTTTTGGATGGCGCTTATACCCAAGCAACTATTTTTCTATTATTGATTCATTCCATCAGCCATCGCATTAACTAAAGCATGGTCTTTCGTATCGCCCGATAAATCCCATGAAAAAATTCCTGCTAAGTTATTAGCTTTAGCCCATGCAGCCTTAGCTTTTATCGATTCAGGGTTATCATAACTAATGAAAACTTTTCTTTCTGGGTTCCATAAATATGGTGCTTGAGCCGCTTTATCATAACCTTGTTCGTACCCTTGTTCGCTGGTGTAATTCTTCATCAGATCCCAATACATGAAAAACCCAGGCTCCGTTGTACCAAACGTTGCCCCTTTCTCTGAGGTTAATGTTGCACTAGGTAGCTTACCGTTAAAGTTCTTAGTACCTTCCCAGCCACGTCCAAAGAATGTCGCACCAATCACTAATTTTTCAGGGGGAATACCTTGATCGATCATTTGTTTGATAAAAACATCAGCCCCCATACCCCACCAGCTACGTTCAGTCGCATGTAGATTGGTTAAATGGCCAGTTTGTTGGCCCCAGCCGCCAAGAAAATCATAAGTCATAGCGAACATGTTCGTCAGATATTGCTCTGCGTTCTGAAAATCTATTTGGGTTGTTTTGGGACCAACACCAACTGCCATTGATAGTTCATACTCACGCTTTGTTTTTTCTTCTAACTTATCAAGATCCGCCCGAATAGTTTTTACTAAATAAGTAAAGGCTTCTTTTTCTAATTCTTTTTGCTCATCGCTTAATTTGGTGTCTGGATTCCATGGGGAAGTCGTTAAACCACCGCCCCCTGGATACTCCCAGTCTAAATCGATACCATCAAAAAAATCATATTGAGCAATAAGCTCTACGGCTGTTCGTGCAAATTGATCCATGGCTTTTTTATCCTTAGCCATCTCGTGAAAGGGTTCTGACATTGTCCAACCGCCAAAGGACGGAAGAATCTTCAAACTTGGGTGGTTAGCTTTCAGTTGTGCTAATTGAGAAAAATGGCCTTTGTAATCCACATCGACAGATACATTCCCGAAATCATGTTCAAGTGCAGCTTCTTCATCGACAATAATTGCCGTATAGGGTTCTTTTCCTTCACATTGCTGAGCGACTTGAGCTTGAACAGCTTCACCTGCACCAGTGTGTGGCCCACACATAGATAAGAATGCATAAATAATATGTGTCAATTTGTCCGCAGGAATATCTTGTACAGAGTATGGATTAATATCACTTTTATAAAACCAATCAGCAAAATAGCCAGCAACAACTGGTGTATTAACCGGCTTTTGTGCAGCAGAAGCAGCGGTGAAATTCACACAAAGAATTGAACCTATCAATGTTGATAATACTAACTTTTTCATTTCTATCTCCCAATAACTCACGATCAGTCAAAATGCACGCTTGTTCAAATGCACCTTAAGCACATGATTAGGCAACCCCAATAAATTATGCTCTTGAGTTAACTTAATCTTAATTATTAAGTTCGTAGAACCAAATATTTCAATTTATGACCTATAGTTATTTTTAGAAGAAAATTAATGTACATCGTCATGTTTGTTGCATATTTTTTCAAATTAACACGCAAAAATAGTAATGATTAAATGCAATCGTTTGGCTAAAAAGACGCTATTTTGAAAAGAGATAAGATCTAAAGTTAGCAATCGTTTCCTTAAAATAAAGTGAGATCTAGGCATCTTTTTTCACTCACTTAGTTTGACTTAGACTCGTTATATTTCGACTATGAATACCTATACCCAAGTGACTTCAAGATGCAGAATTCTGAGCTATCATCCAAACCTTTAGGCAAGGAAGATTGGCAAAGGAATGTAGGCACCTTTCAAACTTTAGCTTGCCACCTTGATGTCGCTTAGCTGAGTTATTTTTCTTCTGTTATTTCATTTCAATTATTAGATAGGGTTATACATGAGTAGTAAATTAGAACAGCTTCGTGAACTCACTACCGTTGTTGCAGACACTGGTGACATTGATGCCATTGCAAAATACCAACCACAAGATGCCACCACTAACCCATCGTTGATTTTAAAAGCTGCGCAAATTGAAGACTATTCACGCCTAATTGATCAATCTATCGCTTATGCCAAAGCGCAAAGCACCGATATAAACCAACAAGTTCAAGATACTTGTGACATGTTAGCGGTGACTATTGGTCAAGAGATCTTAAAAGTGATTCCAGGACGCATTTCAACTGAAGTAGACGCCCGTCTCTCATACGATACAGAAGGCAGTGTGAATAAGGCTCGCCAGCTAATCAAAATGTACAACGATGCTGGCATTAAAAATGACCGTATTTTAATCAAACTCGCTTCCACTTGGGAAGGCATTCGCGCAGCCGAAATTTTGGAAAGTGAAGGCATCAACTGTAACCTCACTCTACTCTTCTCTTTCGCTCAAGCTCGTGCCTGTGCAGAAGCCGGTGTTTACTTAATTTCACCTTTTGTTGGTCGTATTATGGACTGGCACAAAGCCAAAGAAGGCCGTGATTTTGAAGCAAGTGAAGATCCTGGTGTAAAATCAGTCACTAATATCTACAACTACTACAAGCAACATGGCTACGAAACCGTCGTAATGGGTGCTAGTTTCCGTAATACCGGTGAAATTTTAGAGCTTGCAGGCTGCGATCGCTTAACTATCAGCCCTCAATTGCTGCAAGAACTGGAAGATAGCCAAGGTGAAGTCGTTCAAAAACTGAAACCAGCACAAAGTATTCAAGCTCAACCAAAGAAAATGACACATGCTGAGTTTTTGTGGGAGCACAACCAAGATCCTATGGCCGTTGAAAAACTGGCTGAAGGCATCCGTGCTTTTGCTGTCGACCAAGGTAAACTAGAAGACATGATTAAAGCGAAACTTTAAGCCTACAACCTAGGTTTTACCTTGCTAATATGGTCAGTTAATCACTGGCCATTTTTTGTTTATCGGAGTTCTTATGTATCTATACCCTACTGTTTTGGTCGCCATTAACCCCAATGACTTACATGCCAAGCAACTTGTCATTAAAGCCGCAACTATTGCTAAGCAAAACCAAGCAGAGCTTCACCTTGCTTATGTTGAAAAAGGTATTTTTAATATTCATTACCTCTATCGAGATGAAGGGCTGTTTAACTTTCATCCAGGTAAAGAATTAGACCGCATTCAACAATTACATGAATTAAGCCAATCCAGCCCATATCCAGTAAAGAATATTCACTTTGCTGCGGGAGAAGTCATCAAACACTTAGAAGATTTAATTGATGAAGTTGAAGCCAAACTTGTCATCGTCGGCCATAAAAACAAGCTCACACACTTCTTTGGTGGCATTGAAAAAGATTTATCCGCCGATCTACATTGCGATGTTTTGCAAGTACATTGCTTTGATTAATATTCGAATATCTTAATTCAGGTAAACCTTACGAACTCTGCGGCAATTTTTTATTCCCTAGTTAATAAAACTGTTATATATTCCAAACACTATTTGCAATACATAAGGTAAAGTACTTTGCTTGTTACGCCGCCCTAGACGTACGCCCTCCCAAAAGTCACAACTTTTCGCGTGACACTTTTATGCCGTTTCCACGGTAGGTACTTTGGTATAAATATCAGAGTCACCACTATTACACACAAATAACATCTCAAAAAACTGTACATACTGCCATGCTCGCAGAAAGACTACTCATGTCTGTCTTTTCTCACATGCTGTATTTATACCAACTCCAACAAGCAACTGCTCATCTTAGCTTGTTAAAAAACTCGCTAACAGCGTTATAAAATTTGTATGTAGAATCGCTACTAACGGAAATTTTATGCCTTGTTATCAAGCTTTTTTCTACGCTAATTTAGACCATTTACGTATTGGATTTGGTATTACAAGTACCTAATAAGGATTTCTATGCTTGAAAAAATAAAAGTAGAATGGCTCTCGAACATTCGAGGCGATCTACTGGCTGGTATTGTTGTCGCACTAGCCTTAATTCCCGAAGCCATCGCCTTTTCAATTATTGCCGGTGTTGACCCTAAAGTCGGTTTATATGCCTCTTTTTGTATATCAGTCATTATTGCTATCGTAGGTGGTCGCCCAGGTATGATTTCTGCAGCCACCGGCGCAATGGCACTACTCATGGTCACTTTAGTTAAAGAACATGGGTTGGAATACCTACTAGCAGCAACACTTTTAACAGGTATATTGCAGATTTTTGCTGGCTATTTGAAGCTTGGTAGCTTAATGCGTTTTGTTTCCCGCTCTGTAGTAACCGGTTTTGTAAACGCGTTAGCCATTCTAATCTTTATGGCGCAATTGCCTGAACTCACTAATGTGACATGGCATGTTTATGCAATGACGGCTGCCGGCTTAGCAATTATTTACCTTTTCCCTTACCTACCTTTTGTCGGCAAAACCATTCCCTCTCCTTTAGTTTGTATTGTGGTATTAACCACGATTGCAATCTCTTTTGGAATTGATATTCGTACCGTAGGCGATATGGGGCAACTACCCGATACTTTGCCTATTTTCTTATGGCCTGATGTTCCTCTTAACCTTGATACTCTATTAATTGTTTTACCTTATTCTGTTGGTTTAGCCGTCGTTGGCTTATTAGAGTCTATGATGACCGCCACCATTGTGGATGACTTAACCGACACAAAAAGTAACCGCAATCAAGAATGTAAAGGCCAAGGTATTGCAAACATTGGTGCCGGTTTAATGGGCGGAATGGCTGGTTGTGCAATGATTGGTCAGTCTATGATCAATATAAAATCAGGTGGTCGTGGTCGTCTGTCTACATTTTCTGCTGGGGTGTTTTTGATCATCATGGTGGTTTTCTTAGATGACTGGTTAAAACAAATCCCAATGGCTGCCCTTGTCGCAGTAATGATCATGGTTTCTATCGGTACTTTCTCTTGGAGCTCGATTAAAGATCTCAAGAAGCACCCTCTATCCACCAATATTGTGATGATCGTGACGGTTATTGTGGTTGTAGCCACGCATAATTTAGCCTTGGGGGTACTAGCCGGAGTATTATTAGCGACACTCTTCTTCGCCAACAAAATCGGGCGCTTTATGGTAGTAAAGTCTGACATAACTGACGATGGCGTACGTAAGTATCAAGTCATTGGACAAGTGTTCTTCGCTTCTTCTGAACAATTAACCGAGTCATTTGATTTCAAAGAAGTGGTCGATAAAGTGGTTATAGACCTTACTCATGCTCACTTTTGGGATATTACTTCAGTCTCATCACTCGATAAAATAGTCATCAAGTTCCGTCGTGAAGGTGCTGAAGTGGAAATCATTGGCATGAGTGAAGCAACCGAAACCATTGTCGACAAGTTTGGTGTGCATAACGATCCCAAAGAAGTTGAAAAATTGATGGCTGGTCATTAAGGAGAGAAAGATGAATAAGATTATTACCTGTATTGATGGCTCAACTTATGCAAATTCCGTCTGCCAAAGTGGGATTTGGGCTGCCAATAAACTCGATAAAACGCTACTACTGTTACATGCCATTGAAAAGACGAATCAATCCAGCAGTGAAGATTTAAGTGGTGCCATCGGTCTTGGTGCACGTTCTTCATTATTAAAAGATATGGCATATCTAGATGAACAAAGAAACAAACTCGCGGTAGAAGTTGGCAAAGATATGCTAACTCATGCTTCTCAGGTTGCAGCAGAACAAGGTTGCCAAACAGTAGAACAAACCCAGCGCTACAGCCACATTGTAGAAGCCATTCTTGATCTAGAGTTCGAAGCTAGGCTAATTGTCATTGGTCGTTCTGGTGAAGATCATGATAAAGGGTTTAAAAACCTTGGTTCAAACATTGAAAGAATCATTCGCCAAGCTCACACTCCAATCCTCATTACCAATAAGGAATTTAGCGAGCCTAAAAGTTTTATGCTGGCCTATGATGGACGTGAAACCGCAGATAAAGCCGTTAAACGTATCATTGACGGCGGGTTACTGCATGGCCTTACTTGTCATTTAGTGACAGTAAAAAGCAACCAAAATGATTTAGCAGATAAATTCAAACAAACTGAAAATTTGTTAATCGAAAATGGTTTTGACGTTAAGTCTCAACTTTTAGCAGGCAATGTTTTTGATGCTTTGATGGATTATAAAAGGGACCATGAAATAGACATGTTAGTGATGGGCGCTTTTTCCCACTCAAAGCTTGCGCAAATATTTCTGGGCAGTAATACCCTAAAAATGTTGGAACATACTCATTTGCCATTGTTGATTTTGCGTTAGTGTCACCAGCTGACACAGACAAACTTCCAATATACCCAAGTGATTTCAAGGTGCAGAATTCAGAGCTATCATCCAACCCTTTAGGCAAGGAAGATTGGCGATGGAATGTGAGTACCTTTCAAACCAATCTGACGCAGTATAAAGGTTTGGATGAAGCTCCCGAAGGGCAAGTTAAACAAGCTTTATGCTGCGTTAAATTGAGCAGAGATAGAATCACTATGATCATATTCAATTTGCCTTGCCTAAAGCTTGTTTTATTCTTGCTGAAACTCGCATCTTGAAGTTACTTGGGTATATACCCAAAATAAAGAGTCGTGAATAGGCGACTCTTTATTCCTTAAATTAAACATCATATACCTAGGTGACTTTAAGAGGCAGAATTCAAAGCTATCGCACACTCCACTCTAACACTTGCCAGTTTTCTTGATCAGAATAGGCCTTTAAAGCCGGACACGGATTGACCAAATACGCATAATCGGCAAACTCACATAAGGGTAAATCATTGATCGAATCAGTATAAAAATGAATCTCAGAAAAGCATTCAGGTTGGCTTTCAATCCATTCTTTCAATCTCAGTACTTTACCTTCACGATAACTAGCAATACCTGAAATCTCAGGGGTATAGCAACCTTGCTTAGTCACCAAGTCAATACCTAAAGTATTATCAATCCCAATATGATGCCCGACAACACTAACTAAAAACGACACGCTAGCGGAAATAATCACCATCTGAACTTGTTGTTGCCTAAGCTGTTCAATTAAATCTTTCGATTGAGTAAACTGCTTAACCAAGATTTCTTCCAACACACACTCTTCCACCAGCCTATTCACCTCTTCAACCGGTAAACTCGCTAAAGGAGCAATGGAGAACTCAAGATAATCTTCCATATCCATTTTTCCTTGTGCATACAGCCTCATTAGGCGCTGATCTTGTTCAAGAAAACCTGGTTCTGCAATGATGCCTTTGCGGACTAAAAATGCATTCCACAACATAGCGCAATCGGCATCGATTAAGGTTTCATCCATATCAAAGACATACAAAGGTTGTGTCATTTTGAGCCCCCACAGGTTGAATTTCATTTAGGTTAAATAGCAGCTCAAGTGAACTACCTTCAGGTATCAATCGCTCAGATGAACGGTTCAATAGATCGACCGTCAATTCACACTCTTCCACTGCCACTTGGTAGCGAATAATATTGCCTAGCAACTGATGACTTTTAATCACACCTTGTCGTGGGGAGGAAATATGCTGAGCATACTGACGTCCTTCCTCTTTGACATAAATAGACTCAGGACGAATTGCCACTTTATTTGGTGTATCGAGATCCAACAAGGCTTTAGCACCACTCGAATCAATCAAGTTATAGTGGCCCATGAAACCTGCTACAAACTCATTAGCTGGTTGGGTATAGATTTCTTCTGGCGAACCTGCTTGCACTATCTCACCTTGGTTCATCAAAAAAATTCGGTCAGACATGATCATCGCCTCTTCTTGATCGTGAGTGACAAAAATTGTAGTAAGGTTCATCTCTTTTTGAATATCTCGAATTTGTTGGCGTAAATGCTTACGGATCTTGGCATCCAATGCCGATAACGGCTCATCCAACAATAAAATTCTCGGCTTAACCACCAAAGCGCGTGCTAATGCCACACGTTGACGCTGACCTCCAGATAATTGGTGAGGATACTGTTTCTCTTTACCTTTCAAATCTACCAGTTCAATCACATTGCTCACTAGCTTAGTAACTTCATCGGATAGCACTTTTTTCATTTTTAGCCCAAAAGCGATGTTACTTTCCACTGTCATGTTAGGAAATAAAGCATACGACTGAAACACCATGCCAATGCCACGTTCTTGTGGTGATTGATGAGTAATATTTTCACCATTGACCCAAATTTCACCTTGATCGACAGGATTCAATCCTGCAAGGCTACGCAACAAGGTCGATTTTCCACAGCCACTAGGCCCTAAAAGCGTAATAAACTCACCTTGATCAATCGTAAAATCAACATTTTCAAATACGGTATTATCACCAAATGACTTGGTTAATTGCTTTGTAGTTACATAGCTCATACAGTTGCTCCTCGGCTGAAACGACTTGCCAACCAAGTCAATACAAAAATAAAGATGAAATAGGTAATAACTAATGAAGAAGTAAAGTGACCGCTGGTTTGTCGCATATTGAAGAGATAAATTTGCAGAGTCTCATAACGTGTTCCCACCAAAATATTGGCAAAAACAAACTCACCTAATAAGAAAGAGAAAGACAAGAACAACGACGCCATTAAGCCTTTTTTCAAATTCGGTAAAATAATCAATAAAAATGCTTTTGTGGTACTTGCACCTAGCAAATGCGCAGCGTCCATCAAATCGTGTAAGTGAATCGATTCAAAGCTATTGGCAATTGCCCGATACATAAACGGCACTGCGATGGTGAAATAAGTACCTACTAAAATCCACGGCGTCCCCACTAACGACCAATCACTATCTGCATACAATTGCAACAAGCCCACTGAAGACACCACTGGCGGTACTGCAAACGGAAGCAAAATCATAATGTTCATTACCTTATCGAGCTTAGGAAAGTAATAAAACACCACAAAAATCGCCGGTAAAATCAACACCACACTCAGAAGAAGCGCTGCAATACAAATAAATAACGAACGTCCAAATGCATGAACAAAACGTGGGTCCGTCAATAGCTGAACATACCAATCGAAAGTGAAACCATCAGGCAAAATGGTCGCTCCCCAGCGGGATGAAATAGAATACACTAAGGTCGCTAAAATCGGGATCATCATGACGGTGACAATGCTAAACACCACTGCTTTATGGAATATAATCGTTTTATGAAACCGAGTATTCATATTTTGCATGACTACTTACTTCCTTTTTTCGCTGAATAACTTTTTGAAATTAGCCACTGATTAATCACCGTAATGAAAGCTAAAATACACATTAAAATGACTGAGATGGCAGCCGCTAAGTTCGGCTCTAGGAAGAGATCACCGGACACCAAACTCGCAATGCGAATCGTGATCAGATTGTAGTTACCCGAGGTTAATGCGTAGACGCTGGCGTAAGCCCCCATCGCATTGGCAACTAAAATAATAAAGGTTCCGAGCAGTGCAGGAGATAACACCGGAAGCACAATCCGACACCAATATTGAAAGGTATTAGCGCCAAGCAAAGAAGCGGCCGATTGCCAATCATCATTTAAAGCATCAAATGCGGGATAAAGCAGTAACACCGCGAGTGGAATTTGAAAGTAGATATAAATTGCTAACAATCCCCACTGTCCATACAGGTCAAAATCCCCCAGCAAGCCATATTGTTTAAGCAATAAAGTCACTGCGCCATTGGTACCTAAAATAATAATGAAAGCAAATGACAAAGGCACACCGGCAAAATTACTACTCATGTTGGTAAAAGCGATAACCGCATCACGCAACCTACCACCCACTTTTCTGAGTGAGGATACCAATAAAGCGGCAATCGAAAGTCCAATAAAACTCGACCAGATCGACAACCATAAGCTATTGCCAAACGCTTGCCTCATAAATGCAGAATCCAGAACTTCCAGATAATTATCCAATCCAAAAACTTCATCATAAATAAAGCTATTCACTAATACCCATAACATAGGTGCGAGTTGAAATAAGTAGAAAACCACTGCAAAAGGCATAAGCCAAACGACCGGTTTGGCCTTATTTAACCAAAGACGAACATACTGTTTTGTCGGTTTTGGTTGAGTCACCAGGGTTGAGCGTGAAATAGGAGAATTCATACGGCTAATAATCCTTGCGTCACATCTTTTTCGTGTTGAATACCCAATAACTGACATACGTTGCCACAAATATCCGTTTGCTTAATCCTGCACTCTTGATGGGAAAATGCATCCCCTATCACAACAAATGGAACATCTCTTTCTTCAGGTAAAATACCGCCATGAGATAAATCATTATTCATGCCGTGATCGCTGGTTATGATCAATTGATAACCATCTTGTAACCAGGTATCGATGTAGTGCGACACAATAATGTCGGCATGACGTGCTGAGTTTCTATATTG
This sequence comes from Vibrio algivorus, assembly GCF_030161215.1. Classification (NCBI taxonomy): domain Bacteria; kingdom Pseudomonadati; phylum Pseudomonadota; class Gammaproteobacteria; order Vibrionales; family Vibrionaceae; genus Vibrio; species Vibrio algivorus. The sequence continues at coordinate 825,191 of NZ_BSPV01000003.1, forward strand.
ACGAGAGTCTAGGCCAAACTTATGACCGGTATCATCAATATTCATTGGATGGATCAACAAAAAATCAGGCTGATGAGTTTGTCTTAAATGCTCAGCATCCAAAAACAAAGCTTCATCTGGGTAGTTATCCCAATGATAAAAACAACCATGTTGGATATTGAGGTCCGTATCATGAGTAAATCGATCTCTTATCGGTTCATAAGGTGCACGATTATACAGCTCACTAACCCAGTGATAGGCTGCTGCTGCTGTGGTTTTTCCTTGTGAGGTTGCCAGGCTAAATATCGATTCATGGTGTGAGCGTCGAACGATTTGATTGCTAACAATTCCACTATCGACTGGACGAACCCCAGTTAAAATGCATTCATACAATGGGCGAGACATTGAAGGCAGCTCACTTTGTACGGTATAAAATGTGGCGCGTTGTTGTTCTAGTAGACCATTTAAGTAGCCCATACAATCACGGGCTACTTGGTTATTTAGGCCATCTAAAACAACAAGGATAACCTTATTGTTCATATTCATGAGCCCTACTTCTGGTTAATCAAGACACTTTCCTGCCATTGACGTGGCAACTTACGTGCTGATTTTTCCCATGCTGCAAAATCAGTCACCGGATGAACATTTTTATACTGCTCATTAGGTAATAGCTTGTCTTGCACTGATTTAGGTAAAGTAATATTGCTACGGATTGGGCGCGCATAGCCTTCTGCTAAATTAATTTGCCCTTGGTCACTAAAGATATATTCACGGGCAAGCTTAGCTGCATTGGGATTTTTCGCATATTTGTTGATCAAAGTGGTGTAACCAGAAATGATAGAACCATCTTGAGGAATGCTAACTGTAAAGCGCTCACGGTCAATTTTGTCACGATAGTTTAGGGCATTGAAATCCCATAAAATCGCCACTTCAACTTCCCCTTTCTCTAGGTTCGCAATGCTTGGATCAGTAAATGATAAACGGCCTTGTTTCGCCAGCTCACCGAAAAACTTCAATGCTGGTTTTAAATTACCTTCATCACCACCATTCGCAAACGCCGCTGCCAATACCGCATTGTTAGCTTGCGCCGCCACACCCACATCGCCTACCGTCACTTTATAGTCGCCTTTTAATAGGTCAGCCCAAGTTTTCGGTGCATCTTTTACTAGGTTATTATTTGAGATAAAAGAAATAGTACCGGTATAAGCAAGTGCCCAATGACCGTCTTTATCTTTTGCCCAATCAGGAATCTCATCCCAAGTCGTCGGCTTATAGGGTTGGGTCACGCCCTTTTTCACAGCAACACGCGCAAAAGCAAAACCGACATCACCAATATCCGCTGTAGCATTTTTCTTTTCCGCTTCAAACTTGGCAATTTCTTGCGCTGAACTCATATCTGTATCTTGGTGCTTTAAGCCATACTTCTCGTTCAAATCTTGCCAAGTATCTTTCCAGTTTGCCCAAGTATCCGGCATTCCGACGCTATATACCGCACCTTCTTTCTTTGCTGCAGCAACTAATGAATCAATGTCACTTTCTTTCGCAAATGCAGATGAAGATACCCCCACCGCGATCAATGCAGTCACAACATGTTTTATAGGAAATTGAATTGAACGACTTGTTAAGGTTTTCATGTTTTCCATCCTTCTGGACTAGGTCAGTAAATTCAGCATTTATGCTATGGATGGAAAATGACGATTCTGTGTTAATTTTTTGACAGTTTTAATGACTTTATATGACGGAATCATTTCAGGATGTCTCACCGAAACTTGTCATATTTCTGTTACATTTGGTGATTAAATTTAATAGGAATTACTCATGGACTAGGTCAACAATACAAGTGAACAATATGCCCCGCTTTACGACTCAACTCAGCAAAATCAAGTCGGAATTAAAAAATAAAATTCACTTAGGGCAATTACAACGAGGACAAAAAATCCCATCGGAAAGGGAGTTAAGTACCTTATTTGATACGACCCGAATTACGATAAAAGATGCATTAGTGGCACTAGAAACGGAAGGAGTGATTTACCGTGAAAAGCGCCGTGGTTGGTATGTTTCACCAGAGCGACTAATCTATAACCCACTCTCTCGCTGCCACTTTCATCAAATGGTGAACGACCAGAATCGTACGGCACAAACCAAATTGATAAAGGTACATGAAGAATTTGCCACCGATGATTACACACAAGCGTTAGCCTTAAATCAACCTGAACCAATTCTCATTATTGAGCGTTTGCGTTTCATTGATGGACGCGCCGTTTTGTTTGTTGAAAACGTCTTAAAAGAAAGGTTATTTGAAGGGATTTTAGAAGAGAACCTGACTTCATCGTTAACACTTCTCTATCAAAACAAGTATGGTTATCAAACTTCTAAGTCTCAGTTTGAAGTCATCCCCACCGCAGCCCCACTCCATGTAGCGCATGCCTTAAATCTAGCGGAGGGCCAACCAGTACTCAAAATTCAGCGTATCAATTACAAGCAAGATGGTGAATTGATCGATTGTGAGTTTGAATATTGGCGACCAGATGCGGTTCGGATAAAGATTAGTTAGGGGTAACTTAATGTGGTAATCATGGTTATTACTTAATTTCTCTCCGATATCCATACCTGCTATACTCTGCGCCATTAAAATGCATTTCATTATTTGCTCTCATTTTTGGTGATTTCACTTTTATGTTTGATCCCACCAGAAGTACCCCAAAAGAGCCTGATACGCAAAAAATTCAAAAACAAGGTTAATAAATTCAAATGGTTAATAACGCAATCCAGTGGTTTCCGGGCCATATGCACAAGGCTCGCAAAGAAATCGAAGAAGTCATTCCTAAAATTGATGTCATTATTGAAGTGCTAGATGCGCGTATTCCATTTTCGAGTGAAAACCCTCTAATTTCGCAATTGCGTGGTGATAAACCTTGCGTTAAAGTTCTGAATAAACGCGATTTATCTGATCCAGAACTGACTCAAATGTGGATCGAGCACTTTGAGAAAGAGCAAGGTGTAAAGGCAATGGCGATAACGACCGAAAATCCTCAAGAAGTGTTTAAGATCATGGAGCTGTGTCGTAAGTTAGCTCCACACCGTGAAGCCATTGGCAAAGATATTCGTACTATGATCATGGGCATTCCAAACGTTGGAAAGTCGACAATCATCAATACCCTAGCGGGACGCATGATCGCACAAACTGGTAACCAACCTGCAGTAACTCGTCGCCAGCAACGCATTAACTTGCAAAATGGTATAGTGCTTTCAGACACTCCGGGGATTTTATGGCCTAAGGTAGAAAACCCACACAGTGGTTTCCGTCTAGCAGCAACTGGCGCGGTAAAAGATACTGCAATGGAATACGATGAAGTCGCTTTTTATACCGTTGAGTATTTAGCTAAGCAATATCCTGAGCTACTTAAAGAACGCTACAACATTGACGAACTACCAGAAACTGAAATTGAATTAATGGAAGCAATTGGTCGAAAGCGTGGTGCTTTACGCGCTGGTGGCCGAATTGACCTACACAAAGCTTCTGAAATTCTGTTACATGAGCTTCGTAATGGCACATTAGGAAAAATCACCCTTGAGTTACCAGAGATGATTACTGAGGAATTAATTCAAGTGGAAATTGAAGCCGAACGTAAAAAAGAAATGCAAATTAAGAAAAAAGAAGAACGTCGTAAACGCTACCTGCGTAACAAGCGTTAACATTATATGTAATAGTTCAGACCTGATCTGACAGTTACCCACTTTTTCAGTTGGTGACTGTCAGATTATAACTGCGTTTTAAATGTGGATTGTAGAGCAACTACTTATCAACATTGATGCATTGTTCTCAAGGATTTTTTCTACGCAATCTCTAATCACTTAATTAATTTGATTGGTATTACTTTTGTAATCTCTTAGAACGGTTCGATTGATTGGCGGCAGGTTTTCCTACCGCCTTTTTTCTTTCTTTGTATAAATGTCGAATGGCCAATAGTGGATGAGGTAGTAACATTCTCGGACCAGAGTAACGCATCACTAAGCGCATTTTTTCTTTTTGCTCTGGTTTATAACAATGAATTGGGCATTTATTACATGTTGGTTTGCCTTCACCATACGGACAACGGTCTAAGCGCATTCTGGCATAATCAATCAAATCACAACATTTCTGGCATAAGGAGCCGTCAGCATGATGATGAGCTCGACAATAAATTTCTACCATTGCCGTCACCGTTCTCATTTCAGTACGTAACGCACCTTGTAAAATATCATCTTGCATCGTGCTCAACCTACTTTGACATTTCTATCTGTTTATTTTTCTTCAGCAATAGAAAGCAATACATCTTCTAATTGTTGCCATGGCATTAATTGGCTATCAATAACTTCAATTCGGGACTCAAAGCCATCCAAACTGATTTGATTCACTGACACCACACTATTCGATACATTAAAGGCATAACAACCTTGGTCGGTATTCATTACTGCTTTGACTCGTTCAGCAGTTAAAGCCGATAACATTGAGAAAAGTTGGTCAAAATTAAACGTGAACTCTGCGCCAAATAACCAACCACAGCTGTAATAACCCTGCCCTTTATTCTCTTTACGGACAAATTTTTCACCAGGCTTTAAACCAAACTGAGGGTCTAGATCATCATGATGGTGATGGTGTCCATGCGCGGCTTCACCTTGGTAAGTTGCAATTCTTTCTATATCGAGTAGAGAAAGATCTAACTCCCCTTGAATCGCAGTAACTAAATGCAGCTGTTCAGCGTTCTCACTATGCTTTTGCTTAAATGATTCAAACCAAATCGCCAATTGCGCTAAATCACTTTCAGCAACCTGATCGACTTTATTAGCCATGATAATTTGAGCGGAATCGAGTTGATCATTGAAGTTTTGATTTTCGGTGTATTTATCAAGTGACAAGTGCCTAGGATCCACTAGTGCTATCGTGGCTTTTAAATCCACATACGGCATAAATTGCTCAGATAGTAACTTAGCAATAACTTCTTTAGGGTGACCTAGACCAGTTGGTTCAATAAGTAAGCGATCCGGTTTTGTTCGGAGTAACGCATTAATTCCTACCGACATAGGAACCCCTGCAGTACAACACATGCATCCACCTGGAATTTCTTTAATCATCGCGCCTTGGTCAGTCATCAACGCACCATCAATTCCAACTTCTCCAAACTCATTGACTAAAACTGCCCAATTTTCATCTTTTGGCTTATTTTTAAGTAAATGCAAAATGGTGGTGGTTTTCCCTGATCCCAAAAAACCTGTAATGATGTTAGTTGGCACTCTTTGTGTCATGTCCTGCTCCGTGAACCTTACGGTTAAATTTTTTCGTATTATATCAGGATGCAATAGATAACATCAAAGCAGATAAATAAACGCAAAAAGCGCACCCAGTAGAGTGCGCTTTTCCCCTCGAGACTCAATCGTGAGTATGCGAATCATATAGCGTTATTGAGCTATGATCATTGTCGAGGATTTCAATTGGTATTTAATTTTTACATCCATATTGTTGTGTCATTATCTAAACACATAACCTTCTGTAACCGGTTACGTCGATAGAAGATGATTCCCTCCGTAATGAAATTTCACTCTCTTCTATCTAGTTATAAGAATGGCACAAAAACATCAAATAACAAGGGAGTAAATAGCATCTTCTATCACTCCTTAATTCAGTTCCTCATAACTTGGTCAAATTATTATTATTTTCAATATGTACACTTTTAATGATCTAAGTAAAATAACTTTTCGTAACAATTTGATGTAATACTGTGATTGCATCTTATAATGAGGTGGAACCTTAATTTTCAATGTATCTATTCTTCATCTAAACAGATACTCAACATTTTCTCAGCAATGGTGGAAAAATCTAACCTAATGGCCAATTCAAAATCATTTCGACACTCCCTATCACAATACAAATCTAAAAAGTTTGTTGGTGTCATTCTTACTAGAGATAAGACACCAGTATCTATCTTGTTGCTTTCTGTGGTTGTGGGGCTTTTGGCAGGCTTAGTTGGCTCTTTATTTGAAATTGGCGTTCACTGGGTCTCTGAAACGCGTACTGATTGGCTAAAACAAGAAATGAACTCCTTACTTCCTTTATGGCTTTCAGCCATCTTAGTCAGTGCTGGGTTGGCATTTATCGGTTATTACCTTGTAAGTCGATTTGCACCTGAAGCAGCAGGTTCAGGGATCCCTGAAATTGAAGGGGCAATGGATGATATCCGTCCTGTTCGTTGGTGGAGAGTTCTCCCTGTTAAATTCTTTGGCGGGCTTGGCGCTTTAGGTTCCGGTATGGTGCTGGGCCGTGAAGGTCCAACCGTACAAATGGGCGGTAATATTGGTCGGATGGTTTCTGATATTTTTCGCTTAAAAGATCCAAATGGACAACATTCACTACTCGCTTGTGGTGCAGCAGGTGGTTTGGCTGCGGCGTTTAATGCACCACTAGCTGGGATCATGTTTGTGGTTGAAGAAATGCGTCCTCACTTTAAATACAACCTACTCTCTATTAAAGCGGTTATTATCTCTTCGGTAGTGGCAACCATTGTATTTCGTTCAATTAGTGGTCAAGCAGCAGTTATCACTATGCCGCAGTATATTGCGCCAGACCTCAACACGCTGTGGTTATTTCTCGTCTTAGGTTTAATCTTCGGTATTTTTGGTGTCACTTTCAATCGCTTAGTTACGTGGTCACAAGACATGTTTGTGCTGATTCACCGTAATGATAGAAAACGTTACTTAATCACTGGGACAGTCATCGGTGGAACATTTGGCTTACTGCTACTTTATCTCCCAGAATTAACTGGTGGTGGTATTCAACTGATTCCTGGTGCAACTACTGGTGATTACAGTATCAGCTTACTGCTCATTTTATTCTTTGCTCGTGTTGCGACTACCTTAGTTTGTTTCGGCTCTGGAGCGCCAGGGGGGATTTTCGCACCCATGCTTGCTCTTGGTACTCTTTTTGGTACTTTCTTTGGGCAACTTGCGCTTTACATCGACCCAAGCTTAAACATTGACCCTGGTATGTTTGCTATTGCCGGCATGGGAGCGCTTTTTGCGGCAACCGTACGAGCCCCTATTACTGGTATTTTATTGGTAATAGAAATGACTAATAACTACCATTTGATTTTGCCTTTAATCATCACGACACTAGGTGCCACCATAATGGCTCAGCTGCTTGGTGGACAGCCAATCTACACTCAATTACTTCATAGAACTTTGAAAAAAGATAAGCTTCAACAGGGTGACCTTCCGAAACATACAGAAGACAAAACGGAACCTACTACCAACGTATAAGCGAAATGTCATCATAATACTGCACCATCTTAATCCCTCTCACACAAAATGAATCGCACCAATTTTGATCATAAGGATCGATTTTGGTGCGCTTTGTTTTCGTTTTATCACCACTTCAACCAATAAAACTAACAAAACCGCTCATTAACCATACTTTTAATAATGGCATAGTACTTGCTTAACAAAACAGTTATTGCATCAAAACGGTGCCCATTCTTCACCGTTGTGCATTGCTAGCCCCAATTAAAGTTAAATACGTTCATTTTTAGGAGATACATAGACATGGATGAATCCACCACTCAAGTATATGGCTCAGTACAAGCATTGACCCAAAGCTCTGATACTTTATTTTTATTACTCGGAGCTATAATGGTCTTTCTTATGCATGCAGGATTTGCCTTCCTTGAAGTGGGTACCGTAAGGCATAAGAACCAAGTTAATGCGTTAGTAAAAATACTTTCCGACTTCGGTGTGTCTACTATTGCTTATTTCTTTTTTGGTTATTGGGTTGCTTACGGACATTCTTTTTTCGTTGATGCTCCAAACCTTTCGGCAGGGAATGGTTACGAGCTAGTTAAGTTCTTTTTCTTACTTACCTTTGCTGCAGCAATTCCGGCAATTGTCTCTGGTGGTATCGCCGAACGAGCTCGCTTCTACCCTATTTTGGTTGGTACATTTTTTATTGTTGGCTTGGTGTACCCATTATTTGAAGGCATGATTTGGAATGGCAATTTTGGCCTACAAGCATGGTTTGAAACCACCTTTGGTACTGGCTTTCATGATTTTGCAGGCTCGGTCGTTGTACATGGCGTAGGAGGCTGGATTGCACTAGTCGCTGTGATATTCCTCGGTATGCGTAACGGACGAATTCGAGCGGGAAAACATACTAACTTTGCCCCTTCTAACATCCCATTTCTTGCACTAGGCGCATGGATACTATGTGTGGGTTGGTTTGGTTTTAATGTCATGTCGGCACAAAGCATTAACGGTATTAGCGGATTAGTGGCGATGAACTCTTTAATGGCTATGGCTGGAGGCATATTAGCCGCTATGGTTCTTGGTAAAAATGACCCAGGTTTTATCCATAACGGCCCTCTAGCAGGTTTAGTGGCGGTTTGTGCTGGATCAGATTTGATGCATCCAATCGGCGCATTAGTAACGGGTGTTGTAGCCGCCGCAGTTTTTGTATGGTTATTTACTTTCATGCAAAACAAAACCAAAATCGATGATGTATTAGGGGTTTGGCCGCTGCATGGCGTATGTGGAGCATGGGGAGGAGTTGCTGCCGGTATCTTTGGACAGACAACACTAGGTGGAATGGGTGGTGTAAGCTTAATCGTTCAAACTCTCGGTACGCTATTAGGTATTACCATAGCCGTATTAGGTTCCATACTAGTCTATGGCACCATTCATAAATTGTCAGGTTTACGTTTGAGCCAAGAAGAAGAATATAATGGCGCCGATTTATCTATCCACAAAATCAGCTCAACCAATGAAGATTAATATTCAGTAACTTCAACTGCGATTGATTCTAAAAAATAGCCACTCACTTTAACCATCTGACTCTATAAGAAAAATGAGTGGCTATTTACTGATTCCAAGTGAGTTAATGCTGGCATCAAAATTACCACTTCAAGTACAGAGCGTAAAATTCAATTAAATATTAACCTGATGCATTTTAGGCAACCAACATGCCCCTCTTACACCACTTGAATCTCCATACTTAGCTTTCACAATCTTCGTGTTACACACATCCGAAAAAACATAAGTTCCAATGGCATCGCTTATATCTGGGTACATTTCTTCTACATTCGACAGACCACCACCAAGAACAATTACATGTGGATCAAGTACATTGATCACGGATGCCAAACTACGAGCACACATATCAATAAACGATAAATAATGCTGCTCTGCATTAGTATTCCCAGCGCGTTTTAAACTCATGATTTCGGCAGAGTCATACTCTGTTCCATACTGTTGATTATAGCGTTCAGAAAAACCTGTTCCTGAAATAAAACGTTCTATGCAGTTAATTTTTCCACAGTAACATTGTTGAGCCAGTCCATCATTATCTCGATGGTATTGTGGCAATGTATTATGTCCCCATTCTCCAGCAATCGCATTTGGTCCTGAAAGTAATTGACCATTAACGACGACACCACCACCGCACCCCGTGCCAATAATGACGCCAAAGACGGTAGGATACCCTGCTCCTGCACCATCTTGAGCTTCCGATAATGTAAAACAATCGGCATCATTAGCGATAAATACTGGCTGTTTAACTATGTCGGCAATATCTTTATCCAAATGTTGGCCATTCAAAATTAAGCAATTACAGTTTTTTATGGTTTGGTTGTCAGGACTTATTGCGCCAGGTAGGCCAATACCAATAGTCATAGGCTGTTGCAGTGTTTGTTGAATGCTCTTAATAAAACTGGTGACTGTTGATAAGAATTCAGTGTAACTGTTAGTTGGCGTCGGTATTCGCTGTTGATAAATTATTTGGCCATCTTCTGCTAACACTACCGCTTCAATTTTTGTTCCACCGATATCCAAGCCTAAACTAAGCATTTCATACTCCTTATGAATCTTTATGACCTCTACCTAGATCTTGTTAAATCTACACTCTATTCTTTTACTAGGAATCAATAAATTCTCTTTTTATGCGATAGAGATCACCAAAAAATAGAGATCTACATCACAATAATTGGTTTTCATTTTTAACACAAAAAAGCAACATTTCGACAAATCAGAGTAAAAAAGTATACCACGTCAATCCAACCTCATAGTTTATCGCATCACTCAACACTCAAAAAACAACATAATGCATTGAAATTTAATAATTATATAGGGCCAAAAACAAATTCTAAAACGATGCATAGCATAATCAGTGAACCTGCTAACTTGTCATTCAACAAACCAATCATCGACACTTAAAATTTACAAAAGTTTCACACTCATAGATTGATAAACTATTCTTACAACAGTATTGTGTAGGCAGGTTTTTGATAACTTTATAGTTTTCAATTACTCACTAGCAAAATCATGGTCCAAGTTTCCTTTATCGAAGTTGTGGATCGCTTGTATGGACAAAATAACTTTATAGTTGGTGCCAATATGAATATTAAACGGATTTCTCTTTACCCTTCTGTCGCGTCGATCATTTCTCTTTCTCTTCTTATGTCGCCACAGGTCAATGCCGCTGCAGAAAATGCCGGTGAATTTTACCTTGGCGCAAAAACAGGTTGGTCTAATTTCGATTTCAGTCAGAATGACGGCGATATTGATGATGATGCTTGGGCTGGTAGTGTCTATGGTGGTTACCAGTTTAATGAGTGGTTCTCTTTAGAGGGTGGCTATAACTACTTAGGAAACTCTAAAGAACACATAGCAGGTTCAGAAGTTAATAAAACTCAAATTCAAAACGGTGAGGTCGGAGCTAAACTAGATTGGAACCTGACCAGTGCTTGGAACCTATTCGGTAAAGTAGGTACTTCTTATAATTATGTAGATCAGAAAACAGGCGCTTATAATGATAGCGATGAAAACTGGTCATTAATGTTAGGTGCTGGTGTCGAATATCAACTTAGCCATAACTGGAGAATCCGGAGCGAATACCAATGGTTTGATAACGTTGGTGAAAATAGTACTACTGGAAGATCTGACGTAAATTATTTATCTCTTGGCTTAAGTTACTACTTTGGTAGTTCCGATAATGGTGCCGCGGCAACAGCTGCAGCAGCAACGACAGCCGCAGTAGTTGCCACTCAAGAACCAGAACCAGAGCCAGTTGTAGAACCAGCCCCACCAGCTGATCCAATTCCAGCCGTTACACTTTCAAAAGGTGCATTTGAACATGATTCAACAGAACTAACACCTGAAGCAAAAAGCTCTCTTGATCAAGTAGTCACTCATCTAAAAGAAAGCCCTGAAACGCGTGTAGATGTCATTGGTTATACAGATTCAACTGGTAGTGCTGAATACAACCAAAAATTATCAGAGAAACGTGCGCAATCTGCTTCTGACTACCTAGAATCTCAAGGTATCGAAGAATCACGTATTACCACTATCGGTAAAGGTGAAGAAGATCCAATTGCAGATAATAGTACAGCAGAAGGTCGTGAGCATAACCGCCGCGTTGAAGTACTTTACGAGTAATCCAGTGATATAATATCTTAAAGAAGCCACATGACTTTGTGGCTTCTTTCTTTTATCGATAGCTAAACTAAAATTTATTTCTCTTCCTACTACAACACCACGAGATTCAAACTATCCCGCCTTTCGTTAATTTACTTGGATCGAGATATCTCTCAAGCTCTTCACGTGATAGTTTGGTTTCTTGTTCTGCCACATCAATAATCGCACGCTTTTCTTTATACGCTTTTTTGGCAATTTGAGCGGCTTTTTCATAACCAATAATAGGGTTTAATGCAGTAACTAAAATTGGGTTCTTAGCGAGGGCCAACCCCAAATTATCTTCTCTCACTACAAAACCTTTAATCGCTTTATCCGCTAAACTATGCGAACTATTAATAAGCAGTTCAATACTTTGCAGTAAATTATAAGCAATCACTGGTAGCATTACATTTAATTGAAAATTACCACTTTGCCCAGCCACCGTAACCGTTGCGTCATTACCTATCACTTGCGCCGCTGCCATGGCTACAGCTTCAGGTATAACGGGATTCACTTTACCAGGCATAATGGATGAACCCGGTTGTAAAGCTTGCAACTCGATTTCACCTATTCCCGCAAGCGGTCCTGAATTCATCCAACGTAGATCATTAGATATTTTTATTAAGGCTACTGCATAAGCTTTTAACTCACCAGATACTGCTACACTCGTATCTTGGCTGCTTAAATTGTAGAAATAATTATCACTTGGTTGGATAGCTTTTCCTGTTATTGCACTAAGGTGCTGGGTCAATAATTGGGCAAACTCTTGAGGTGCATTGACTCCTGTACCAACTGCGGTTCCGCCCTGTGCCAATTGCTTTAAATCAGGCAAGAGTTGTTCTATACGCTCACGAGCTTTATCAATTTGCATCTTCCAACCTGATAACTCCTGCCCCATAGTTACTGGCATCGCATCCATCAAGTGAGTGCGACCCGTTTTCACTATATGAGACAGTGCGGACGCCTTTTCCTCCAACACTTGACTTAGGTGCTCCATAGCCGGAATCAATTCATCTTCAATCGCCATTAATGCACTAACTTGAATAGCAGAAGGAATCACATCATTACTGCTTTGCGCCATATTGACATGATCGTTCGGACCAACACGCTGTGCTTGGCTCGTTTCTTCCGCGAGAATTTGATTAGATAAGGTCGCAATCACTTCATTTAGGTTCATATTAGTGCTGGTGCCAGAACCCGTTTGAAAAACATCAATTGGGAATTGTTCAAAATACTCACCCTCTATGATGGTCTGACAACTTGCTTGAATCGCTTTAGATATCGCACTATCAAGTAGACCTAGCTCTTCATTAGTCTTGGCAGCAGCTTGTTTAATCATGGCGATAGATTGAATAAAACGAGGCGGCATCGTCAAAGAGCTAATTGAAAAGTTATCAACCGCTCGCTGAGTTTGAGCCTGATATAAAGCATCTTTAGGGACTTTTACCTCACCCATACTGTCATGTTCGGTACGGTAAAAAGTATTGGAAGGAACTGAAGCCATAACATCATCCTTAAGTTGTGATGGGATGGCTTCAGTGTCGAACCTATTTGGTCTATATGCAAGTTATCATTGTGATAAGGAGAGGTAATTAAATGTTTACCAATTATCGATTAACGCTGTTTTTCAAATTGCTGAACACCATCTGGTATCACAACCCAATCTTGCTTTTCGCTTGTCCATACATGCATCGCTGGAACAATCATTTGGGTATCATCTAAACTCTCCGCGGCCTTAAATTTGATCAGCTCAGGCGCTGCTGGGTTTAATTGATAAATACGATTACCGCAGCCAGAACAGAAATAACCGACGTTTTCATTACCGCTATCTGCAATACGGCTGGTTTGCTTTAGTTCACCTTGAACATCAATATCCTTTGCATCGACAACACAAGTGATACTAAACGCACTGGTTGATAGTTTCTGACATTCTTTGCAGTGACAAGCAATGATCGCCTTAGGTGCAGCTTTCAATATAAAATTAACACTACCACACTGACATTGGCCTTTTACTGGATAGCTGACATTCGTCATAACGGTTCCTTATTATTTATTCAATCGGTAGATTATGGTTTGCGCCCCACTCAGCCCAAGAACCATCGTATACGGCTAGATTAGTATAGCCACAAAGGTAAGCAGCCATCAGGACAATACATGCAGTTAAACCCGATCCACAAGAAAACACTTGTTGCTTTGAAGCGCTCAGGTATTGCTCAAACAACGCATCTAAAGTCTCTACTTTTTTGAACTGCTGCCCTTCAAGTACACAAGCAAAAGGTAGATTGGTTGACGATGGAATATGCCCAGAACGCATGCCTTCTCGAGGTTCTGCTACTTTACCTAAAAAGCGATCTTGTGAGCGCACATCAATAATTTGAATATCATCATTTGAAATAGCCGCTAGCACATCATCAACATTAAATACGTTATGTGCTTGGTAACTCGCATTCACATTACCAATCGGCCTATTGATATCCGTATAAGATTCAACTAATGGATAGCCCAATGATTGCCATAATGACACTCCACCATCGAGTACATAAACGTGTTCGAAGCCCATGGTTTTGAAAATCCACCAGCCTCGAGGGGCAGAGTATAAACCTCGGGCATCATATAACACCACCACGCTATCTTGATTTATACCTAGCTGACGGGCTTTCTCTGTAAACAAGTCAGGGCTTGGCATGGTATTCGGAAGCGGATTGGCTAAATCTACAAAAACATTTTCAATATCGAAAAGCTGTGAATTAGGCAGATACTGGCGAGGCATTTCTAAAGCTTCACCTATCACAGAATGTTGAATGGTCGCATCAAGAACAACGATATTATCATCGGAAAAATGGTCGAAGAGCCAAGTTGCAGAAACTAAAGGATAATCAGAGTTCATGGTAGTAATCCTTGTTGATTCACATTACATATAAAAATTAGGGTTTTGGATCAATACTGTACCAATACAATTAAGGACAACTAATAGCCAAAATACAAACTGAAAACGAAACTTACTGGTTTTATGACGGAAAATACGTTGAGCTAACAACGCACCAGGCCAGCCACCTAAAAAAGCAAGTATATGTAATGTTTTTTCAGAGGTTCGCCAATTACCGTTGATTGACGCTCGTTTATCTTTCCAGTAAATAATAAAAGTGACAAAACTCAAGATTAAGCAGTAAATTAATCCAGCTTGCAAAGAAATCATTAAACCGTACTCTTTGTTAATTTAACTCGCTCAAATCGCTTAAGATCCAAGCGCTTTTATGTTGTTTAAAGCCAATATGTGGATAGTATTCCACAGCAAGCGGTGCTGCCAGTAAATTCATCTTACAGCCTGATTTTAAGCACTTAAATGTTTCAATAATTAACTGCTTACCAATCCCTTTCGTCTGCGTATTTTCCGACACAGCCAAATCAGACAAGTAACAACAATAATAAAAATCAGTAATTGAACGAGCTATACCAACCAAGGTTTCACCTTCCCACGCCGTCACAATCAAATCGCTATTTTCTAACATGCCTTTAATTGTCAGTTCATCATCAAGAGGCCTTCGTTCACCTAACGACGTTTGCTGTAAAAGATCAATGAACTGTGTACTGGTAATCGGCACATTTACTTTATAATTAATCATGAATTCCCTTTCATAAACTTAAACATTGGCATGATGAGCCGCAAGTTACACATTCAACAAATGTTAGCCGAATTTTAGCCAATCATAGCTAGCTTAAATTACTTCATTACCGGAAGATTTTTGTTGTGAGAACAATTTAATATTACTTAATGTCGTGTCTGCAATATTGGCTAGTGCCTCATCAGTTAAAAATGCCTGATGCCCGGTGAATAAGACATTATGACAAGCTGACAAACGACGAAAAATATCATCGGTAATAATGTCGTTAGATTTGTCTTGGAAAAACAATTCTTTTTCATTGTCATATACATCAAGCCCTAACGCGCCAATTTTTCCAGCTTTTAGCGCTTCAATGGCATCTTGTGAATCAAGTAAACCGCCTCGACTAGTATTAATAATCATCACCTTATCTTTCATTTTACTAAATGATTCAGCATTTAAAAGTCGGCGGTTTTCGGGGGTTAAAGGACAGTGTAGAGTGATCACATCCGATTGCTGATAAATATCTTCAAGCGAGGAGTAAGTGGCACCCATTTCATTTACGGCATCACTAGGGTATGGGTCGTAGCATAAAACATTCATGCCTAAGCCTTTTAAAATACGTATCGTGGCTAAACCAATTTTCCCCGTACCAATGACCCCAGCCGTTTTATTATAAAAATTAAATCCAGTTAATCCTTCCAAAGAAAAGTTAGCGTCACGAGTGCGCTGATAAGCTTTATGAAAACGACGATTCAAACACATCATCATACCAACTGCGTGCTCTGCTATCGCCTCTGGAGAATAAGCGGGAACTCTTACAACCTGTAACCCCAATTCTTTTGCTGCTTCTAAATCAACGCGATCAAAACCAGCACAGCGCATTGCAATAAGTTTAGTACCTTGCTTTGCCAACTTCTCTAGTACTGGGCGACTTAAATCGTCATTCACAAAAGCACAAACAACTTGAGAATCTTCAGCTATTGGTGCTGTTTTTAGATCAAGCTGAAAATTATAAAAGTGACATTCATAACCATAATTTTCATTTGCTTGGAGAAATGATCTTTCATCGTAAGATTTTGTGCTGAACATTGAGATTTTCATTCGTACACCTCTAATTTAAAGTTTAATCACTTGATACCCATACTATCCTTCATAAGCCTCAGTCGCACAAATAATTTAAATAACAAAAAAGCCAGCAATAGGCTGGCTTTTCAATCACTCATAAAGAGAAGCATGGCACATCAATCGTGAGCCAGTCGTTCGACATGCCATGCGTTCATTCTTTTCATCGACATTATCGTCAACAATATAATTGCCCCACCGCCCATAACACATATCACCGCATAAGGAGCCGTTAAAGAGGTTTGTTGAATCAAGCCTGCCAATAAGGACGCACCGCTCATTTGAATAAAGCCAAGCATTGCCGCCGCAGTTCCTGCTCGTTCACCAAAGCCTGATAATGCCATGCTAGTTGCAGGCCCTAGCAGCAAAGCAAAACCAATACATAGCAATGCCATTGGTAGCATGAATCCTGCAGATGCCGCCAGTGGTGATGTAAGTCCCCATTGGTGAACGACAAATTGTAAGGCTGCCGAAACGACAAATAGCGATAGAGCAAAGATAACCGTTGGACGATTACCGAGTTTCTTGATCACCCAAGGCGCACCAAAGCAAGCACCAATGTTAATCAGAGCATTGATACCAAACAAACCACTAAATGCCAATTCAGACATACCTAAATGTCCAATAAGCCAAACTGGGGAATAAGACACATACGTTAAAATGGCCCCCATACCTGTCATGCAACAAATGGCATAAAAAAGAAAATGACGATCCATTAAAACAGGCTTGTAGCGAGCCCAACGATATAACGCACCATCACTTATCGTATGAGACGGACGAGTTTCAGAAAAACGGAAAGTCACCATGCATAAAATTAAAATAGCGTAACAAGTCATAAATACAAATGTTGAACGCCAGCCAAAGTGTAAAGCTAATACCCCACCGAGGGTTGGTGCTAATGCAGGGATGACACAAATTGCACCATTAAGGTAACTGTATATTTTGGCGCTTTCTTTTACGCTGTAGCAATCTCGAACTGCGCTGAATACTACAATTGATGTCGAGCAAGCCGCTAACCCTTGTAGTACTCGGGCAATTTGTAACAGTTCAAACTCTTGTGCTACGCCCGCCAAAACACTACTCAACCCATATAGAATGACCCCAAACAATGCGACTGGTCGGCGACCAAAACGGTCTGCAAGCGGACCAATCACAATCTGGCCTAACCCCATTGCAAACAAAAATAAAATTAAAGTGGATTGAACTTCACTATTGGAAACCGAAAATTCCTCAGCCATCGTAGGAAGAGAAGGTAAATAAATATCGATAGCTAATGGGCTAAGTAGCACCATCGCCATTAACATAGGTAATAAGTTACGTTGCATCGAGTTCTCGTAAAAGTTGGCACATCAGATAAGACCGATAGTGTAGCGCTTAGATGTTATGAATAGAAATGGTATAATAGCCAAAGATAATTTCCCTAAAGGAATAACAGTGAATTTAGATAAACTAGCAAGAATCGATCTTAACTTACTTGTAATCTTACAAGTTCTCATTGAAGAACAAAGTGTTACTCGTGCGGCGAATCGTTTAAATTTAAGTCAATCGGCATTAAGTAAAAGTTTAAACCGTCTACGCGATACGCTAGAAGATCCTCTGTTTCAGCGTACTTCTCATGGGTTAAAGCCGACTGCTCATGCCCTTGCATTAGCCAAAATGTTGCCTAGCGTACTTCAAGACTTATACCAAATCACTCAGCCACCAACGTTTATCCCTGAGACGAGTCACCGTAAATTTAGTTTTTCTATGGTAGAAAGCGCCTATGAAACCTTAATTCCCTCTTTTATTGGTTCATTACTCAATCAAGCACCCGATATTCAACTTGATTCTTATCTATGGACTGGCCAATCATTTAACGACTTACAACACGGGCAAATTGATTTTGGAATCGCAGGACGGGATTTGCATCCTCAGTCAGAGTTTAGTGTTGGTAAGTTACCCGAAGGGATTGAGCACCAAACTTTATTTAGGGATAAACAAGTTTGCTTAGTACAAAATGATCACCCCATATTAAAAGTCATTGAAGATGCCGGCTGGACATTAGATCATTATTTAGCACTATCACATGTGCAGGTTCGTTGCGAAGGTAAAGAATGGTGGGCATTGGATTACTACCTCGCAGATTTAGGCCATCATCGTAAAATTAACGCTACAGTGCCTGATTTTTATGGCGCAGCGAGTGTATGCGCTCATACCAATTTGATCTTCACCCTACCCTCGAGTTTCGCTAGCCATGCGCTTAAGCTCTACCCATTAACTCAATTACCATTACCATTTGAGTTTATGCCAATGGCTTATGTGTTACTGTGGCATGAAAGAAACAATCAAGATAAAGGCCATCAATGGATACGTGAGACGATATGTCAATCAATTCAACAGGCCGGACTACCATACCAACCTGCTTCATCATCATAAACCGATGATTAAAAACAAACGTAAAAAAGGAACTCAGATCGAGCTAAGTTCCTTTTTACGTAAGAGCTATACGCAAAGCAATTGAAGTTGTATTAGAGCGATAAGTACCGTCACAAGTACACAGCATATAGGCTTATGGCACACCGTGACCTTTCGACGCAATCCATACTCGGAACCATTGCTCACGAGTTAATTCAATATTTAATGCATCAATCGCAGTTTGAACTCGTTCAATTTTACCAGAACCAATAATTGGTAAAGGCTTAGATGGCAAACGACGAACCCAAGCATAGATAACTTGATCAATACTTTCAGCACCAACTTCTTCACGTATTGCTTCTAATTCATCACGTACGCGAACATGTTGTTCTTTTAAGCCATTAAAAATAGTACCACCTGCAAGGCAAGACCAAGCCATTGGCTTAATACGTAACTGTTGAAGTAAATCTAGAGTCCCATCATCAACCACATCAAAATTTAATGGGTTAATTTCAACCTGGTTGGTCACTAACGGCGTATCTAAGCGAGATTGCAGCAACTCAAATTGACGGGGGGTGAAGTTAGATACACCAAAGTGCTTAACTTTACCAGCTTGTTTTAGCTCAGAAAATGTCTCGGCAACTTCATCCGCATCCATTAAAGCATCTGGGCGATGAATCAATAACACATCAATATTTTCAACTTGTAAGCGTGCTAATGAATTATTGACTGATTCAACAATGTGATTGTTACTGGTGTTATAGTGATTCACTTTCCAGTCAGGATTTTTATTGCCACACAATTTGATATCGCACTTAGTGACTATCTCAATTTGATCACGCATGCTTTTATCTAATGCTAAACCTTCGCCAAATAATTGCTCACACTCGTAATAGCCGTAAATATCTGCATGATCAACCGTCGTTACACCGAGTTCAACATGTTGCTTTAGAAACGTTAAACGCTCTTGTGGTGTCATTCCCCAATTAGCTAAGCGCCAATAACCCTGTATTAGATCTGAAAATTCAGGTCCTTGAGGTGCAATTTGTTGTTTTTTAACTGCAACCATATGGTTGATTCCCTGTTGTTTAACCTCCGATGAAGGTATTTAAAATTCGATGAAAGCCTATGACTACTCTCTATTTTTATCAATCCTATGGCGTTTTTCATCTAAGTACAATGCATAACTTGCAAAGCTAAAATCATAATGAAATAGATTATAGAATGTTTGATCGAGCTGACATTTTTCAATCAATAACGGTGAATGTATGAAATTATTTCGTTGTCTGTACGTTATACAAAATAACCCCACAGATCGACTCTGTGGGGTTATTAATATGGCTGCAAACCTAAATGATATTAACTATCTGTAGGTTTTATTTGGTTTGGATCAAACAAGTCATTAATGATATGCCCTGCTGAACTTGTATCATGAAGCCCTGATAAATCCATTCCCATTCCAGATACATCTGGTTGGTCAAGGGGCTGAGTAGACGCTAAATCATCCGCAGATGCTTCTTCCGGCTTACCAATATCGGCTGCCGAGGATGCCGCTGCGTCACCTAGCAATTTATCCATATCAAAATTGTCATTCTGATCGTCTTGATCAAGTAAGTCTGCTACATCGAAATCAGTATCGCTGTGAATCGTCATAAGATCATCCGCTATTTTCATGCCAGAAGCATCATCATTAAGCTCATCATCTAAACCATTAGCAGCAAGGTGATCCCAATCAAAGCTGTCATCTTCATCAAAGAATCCGTCATCTTGATTTGCATCATCGAAATCTTGTGCATCTTCATTCGTTAAAGCAATCTCATCATCTTGTTGAGATTGCTCGTAATAATTTGCACTATCCTCGTTACTTGTTAGCTCATCTGCATGGTCAGATGGGTTATCCATTAATGATAAATCTTGGCTTGATGCATCATTCATATCTTGTTGAAGTTCCGATACTTTATCTACGATAGCTTCATCAAGCTTATCTTGAGAAAGCGCTGAAACTTCA
This sequence comes from Vibrio algivorus, assembly GCF_030161215.1. Lineage (NCBI taxonomy): Bacteria > Pseudomonadati > Pseudomonadota > Gammaproteobacteria > Vibrionales > Vibrionaceae > Vibrio > Vibrio algivorus. Next base: position 845,771 of record NZ_BSPV01000003.1, read on the forward strand.
TCAACAATAGCATGTAAATCATCTGATAATTGCTCAGCATTCTCGGCTAATTGCTCAACTATTTCAGGGTTTGCAGCTAATAAATCAGACACATTTTGAGCTTCTATAGCATGTTCAGCGTCACCAACTGCCGCAGCTTTTACATTCTCAGCGTTATTATCAGAGGCTGATGAATTATTTTGACTCGAAACATCGCGTTGTGAATCTAACCCCGTAGTATTAAAGCTCGCCGTAGAAACATTATGCTCACCAACAATACGATTATCCGCAGATTTTGTTACTACCGTAAATTCAGTGTGCTTTGACTCAACTTGCTGCTGTACATAAGCCTCTGCAACTTGGTCTGATGTTAATGTCACAGAACCATCATCTGAAGCCATGCCTAAAGGCTGATTATTCTCATCCACAACTTGAGCTCCACCTAAATGGTTTAGCTCTAAGGTTTCACCTTCATTTGCTACAACCTCTGCTCCTAATAGAAGTGCAGTTAAAGGTACCACTGACGCTGTATTAATTTGTGCCGCGGCTGAAGCTAAGTGACTACGAAGCTCTTGTGGATTATTTTGCCCAGTATAAACCGCATTGTAGCTGCTTGGCGGCACCTCGGAATCAGCAACCTCTTCAGGATCATAACTTACAACATCGTTGACCGTAATTTCACTGATGGTTGTCTGTTTATCATTGCCATCTGCATCACCATTATCTGTTGTGGTGATACTAATGGTTTGATCGCCTTCAGTTCCTTCATTTGGGGTATAAACAACTCCACCACTTAATGCCGCGTTGATATCATCAATCGATCCTTCAATGGTGTAATTGCCGTTTCCATCATCAGTGATATTTAAACCCGTTGTATCTGTCCCTTCTGGTAAAGCCAGTGTGCCACCTTGAGCATTAAAGCTCACTGTATAATCACCTTTACCCTCACCGGAATCCACATCACTGATTTGAATACCTTCGATCAGTGTCGGACTACCATCTTGACTTGCAGACACATTATCCGGAGCCGTATTCACCGCAGCATCATTTTCAGCTTTGATATCAATATCAACCGTGACGTTTTCGACCGGGCCAGAGGTATCACCGTTATCATTACCTTGGATAGCAAGATCAAGGGTTCCGTCCCAATCTTCACCACCAACGGTCATGTTATCGGAATTACCATCTTCTGGTGGATAAAAGATGATGCTATCCAGATCTGAACCATCGGAAATGATCGTGACAGTGCCATCTGGATTTTGAATAATTTCACCATCTGAGCCTTCCGGGAATCCAAAAGTTGCACCATCAGGCACATTAGAAATGGTTACTTGAACTTGCTCTGGTGCACCTTCATGAACATTACTTGCCGGATCTGTTACGCTATTTTCATCATCAACTGCATGTGCATTGATATTGATCGTTATGCCATTCGCCGAATCTTCATCACCAGAAACAGAAGCATCTACATCTGTATTAACTGCATCCGCTTTAGCATCAACATGAATATTAACAGGTACGTCTTTCTCAACAGGATCACCATTATCATCTGTTGTGTAGACTTTAAGCGTTAGGTCAATATCACCACTAAAATCATTTGGTGGCAGAATACTCAAATCTGATAAATCAAAACTTTGGCCATCATCGCTGATCACATTAGGGAGAGACCAAACACCATCTCCCATATTATTAGCGCCTTCAATCACGAAGCCATCTGGTACGCCGGTAATACTGACAGAAATAATCTCTTCTGAGCCATCCATATCAGTCACATTTCCGGTGAAATCACCAAATGAAATCGATGTTCCTTCATCACCTGTAACTTGAACGGGATTCTCACCAGTGGCGACTTCACCATTGATTTCAATATCATCATTCACGGCATTGACATCAAAGCTCACATTCTGTTCAAACGAACCACTATTACTCACTTCTTCGCCATCAACCATTGCAGTATCAGTTACGTCCGTTGTCACGATAACATCAACAGTACCGCTGAAATCTGGCGCAGGTTGGAAATAAATTGGCTCATTAGGGTCAACATGAATTTCACCATTGGCATCCGGTTGAATTACATCACCATTCTCGTCGACAAATTCACCTTGTGATGGATCAACTAGTTTAATCGTCACATCTGTAATTTCTTCATCACCACCATTATTTATACCACCATTATTTTGGTCGCCTATCACGGTACTTAAATCTAGTTCAATTAGGCTATCTTCATCACCACCACCAGTAATGGTGACTTCTGGGGCATCTGCAACAGGGTTAACATTAACCGTGATATTCATTGAGCCTTCATTGGACAGGCCACTATCGTTATCAGTTTCAACAACTTTCACGGGAATATCGATATCACCAGCATAATCTGGTGGTAAGTTTAGAATCACATCTGGTGGTAACGTTATTGAACCATCAGCATTCGGGGTAACACTAATGACATATTCACCCGTTTGCTCGTTATATTCCATACCATCAATCGTGGCACCTTCAGGTAAATCATCGGCATTAATAATGATTGAAGTGGTATCGTTATCCAGATCAGGAACGCCATCACCATCAGTATCATCAGTGCTAATCACAAAGCCATCTGAAATTAAATCACCTATATTGACGCCACCTTCTTGATCTTCAGAAGCATCGACTTGTTGATCTTGAGTTGCATCATCAATATCACCGGCAGCAGGTGGAGTATAAGTACCGTCACCGCCATCATTTTCATTGGTAAAGTGAAGAGTTATATCGGTTTCTTTAATTACTGTCTCACTTTCCGAGTTAGCATCATCCCCCTGATCTTGTATGGTAACACTGACGTGTATAGTCACATCACCATCGAACCCAATAGGTGCTTTAATCACAATATCATCGAGTTTATCTTCAGTAATCGTAAACGAACCGTTACCGTTATTTATCGCGCCTTCAACTTGGAAACCATCGGGCAAGTCATCTGGGAAGGTAATGATCACTTTATTGATCACTTCATCACTTGAAGTGTCATCATTGACCCAATCCAAGCTATTACCGCCTGAACTACCATTAACTATATCGTTAACTGATAACCGAATTTCATTCGACCCCTCATCAATTGGGTCTTCATATATATCCTGAATCCCATCACCATCAGTATCTGCAATCGCATTACCGTCAGCGTCATCAATAACCAACTTACCACCATCATCTACACCATCACCATCTTCTTCAACGACAGCGGTAACATCCACATCTAAATTCCCATGGATTGTGGTTTCATCATAGTTATCATCTGGGTTTTCAGTATCTGAATCTCGAATAGTGATATCCGTGGTTAAATGTAAATCGCTATCTGCATCTTCGGGCATGCTAAGGTACAAGCCGCTTTCCTGAGCTTCCTCTAGCTGTTCTGGTGTTAAGGTAATTGAACCATTTTCATCAGGGGTGAGCACTTCATCACCAATCACTAATGCATAACCATCAGGATAATTCTCAAATCCATTAACTGTTAAGCCTACAACTTGTTCACTGCCGTCATTATCGACAAACTGCGCCGTAGGATCCCAATTCAGTTTAATTAGTTCATCTTCATTACCTTTTGATGTGGTGTTGTAATCCTCTAAGTTGCCGTTCTCATCTTTACCGACACCATCAACGACAGGATTAACATTAATATGGATATTATATTCATATTCTTGCGAATCACCGTCATCTTCTGTCACCACAACACGTACCGGAATATCAATATCATCCGCACTATTGCTATTGGTATGAATTTGAATACCGTTCAATGAATTAACATCAAATTGGTATAAGTCTGGATTGGTTGAAACGAGTGTCGGTTCTAACGGATTACCATCCGCATCGCTAAAGTACACCCCTTCTGGAATATCTTGTAATGTTGTGAACGTGACTTTTTCAGATGTGTCTGTATCTTCTGATACCGCTCCATGCCCATCGGAGTTTGTGTACTCACCAGAAATAAAGCTGAAATCTATCGTGGCTGCACCATCTTCATCCACTGTGGTTGAGATCGTTTTACCATCGTCAGAAACTTCCCAATCTCCACTTGTAACAATAGTTGGATCATCGACAACACCGTGCATATCAACATTGATTTCACTACTATCTTGACCTGCCCAAATATCTTCATCATTCAGATCTGTATCACTCAGATCGGCGTTATCAACCGACATTCCATCAACGGTAAAAGTAAAATCTTCATTACTTTGTGGCGGTGGCATGATGACAGTATCATCAATATCATCGAAAGAAATCACATAGAAACCGTCTGCATTTGGCTCTAATTCTACAGGATTCCCTTCATCATCTACGCCCCATACTGTTGCGCCTTCTGGTAAACCTGAAATACGCACAAAGTAACTTTCTGAGCCATCATCATCGACAGAAGTATTCACTTTAGTAATCACATCCGACAAGTGGATAGCAGTATCTTCATCGACTTTGATATTGTTATTCGTGCTCATGCTGACTTCATCTGCATCTGGAGTAACATCGATGATAATCGTTTGGTGAGAGGAATCGGCTGTTTCTTTGCCATCAACAGTATCGCCACTTTCGGTACTGGTTCCCCAAGCATCAATTTTCATTTCACCTGACCAGTTATCCGCAGGATCAACTTCCACTTTATCGATATCATCAGCCGAAATGGTATACACACCATTTTCATCCGGCTCTATTTTTTCTCCATCAACATAAATGTCCCCTTCACCTTCTGTTATTTGAAGGTGGTATTCTAAGGTTTCTGACCCGTCGTTATCATTCAGATCAACATCTATATTCAATTTCACATTGTCACTGTCTTCACTTGTTTCATAGTAGAGATCAGTGTTATCCATATCCCATGTTGGTGTATCGGCAATACCTTCAACAGTGATGTTGAATGAACCATTCGCAATTTCTTCGCGATGATCATCATCAGTCACTTCGACACTTACATTGAAACCTAAATCACCATCAACAGTTGAGAAGTCTTCATCGGGTACAAATGTAATCCCATTTAATTCATAGCTTAATGTGCCATCGCCATTATCAATTGGAGTAAACGCTGCATTTGGTATTGTGATCGAGCCATCTTCATTTGGCGTGATCGGCTCACCATTGAACTCAAATACACCATGAGCTTCACCTTGAGGGGTAATCGTCACTTCACCAAGTGCTTCATGTTCATCAATATCACCGACATTAACGGTCATATTGATTTCAATCCCTTCGCGGGTATTATCATCAACATTATCTGTAACATCAGTCGTGTGGCGACCATCTTCTTCTTGGCCTGTACCGCCAGAAACTTCCATGGTTGGACCTTCATCGGTCACGACTATATTTACATCAGCCGTATCAGTATCTCCATCACCATCAGTAACGATAAATTGAATGTTTTCTTTTAGATCACTACCATCATGATCTAAATCAGCTGATGGATCGAAATAAACGTCACCAGATTCTGAGACGTATAAGGTACCTAAATCTTGATGATTATCGTCAGAATCTTGAACTTCATAAACATAGTATTCATTACCATCAGGGCCGGTCTCTGTTGGTAAAGTATCTAAAGCAATCTCTTCACCATCAACTACAATGGCGGTAACTTGAGCGCCATCCGCCCCCTCACCAGCTTGAGTAAGCACATCACCAAGGTAGGTTAATCCTACGCCTTCTTCTACCGCCTCATTAATATCAGTTGCAGTTGGTACATCATCATTAACAGTGACATTGACATCAATCGTATTACTGCTATCACCATCATCATCAACACCATGAATAGGAATGATGATATTGGTCGATTGACCGCCATTGCCATTATCAAGTGGCTGATCAATCGCGCCTGTCACTTCAAAGGTATAGCTACCATTAGTGTTATCAAAGCTGATGTTAAAGACATCATCGTCCGTTGGGTTACCATTTTCATCGACCAGCACACCTGAATATGTACCATCACCATTATCAACTAAAATAACGTCGGTACCGCCCGAAGTAATGTTGCTATTACCTTCACTATCTGAATTTTTTTCATTGAAAGCATCAACATCGATTTCATAGTGATCCACATAATCACTACCTGAATCAATAGTAATCGTACCAGTTGCTGACTCGCCATTTTGTCCAGGTGTTGAGCCCGCGTGATGATCACCACCTTTATCAATATCAGATTCATTAACGCTAATACTGTCAGCACTATCGATTTCAATATCGTTACCATCGCTTATGGTGCCGTTGAAATCAATGGACTCATCCATGAAATCGCCGTCAGTATCTTGAATTTGGATTGGGATATTGATGGTGATGTTGTCACCATCATTATGGACATACCCAGTAGTATCACCAGCACCATCCACATGATCGATTGGTTGGTATTGCGTCATATCAACACTAATATCAACACCACCATTTTCAGTCGGTGTTGCAATCAAGTGAAAATCAAAAACAGGGTTACCACTAGCATCCACTCCCGTTAATGTATTGGTTTCAGGATCAAATGAGAACTTAACTGAACCACCACCTTTTGTGGTAATTTCAGAGTTGAGCTCTGTAATCAAGTCATCCATTACATTAGGATCCACTTGTACTGTGCTTGGATCTAAGTCATCAGACCCCGCATCAACATGAGTTGAACCACTCTGTGCAGTTTTCGGATACCCTTCTGATTCAGAACCTGGAGTAAGGTCTCCTTCAACCATTCCAGCATCAATCTCACCGCCACCTTGTGCGTTTACGCCATCGGTATCATGAATGGTGATCGTTCCTTTACCTACATCTCCGTCAGCATCTTCGACTTCAACATTGATCGGAATATCTGAAATATCATCATCTTCACTAATTTGGTCAATAGGCTGAGATTGGTTAACCTCATAGTCACCATTTTGGTCAATAGTCACTTCCATGACAGGATTACCATCCTCATCAACAATTGTTAATGTATGACCATCATCACTAAGCTCCACAGATGTTGTTTGACCATTTGACGTAATACCATCAAGTTGAGATTGATCTGAGGCAAAACGCACATCCTCCACATCATCACTGCCCGTATCCACATCTATATGGCCTTTACCAGAATCAATACCATCAGAACCTTCTTCAAGAGTGACTCCTGTATCCGTACCAAACGACGGATCTTGGCCATCGGCAATATTAACAGTAATGTCAACATTATTTGATGTTCCGTCGGCATCATCAATCACTAATGGCACATCAATACTGATAGTGTCACCATTGTTAGTAACATAGCCTTCACTGTCACCATTGCCATCCTCATGATCAACTGGACCATTTTGAATAACATCAGTAGTAATTGTGGCATTACCGTTTGCATCAACAGTTGGGGTCATCGTCATCGTTAAGATATCTGATCCACCCGCGGTACCCGTTATTGTAATGGTGCCATCTATATTTGTAATAATTTCAAAATCAATCGGTTGTCCATTACTGGTTAAGCCATCAAGTTCAGCTTCCAAAGCTGTAGAGACTTCTGGATCAATATGTAAGGTATCTGGACGTAGATCATCACTAGTAGAATCAATAACCACTGAACTACTACCGGAAACTGGATAAGCGTTTCCATCAGCCCAGTTTTCTTTATCACCTTCAGTGATATTGATTTCGTCAGTAGCATCGGTCCCCTCTGGATCAACAATAACAATGTTAAAGCTGCCCGAAGCGCTATCACCATCATCATCCACTGCAGTAATACTAAGATTAAGGTCAACATCCCCTGCATCTTGATCGATAGGTTCATATTGCGTAACGGTGTAATTACCTTCGGTATCAACGCTAATACTTAAGATTGGTTCATCATTTTCACCGGTGACGGTAATGGTATTGCCATCCACTTTATAGTCGGTTTCTTTACCGCCATCGTAGGTAATATCGTCTAAGCCTGAATTTTCACCTTGAGGGTCATCAAAGGTCATCGATGCTATTTCATCTGAACCCATATCAAAGCTTGGGATTTTACCTGTGGATTGACCTGGAGTTTGATTTCCTTCTCCCGTATCTGGATCAATATTATCAAAATCTGTTTCGTTAATAACAACGGGTTCACTGTCATCACTAAAGGACGGATCTTGGCCATCTTCTAGGTTAACGGTGATGTCGATATTAGAGATATCACCATCGGTGTCGGAGATTTCCAATGGAAGATCAATCGAAATCACATCACCATCATTGGTGATTAAGCCAGAAGTATCACCATCTTTATTGATATCATCCAGTGGTAAAGCTTGGTCGACAGTGGTGTTGATATAGAACTCGCCATCTTCACCTTGTACCACTTCAAAGCCTATCGTGATCGCATTTTCACCATCAACGGTTCCAACAATGCTCATGCTGCCATCAGGATTTTCTTGCAGTGCAAAATCAACAGGTTGACCACCTGAGGTGATTTCAGATAGCTCCCCTGGGTTCGCTTCGGTACCATCACCAAAGAGTATAACTTTCGCCTCATCAGTAAGTTGTAAGGTACTTGGGTCAAGATCATCATTTGGCGTTGGAATTAACTTGGATGATTCACCATGCACTGGGTATTCATTACCTGAAGCTGGGTTTTCAAGATCACCTTCTTCAATGGTAACTTCATCGCTTACATCTTCAGCATTAGCGCCATCATGAATCACGATGTCGATCGTACCGTTCGCGGTATCGCCATCGTCATCCGTCCCCGAGACATTGAGCTCGATATTGGTGATGTCGCTATCATCTTGGTCAATCGGCTGGTATTGCGTCACGGTGTAATGACCATCGGCATCGATGGTCACACTCATCACGGGATTATTATCCGCATCCAATAAGGTGAGCGTACTTGGATCGCTTGCTAGGGCCGCGGTATCAATGTGAGTCGCTTCACCATTACTGGTAATGCCTTCTAAAGACGGCTGATTGGGATCGAAGACAATTTCATCAACGTGATCACTGCCTTGGTCAAATTCAATGCTGCCATTGGCCGTTTGTTCACCGTCGTTTTCAGTGATTTCAGCAATCTCAGTGTTTTCACCAAAACTTGGATCTTCACCATCTTTAAAGTTCACCGTGATATCAATGGTCGACGTATCGCCATCGGTGTCATCGATTTCTAACGGTAAATCCACTGAAATAGTGTCACCATTATTTGTGATCAAACCGGTGGTATCACCTACGCCATCATTCTCATCGAGTGGTTGGTATTGATTCACATCCGTCACGACGGTGACATCGCCATTTTCATTCATGGTCGGTGTCATGGTGATGTCGAGGACTGGGTTACCATCGCCATCCACACCAGTGATGGTGATCACTCCATTTTCATCGGTGGTCATGTTGAAGGTGACCGGATCGCCATCGTTGATGGTGACTTCTGACATCTCGTTTTGTAGGGCTGCTTTGCCCGCTTCACTTAAGCGCAGTGAGCCGGCGACTAAGTTATCGCTTGGCGATTCAATCGTGACAGAGCCATGGCCTTCTACTGGGTAGGTCTGAACAGGGTTGCCATCACCATCGACGGCCCCCGTATCAACATCGCCTTCAATGACATCAATGGTATCAGTCACATTCTCAGCATTAGCGCCATCATGAATCACGATATTGATGGTACCGTTCGCAGTATCACCATCGTCATCCGTACCAGAAACATTCAACGCAATCTTGGTGATGTCACTGTCATCTTGGTCAATCGGCTGGTATTGCGTCACGGTGTAATGACCATCGGCATCGATGGTCACACTCATCACGGGATTATTATCCGCATCCAATAAGGTGAGCGTACTTGGATCGCTTGCTAGGGCCGCGGTATCAATGTGAGTCGCTTCACCATTACTGGTAATGCCTTCTAAAGACGGCTGATTGGGATCGAAGACAATTTCATCAACGTGATCACTGCCTTGGTCAAATTCAATGCTGCCATTGGCCGTTTGTTCACCGTCGTTTTCAGTGATTTCAGCAATCTCAGTGTTTTCACCAAAACTTGGATCTTCACCATCTTTAAAGTTCACCGTGATATCAATGGTCGACGTGTCGCCATCGGTGTCATCGATTTCTAACGGTAAATCCACTGAAATAGTGTCACCATTATTTGTGATCAAACCGGTGGTATCACCTACGCCATCATTCTCATCGAGTGGTTGGTATTGATTCACATCCGTTACGACGGTGACATCGCCATTTTCATTCATGGTCGGTGTCATGGTGATGTCGAGGACTGGGTTACCATCGCCATCCACACCAGTGATGGTGATCACTCCATTTTCATCGGTGGTCATGTTGAAGGTGA